>NZ_JBHXIC010000005.1:0-57346 GCF_042723955.1 Cellulosimicrobium cellulans | reverse complement strand
GCTCCACCCTAGCCAGCGGCGTCGCGGGGGGGGGGGGGGGGCGGGGGGGGGGGGCGGGGGGGGGGGGGGGTGGTGTTGGGGGTGGGGCCCCGGGCGGGGGGTGGGGGGGGGCCCACTTGTCTCGTCCAGGGGAAGGGCCGCGCGCCCGGTCGGGTGACCGTCACGTCCCGGTGCGCCGGACCAGCCCGGGGCCGACGGCGGCGAGCGTCGCGCCGTAGCGGGCGGCACGCTCCGCGTCGTCGCCGGGGACGAGGCCGGCGAGCTCGAGCGAGACCAGGCCGTGCACGAGGCCCCACAGCCCGAGCGCGACGTCGTCGGCGGCCTTCGCGTCCGGCACGAGCCGTGCGACCGCGTCGCGCAGCACGAGGAACGTCGCCTCCTCGACGGCACGCGGACGGTCCGCGGCGGGCCGGACCCCGCGCGCGAACATCACGGCGTAGAAGTGCGGGTCCGCGAGGGCGAACCCCCGGTAAGCGCCGCCGAGCGCGGCGAGGTCGGCACCCGGGTCGTCGGTCTGCTCGACGGTCGCCAGGTGGGCCGCGAACCGCCGGAATCCCTCCGCCGACACGGCGGCCACGAGCTCGTCACGGCTGCCGAAGAGCGCGTACACGGCCGACGGGCTCGTCCCCGCGGCCGTCGCCACCGAGCGGACCGTCACGGCACCCTCGCCGTGCTCGGAGATGGCCCGGGACGCCACGTCGAGGAGTCGGTCGCGCAGGGCGTCGTCGTGCAGTCGAGGTCGTGCCACGCGACGAGTCTAGAGGGCTTGACACGGGTTTGCGAACGCTGTTCTATAACACTGTTCGCAAACCCGCGGCGTGCCGTGCGCCGAGGTGTCCCGCCAGCCCAGGAGGACCCGTGCTCGAGCTCACCGACGCCGCCCGCATCACCGCCGGCGTCGTCCTCCTCACGGTCGTCGGCATCGAGTCCGGCGGCGCGTTCCTCGTCAAGGTCGTCACGCGACGAGTGCCGGCGACGGGCTTCCAGACCTCCTTCTTCCGCGCCGGGCACGCGCACGCGGGCGTGCTCGTCATCCTGGGGCTCGTGTGCCTGCTGCTCGCGGAGGCCACCGAGCTCGCGGGCTTCTGGCGGTGGCTCGCCGCCACCGGGGTGCTCGTCGCCGCGATCCTCCTGCCCGCCGGGTTCTTCCTCTCCGCCGTGGGCTCGGGGCGCGAGGCGCCGAACCGGGCCGTCGTGCTGCTCCCTGCAGGCGGCGTGGTCCTCGCCGCGGGCGTCGTGACGCTCGCGATCGGGCTCTTCCTCGCCTGACGACGGTGGGCCCGGGCCCGGGCCCGGGCTTGGGCTCGGGCTGCGTCGCCGGAGGTCCGCCGCGGCGTCGTGGGTGGTCAGCGCTACGTTTCCCGCATGACGAACGCCGAGGACTTCGCCCCGCTCGCCCCTGTCCACCTCGTGACCCAGGCGCAGGGGTGGAGCATCATCTACTCGCCCGGCGGCCCGGAGTGGCACCAGCACAAGGGCGCCCTCGAGCGGCACGGCATCGAGGGCTCCGGGTACGACTTCTCCGGCGCGCTCCGGGCCACGCTGACCGATCACGAGCCGAGCGTCCTGGACGCGGTCGGGTTCGACCCCGAGGGCGGCATGGTGAGCGTCTACGGGTCGGACCTCGGCGCGCTGCACGCCGCGGCACGGCACCTGCACCGCCTCGTCACCGACGAGCAGGCGCTCGACGTGGCGCTCGCCCGGTCCGAGGAGCTCGGGCTCGACGACTGAGCCCGGCGACCTGCGTCGACAGCGCTCCGGTTCGCCGCCCGCACCGTCCGTGGGAGGGGTAGGGCGGCCTCAGCGCGAGCGCAGCGCCTCGAGCTGCGCGTCGTGCCACTCGGCGACGTAGCCCGTGAGCCGGCGGTCGTCGGGCGTGGTCCCGCCGCGGAGAGCGGCGTCCAGGGCGTCGAGGTAGGCGCGGTCGGTCGCGAAGCGCGCGGCGACCGCGGCGCGTCCGAGTGCGGGGCTCCCGTGACCCGGGACGAGCGCGTCCACGTCGCGCGCGGCGAGCTCGAGCGCGTCGAGCGCGCCGCGGTAGACCCCGACCGGGTCGCGGCCGTCGGTGTCGACGAGCGGCACCTCGGCGTCGGAGAGCATGTCGCCGGCCAGGAGCGCGCTCCCGTAGGGCGTCCGCACCACGAGCGCGGCGTGGCCTGGCGCGTGGGCGTCGTGCTCGACCACGGTGACCGAGCACGGGTCCGGGCGGGCGGCCTGCGGCCAGGGGACCCGACGTGCGCCGCGCGGGAGCGGCGTCAGCGCGCCCACGAGCGCGGGGTCGTGGCCGGGCGCGGCGGCCTCGGTCGACGCGAGCACCGCGGCCCGCCGCCGCTGCGTGGCGTCGGCGGTGCGCGCCGTCGCCCAGCGGGGCGCGTCGCCGAGCCCCGGCGACCACAGCACGTGGTCCCAGTGCGGGTGCGTCGCGAACCCGGCGGTCACGCGCCAGCCGCGCGCCCGCACCGCGGCGGCGAGCCCCTCGACCTCGGCGACCGTCACCGCCGGGTCCACGACCAACGCCTCGCCGTCCTGCGTGGTGACGACGGTCGACGTCGTCGTCCAGATCTCCGCCGTCGCGACCCAGACCCCCGGGACCGCCTCGACGAGGTCGCGCGCTCGCGGTGCGGTCGCGGACCCGTCGGCGGCCGCGGTGGTCTGGTCGCTCGGTGGTTCGCTCGGCCCACTCCGTGGGTCGCTCGGGACGTCGTTCCGCTGGGTGTGCGTGGGCTCGTGCACGGCTCCTCCGGTCCTGGTCGCTCACGGGTCGTCGGTTCACGGGCGTCGCTCGCGAGGTCGCCGGCCGCCCGGCGGCACTCCGGCGGGGACACGCGCCGCCGGGTCCGCGTCCGTGTCGTCCCCCGCAGGTAGGTTAGGACCACTATGGCGACCCGCACGTCCCCGCAGGCACGTCGGACCGCGAGCAACCGCACGCCAGCGCCCCGTACCTCGGCGCGCGGCGGTTCGTCCTCGGCCCGCGGCACGTCGCGCGCCGGCACCGGTCGGGGGCGGTCCTCCTCCTCCGGCACGCGCCGGCCCGCCCGGCGCCCCGCGTCGGGGCCGCCATGGCCCGTCCGCGCGGTGCGGGCGGTCTGGCTCGGCGCCGCGCACGGCGTGGGGGCGCTCGTGCGCACCATCGGAAAGGGAGCGAGAGAGCTGGACCCGGCACACCGGCGCGACGGCGTCGCGTTCTTCCTCATCGCCCTCGCGGTCGTCGTCGCGGCCCGCGAGTGGTGGGGCATCCAGGGCACGTTCGGCGACGTCGTGCACGGGGTCGTCGCCGGCACGTTCGGCCTCGCCGGCGTCGCGGTGCCCGTCCTGCTGCTCTGGCTCGCCGTGCGGATCATGCGGCACCCCGAGCGCGCGCAGGCGAACTCGCGCGTCGCGATCGGACTCACGCTCATCGTCGTGTCGGTGTGCTCGCTCGTGCACATCTCCGAGGACCTCCCCGCGCCGCGCGACGGCTTCGAGGCGGTGCAGGACGCGGGCGGGATCGTCGGCTACCTCGCTGCGACGCCCGTGACCACCGGTCTCACGCCGTGGTTCGCCGTCCCCATCTTCCTGCTGCTCGGCTTCTTCGGGCTCCTCGTCGTCACCGCGACCCCGGTGCACCGGATCCCGAGCCGGCTGCGCGGCCTCTACGACGTGCTCACGGGCAACCACCGCCCGGACGACGAGGAGCTGGACGCCGACGCGCTCGCGCTCGCGGAGGGCGTCTCGCGCCACGACGGGTCCGACGCACCGGCAGGTCGTCGCCCGCGCAAGCCCCGGAAGACCAAGGCGCAGCGCGCGGCGGAGGCCGCCGAGATCGAGAAGCCCGAGGGCGGGTTCTCCGGTGACGAGGCGTTCGAGACGGCGGCGTTCCTCGACTACGAGGAGGACTCCCCGCGCGGTCGGGGCAAGAAGCGCCGCGGGGACGACCCGGCGCCCGGCACCGCGCCCACCGAGGCGGTGCCCGCCGTCGGGCAGGGCACCGCGCAGGACACCGCGGCCGCCGCGATGGGCGCCGTCGCGCCGGCCCCCGGCGACGGTGCGGGCAGCGTGCCGCCGCCCCCGCCCAGCAGCCCTCTGCCGCGCGGCGTGCAGCCGATGCTCGAGGGCGACACCGTCTACCTCCTGCCCAACGAGGACTCCCTCGTCAAGGGCGCGCCGCACAAGGTGCGCTCCGCCGCGAACGACCGCGTCGTCGAGGCGCTGACACAGACGTTCGAGCAGTTCGAGGTCGACGCGAAGGTCACCGGCTTCACGCGCGGCCCGACGGTCACGCGCTACGAGGTCGAGGTCGGCCCCAAGGTCAAGGTCGAGCGCATCACGTCGCTCTCGAACAACATCGCCTACGCGGTGGCGAGCGCGGACGTGCGCATCCTCGCGCCGATCCCCGGCAAGTCGGCGATCGGCATCGAGATCCCCAACACCGACCGCGAGACGGTCGTGCTCGGCGACGTGCTCCGCTCGTCGGCGGCGCGGCGGACCGAGCACCCCATGGTCATGGGCGTGGGCAAGGACGTCGAGGGCGGCTACGTCGTCGCGAACCTCGCGAAGATGCCGCACATCCTCGTCGCGGGCGCGACGGGCGCCGGCAAGTCGAGCTTCATCAACTCCATGATCACGTCGATCCTCATGCGTTCGACGCCCGAGCAGGTGCGCCTGGTGCTCGTGGACCCCAAGCGGGTCGAGCTGACGATCTACGAGGGCATCCCGCACCTCATCACGCCGATCATCACCAATCCGAAGAAGGCCGCCGAGGCTCTCGACTGGGTCGTGCGGGAGATGGACGCCCGGTACGACGACCTCGCCGCGTTCGGGTACAAGCACATCGACGACTTCAACGCCGCCGTGCGCTCGGGCAAGGTCAAGCCGCTGCCGGGCTCCGAGCGCAAGATCGCGCCGTACCCCTACCTGCTCGTGGTCGTCGACGAGCTCGCCGACCTCATGATGGTCGCCCCGCGCGACGTCGAGGCGTCGATCCAGCGCATCACGCAGCTCGCGCGGGCCGCGGGCATCCACCTCGTGCTCGCGACGCAGCGGCCGTCGGTCGACGTCGTCACCGGCCTCATCAAGGCCAACGTGCCGTCGCGGCTCGCGTTCGCGACCTCCTCGCTCGCGGACTCGCGCGTCGTGCTCGACCAGCCGGGCGCCGAGAAGCTCATCGGCCAGGGTGACGCGCTGTTCCTCCCGATGGGCGCCGCGAAGCCCATGCGCGTCCAGGGCGCGTGGGTCTCCGAGTCCGAGGTGCACTCGGTCGTCGAGCACGTCAAGGGGCAGCTCAAGCCGGTCTACCGCGAGGACGTCACGCAGACCGCGGCGAAGAAGCAGGTCGACGAGGACATCGGCGACGACCTCGACCTGCTCCTCCAGGCGACGGAGCTCGTCGTGACCTCGCAGTTCGGCTCGACGTCGATGCTCCAGCGCAAGCTGCGCGTCGGGTTCGCCAAGGCGGGTCGCCTCATGGACCTCCTCGAGTCGCGCGAGATCGTCGGCCCGTCCGAGGGGTCCAAGGCGCGCGAGGTGCTCGTGACGCCGGAGGAGCTGCCGTCGGCGCTCGCGCTGATCCGCGGCGAGCCGGCGCAGGACGTCTTCGACGGCCAGGCGCCCGCGCCTGCCGCGGCGCCGGGTGGCGGTGCGGGGCACGACTACGGCGAGGGCACCGAGGGGCACATGCCGCCGGTCGCGACCGACTACCACGACGGCGCCGACGTGGAGTCGGGCTGGCGCTGAGCGCGCACCGCGTGCCCACCGAGCCCGCCCGGTGCCGGCACGGCGTCGCGTGGCCGTGGTGGCGGACGAGGGTCGGGGCACCCCTGAGGACCCCCTAGGCTGGTCACGTGGTCACCGCCGTCCCCTCGCCGTGGAACTCCGCGAACCTCGTCACCATGGCGAGGATCCTGCTCGTCCCGTTCTTCGCGTGGGCGCTCCTCGTCGACGGCGGCGAGTCCGTCACCTGGCGGCTCGTCGCGACGGGCATCTTCGTGCTGGCCGCGACGTCGGACCGGCTCGACGGCTACCTGGCGCGCAAGTACGACCTCGTCACGGACCTCGGCAAGCTCCTGGACCCGATCGCGGACAAGCTGCTCGTCGGCACCGCGCTCGTCCTGCTCGCGTGGCCGCTCGGGGAGCTGCCGTGGTGGGTGCCCGTGGTCGTGCTCGCGCGCGAGCTCGGCGTCACGCTCCTGCGGTTCGCGGTCCTCAAGTACGCGGTCATGCCCGCGTCCCGCGGCGGCAAGCTCAAGACCGTGCTCCAGACCGTCGCGATCACGCTCTTCCTCCTGCCCCTGTCGCACCTGCCGGGGTGGATCGGCGTCGTGGCCTGGGTCGTGCTCGCCGCGGCGATCCTCGTCACGGTGGTGACGGGGCTCGAGTACGCCTACCAGGGCTGGCGGCTGCGGCGCGACGCGATCCGCGCGGCCCGTCTCGCCGAGCGCGGGGCGGCCCCGGACGGCGCGTCGGCGTCGTGACCGGGGCGGCGCGCGACGCCGAGGGTGCGGGGGCCTCGGTCGCGCGACCAGACGTCGTCGGCCTCCTCGCGACGCTCGAGGCGCGGGGGTGGACGCTCGCGACGGCCGAGTCGCTCACCGGTGGACTGCTCTCCGCGACGATCGTCGACGTCCCCGGGGCCTCGCGCGTGCTCCGGGGCGCGGTCGTCGCCTACGCGACGGACGTCAAGCGGTCCGTGCTCGGGGTCGACGGCGGGCTCCTCGCCGCCCACGGGGCCGTCCACCCGGACGTCGCGCGGCAGATGGCGGAGCGGGTGCGGGAGGTGCTCGGTGCGGACGTCGGGGTCGCGACCACGGGCGTCGCGGGACCGGATTCGCAGGACGGCCAGCCACCGGGCACGGTGTTCGTCGCGGCGAGCGGTCCGCGCGGGACCCGCGTGCGGCGGCTGCACCTTGCCGGCGAGCGCGGGGCCGTCCGCGCCGGGACGGTCGCGGCGGCGATCGACCTCGCCCGTGCTGTGGTCGACGGACCCGCCGCGGACGACGGCAGGCCGGGTGAAATCGGCGGGTGATCCGCGGTCGCCCGTGCCGGGCGGCCGGCGTCGCCGTCACCGCGCGTGGAGAGGTCGTGAACGTGCCGCGGGGGGTTCGCCGGGCAGGCGGCCGCGGGAACAAGGCCCCACGTCGGGACGTTGCACAGCACGTGATCGCCAACAGGACCGTCAACCGACCGGTGGGCCGCACGGACAACGCGCCGACGGCCGGTCCGGCACGACGCACCGGAGACGTGAGCGGACCGCGGGCGGGGTACGGTAGGACGACCCCGTCACGCGGGGCAGTGAACAGGAAGACCGGCACGAGCAGTTCGCGCACCCAGGTGGGGGCCACACCGGCTCCCGGGGGCGCACGGGACACGGAAGGGGGTCGCCAGATGATTGTTCTTCGACGAGAGATCGGGGACGTGCTGCGAGACGCTCGCCAGCGACAGGGGCGCACCCTGCGAGAGGTGTCCTCGGCCGCACGGGTCTCGCTGGGCTACCTCAGCGAGGTCGAGCGCGGTCAGAAGGAAGCGTCGTCGGAGCTCCTCGGCTCGATCTGCGAGGCGCTCGACATCCCGATGTCGTTGGTGCTGCGCGAGGTCAGCGACCGGGTCGCCGTCGCCGAGGGTCTGCTCATCCCGGACACCATCCCGGCCGACTTCGCGACCGCGGTCCTCGGACGGCAGAACCCCGAGGGCACGGCACGACGAGAGGACCTTCAGCCCGTCGGCTGACGGTCCACGCCCGGTCGACCCGGAGCAGGTGCCGGGGCAGCGACGCCGCCGTCACCGGCTCGCGGGCGGCGCCTGGCACGAGGGACACCAGAAGACCGGACGGTCGTACGGCGGCTCGTTCGCCGTACCTTCGACGACAGGCGTGCCGCACACGTGGCACGCCTTTCGTGTGCGTCCGTGCACGTGGCGCACGACGCCGGCGCGCGGGTCGAACCCGTGACGCACGGTGCGCTGCATGAGCGCGCGGGCGGTGAGGAGGAGTCCTTCCAGGTCCTCCACGTCGCGCACGGGCGTCCACGGGTAGACGCGCTCGGCGAAGAGCGACTCGGCCGTGTAGATCGTGCCGATCCCCGCGACGAGGTGCTGGTCGAGGAGTGCCTCCGCGACGGGGACGCCGGTCACGGCCCGCTCCGGCCGGTGCCGGGGGCCGCTCCCGCCCGCCGCGTCGTCGGCCCGCATCCGCGCGACCGCCTCGGGCAGGCCGGTCTCCGGGAAGTCGTCGCCGAGCACGTCGGGTCCGAGGGGCCCGACGATCACCCGCTCGTCCGCGGTGCGCAGCACGTGCAGCATGCCGATCCGGTTCCCGACCGCCGTCCACCACTCGTTCGCGAGCACCACGCGCACGTTCGGCTCCGCGCCGCGCGCGTCCCGCGCACCCGTGCGCGCGAGGCGCCACGACCCCTCCATGCGCAGGTGGGTGTGCAGCGACCTGCCGTCGTCGAGGCGCGTGAAGAGGTGCTTGCCGTACGCCACGTTCTCGACGACCGTCCGGCCGGTCAGCACGACCTCGGCGGCGCTCGGCCAGCGCAGCTCCGCGCGCACGAGGACCCGGCCGGCGAGGGCCTCGTCGAGCCGCGCGGACACGAGGCGCAGGATGTCACCCTCGGGCACGGCCGTACCCCCTGGCGGTCGCGAGGGGGTGGCGGCGCGCCCGTCCCGTGCCCTCGGCCGTCATCTCAGGCCGCCCGCAGCCCGCGCGGCGTCGCACGGAACCCGGCGTCGAGAAGGGCGCGCACCGCGTCGTCGGCGGGCGTGGCCGTCGTGCCCGCGCCGGCCAGCGCCTCGACGCCGTCCACCCGCTGCACGACGACCTTGCCCAGCCGGCCGGCCCGGACCGCGCGGACGAGCTCGGCGCTCGCCTCGGCGAGCCGCGGGCCGTCGACGAACGACAGGACGGACCGGCCCCCGCGCTCGACGTACAGCGCGAGGTCGCCGTCGCTCAGCACGACGACGGCCCCGGCCTTGCGCCCGGGACGGTGCCCGCGCGGTGTGTCGGCACCGGTCGCGGCGCGGTCCGCCGGCACGGCACCGCCTCCGGCGTGCGCCGCGACGGTCGTGGTGGTCGCTGCACCAGGCCCGACGGCGGACGGTCGCGCCGGCCACGGCAGTGCCGCGCCGTACGGGTTGGCGGGGTCGGTCGCGGCGAGGAGGACGGCGCCCGGGCGCGGACCGCCGCGCGCGGTCCGGTTGCCGCCCAGCATCCGGTCGTCGAGCATCAGGTCGCCAAGCATCGGGTCGCCGAGCATCGGGTCGCCGGGCGCCGGGGCGAGATCGCCACCGGGTGCACGGCGCAGCCCACGGGCTGCGGCCGCCTCGAGCGCTCGCTCGCGATCCTGCCCGTCGGTCCGGAGCTGGTCGACCGCGCCCGGGAGCGCGAACTGCGAGCCGCCGAGGTGCTCGACGAAGTACCCGCGCCGCGCGGCCCCGGTCGCCTCCAGCTCGCTGAGCACGCGGTACACGGCGCGGAACGATCCCGCCACGCCCTCGGCGGGCGCGACGGCACGCGTGAGCACGCCGTGGCGGTCGAGCAGGACGCGCGCGAGCGCGTGCGCCCGGCGGGTGGGGTCGGCCTCGCGCGCGGGCAGCGCCGACCAGCGGCCGGCGCCGCCGCGCAGGGTGGTGTCGGGGGAGACCGGGGGGCGCAGCCCGGCGAACCGCCCGCGTCCGACCGGACGCGCGCGCGCCGGCGCGCGGGGGGCGCGGTGGGCGCCGCCCCCAGCACCGAGCCGGGCGCGCAGCGAGCCCAGCCCGTCGTTCGTCACGTGGCCGGACCACACGAGGTCCCACAACGCCTCGAGCGTCGGGCCGACGTCCGCGCCCGCCCGCTCCGCGAGGCGCGGGAGGAAGTACCCGCCCGAGCCGTCGAGGAGGTCGAGGAGGGTCGCGTGCAGCCCGGTCTCGGGCGCGGGCCCGGGGTCCGGGAGCGTGAGCGGCGCCCACTCCGCGAGGTGCAGGCTGACGAGCCCGTCGCCGCCACCGGACCCCGGGAGGGCCGCATGACCGCACCAGACGACCTCTCCGGTCGTCGTCAGCTCGTCGAGCATCGTCGGCGTGTAGTCGGTGACGCGGGACGGCAGGACGAGCGTCTCGAGGGCCGACGCGGGCACAGCCGCTCCCGAGAGCTGCTCGACGACGCGCAGCAGGCCGTCCGTCCCGCGCAGCGCTCCCAGTCCCTGCCACCGCGGCAGGAAGACGCCGAGGGTCTCCGCGGGGACCGGCTCCACCTCCGCGCGGAGCGCCGCGAGCGAGCGGCGTCGCAGCACGCGGAGCACCTCGGCGTCGCACCAGTCGTCCCCGGTGCCGCCGATCGACTCGGGCCGCAGGCGCCCCCGGACGACGAGCCGTGCCGCCTCGAGCCGTTCGAGCGTCTGCACGACGACGGCGACGCCCAGGCCGAGACGCGCGGCGAGGTCGGCGGCGGTGAACGGGCCGTGCGTGCGCGCGTGGCGGCGCACGAGGTCGCCCAGCGGGTCGGGGACGGGCTCGGTGAACACCTCGGGGATGCCGACGGGCAGCGCGACGCCCAGCGCGTCGCGCAGGCGCCCGGCGTCCTCCACGACCGCCCACTGCTGCGCGCGCTCGGGCGCGACCCCCGCCAGCCGCACGGGCATGATGCGGCGCGCGGCCTCGAGCTCGCGCAGCCAGGCCGCGACGTCGGCGCGCACGTCCTCGCGGGTCCGCGCCGCGACCTCGGCCTCGGTGAGCGGGCCCAGCCGGCGCAGCACGTCCCACACGTCCTCGGCGTGCCGGGCCTGCCGCTCGGGCGCGAGCGCGCCGAGCTCGGCCTCGGTCCGCTCGATCTGCGCCGGGTCGAGCAGGTCGGCGAGCTGGGCCGCGACGCCGTCGCCGCCCAGCAGCTCGGCGAGCAGCGTGGGGTCGAGAGACAGCGCGGCGGCGCGGCGCTCCGCGAGCGGGGCGTCGCCGTCGTACAGGAACTGCGCCGTGTACCCGAACAGCAGGGACTGCGCGAAGGGCGAGGGCGTGGGCGTCGTGACCTCGACGAGGCGCACGCGCCCCGCCGCGAGGTCACGCATGAGGTCGGTGAGCGCGGCGACGTCGAAGTCGTCCTGGAGACACTCGCGCGCCGCCTCGAGCACGATCGGGAACTCGGGGTACTCGGACGCCACCGACAGGAGCTGGGCCGAGCGCTGGCGCTGCTGCCACAGCGGCTGGCGGCGGTCCGGGCGGCGACGCGGGAGCAGGAGCGCGCGGGCCGCCGCCTCGCGGAACCGGGAGGCGAACATGACCGATCCGCCGAGCTCGTCGCGCACCGCGTCGAGCACGTCGTCCGGGTCGAGCAGCAGGTCCTCCACGCCGACGACGGGCGCGTCCCCGCCGAGCCCGCCCGAACCGTCGGTCGCCCCCTCGAGCCACGAGTCGCCGGTGTCCGGCAGGCGCAGGACGATGCCGTCGTCGGCGTGCATCGCGGCGGCGTCCACCCCGTACCGCTCGCGCAGCCGCGCGGCGAGCACGAGCGCCCACGGCGCGTGGACCTTGGCCCCGTACGGAGAGTGCACGACGACGCGCCAGTCGCCGAGCTCGTCGCGGAACCGCTCGACGACGACCGTCCGGTCGTCCGGCACGCGCCCGGTCGCGTCGCGCTGCTCGCGGAGGTACGCGAGGAGGTTGTCGCTCGCCCACGCGTCGAGCCCGGCGGCGCGCAGCCGGTCGGCCGCGGCGTCGTGGTCGTCGGCCGCGAGCGCGTCGGTCTCGCGCACCCAGGCGCCGAGCGCCCGGCCGAGCTCGGCGGGCCGCCCGGGGGAGTCGCCCTTCCAGAAGGGCAGGCGCCCGGGGATCCCCGGGGCGGGCGTGACCAGGACGCGGTCGGGCGTGATGTCCTCGATGCGCCACGTGCTCGACCCGAGCGTGAAGGTGTCGCCGACGCGCGACTCGTAGACCATCTCCTCGTCGAGCTCGCCGACGCGCTTGCCGCCGCGCGGCGCGCGGCCGCCGGCCGTGTCCGGGTCCCCGGCGACCGTGCCCGTGGCGGAGTCGGTCGCGAGGAAGACGCCGTACATCCCGCGGTCGGGGATCGTGCCGCCGCTCGTCGCGGCGAGCCGCAGCGCGCCCGGCCGCCCCGTGAGCCGGCCCGACGCGCGGTCCCACACGATGCGCGCGCGCAGCTCGCCGAAGTCCTCGCTCGGGTACCGCCCCGCGAGCATGTCGAGCACCGCGTGCAGCGACGCGTCGCCCAGGTGGGCGTAGGGCGCGCTGCGCCGCACGACGGTCGCGAGCTCCGCGACCGTCCACTCGTCGACCGCGACCATGGCCACGACCTGCTGCGCGAGCACGTCGAGCGGGTTCGCGAGCACGTGGAGCTCCTCGATGCCGCCGGTGCGCATGCGCTCGGCGACGACCGCGGAGGGGACGAGGTCGCCCCGGTGCGTGGGGAACACGACGCCGTGCGACACGGCCCCCACCTGGTGTCCGGCGCGCCCGATGCGCTGGAGCCCGGACGCGACCGACGGTGGGGCGCCGACCTGCACCACGAGGTCCACCGCGCCCATGTCGATGCCGAGCTCGAGGCTCGACGTCGCGACGACCGCGGGCAGCCGCCCGTCCTTGAGCTCGGTCTCCGTCCGCGTACGCTCCGCCCGGCTCATCGACCCGTGGTGCGCGCGCGCGATGACGGGCTCGACGCCCGAGCTCGCGCCCGACTGCGCCTGCACCTGCGCCGCGGTGATCGTCCCCGGGTCGAGCACGTCCTCGCCCTGGCGCTCCGCCCACACCTCGTTCATGCGCGCCGTGAGGCGCTCGGCGCCGCGGCGGGAGTTCGTGAACACGAGGGTCGAGCGGTGGTCGGCGACGAGGTCGACGACGCGCTCCTCGACGTGCGGCCACACCGACGGGCGCTGCGGCCGGACGTCCGGCGCCCCGGTCGGGCGGGAGGTCGCGGGTCCGGACAGGTCGCGCTCGCCCGGGGGCAAGGGCGGCAGCACGTTCCCGTCCGCCGCTCCGCGACCCGCGCCCCCACCCCCAGAAGCTTCCGTGCCCGGGCGCGCGCCGGCGTCGGGCACCAGGGCGGCCGTGCCGAGGTCCGCGAGATCGGGGACGGGCACCACGACGTCGACCTCGATGCGCTTGGTCGCCGGAGGCTGCACGACGACGACCTCGCGTCCCGCCTCCGCCTCCGGGCGGTGCCCACCGAGGAACGTCGCGACGGCCTCGACGGGGCGGACCGTCGCCGAGAGCCCGATGCGCTGCGCGGGCGGGCGGTCCTGCGCCTCGAGGAAGGCGTCGAGACGTTCGAGCGACACCGCGAGGTGCGCGCCACGCTTGGTCCCCGCCACGGCGTGGATCTCGTCGACGATCACGGTCTCGACGCCCGCGAGCCCGGCGCGCGCCTGCGAGGTCAGCACGAGGAACAGCGACTCGGGCGTGGTGATGAGGATGTCCGGCGGATGCGTCGCGAGGCGCCGGCGCTCGCTCGTGGGCGTGTCGCCCGTGCGCGTCCCGACGACCACGTCCGGCACGTCGAGCCCCAGCCGCACCGCCGCCTGGCGGATGCCCGCGAGCGGGGAGCGGAGGTTGCGCTCGACGTCCGCCGCGAGCGCCTTGAGCGGCGAGACGTACACGACGCGGCAGCGCTGCTCGCGCGCGACCTCGCCGGCCGCGGGCGCGCTCATGATCCGGTCGAGCGACCACAGGAACGCCGCGAGCGTCTTGCCCGACCCGGTCGGCGCCACGACGAGCGCGTGCCGGTCGCTCGACACCGCGTCCCACGCGCCGGCCTGCGCCGCGGTCGGCGCGTCGAACGCGCCCGAGAACCAGGCGCGCGTGGGCGCGGCGAAGCGCGCGAGCGGGTCCGTGGTCACCCGCCCATTGTTGTCGCGCCCACCCACACGCGCCGCGCGGCGGTCGGTCAGGCGGAGGGGACGGGACGGCGGTCGTCCCGTGGGAGGCTGGTCCCGTGCGCTACCGCGAGTTCTCCGAGCTGGTCGACGAGGTGTTCGGCGCGTCCCTGGGACGCGCCTACGTCCGCGAGCAGGTGCTGTCCGCGCTCGACGACCGGACGGCCGCCCAGGCGCTCGAGGACGGCGTCGAGCCGCGCGTCGTCTGGCACGCCCTGTGCGACGCGCTCGACGTGCCCGACGCGCGGCGCTGGGGCCACGACGACCACCGCCAGGCCCCGCCGCGCCGCTGACCCCGCCGGCGCCGGCCGACCGGGGACCGCCGAGGGGCGCGACGGGCCGCGGGCCACGATGATGGCGGCATGAGCGCTCCCGCCCGAGGCTTTGCCGCGGTCCGCGTGACCGCGGCGGACGTGCGCGGAGCCGTCTGGTCGCTCGTCTCGACGACCGTCGGCCTCGGGCTCGCGATCTGGTTCGTCCCCGGGGTCGAGGTCACCAACCCGTGGTCGCTCGTCCTCGCGGCGCTCGCGGTCGGGCTGGGCGACGTGCTCCTGCGACCCGTGCTCCGGCGTCTGGCGCACCGGTTCGGCGTGGTCGGCGCGCTCGTGTCGGGCGTGGTGGCCCAGCTCGCGGTCGCGTGGGCGGCGCTCACGTACCTGCCGGGGTTCCGGAGCGGCTCGTGGGTGGACGTGCTCGCGGTGCTGGTGCTCGCGGCCGTCCTCATGGCGCTCGGGCGCTGGGTGGTCGGGGCGAGCGACAACGAGTACGTCCTCGGCGACCTGCTCCGGCGGGCGCGCCGGCAGGCCGGCGTGCCGCGACGCGACCCGGGGGCCGCGAGTGCGACCGAGCGCCCGGTGGGACTGCTCGTCGTCCTGCTCGACGGCGTCGCGCGCCCCACGCTCGACTACGCGCTCCAGGCCGGGCTCGCCCCGACGCTCGCGCGCTGGCTCGGGAGCGGGAGCCACCACCTCACGACCTGGTGGGCGCGCGTGCCCGCGACCACGCCGGCCTCCACGATCGGCCTCCTGCACGGCTCGACCGAGCACGTGCCCGCGTTCCGCTGGTGGTCGCGCGCGCTCGGCCGGCTCGTCGTGACGAACCGGCCCGCCGACGCGGCGGCGGTCGAGGCCCGGACGAGCGACGGCGCGGGCCTGCTCGCAGGTGGCGGCGTCGCGGTCTCGACCATGTTCTCCGGTGACGCGGCGACGAGCCTGCTCGTCATGAGCCGAGCCCGCGAGGGGCTCGGGCCGGGCCAGATGTTCGTGCACTTCTTCGCGAGCCCGTTCGTGCTCGTGCGTGCGGTCGTCGTCGCGCTCGGGGAGTTCCTCAAGGAGCTCTACCAGGGCTGGCAGCAGGCCGTGCGGGGCGTCGAGCCCCGGGTGTCGCGCCTCGGCTGGTACCCGGTGCTGCGCGCGGTGACGAACGTCGTGCTGCGCGACCTCAACACGACGCTCGTCGCGGAGCAGCTCGTGCGCGGGGCGCCGGTGGTGTGCGTCGACCTCGTCGACTACGACGAGATCGCCCACCACGCCGGGCCGTTGCGCCCCGAGTCGTTGCGAGCGCTGGAGGGCCTCGACCGGGTCGTCGGGCTCTGGGAGCAGGTCGCCGCCGTCGCGCCCCGCCGCTACGACGTCGTCGTGCTGTCCGACCACGGGCAGTCGCTCGGCGCCACGTTCGAGCAGGTCGAGGGTCGGTCCTTCCTCGACGAGGTCCGGCGCCTCATGGCGCCCGAGCCCGTCCGGCGCGCCGGGGTGCGCCGCGGCGGGGAGGACGCCCGCGCCGAGGGACGGCGTCGGGCCACCTCGCCGGACAGCGAGTCGTGGGGCCCGGCCAACACCGCCCTCAACGCGCTGCGGCCCGGGGCGTCGGGCGAGGACGGCCGTGCTCGTCCGGGCCACGGGCGCATGATGGTCGGTCCGGACCGGAGCGAGCGGCGCCCCGGCGCCGAGGGCGCCGCGCTGCCCGAGCTGCCCGAGGTCGCGGTCGTGGGGTCGGGCAACCTGGGCATGGTCTGGTTCCCGCGCGAGCCCCGCCGGCTCACGGGCGACGAGGTCCGCGAACGGTGGCCGCGGCTGCTCCCGGGTCTCGTCGCGAACCCGGCGGTCGGCGTCGTCGTCGAGCGCGGTGCGGGCGGGGAGGTGCGGGCGCACGGGCGTGGCGGCTCGCGCGACCTGCGGACCGGGGAGGTCGTGGGCGAGGACCCGCTCGCGGGCCACGGGTCGCGCGCGGCGGCGGACCTGCTGCGCGTGGCGGGGCTCGAGGACGCGGGCGACCTCGTGCTCGTCTCGCGCGTGGACGAGGTCGGGATGGTGCACGCGTTCGAAGGGCTGGTCGGGTCGCACGGCGGCCTCGGCGGCGCCCAGAACGAGGCCGTCCTGCTGCATCCCGCGCGCCTCGAGCTGCCCGACGACGAGCTCGAGGACGTGGACGGGACGCCGATGCTCGTCGGCGCGGAGGCGGTGCACCGGCGCCTCGTGGCGTGGCTCGTCGACCTCGGTGTGCGGTCCGTCGCCCCGGCGGCGGACGGCGCGGGGCGTCGGGTGGGGGAGCCGTGAGCGTCCGCGTGACGTGGCTCGGCCACTCGAGCGTCGTCCTCGACGTGCGGTCCGGACGCGCGGGGGCGCCGGGCGTGCGCCTCGTCACCGACCCGCTCCTGCACCGGCACGCGGGGATGCTGAGGCGGCGCGGGGGACGGCCCGCCGCGGTGTGGCAGGACAGCGATGCCGTCCTGCTGTCCCACCTGCACCACGACCACGCGGAGCTGCACTCGCTGCGCCTCCTCGGCGACGCGCCCGTGCTCACGGCCCCGGCGAACGCGCGCTGGTTGCGCGCCAAGGGCCTGCGCGGGGTCGGGCTCGACGACGCGTGGCACGGGGTCGGGCCGGAGGCGGCGGGGGTCGAGGTGCGCCTCGTGGCGGCGGTGCACGGGCACCGGCCGATGCCGCACCGGCCCAACGCGGCGAACGGGCACCTCGTGCGGGCGGACGGCCCGGGCGGGGTGCGGGTGTGGGCGGTCGGGGACACCGAGCACTACCCGGACATGGTCCACCTGCCGGCGCTCGCGGGCGGTCCGGTGGACGTCGCGCTCGTGCCGGTCGGCGGGTGGGGCCCGCGCCTGTCGGGCGGGCACCTCGGTCCCGCGCAGGCGGCGCGCGTGTGCGCCGAGGTGGGCGTGGGCGTCGCGATCCCGGTGCACTGGGGCACGCTCCACGCCCCAGGCGGGCGGCACCTCCCGCGCGGCTGGATGGACCACGCGGGGGCGGCGTTCGAGGCGGCCGCGCAGCGCGAGGCGCCCGGGACCCGCGTCGTGGTCCTGCGCCCGGGGGAGTCGTGGTCGTCGTCCGACGACGCGTGAGCGGCGGGGTCGTGACACGCCGGGGCGGGTTCCCGGATCGAACACGTGTTCGGCTAGAGTTGTGCACAGGGCGCGCTCCGGCGGGTCCAGGACGCCGGTCCGGCACGACGATCCACAGGCTCGAGGGTCGCCGGAAGCCGCGTGTCGGTGGCTGCCCGTAGCGTCGGGCCACAACGAACAGATGAACGTCGAACCGAAGGTGGACTGACATGCCCGCACCCGCAGACCGCGAGAAGGCGCTCGAGGCAGCCCTCGCCCAGATCGACCGGAGCTTCGGCAAGGGCTCCGTGATGCGCCTCGGCGAGGAGGGTCGCGCCCCCGTCGAGGTCATCCCCACGGGCTCCATCGCGCTCGACATCGCGCTCGGCATCGGCGGCCTGCCGCGCGGTCGCGTCATCGAGGTGTACGGCCCGGAGTCCTCCGGCAAGACGACCGTCGCGCTGCACGCCGTCGCGAGCGCGCAGCGCGCGGGCGGCATCGCGGCGTTCATCGACGCCGAGCACGCCCTCGACCCGGAGTACGCCAAGAAGCTCGGTGTGGATACGGACGCGCTCCTGGTCTCCCAGCCGGACACCGGCGAGCAGGCGCTCGAGATCACCGACATGCTGATCCGCTCGGGCGCGCTCGACATCATCGTCATCGACTCCGTCGCGGCCCTCGTGCCCAAGGCGGAGATCGAGGGCGAGATGGGCGACAGCCACGTCGGTCTCCAGGCCCGCCTCATGTCGCAGGCGCTGCGCAAGATCACGGGTGCGCTCAGCGCCTCCGGGACCACCGCGATCTTCATCAACCAGCTCCGCGAGAAGATCGGCGTGTTCTTCGGCTCGCCCGAGACGACGACCGGTGGCAAGGCGCTGAAGTTCTACGCGTCCGTCCGCCTGGACATCCGTCGTATCGAGACGCTCAAGGAAGGCACTGACGCGGTCGGCAACCGGACCCGCGTCAAGGTCGTCAAGAACAAGATGGCGCCGCCCTTCAAGCAGGCCGAGTTCGACATCCTCTACGGCGTCGGCATCTCCCGCGAGGGCGGCCTCATCGACATGGGCGTGGAGCACGGGTTCGTGCGCAAGTCCGGGTCGTGGTTCACCTACGGCGGCGACCAGCTCGGTCAGGGCAAGGAGAACGCGCGCTCGTTCCTGCGCGACAACCCGGACCTCGCCAACGAGCTCGAGAAGAAGATCAAGGAGAAGCTCGGCGTCGGGGCCAAGATCGACGCGCCGGCCGACCCGGCCGCGGGCGTGACGGTCCCGGCCGACGGCGCGGCCGCGCCTGCCGCGGCAAAGGCCCCGGCCGCGGCCGCCAAGGGGAAGAAGTCGCCGTTCTGATCGACGAGCGGGACGGGGAGGACGGCTTCGAGCCGCCGAGCCCGTCCGAGGAGGACGACGGGCGTCGTCCCGGCCGCAAGGCTGGGCGGCGCCCGCGCCCGACCCTGCACGAGCTCGTGGAGCGCGGCGAGATCAGCGACGCCGACCTCGCCGAGCGCGCGCGGGAGACGGTGCTGCGCATCCTCACGGCCGCACCCAAGAGCCGCGCCGAGCTCGCGCAGTCCCTCGCGCGCAAGGGCTATCCCGAGCACGTCGTCCTGCCGATCCTCGACCGGTTCGAGGAAGTCGGTCTCGTCGACGACGCGCAGTACGCCGAGATGATCGTCCGCACCCGGCACGCCGAGCGCGGGCTGTCCCGCCGCGCGATCTCCACGGAGCTACGGCGGCGCGGTATCGACGGCGAGGTCGGCGCCGCGGCGCTCGAGCAGGTCGACGACGACTCCGAGGCTGACGCGGCCCTGGAGCTCGCCCGCACGCGCCTCGCCCGCACGCGCGGCCTCGACCGCGACGTGCGGGTGCGCCGGACCGTCGGGGCGCTCGCCCGCAAGGGCTACAGCCCGTCGCTGGCGTTCGAGATCGTCCAGCGGGAGCTCGACGCCGAGGCCTCCGAACCCCCGCTCGACTGAGGCCGTCAGCGGGTCGCGGAGACGGCGGGGGCGTCCTCGGTCGGTCCTCCCGCGACGACCGTGGGGTTGCCGATGCCGGGGCCGGCGGCGGTCGCGCCGGCCGTGCGGCCGCTGAGGAAGCGGGAGAGCCACCGCGCCACGAGCGTGAGCATCCAGTTGATGACGATGAAGATCACGGCGGCGAGCACGAGCGACTGCAGGATGTTGCCGTTGCCGACGCCGTAGAGCTGCGCGGCCCGCAGGAGCTCGTTGTACGTGATGATCTGCCCGAGCGCGGAGTCCTTGAGGACGACGACGAGCTGCGAGACGAGCGCGGGGAGCATCGCGATGAGCGCCTGGGGGAGCTGGACCGAGCGCAGCGTCTGACCCTGCGTGAGCCCGATCGCGAGCCCGGCCTCGCCCTGCCCCTTGGGGAGGTTGCCGACGCCCGACCGCACGAGCTCGGCGATGACGGAACCGTTGTAGAGCACGAGCGCGAAGACCACGGCGAGGAACGGCGCGTCGTCGACGTTGTTGAAGCCCAGGAGCAGCCAGAAGAAGATCATCATGAGCAGCACGGGTACGGCCCGGAAGAACTCGACCACGATGCCGCTCACGACGCGCACGGCGCGCAGGTGCGAGAGTCGGCCGGTGCCGAACAGGAGCCCGAACGCGAGCGCGCCCACGATGGCGAACCCTGCGGCCCGCAGCGTGTTCTGGAGACCGGGGATGAAGTAGTACTGCCAGGCGTCGGCCGTGAACAGCGACGACCACAGCTCCGGGGCGAGCTGGCCCTTGTTGCCGAGCGCCACGAGGACGAGCGCGGCGATCCCGAGGACGACGATGGCGCCGACGATGTTGCCCAGCAGGATCGCGCGGCGCGCGCGGGGACCCGGGGCGTCGAAGAGGACGGACTGCTGGGTGCTCATCGGCGGACCGCCAGTCGGTTGGAGAGGGACGTGGTGAGCAGGCCGATAGGGATGACGAGGATGACGTAGCCGATCGCGAACGTCAGGAAGATCCCGTAGATGTAGTTCGAGTTGAACTCGATCATCGTCTTCATGAGGCTCGAGGTCTCGGTCGTCACGCTCGCCGCGGCGGCGACGGTCGAGTTCTTCAGCAGCGCGATGAGCGTGTTGCCGAGCGGCGCGACGGCGCCGCGGAATGCCTGGGGCAGGATGATGAGCCGCGCCGCGGGCAGGAACGACAGGCCGATCGCCCGCGCCGCCTCCGCCTGGCCGATCGGCACCGTGTTCACGCCGGACCGGATCGACTCGCACACGAACGCGGCGTGGTAGATCGCCAGGCCGACGACGGCGAGCCGGAAGAAGTTCGCCGCGAAGTCCGGGGCGAGCGTGACGTTGAGCTGCCCCCACAGGCCCAGCACCATGAACGTCATGATGATCGTCAGCGGCGTGTTGCGGAACACGTTGACGTACGCGGTCCCCGCCCAGCGCAGGCTCGGCACGGGGGAGATCCGCATGAGCGCGAGCGCCGTGCCGAGCACGAGCGAGAGGATCGCGGCCCAGAACGTCAGCTGGATGTTGACCCAGAACGCGCCGAGCACGTCGTACTCCCGGGCGAGCGCCCAGGTCTGCGACAGGTAGTCACCCACGGTTGGTGGTCCTCCGGGAGGGTACGTGCCGGGCCGCGTCGACGGCCCGGCGGCCGGGGGAGCGGCGCACCGTCGCGCGGCTCCCCCGACCGTGGACGGTCAGGCGCAGGGGTCGACCGTCGGCGGGTTCTCGCTGGCGTTGGGCGTGTACCCGGTGCCCTCGGTGTTCTTGGTGACGAACTCCTCCCAGGAACCGTCCTCGATCATCTTCTCGATCGCGGCGTTGACGTCCTCGCAGACGTCGTTGTCCTGCGGGAGGCCGACGCCGTAGCGCTCGGTCGAGAACGGCGCCCCGACGACCTTCACCTTGCCCTTGTTCGCGGGCTGGGCCGCGAGGCCCGCGAGGATGATGTCGTCGGTCGTGACGGCGTCGACCTGGCCGGCGGTGAGCGCGGTGACGCACTCGGCGTACCCGGGGCGCTCGAGGAGCTGCACGCCCGCGGCGTACTCGTCCTTGATGCGCTGCGCGGACGTCGAGCCCGTGACGGAGCACAGGTTCTTGCCCTCGAGAGACTCCGGCCCCGTGATGTCCGTGTTGTCCTCGGCGACGAGCAGGTCCTGCCCGGCCACGAAGTACGGCCCGGCGAACGCGACCGTCTCCTTGCGCGTGTCGGTGATGGAGTAGGTCGCGAAGATCATGTCGACCTGACCGGTCTGGAGCATCGTCTCGCGCTGGGCGGACGGCGCCTCGACCCACTCGATCTGGTCCTCGCCGTAGCCGAGCTCTCCCGCGACGTACGTGGCGACGTCGACGTCGAAGCCCGTGTAGGTGGAGCCGTCCTGGTACCCGAGCCCCGGCTGGTCGAACTTGATGCCGATCTTGATCGAGCCCTCGGCGCCGCCGCCGGTGTCGCCCGAGTCGGTGGCTCCGTCGGTCGCGGTGTCCTCGCCGCCGACCTCGCCGCCGCCGCACGCCGCGAGCGTGAGCGCGGTGAGAGCGGCCAGCACGGCAGCACCTGCGTGTCGTGTGCGCATCGTTCCTACCCTTCGTGAGTGGTGGCCGCCCGTCGAAGGTGTGCCTCGACGGTCGACCGGGTTCTGGGGCTGTCGGGCCGGGCCCGTGGGTGCCCGGCGGGCTTCAGTGGGTGAGGATCTTCGAGAGGAAGTCCTTGGCGCGGTCGCTCTTGGGCGCCGTGAAGAACTCCTCGGGGTGGGCCTCCTCGACGATCTGGCCGTCGGCCATGAAGACGACCCGGTTCGCGGCCTTGCGGGCGAAGCCCATCTCGTGCGTGACGACGATCATGGTCATGCCCTCCTTGGCGAGGGCGACCATGACGTCGAGGACCTCGTTGATCATCTCGGGGTCGAGCGCCGAGGTGGGCTCGTCGAACAGCATGACCTTGGGCTGCATGGCGAGCGCGCGGGCGATGGCGACGCGCTGCTGCTGCCCGCCGGAGAGCTGGGCGGGCATCTTCTGCGCCTGGTTCATCACGCCGACGCGGTCGAGCAGCGCGAGCGCGCGGTCCTTGGCGACCTTCCCCTTCTCGCGCCGCACCTTGACGGGGCCGAGCGTGACGTTGTCGAGGATCGTCTTGTGCGCGAAGAGGTTGAAGGACTGGAAGACCATGCCGACGTCGGAACGCAGCCGGGCGAGCTCCTTGCCCTCCTGGGGCAGGGGCTGCCCGTCGACGCGGATCTCCCCGGAGTCGATGGTCTCCAGCCGGTTGATCGCGCGGCACAGTGTCGACTTGCCGGAGCCCGACGGTCCGATGACGACGAGCACCTCGCCGCGCCGGACCGTGAGGTTGATGTCCCGCAGCACGTGCAGGTCCCCGAAGTGCTTGTTGACGTCGCGCAGCTCGACGAGCGGCTCACCGAGGACCTGCTCGGCGGGGAGGGGCTGAGCGTCCTGCGCGCTGCGCTGCGCGTCGGACGGCGAAGAGGTTTCGTCGGCCATTCCTGGACACTATGTCCCTTCTGTTGCGCGGTGCCACCTCATCCGGCAACAGTCGGGCAACAGTTCAGTAACACAGCGCCCGGCGCCGTACCCTGGACGGTGATGTCCACGATCGCCCCCGCCCCCGTCCCGGCCCCGCTCGCACCCCGCGCCACCCCCGGTGCGCTGGTCGA
This sequence comes from Cellulosimicrobium cellulans, assembly GCF_042723955.1. Taxonomy (GTDB): domain Bacteria; phylum Actinomycetota; class Actinomycetes; order Actinomycetales; family Cellulomonadaceae; genus Cellulosimicrobium; species Cellulosimicrobium cellulans_H. The sequence goes on along the minus strand of NZ_JBHXIC010000005.1, from coordinate 34,544 downwards.
CGACGCGCGCCCGCGCACCTATGTCGTCCGCACGCTCGGCTGCCAGATGAACGTCCACGACTCCGAGCACATGGCGGGGATGCTGGAGGAGGCGGGGTACACGCGCGCGAGCGCGGACGACGAGGCCGCGAACCGCGCCGACGTCGTCGTGATCAACACGTGCGCGGTGCGGGAGAACGCCGCGACGCGCCTCTACGGGAACCTCGGGCAGCTCGCCTCGGTGAAGGCCGCGCGGCCCGGGATGCAGATCGCCGTCGGCGGGTGCCTCGCCCAGAAGGACAGGGGCACGATCGTCGAGAAGGCGCCGTGGGTCGACGTCGTGTTCGGCACCCACAACCTCGACGCGCTGCCCGTGCTGCTCGAGCGGGCGCGCCACAACGAGGCCGCGCAGGTCGAGATCGCCGAGTCGCTCCAGGTCTTCCCGTCCACGCTGCCGACCAAGCGCGAGTCGGTCTACGCCGGCTGGGTCTCGATCAGCGTCGGCTGCAACAACACGTGCACGTTCTGCATCGTGCCGCACCTGCGCGGCAAGGAGCGCGACCGCCGCCCGGGCGAGGTCCTCGCCGAGGTCGGGGCGCTCGTCGAGGCCGGAGCCATCGAGGTCACCCTGCTCGGCCAGAACGTGAACAGCTACGGCGTGGAGTTCGGCGACCGCGGCGCGTTCGCCAAGCTCCTGCGCGCGTGCGGGACGATCGACGGCCTCGAGCGCGTCCGCTTCACGTCGCCGCACCCGGCCGCGTTCACCGACGACGTCATCGCGGCGATGGCCGAGACGCCGAACGTCATGCCCCAGCTCCACATGCCGCTCCAGTCGGGGTCCGACCGGATCCTGCGCGCCATGCGCCGTTCCTACCGCTCCGAGCGCTTCCTCGGCATCCTCGACCGCGTGCGCGCCGTCCTGCCCGACGCCGCCATCACGACCGACATCATCGTCGGGTTCCCCGGGGAGACCGAGGAGGACTTCGCGGAGACGATGCGCGTCGTCGAGGCCTCCCGCTTCGCCTCGGCCTTCATGTTCCAGTACTCGCCCCGCCCCGGGACGCCTGCCGCGACGATGGACGACCAGCTCCCCAAGGAGGTCGTGCAGGAGCGCTTCGAGCGGCTCCAGGCGCTCCAGGAGCGCATCGCGGGCGAGGAGTCGGCCCGTCAGGTCGGCCGGACGATCGACGTGCTGGTCGGCGAGGGCGCCGGCCGCAAGGACGGCGCGACGCACCGCGTGACCGGTCGCGCCCCCGACAACCGGCTCGTCCACCTCGCGCTCCCCGCGGACGTCGTGCCCACGGCGCCCGACGACGCAACGCCGTCCTCCGCCGCGACGCCCGGGCTCGCGGACCCGCGCCTCGCGGACGGCCTCGACCCTCGCCTGCCGCGACCCGGCGACGTCGTGACGGTGGAGGTCACGCGCTCGGCCCCCCACCACCTCATCGCCGACTCGGCGCTCGCGGGCGGCACGTTCGCGGTGCGCCGCACCCGCTCCGGCGACGCCTGGGCGACGCGCGAGCGCGCCCGCCTCGGCGGGGGCGACGACGACCACGGGCACGGACACGGCGGCGGCGCCCCGTCCGGCCCCGTCGTCCTGGGCCTCCCCACGCTCCGCGCCTGAACCCCCGGGCGTCCGACGTCGAGTGCGGGCGGGTCAGGCAGGACGGGTAGGTCGGCGTCGAGCGCGACCGGAGTGAGAGCCCCGCTCGTGAGCCGACGTCAGCCGTCCAGCGTTCCCGGGGGCAGCTGCGCGCCGATGGCGTGGAAGAGCTGCACGGCGGTCCCGAGACCGCACGAGACGGTCTGCGCGAGCTGGTCGTCCGTCGCGCCGTGCTCGAGGTCCACGGAGACCTCCGCGTAGAGCGCGAGCCGGCCTGCCTCCTCGCGGACGTAGACCTTGGGCCAGATGCGCTCGCGGTTCCAGTCGTTGACGGCCTGGAGGGTCACGAGCCGCGACTCGAGGGGGAGCGACGTCGACCAGCGACCCCGGACCTGGAGGATCTCGGAACGGTCGCCGAGCAGCAGGAACCAGAACCGGTGCCCGTCCCACGTCCCGGTGATGTCGCCGTCGTCGTCCACGCGGAAGTGGTAGCCGCGGCGCGTGAGGTGGTCGCCGATGCGCGCCATCGACAGCGCGCGCGGCAGCTCCTCCTCGCGGGGGAGCGAGTCGGGCGCCTTCGGCCGGCGGTTGCCGAACAGGCGCGTGAACCAGTTGGTGCGGGCCTGCGTCATGGCGCCTGCCTCGCGGGGTCGGGGTAGAACTCGTCGAGCGCGTCGAAGAACATCGACCCGGTGCTCAGCCCGCACTGGAGGAGCTGGTCGAGCTGGTCGTCCGTCACCCCGTGCTCGAGGTCGACGGTCACCTCGGTGAAGACCTGGATCATCCCGTTGTCGCGCACGCGCGTGTACGTCTTGGGCCAGATCCGGTCGGCGTTCCACTCGTTGCAGAACTCGAGGATCTCCTCCAGCCGCTCGAGCGCGAGGTCGCGGTTCCACTGGCCGCGGACCTGGAGGATCTCGTCACCGTGGCCGAAGAGCAGGAAGTAGAAGAGGCGGCCGTGCCACAGCCCGCCCACGTCACCGTCGGAGTCGACGAAGTAGCTGTAGCCGCTGTCCGTGATCCACTCGATGATCCGGGAGAGCGCCAGCGGGGTCGGGGGACGCAGCACGTCGGTCGCGACCTGTCCCAGCTCTCGCGCCAGGAGGTCCTCGACCTGCGACTGCAGCTCGTCCCCGGCGCGGCCGGGGACCGCCCCGCCGTCCGGAACCCCGCCGGGATCACCGTCCCGCCGGTCGTCGTCGTCCCGCGCCCCGAAGAAGCTCACCCACCCACCGTACTCGCGCGCGCCCCTGGACGTCGCATCGCGGACGTCGCCCGCGGGCGCTCGCGGCGGCGCACCCGCGTCGCGCGAGCCGCTGCGCGCCGTCGGCACGGCACGGTCCCGCCGCATCGCCGCGTGCACCCCGTCGGGTACCGCCGGCCGCTGCCGTCCGGCGCTGGCGTCCGGGCTGGCCCGAGGTCGTCGCAACGACGGTTACGGTGGGCCCGTGACCGTCCGCGCCGTCGTCCTGCCCGGTACCCCGCTCCTCGTCCCCGGCGCCGCGGGTGGCAGCACGGTGCTCGACGACACGCGCGCCGCGGCGCTCGCGGCGCTGGTCCGACTCGTTGACGGTGTCCGGCTCGTGCAGGGGGACGGGACCGCGCCCGTGGTCGTCGTCGCGCCGGGAGCCGCGCCGACGCGGGGTTCGGCGCGGGCGTCGCTCGCGGCGGCGGGCGTCGCGGACGCCTGGCTCGACACCGCGTGGGCCGTCGCGACACGTCCGGCCGCGCGGGACTGCCCGGTGGCGGGGGTAGCCGCGTCCGTGGGGCTCCTCGCACTCGCCGGCGCGGGCTGGGCGGGACCCGTCGACGTCGTCGAGCTCGACGACGCCGACGCGCCCGCCGCCCTCGCGCTCGGCGCGAGCCTCGCCCGGCAGGGCGCGCGCCTCGTCGTGGTGCACGACCCGCGGGCCGCGGCGCCCGACGCGGTGCTCGCCGGGTTCGGCGCCGCGCCCGACGCCGGGCACCGTCACGTCGCGACGGGGGAGTACGAGCAGCACCGCTACGAGGTGCGCTGGTACGACGACGTCGCCCCCACCGCCCCGGCCGGCGGGCCCGTCAGCCGTTGAGCCCCGCCCCGACGGCCGCCGCGTCCTGGTCGCGACCGAGGCGACGCAGGGTCGCGACGAGCTCGTTCGCCGCCAGCGTCCGGGCGTCGCGGTCGTGGACGATCGCGAAGCCCTCCATCGCGGACTCGAGGAGGTCGACGGCCTCCGCGTCGGCACCGGCCTCGCAGCGCGAGCGCCCCGCGAGCCAGAACGCGTGAGCGGCGTCGCCGACCTGCCCCGCGCGCGCGAACTCCTCCGCCACGGCCTCGGCGAGCGCCGCGGCAGCGTCGAGCTCTCCCGCGGTCGCCAGCAGCCGGGCTCGGGTGTCCCGCAGGTCGCGACGTTCCTGCGCGTCGGCCGCCGCGTCCCGCTCGACGAGGTCGGCGGCACGGGGGGCCGGCTCGGCGACGGCGGACCCGGCTGCCTCGAGGTCGTCCAGCGTGCGCTGGAGCTGCGCGAGCGCTCCGGTCACGTCGCCGCGCCCGGCCTCGAGCCGGGCGTACGCGCGGACGACGGGGCCGACGAACCGGGGTGGGACCCCGCCCGCGCGGACGAGCGCGAGGGCGTGCACGAACGCCGGGGCGGCGCCCTCGGCGTCGCCCTCGACCGCGGCGAGCTGGGCCGCCTCGGCGAGCGCGAACCCGGCCCGGTCGAGGTGGCCCGCCGACTCCAGGAGCGCCGACGCGCGCCGCAGGAGCTGCGCCGCACGCACCGGGTCCTCGCCCGCGACGTCGTCGGCGAGCCGGAGCAGCCCCTCGGCGTCGCTGGGCTCGGCCGCGGCGTGCCCGACGTGCCCGGAGCCGTGCTCCGTGCCGGGGTCTGCGCCGGTCGCGCCGCCGGGGAGCGACGGGGTCGCGCCGCCCGGTGAGGACGCCGCCCGGACATCTGCCGCGCCGTCGTCCACCGCGAGACCGGCCGGGTCGCCCGCTCCGGCCCCCGGCGCGGCCGACAGGACCGAGAGGTCGACGGGGACCGTGTGCGACCCGTGGTCCCACGCGGCCCGCAGACGCTCGGACGCCGCGCGCGTGCCGTTGCGGGTGTCGAACGACGCTGCGAGCTCGGCCGCCTCGCGGCGGACCCAGTCGTCGAGCTCCGCGACGGTCGACGCGGGCACGTCGCGCAGGGCGAGCGGCGCGTCCGCGTGCTCGGCCCGCAGCACGCCGGTCGCGACGCTCACGCTCGTGAGGAAGCCGAGACGGTCGCCCGGCGAGTCGGTCTCGGTGAGGAACGCCTGGTGCTCGCCGAGCAGGCGCAGCGCGCGCGACGCGTTGCCCGTGCGCGCGAGGAACTCGACGTGCCGGCCCTTCGGGCCCGTCATCGACACCCCGGTGTCGAGGTGTCGCAGGCCGCGCCGGTGCGTGCGGGCGGCGGCCTCGGGGTCGCCGACCTCCACGTACGCGAGCTGGAGGTGGGAGAGCATGTCACCGGGCTCGGTGGCGCACGAGGGCGACCCCTCGAGCACCTGCTCGAGGAGCCGGATGCCCTCCTCGTGGCGCCCCGTCTCGAAGAGGTATGCGGCGCGGTCGCCCGGCTCGCACGCCTCGCACTGGGAGTACTCGTCCCGCGGGGTCGCGACCCAGGCGCGATAGGCGTCCTCGACGTCCGCGCCGCCCCGCTCGCGGGCCCACTCGAAGCGCTCCAGCTCGACGGCGTTCGTCCCGTTCCCCGCGAGCGCGTAGCGCCGCGCCATATCGTCGAGCGTGCGCTCGATCTGCGCGGCGGGAACCGTAGGGAACTCCATGAGGTGCCCGACCATCCACTTGAACGACCAGAAGAGCGAGTGCGCGTCCTCGGCGTCGAAGTGCTCGGGGTGCTCGTCCCACCAGCGGAGCATCTTGGTGAACGGAAGGTAGGCCTTGGTGACCTCGCCGCCCCAGACGAAGGACTCGACGAGGACGAAGAGCGCGTACGCGCGCGCCCCGTCCGGCCCCTCGGCCTCGACGCGCTCGACCTCGGCCGCGGCGGCCGTGGAGCGGGCGAGGCCGTAGGGCATGCGGCGGACGTCGTACAGCGCGGCGTTCACCTGGTCCACGGACCGGGTCATCGGTTCTCCTCGTCGGTGTGCTGGTCGGTGTGCTGGTCGGGGCGGGGGGTCGCGAGGGCGCGCGCCAGCAGGAGCGACAGCGAGTCGTTCATGAGCGCGGCCTCGACGGGCTGGAGCGCCTTGCCCGACGCCAGCACCGCGGTGACGTACAGGGACCGGGCCCCCGCGGCACGGACCTCGGCGTCGGGGCTCGCGAGCAGGTCGCGCACCGTGTCGTTCGCGTCGTTGAGGACCAGCCGACGCGGGCGGGCCGGGCCGCTGAGACCCGCGAGGATCTCGCCCCACAGGTCGTCCGTCTCGGCCACGCGGGCCGCCTCGCGCGCGTGGTCGCCGTCACGGTCGTGCAGCAGCATCGCGGGCAGGGCTTCCGGCTCGTACCGGCGCAGCACGACGTCGCAGTCCTGGTCGGCGAGCGCGGCGTCGACCGACGCGAGCGCCTCCGCGACCTCGAGCTCGCGCAGGGGCTCGACCTCGGCGAGGACGTGCGCGACGTCGGTGGCGGAGACCGGCGACAGCCGCCACTGCGGGAACCGCGCCGCGACGCGCTCGAGCAGGTCCGCGTCGTAGACGTACCCGCCGTTGACGACGGCCAGGCCCTGGGCGGCCGCGACCGGGGCGATGCGGCGGAACTCCTCGACGCTCGAGGTGTAGAGCAGGCGGCCCTCCGGGTGAGCCTCCGCGAGGTCGGCGAGCGTCGCGGTCCCGGCGGTCGTCTCGAACGGCAGCACGCGCGCCGCGACGTCGAGCATCTCGTCGTCGGTGAGCGCGAGGGCCCGGACCGCGAGGTGGTGGGTCTCCAGGAAGCGTCGCGCGAGGACGGTGTCCGCCGCGAGCGTCTCGAGCAGCCACCGGCGGACCTGCGCGCCGAGCGCGTCCCGGGTCGCGAGCAGGACCTCGTCCTCGTACAGGCCCTCGCGCGACGCGGTCGGCCGCAGCACGGACGCGTCGAGGACGCACCGGACGAAGAACGCCCACGGGGGCAGCAGGTCGTCGACCGCGCTGCCGAGCAGCATGCGCTTGAGGTAGACCCGGTGCCGCGCCGTGGTCGTCGGTGCGACCGCGGCCGGGAGCACGTACGCCACGCCGGACAGGCCCGCGAGGGGCAGGTCGAGGTCGATCCGGGCGAGCGGCCCGAATCCCAGCGTCCGCTCGGCGTAGCCCGTCAGGGCCGCGTCGCGTGCGGCGGGCGTCGGGTGCGCGGCCCGCCAGGGGAGCTCGTCGCCGCTCAGCCGGCGCAGCGCGACGGGGGTGTCCGCGCCGTCCATGGCCTCGCCGTCGAGACGCGTCTCGACGAGCAGCTCGACGGGCAGGAGCGAGCCGAAGTCCTGCGCGAGCGCGATCACCGTCTCCGGTGCGAGCCAGTGCTCGGTGTCCCGGCGCGGGCGCAGCCGCACGACGCTCCCCGGCTCGGCGGGTGCGTCCGGGTGGTCCGGGCCCAGCTCGACGAGCTCGTACCGCCCGTCCGCCCGGCCTCGCCAGCGGACCGGGGCGGCCCGTCCTCCCGAGGGCGACGGGCGGGCGGAGCGCGACACGAGCTCGATCTCGTCGGCGACCATGAACGCCGAGAGCAGCCCGATGCCGAACTGACCCAGGAACTCCTCGCGCCCGGAGCCCAGCTCGACGTCGCGCTTGGAGCTGCGCCCGATGGTCGCGAGCAGCTCCTGCGCCTCGTCGCGGGTCAGGCCCACGCCCGAGTCGTGCACCTCGAGACCGCCGTCCGGGAGCGGGCGCAGCAGGATGCGGCTCGGGGCCTCCAGGCCCTCCAGGGCGACGCGCGCCGTGATGGCGTCGACCCCGTTCTGCAGCAGCTCGCGCAGGTACACGCGCGGGCTGGAGTACAGGTGCCGGGCGAGGAGGTCCACGACGCCTCGCAGATCGACCTGGAACGCCGCCGTCGTGTCCCCGCCCGGGGCCGTGGCGTTCGGGTGGCTCCCGCCGTCGGCGCGCTCGTGCGCCGCGCTCACCGCGCGTCGACGTCGGCGGTGCCGTCGGTGACCACACCCTGCGCCGCCGTGTCGGGGAAGCGCTCGTCGAGCACGTCGAAGAACTGGAGGCCCGTGAAGAGGCCGCACTCGACGAGCTGGCCGAGCTGGTCGTCCGCCGCGCCGAACTCGAGGTCGGTCGCGACCTCGGTGTACACGGCGACCTGGTCGTCCTCGACCCGCGTGTAGACCTTGGGCCAGATCTTGTCGCGGTTGAACTCGTTGGCGACGAGCACGACCTGCGCCTCCGCCGCGGCGGGCAGCGTCCGGTTCCACCGGCCGCGGACCTGAAGGATCTCCTGCTTCTCGCCCATGAGGAAGAAGAAGAACACCTTGCCGTCCCAGTTGCCGCCGAGGTCCCCGTCGGAGTCGACGAAGTACTTCCAGTCGCGGCTCTTGAGGAACGCCTCGACCCGCTCGCGCGTCAGCGGCGCGTTCTGGCTCGTCGGGGCGGCGTCCGGCTTGGTGAAGAAACCCATGTCTCGAGTCCTTGTCGTCGGTGTGAGGGTGCGTGCACCGCCCGCGAGAGGGCGGGTCGGGGCACGCGACGGGGTCGGTGGAGGGCCCGCGAGCAGGCGGACCGTCCACCGGACACACTACGCATCCCCGCCCACACGGCCCCGGCCTCGCGGACCCGGCCGGTACCGTTGCGCGGGTGAAAACCGAGCACGACCCGACCGGCGCGCAGGACGGGGACGACCAGCACGACCGCCGCGTCGTCGTCGCCGTCGTGGGCCCGACCGCCACGGGCAAGTCGGACCTCGCCCTCGACCTGGCCGAGCGGCTCTCCGTCCCCGGGGCGCCGGCGGAGATCGTCAACGCCGACGCCTACCAGCTCTACCGCGGCATGGACGTCGGCACCGCGAAGGTCCCGGTCGACGAGCGCCGCGGCGTGCGTCACCATCTGCTCGACGTGATCGACCCCGTGGAGGACGCGTCGGTCGCGCGCTACCAGGTCGAGGCCCGGCGCGTGCTCGACGAGATCGCCGCCCGCGGGGCGCGCGCCGTCGTCGTGGGCGGGTCCGGCCTCTACGTGCGCGCTCTCCTCGACGACATGCGCTTCCCGGGCACCGACCCCGCCGTGCGGGCGGCGCTCGAGGCGCGCGCCGAGGCCGAGGGGACGCGCGCGCTGCACGACGAGCTGGCGCGGCGCGACCCCGCGGCGGCCGCGAGCATCGGCCCCGCCAACACGCGGCGCGTCGTCCGCGCGCTGGAGGTCATGGAGCTCACGGGGGAGCCGTTCACGGCGAACCTCCCGCGGCAGGCCTACGTGCGCCCGACCGTCCAGGTGGGCCTCGACTGCGACCGCGAGGTCCTCGACGCGCGCGTGGCCGGACGCGTCGAGCGCATGTGGGCGCAGGGGCTCGTCGACGAGGTGCGCCGGGTGGAGGCGCAGGGGATGGGCCGCACCGCACGTCGCGCCGTCGGGTACGCCGAGGTGCTGGCGGCGCTCCACGGGGAGGTGACCGAGGACGCGGCGCGCGAGGCGGTCACCGGCAACACGCGTCGTCTCGCGCGCAAGCAGATGGGCTGGTTCGGGCGGGACCCGCGCGTGCACTGGCTGGACGCGCAGTCCCCGACACGCGTCGAGGACGCGCTGGCGCTCGTGGCCCGGGCGGACGAGCGCGCGGACGCCGTCGCGCGGGGCGACGTCCCCGAGCCGGACGAAGCGGACAGCGACGCCTCGGTGCGCCGTAGTCTGGGCTCATGACGCGCACCCGCTTCACCAAGGGCCACGGGACCCGCAACGACTTCGTGCTGCTCGCGGACACGAAGGGCGAGCTCGACCTCACGCCGGAGCTCGTGCGCGCGCTCGCGGACCGCCGTGGCGGGATCGGCGGCGACGGCGTCATCCGCCTCGTCCCGACGGCGCTCGTGCCCGAGTCGCGCGAGGTGCTCGCCGAGGACCCGCACGCCATCTGGTTCATGGACTACCGCAACGCCGACGGCTCGGTGGCCGAGATGTGCGGCAACGGCGTGCGCGTGTTCGCCGCGTTCGCCGAGCGGCTCGGGCTCGTGAGCTTCGCGGGCGGGACCGAGGTGCCCGTCGGGACGCGCGCGGGCGTCAAGCGCGTGCGCAAGGAGGCCGACGGCTGGTTCGCGGTCGACATGGGCCGCTGGTTCCTGCCCGGCGGCCGTCCCGCGCTGCACGACGGCTACGACGCGACGGTCGTCGTGCGCGGCTGGGAGGTCCCGCGCCCCGCGCTGAGCGTCGACCTCGGCAACCCGCACACGGTGCTCGCCGTCGCGCGCGAGGACCTGCTCGACCGTGCCGACCTCACGGAGGCGCCCGTCGTCGAGCCGCACCCGGCGCACGGGACGAACGTCGAGCTCGTGGTGCCGCTGGGGGAGACGACGGCCGACGACGGCACGCTCGTCGGGCGCGTCCGCATGCGTGTGCACGAGCGCGGGGTCGGGGAGACGCCGTCGTGCGGCACCGGCGCGTGCGCGGCGGCGCTCGCGGTCCGCGTCTGGGGCGGCCCGGACGCGCCGGACACCTGGCTCGTCGACGTCCCGGGCGGGACCGTCCGCGTGCGCGCGCTCGAGGGGGACCGGGTCGAGCTCGCGGGGCCCGCCGAGCTCGTGTACGCGGGCGAGGTCGACCTCGCGTCGTTCCTGCCTGCCCCCGCCGCGGCAGGAGCCGAGGACACCGAGGACGCGGCCCCCGAAGGCGACGACGGGTCGGAGGGCGCCCCACGCGCCGACACCGGTGAGGTCGTCCCTGACGGGACGCCGGACGCGGAGCGCACCGCGGTCTGACGGGCGGCCGCACCGCGCGCTCGGTCCGGCGGACCGGTCGCCACGCGGCGGCCCCGCTCAGCCCGGCGCCACGACCTCCAGGACCCGGAAGCCCTTCGCGCTCGCGGCCCGCTCGACGACCGCGCCCGGCAGCAGCGGCGCCAGGGCGTCGGCGAGCCAGCGCTGGAGCGAGTCCGAGCCGAGGTTGCGCTGCACGACGAGGTGCGCGCTCGCGCCGGGCGCGAGGCGCGGCAGCCAGTGCAGGAGCATCGCGTGCAGCACGTCCTTGCCGACCCGGATCGGCGGGTTGGACCACAGCGCGGCGAACGCGACGTCGTCGGGCACGTCGTCCGGGAGGACCGCGCGGACGTTCGTCAGGCCCAGCCGCTCCGCGTTGCGCCGCACGAGGTCGAGCGCGCGCTCGTTGACGTCGACCGCCCACACGGTCGCGTCGGGGGCCTCGAGCGCCATCGTCAGCGCGACGGGGCCCCAGCCGCAACCGAGGTCGAGCACGTGCGCCGCTCCGGCGTCCACCCGGGCGGCGAGGACGCCGGCGAGCGGCGGGGTCGTGCGGAGCAGGACCTGCGTGCCGAGGTCGAGGCGACCGGGGGAGAAGACGCCGGACGCGACCTCCACCTCGACGTCCCGGCCGGCCAGGCGCACGGAGATCGTGCGGCGCTCGGCGGCGGACGCCGGCCGCGCGGTGAAGTAGTGGTCGTGCGAGCCGTCCTGCGCGGGGTCGACGGCGGGGTCCTGGTCCTCGGTCACGTCGGCCGATCCTACGCGGGCAGGCTCGCGGACGACGGCGGTCGGGCCCGTGCCGCCGGGCCTCACCCGCTTATCCGCTGGCCTCGGGACGATTTCCCGTGCCACGCTTGTTCTCCTACCACGGCGCACGAGCGCCGCTCCGTGACGAAAGGCGGCACATGACCCAGACCCCAGCGACCCCCACCCCGGCTCAGGACGAGCCGACCGGCGCGACGCGGGACATCGCGAGCGACGTCGTGGCGCGGGTGCTCGCTCGGGCCGGGACGGCGCGCGCCGAGGGCGGCACGGTCCACGCACGGCACGACGGCGAGCAGCTCGAGCTCGAGGAGCGCAGCGCGCTGCGCCGCGTGGTCGGTCTGTCGACCGAGCTCGAGGACGTCACCGAGGTCGAGTACCGGCAGCTGCGACTCGAGAAGGTCGTGCTCGTCGGGCTGTGGAGCCCCGGCTCCGACCCGCGCGAGGACGGCGCACCCTCGTCCGCGGAGGAGGCCGAGATCTCGCTGCGCGAGCTCGCGGCCCTCGCCGAGACGGCCGGCTCCCAGGTGCTCGACGGCGTGATCCAGCGCCGCGCGAAGCCCGACCCGGGCACGTACCTCGGCTCCGGCAAGGCGGCGGAGCTCGCCGACGTCGTCGCGGCCAGCGGCGCGGACACGGTCGTGATCGACGGCGAGCTCGCGCCCTCCCAGCGTCGTGCGCTCGAGGACATCGTCAAGGTCAAGGTGATCGACCGGACCGCGCTGATCCTGGACATCTTCGCCCAGCACGCGAAGTCCCGGGAGGGCAAGGCCCAGGTCGAGCTCGCCCAGCTCGAGTACCTCCTCCCGCGCCTGCGCGGGTGGGGCGAGTCGATGTCCCGGCAGGCGGGCGGACAGGTCGGCGGCGCGGGCGCGGGCATGGGCTCGCGCGGGCCTGGTGAGACGAAGATCGAGCTGGACCGCCGCCGTATCCGCAACCGCATGGCGAAGCTGCGCCGCGAGATCCAGGCGATGGCACCGGGCCGCGAGACCAAGCGCGCGTCGCGCAAGCGGCACGCCGTCCCGTCCGTCGCGATCGCGGGCTACACGAACGCCGGCAAGTCGAGCCTGCTCAACGCCATCACCGGCGCGGGCGTGCTCGTCGAGAACGCGCTGTTCGCGACGCTCGACCCGACGGTGCGCCGCACGCGCACCGAGGACGGCCGCGTCTACACGCTCGCCGACACCGTCGGCTTCGTGCGCGCGCTGCCGCACCAGCTCGTCGAGGCGTTCCGCTCGACGCTCGAGGAGGTCGGCGACGCCGACCTGCTGCTGCACGTGGTGGACGCCTCGCACCCCGACCCGGAGGGCCAGATCGCGGCGGTCCGGCACGTCCTGGCCGACATCCCGGGCGTGGAGGACGTGCCCGAGGTGATCGTCCTCAACAAGGCGGACCTCGCGGACCCGGAGACCATCGCGCGGATCCGCCTGCGCGAGCGCCGCACGGTCGTCGTGTCGGCGCACACGGGCGAGGGGATCGAGCACCTGCGCGAGCTCATCGCGCACGAGCTCCCGCGTCCGGACGTCGAGATCGACGTCGTGGTGCCCTACCACCGCGGCGACCTCGTGCACCGCGTGCACACCGAGGGCGAGATCGACCACGAGGAGCACACGCCCGAGGGCACGCTCCTGCGCGGGCGCGTCGCCCAGGCGCTCGCGACCGAGCTCGTCGGGGCCTCGACCCAGGGCTGAGTGCCCCGCGCCGGGCCCCCGCCTGACGCCTTCCACGACCCCGTACGGCGCGCGCCGTGCGGGGTCGTGCCGTGCCCGCGCCGTCGTCCACAGGACCGCCGACCCGTGGGTGCCCGACCGTAGACTCGGCGGGTGCCCCCCTCCACACGACCCGCCCCCGACCATGTCGACGCCGAGGGGCCGGGCACGACGGCCGTCGCCTCGGGAGGCGACGTGCCCGAGGTCGACGCGCTCCTCGACGTCGCCGTCACGCGGCTGGGCGGGGCGCGGCGCGACGGTCAGCACGCGATGGCGCGCGCGGTCACCGAGGCGATCGAGGGCTCGGAGCACCTCGTCGTCCAGGCGGGTACGGGCACGGGGAAGTCGCTCGGGTACCTCGTGCCCGCCGTGCGGCACGCCGTCGCGACGGACGAGCGGGTGATCGTCTCGACCGCGACGCTCGCGCTCCAGCGCCAGGTCATCACGCGAGACCTGCCGCTGGTCGCCGACGCCGTGGCGGACCGTCTCCCGCGCCCCGCCACCATCGCGCTCCTCAAGGGGTGGCACAACTACCTGTGCGTGCACAAGATCGCGGGCGGGTACCCGGCCGACGAGCCGACGCTGTTCGACCTGCCGGGCGAGTCCGCGGGCGCCGCCGACCACCCGGCCGCGCGTGGAGGGACCAGTGCGGCGGCGCTCGGCGAGCAGGTCGTCCGCCTGCGCGAGTGGGCGGGCGAGACGTCGACGGGCGACCGCGACGACCTCGTGCCGGGCGTGAGCGACAAGGCGTGGCGTCAGGTCTCGGTCACGGCGCTCGAGTGCCTGGGTCAGCGGTGCCCGATGCTCGCGGAGTGCTTCCCCGAGAAGGCGCGCGCGACAGCCCGCGAGGCCGACGTCGTCGTGACCAACCACGCGATGCTCGGCATCGCCGCGATGGGATCGCCCGGCGTGCTGCCCGAGCACGACGTGCTCGTCGTCGACGAGGCGCACGAGCTCGCCGACCGCGTGACCGCCGCGGCGACGGTCGACCTGTCGGTGCCCGCGATCGAGAGCGCGGCGCGGCTCGCGCGCCGGCACGGCGGCGTCACGACGGACGCGCTCGACGCGGCGTCGGCGGCGTTCGGCACGGTCGTGGGCTCGCTCCCCGCCGAACGGTTCCCCGACGGCCTGCCCGACGGCGCGCGCTCGGCCGTCGCCGCCGTCCGGGACGCCGCGCGCGAGGTCCTCTCGACGCTCAAGCCCGAGACCGGCGTGACCAAGCCTGCCCAGCCCGACTCCGGGCTGAAGATGGCTCAGTCGACCATGCTGCAACTCTTCGAGGTCGCCGAGCGCATGGCCGCGGACCCCACCGGGCACGATGTGCTCTGGTGCTCGCGGCCCGGCGAGGGCGGGTGGTCCGCGGACCGCTTCGGCGAGGGTGCGAGCCGCCTGCACGCCGCCCCGCTGGGTGTCGCCGGCCTCATCCGCACGCACCTGCTCGCCGAGCGGACCGGGGTGTTCACGTCCGCGACCCTCGCGCTCGGCGGAAGCTTCGACGCCGTGGCGCGCACCTTCGGCCTCGGGAGCGGCGGCGAGGGTGGCGACGCCGATGCGCCGCGGTGGCGCGGGCTCGACGTCGGGAGCCCGTTCGACTATGCGCGGCAGGGGATCCTCTACGTGGCCAAGCGCCTGCCCACGCCGGGCCGCGAGGCGTCCACGGAGCACCAGCTCGACGAGATCGCGGCCCTCGTGGAGGCCGCGGGCGGGCGCACGCTCGGTCTGTTCTCGTCGCGCCGCGCCGCGGTCGCCGCGGCGGAGGCGATGCGCGAGCGACTCGACGTGCCGGTCCTCTGCCAGGGCGACGACCAGCTCCCCACGCTCGTGCGCGAGTTCGCCGCCGACCCGGCGACGTGCCTGTTCGGCACGCTGTCGCTGTGGCAGGGCGTCGACGTCCCGGGACCGTCGTGCCAGCTCGTGCTCATCGACCGCATCCCGTTCCCACGCCCGGACGACCCGGTCAAGTCGGCACGGGCCCGTGCGGTCGAGGCCGCGGGCGGCAACGGGTTCATGCAGGTCTCCGCGACGCACGCCGCGCTCCTGCTGGCGCAGGGCGCCGGCCGGCTCGTGCGGTCCACGGCGGACCGGGGCGTGGTCGCGGTCCTCGACCCGCGGCTCGTGACGGCGCGCTACGGTACGTTCCTCACGCGGTCCATGCCGGGGTTCTGGCAGACGACCGACCGCGACGTCGCTACCGCTGCGCTACGGCGCCTCGCCGCCCTAGGCTGAGTCCTTCCCGCGAGCAGCAGGGAATCCAGCGAACTTCACGGAGGCGAGATGACGACGAGCACGTCCCCGCAGGGCACCGGCGACGCGACCACGGGCGGTCCGGGAGGGGGAGCGCGGACCACCAAGCTCGCGATCGTCGGGGCCGGCGCGGTCGGGTCGACGCTCGCGTACGCGGCCCTCATGCGCGGCGCCGCACGCACGGTGGCGCTCCTGGACGTCAACCGGGCGAAGGTCGAGGCCGAGGTGCTCGACCTCCAGCACGGCATCCAGTTCATGCCGATGGCACGGGTCGAGGGCTCGGACGACGTCGCGGTGTGCGCCGGGGCGGACGTCGTCGTCGTGACGGCCGGGGCGAAGCAGAAGCCCGGCCAGACGCGGCTCGACCTCGCCGAGGGCACGATCGGCCTCATGCGCACGATCCTGCCCGGGCTGGTGGAGGTCGCCCCGGACGCGGTCTACGTCATGGTGACCAACCCCGTCGACATCGTCACGTACGCGGCGCTCAAGTTCTCCGGGCTGCCGCCGACGCAGCTCTTCGGCAGCGGGACGGTGCTCGACTCGTCGCGCCTGCGCTTCCTCGTGGCCCAGCACTGCGGCGTCGCGGTGCAGAACGTCCACGCGTACGTCGCGGGCGAGCACGGCGACAGCGAGATCCCGCTGTGGAGCTCGGCGACCATCGGCGGCGTGCCGCTCCTCGAGTGGCCTGGCCTCGGCGGGCGGGGGCCGCTCACTGGGAAGGTCCGTGACGACATCGCGCGGGAGGTCGTGCAGTCGGCCTACCGGATCATCGAGGGCAAGGGCGCGACGAACTACGCCGTCGGGCTCGCGGGCACGCGCATCATCGAGGCCGTGCTCGACGACGAGCACCGCATCCTGCCCGTCTCGACGCTCCTGGACGGCGCGTACGGGCTCGACGACGTGTGCCTCTCGCTGCCGACGCTCGTCGACCGCCGCGGCGCCGCCGAGCGGGTCGAGGTCCCGCTGGCCGACGAGGAGCTCGCCGGCCTGCGCTCGTCCGCCGAGTCGCTGCGCGCCGTCGCGCGCCGCTTCGGTCTCTGACCGACCGGGCCCGCCGCCCGGGCCCGAGCACCGCGAGAGCCGGGTGGTCGACGACCACCCGGCTCTCGGCGTCCTGAGGGGTGGGACCCTGGTCGCTCAGAGGCTGCGCAGGACGGAGACGACGCGCCCGAGGACCTGGGCGTCGTCGCCCGGGATCGGGTCGTACGCGGCGTTGTGCGGCATGAGCCACACGTGGCCGTCCGCGCGACGCAGGGACTTCACCGTGGCCTCGCCGTCGATCATCGCCGCGACGATCTCGCCGTTCTCCGCGACCGGCTGGCGGCGCACGACGACCCAGTCTCCGTCGCAGATCGCGGCGTCGACCATCGAGTCGCCCTGGACCCGCAGGAGGAAGAGCTCGCCCTCGCCGACGAGCTGGCGGGGGAGCGGGAAGACGTCCTCGACGACCTGCTCCGCGAGGATCGGCCCGCCGGCGGCGATGCGTCCGACGACCGGGACGTACGACGGCGCGGGGTGCGCCTCGTCGTACGTGGGCTGGGGCGCGGCGCCCGCCGCCCCGAGCGGCGTCGCACGACGCGCGTCGTCCGGCTGGACGACCTCGATCGCGCGGGGACGGTTCGGGTCGCGCCGGAGGAAGCCCTTGCGCTCGAGCGTCGTGAGCTGGTGCTTCACGGACGACGGGCTAGTCAGGCCCACGGCCTCGCCGATCTCCCGCATGCTCGGCGGGTAGCCACGCTGCTCGACGCATGCGCGGATGGTCTCGAGCACGAGGCGCTGCCGCGGCGTGAGCCCGTCACCCCCTGCCGACCCGTCCGGGAGCTCGCGCACCTCGGCGAGCCCCCGTGCCCTGTCCGTGCCTCGTGCCGCCATGGTCGCTCCGCCTTCGTCCGTCGCGGCCGCCGACGCCTCCCGGCCTGCGGCCTCCCCTCCCCGGGACGTGCGCCCCGGGACCTCGGTCGTTCCTCCAGGTCCGAGCGGACATGTCCGGCGAACCGACCTGACCCCAGGCTAGGGGAGGTTGCGACACGAATCAAACACCTGTTCGAGCATGTCTCGACTCTGTCGGTCGTTCGTGATACACCTTCGTACAGATGTTCTACGTACACGTGTTCGACCGACCCGGTCGGCATGGAGACGAAGGGCTCGCGGCGTCCGATCGACCGGGGAAGGCGATCGGGTCCGCTGGCCGGGACGGAGCAGGCATGGATGCGATGGCGATCTCGACGGTCGGGCCCCTCGGCCGCTCGGGCGGGGCGGCGGCGCGGGAGCGTGCGGGCGAGCGGCCGCTGCGGCTCACCCGACGGGGCCGCGTGGTCCTCGTGCTCCTGGCGGCCGTGGTGCTGCTGCTCGCCGCGCGCGTGGGCGTCGCCGTCGCGAGCGGACCGGGCGAGCCCGTGGAGGTCCGCGTCCACGTCGTGGCCGCGGGGGAGACGCTGTGGGAGCTCGCGCAGGGCGTGGCGGCTCCGGGCGAGGACCTGCGGGACGTCGTGAGCGGGCTCGCCGAGCTCAACGGGCTCTCGTCGTCGGGCCTTCAGGCCGGGCAGAAGATCCTTCTTCCGGCATCTGCCTAGGGGCTGCGCACGTCCGTCGTCGCGGGCGGGTCGGACTCGTGTGACGCAGGACACGGGAGGAATCCGTCGTGCGCCGGGTCACAGGGGTTGCATCTCTGATTAGGCCCACCTAAGTTAGTGTCACCTCACAACGCCGGCTGGGGGGCTGGGCGGACGAGGCGAGGAGTGAGCGGTCCACCGCGACTCCTGTGCACGTCGCCGCGCGTGAGGCGAGTCACGCGCGAGATGGGGACGGGGGCGTCCCGACGGGGGCGGTCGACCACGACCGCCCCCGTTCTGCTGTCCACGGGCGAGCGCCTGTGCGCCGTCGTCCCACCCTCAGCAGGGCCCGGGGGTCGGAGGCGTGTTGCACCGCCCCGCCGCGACGGCATACGTTCGTCGCGCCGACCCGTCGGCGCGAACCCGCGGAGGAGCCCGCCATGCACTGCCCGTTCTGCCGCCACGCGGACTCCCGCGTCGTCGACTCGCGCACCTCGGACGACGGCGCGTCGATCCGTCGGCGACGCCAGTGCCCCGAGTGCAACCGCCGCTTCACGACGATCGAGACCGCGAGCCTGTCCGTGGTCAAGCGCTCGGGCGTCACGGAGCCCTTCTCGCGCGAGAAGATCGTCAACGGCGTGCGCAAGGCCTGCCAGGGGCGCCCCGTCAACGAGGACGACCTGGCGGTGCTCGCGCAGCGCGTGGAGGAGACGATCCGGGCGAGCGGCAGCGCGGAGCTCGACGCGTACGAGATCGGGCTCGCGATCCTCGGGCCGCTGCGTGAGCTCGACGAGGTCGCCTACCTGCGCTTCGCCAGCGTCTACCAGGCGTTCGACTCGCTCGAGGACTTCGAGAGCGCCATCACCTCGCTCCGGGTCGAGCGCGAGGAGCGCGAGTCGGCGGCACGGGCCGAGGGCCTGGACGACGCCGCTCCCGCCCCGGACGTGCGCGAGGAGCCCGCGCCGCACGCCTGAGAAGGCGAGGCCGCGCCCCGTCGTCGGTCCCGCGTCGTCGTCTCCGGACCGCGTCCGCGGTGCTACAGGTCGCTGGACCGCGACGCCCAGACGTTGATGCCCGTGTCCGCGGGCAGCGCGTCGACGGCGGCGAGCTCCTCCGCGGAGAGACCCGGCGCGTCGAGCGCGGCGAGGTTCTCGTCGAGCTGGCGCGTCGAGCTCGCGCCGAGCAGGACCGAGGTGACGCGCGCGTCCCGCATGGCCCAGAGGATCGCCGTCGTGGCGAGGCTGCGCCCGTGGGCGCGGGCGAGGCCGTCGAGCCGGCGCACGTGGTCGAGGTTCGCGTCCGAGAGGAACGCCGGTCGCAGGGGCCCGCCGCGCGCCGCACGGGAGTCGTCCGGGACCCCGCGCAGGTACCGGTCGGTGAGCATCCCCTGTGCGAGCGGTGAGAAGGCCACGACGCCGAGGCCCTCGGCCCCGGCGACGTCGAGCACGGACGCGCCCGCGGGATCGTGCGGGTCGGGCTCCTCGACCCACCGGTTGAGCATCGAGTACGACACCTGGGTCACGACGAGGTCGACCCCGAGCTGCTCCGCGACACGCAGCGCCTCCCGGGTGCGGCGCGCCGAGTAGGAGGAGATGCCCGCGTACCGCGCTCGCCCCGAGCGGACCGCCGTGGCGAGCGCGCCGACGGTCTCCTCGAGCGGCGTCGTCGGGTCGAAGCGGTGGGAGTAGAAGATGTCGACGTGGTCGAGCCCGAGCCGGCGCAGCGACGCGTCGAGGGAGGAGAGCAGGTACTTGCGCGAGCCGCCCTCGCCGTAGGGGCCCGGTCCCATGCGGTAGCCGGCCTTGGTCGTCACGACGAGCTCGTCGCGGACCGGCCGCAGCTCGCGCGCGAGCAGATGCCCCAGCGACTCCTCCGCCGCTCCGCCCGGCGGGCCGTAGTTGTTCGCGAGGTCGAGGTGGGTCACCCCGCGGTCGACCGCGTGCAGCACGATCTCGCGCTGGGTCGCCCGGGGGTCGGCATCCCCGAAGTTCTGCCACAGGCCCAGCGAGACGGTCGGCAGCGCGAGCCCGGAACGGCCGAGACGGCGGTGCGGCAGCGAGGCGCGGTCCGTGGGCGACGGCGGCGCGGTCGGTCGGGCGGCGGGATCGGGGGAGGCGTCGGGCGGCACGGTGCCGACGCTACCCGACGCCGTCCGACGGCCGTCGAGGAGCTGGCAGGCCAGGGGACAAATCAGGTGGCGTCCGGCGACCGGGTGCGGGAGGCTGGCGAGGTGCCCGCACCGTCGGGCCGACCGCAGTGCACGACCGAGTTCCCCATCGACGAGGAGACCGCCATGGCGTCCGACCAGCAGCGATCCGCTGCAGACACCGCACCGACCGACGAGGCCAAGGCGAAGTTCCGGGAGGCGCTCGACCGGAAGAACGCGGCGCGCCACCGGACGGCGGACGGCGAGACCAACACCGGGTCCGTGCACGGCTCCGAGACCGTCGGCCCGGTCCAGCGAACGTTCCGCCGCAAGTCCGGCTGACCTGCGTCCCGTCGTCCGGTCGTCCCGCACGGGGCGGCCGGACGAAGCGTGTCCGGGGTCAGTCCCCCGACCGGGCGAAGCGCCGTCCCGTGAGCTCGCGGGCCTCGACCACGACCCACTCCTCGGTCGGCACGTCGACCGTGGGGACCAGCGGGTCCGCACCGTCCTGGACGGCGTCCACCTCGTGCTCGCTCCGGATCCGGTGGGCCGTGCCCCGGGCGACGACGCTCCACGCCCCGTCGTCGTCGACGTGGTCCCACTCGAGCGCGACGCGCTCGTTGGTCGCGAGGGTCGCGAGCTTGGTCCCCGGCACGGTGCGGAACGCGAGCGTGCGCTCGTGCGCCCGCACGGTGACGGGATAGATGTCCGGCTCGCCCCGCACGCTCACGGCGAGGCGTGCGACGTGGGTCCCCTCCACGAGGTCCCACGACGCGTCGGCGTCGAGGATCTGCGGCCCGTCGTGCGTGTATCCGGTCATGCCTCATCGTGGCACCGACGCGGACGGGGCGCTCAGCGGCGAAGGTCATGCCGACCGAGGACCTTCGCCGCGTGCGCCGGTCGCCCGGCACACGCGGCGGATCGCTCGCGGCAGGCGTCAGTCCAGGACGCGCAGGGCGATCGTCTGCTCCATCGCGGCGAGCGCGTCGATGACGGCGGGCTCGACGCGCGAGCCGACGTCGGTGACGACGTAGCCGATCTCGCCACGGGTCGCGAGCAGCTGGCCCTCGATGTTCGTGCCGTGCTCCGCGAGCGTCGCGTTGACGGCCGCGAGGACGCCCGGCGTGTTCCGGTGCAGGTGCGTGATGCGCGTGATCCCGGTGGTCTGCTCGAGCGCGAGGTTCGGCACGTTGACGCTGAGTGTCGTCGAGCCCGTCGTGAGGTAGTCGCGCAGCTTGGCCGACACGAACTGGCCGATCGCCTCCTGCGCCTCCTCCGTCGAGCCGCCGATGTGCGGCGTGAGGATGACGTTCGGCAGGCCGCGCAGCTCGGAGTCGAAGCTGTCGCCCTTGCGCTTGGGCTCGTGCGGGAACACGTCGACGGCGGCGCCGGAGACGCGGCCCTCGACGATCGCCTCGCGCAGCGCGCCGTAGTCCACGACGAACCCGCGCGACAGGTTGAGGAAGATCGAGCCCTGGCGCATGCGGGCGAACTGCTTGGCGCCGAACAGCCCGGCGTTGCCCTGGCGGCCGTCGACGTGGAGCGTGACGACGTCCGCCTGCTCGAGCAGCTCGTCGAGCGTGTCCATGCGACGCGCGTTGCCGAGCGCGAGCTTCTCCGCCGTGTCGTAGAAGACCACGGACATGCCGAGGTTCTCCGCCACGACCGAGAGCTGGGTGCCGATGTTGCCGTAGCCCACGATGCCGAGCGTGCGGCCCCGGACCTCGTGCGCGCCCTCCGCCGACTTGTCCCAGCGGCCCTCGTGCAGCGCGCGGTCGCGCTCGGTGAGGCGGCGCGTGAGCGCGATGATCTCGGCGAGCGCGAGCTCGACCACGGAGCGCGTGTTCTGGAACGGGGCGTTGAACACGGCGACGCCCTGCGTCGCGGCAGAGCGCAGGTCGATCTGGTTCGTGCCGATGCAGAACGCGCCGAGCGCCACCAGGTCCGGGGCGTTCTCGAGCACGTTCGCGGTGACGTTCGTCTTGGACCGGATGCCGAGCAGGTGGACCCCGTCGAGGGCCTCGATCAGCTCGGACTCGTCGAGGGCGCCGGTGCGGACGGTGACGTCGATCCCTGCCGCCTCGAGGTTCGAGGCAGCGAGAGGGTGCAGGTTTTCAAGGAGGAGGGCGCGTAGCACGCTCCCATGGTGCGCCCGGTCCGCGGTCCGGACCAAACGGGTCTTGACCTTCGGGACGAGGTGAACGGCCGACCGGCACGGCCCGGACCCGCCGCGTCACGGGGCGACGCGCGCACCGCCGGCTGCCTCCGTGCCCGCACGGGCGCTCGTCGGGGTGCTCGCTCGCGTCTCGGCGCCCGGCCCGGTACCGGCGACGCCTGCGGGGAGCGCGCGAGCGTGCACGACGACCAGGCGCTGGGTCGGGCGGGTCATGGCGACGTAGAGGTCCGACGCGCCGGACGGGCCGGTAGCGACGTCGGAGGGCTCCACGAGCACGACGGCGTCGAACTCCAGCCCCTTCACCTGCACCGGGTCGAGCACCGTGACCGGGGCGTCCGGACCGGCGTCCTCGAGGCCGAGAGCGACGCGCAGGTCCGCGACGGCCGGCGCGGCGGCGACGACGGCGACGCGCCCCGACTCCGCGGCGACGAACTCCGCGCGGGCGGCGTCGGCCTCGGCCCGGACCAGGGCGGCGAGGTCGGCGGGCGCCGCCTCGACGACGCGCAGCGCGTCCTCCACGTCGCGCGCGGACGTCAGCGGCGAGACGGGTAGCCCGGCGGCCAGGGCGGCGCGCCGTGCGGCGTCGGCCACGGAGGCCGGGGTGCGGTAGTTGACGGTCAGCTCCGCGAGGCGCCACGCGTCGCGGAACACCGGGTCGAGCATGCCCTTCCACGAGCGCGCGCCCGCGAGCGACGACGTCTGCGCGACGTCGCCGACGACGGTGAACGAGCGCGTCGGGCACCGGCGCACGAGCATGCGCCACGCCATCGCCGAGAGCTCCTGCGCCTCGTCGACCACGACGTGCCCGTACGTCCACGTGCGGTCCTGTGCGGCGCGCTCGGCCGTCGTGAGGCGCGGGCCGCTCGCCGAGAAGCGCTCGGCCAGCACGTCCGCACCGACGATCCCGCCGCCGGCGCCCGACGACTCGAGCACCTGCCGTGCGTACTCCAGGTCCTGCGCGCGCTGCGCCGCCCGTGCGGCGGCCTCGGCCCGCTCCGCCTGGTCGTCCTCGCCGAGCAGCTCGGCGGCCTCGTCGAGGATCGGGACGTCCGCCGGCGTCCACGGTGAGCCCTTCGGGCGCTCCAGCAGGAGGCGGTCGGCCGGCGAGAGCTCGGGCGCCGCCTCGGCGAGCCGGTGCGGCTTGGTCCAGAGATCCTCGACCAGGCGCTCCGGCGTGAGGGGCAGCCACGCGAGGTTGAGCGCGACGCGCACGTCGCGGTGGGAGCGCAGGTCCTCGAGGGCGAGCGCGCGGTCCTCGCCGACGAGCGGCTCGCCGAGCTGGCGGCCGTACTGGTCGACGAGCCGCGAGAGCATCTCGCGGACGAAGGTCACGCGCGCGAGGTTGTGCGGCTTGTGCGTGCGCCGGGCCTTGGCGATCGCGTCGCGGACGTCGCGGCGCCGGATCAGCAGGTCGTGGCCGTCGAGGCGCACCGGGACGTCCGCCGCAGGCACGCGCTCGCGCGCGCGCACCGCGCGTCGCACCGCCCGGGCCATGACGGCCCGGCCCTTGACGCGGGCGACGCGGGGGTCCTCCGCGCCGTCGGCGACGACGCCGGGAAGGAGGTCGGCGATCGTCGTGCTGACGACCCCCGTCTCGCCGAGCGACGGCAGCACCTGGTCGATGTAGCGCAGGAACGAGTGGCTCGGACCGACGAGGAGGACGCCCGAGCGCTCCAGCACCCTCCGGTGCGCGTAGAGGAGGTACGCGGCGCGGTGCAGGGCGACGGCCGTCTTGCCCGTGCCCGGGCCGCCCTGCACGACGAGCGCGCCCGCCAGGCCGGACCGGATGATCGTGTCCTGCTCGGACTGGATCGTCGCGACGATGTCGCCCATGCGGCCGGTGCGGCCCGCCGCCATCGCGGCGAGGAGCGCGCCCTCGCCCGAGAGCGTCGTCCCGGTCACGGCCTCGGGCGCGTCCAGGTCCAGGAGCTCGTCCTCCAGGCCCGTCACGTCCCGCCCGCGCGTCACCAGGTGCCGCCGCCGGACGACGCCGTCGGGGTGGGCCGCCGTCGCGCGGTAGAACGACTGCGCCGCGGGCGCGCGCCAGTCGGTGAGGAGGCTCGTGTGCTCGGCGTCGGTCAGGCCGATGCGCCCGACGTAGCGGCGTGCGCCGTCGTCGAGGTCGAGGCGGCCGAACGCGAGCCGGTCCTCGACCGCGTCGAGCTGCGCGACCCGGTCCTCGTACAGGGTCGCGAACGCGTCGCGCTCGCTCCGGTTCTGCGGCGAGCCGGACGGCCCGGACCGACGGACGCCGTCGAGCCGCGCGCGGGCGGCGGCACGCAGCTCGTCGAGGCGCGCGTAGAGGGTGTCCACGACCTCCTGCTCGAGCCGGAGCTCGTCGTTGCGTCCCACGCTGTCCCTTCCCTCGGCCGGGCGTCGCGCCCGGGCGCCCGCCCGTGACACGGCCGTCCATTATGGCCCACGGGCGCCCCCGCCCCGGACCGGTCCCCGGCGCGTCCCGCACCCGTGACCGGGCCCGACGCGCCGCTGACGCTAGGATCGTGGGCCATGGCGACCAGAGGGGAGCGGGCGTCGTGACCGGGACCGACCGTCAGGTCCCCGCGCGACCCTCTGCGCGGGGCGACGAGGCCGGCGCGCGGGACCAGGTGCTGTCCGAGCGCGCGGTCCTCGCCCCCACGGACGAGCTGCGCATCCTCCTCGTCGAGGACGACGACGGGGACGCGATCCTCGTCGAGGAGCTGCTGTCGGACGGCGACCTCACGGTCGAGCTCCATCGCGCGACGACGCTCGACGCCGCGCTCGAGATGCTCGTCTCGCGGCCCGTCGACTGCGTCCTGCTGGACCTCGGGCTGCCCGACTCCGTCGGGCTGTCGGCGGTCGAGCGGGTGCGGACCGGCACCCACCCGCCCGCCCTCGTGGTCCTCACCGGGCACTCGGGCATCGACCTCGGCGTCCAGGCCGTCGCGGCCGGCGCCGACGACTACCTGGTCAAGGGGGAGGTCGACGGCGACCTCCTGGGCCGGTCGGTGCGCTACGCCGTGCAGCGGCGCATGTCGGTCGAGCAGCAGCGTGCGCTGTACCGCAGCGAGGTACGGGCGGCCGAGACCGCACGGCTGGAGCGCGCGCTCCTGCCCACGCCGCTCGTCCAGGACGACCGGCTCGACGTCATGGTGGGCTACGTCCCCGGCGGGAACGGTCTCCTGGGCGGCGACTTCTTCGACGCGGTCGAGCGCCCGGACGGGACGGTGCTCTGCGTCATCGGCGACGTCGCGGGCCACGGTCCTGACGAGGCCGCGCTGGGCGCGACGCTGCGCACGGCCTGGCGCACCATCGTGCTCTCCGACACCCAGCCCGACGGCATCCTCCCGCTCCTGGAGCGCGTCCTCGTGCCCGAGCGCGCCCGCCCCGAGGTCTTCGTCACGCTCTGCCAGGTCCTCGTCTCCGCGGACCGCCGACGCGCGGAGGTCTACCTCGCGGGGCACCTCGCGCCGCTCCTGCTGCGGGACACCGCGACCGAGATCACGCCCACGGCCCGCGGCCGCGCACTCGGGATCCCGGTCCAGGGAGGGTGGACGTCGCAGTCCGTCGAGCTCGGGGATCGCTGGGCGCTCATGCTCTACACGGACGGGCTCGTCGAGGCGACGGTCGCGGGGCCGGTGGTCGCGGCGGGACAGGCCCGCCCCGAGCGCGTCGGCGTCGACGGCCTGCGCCGCGCCGTCGACAGCGCGCTCGAACAGGGTGTCGAGGGTGTCGTGGAGCGCGTCTTCCGACGTGTGCGCGACCTCCACGGCGGCCCGCTCGCGGACGACGCCGCGCTCCTCGTGCTCGGCTGGGGCGGGGACGAGGGCACCCCCGGCGAGCGCACGGCGACCCTCGCGGACTCGGACGAGTGGGCCCGGTGAGGGCCCGGTGACCGCCACGGCGAGCGGGACGACCGGAACGGCGCACGCCGGGCGCCGGCGCGCCCCCACGCTGCGCCGCCGGCTCGGGTGGGCGCTCGTCGTCGCGGGCGTGATCCTGCTCGGCGTGCTCGCGACGTCGGCCATCGCCCTCTCGCGCGTGCTGACCACCCAGGGCGAGGTCACCGGGCCGTTCTTCGACGCGGTGACCGAGGCGGACGCCGCGTACGTGGGCCTGCTCGACGCCGAGGTGGCGGTGCGCGCGTACGTCGCGACCGGGGACGACACGGCGCTCGAGGCCTACACCCGGGCGGTCGGGACGGACGCCGAGGGAGTCGTCCCCGACCCCGCGCTCGTGGACCTGCTCGGGCTCGACGAGGAGCAGGCGGCGACGCTCGCGCAGGCCGACGCGTCGGTGCGCGCCTGGGTCACCGACTACGCCGAGCCCGCGATCGCGACCACCGAGGACGACGGCCCGGGACGGGTGCGCGCCGTGGACCAGTCGCACGGGGCCGGGCTGTTCGCCGACGCACGGGCCGACACCGCGCGGTACGTCGACGCGATCCGCGCCGAGCGCCTCGAGCGGCTCGACACGCTCGACCGCTGGAGCAGGGCTCTCTTCGGGAGCGTCCTCGTCCTGGTCGGCTCGGCGCTCGCGGTCGGGATCATCCTCTGGGTGTGCCTCAAGCGGTGGGTCACCGAGCCGATGGCCGGGCTCGCGCACCGTGTGCGGCTGGTGAGCTCCGGGAGCCTCGACGAGCCGGTCGTCACCTCCGGCCCGGCGGAGATCGCGGACCTCGCCCAGGACGTCGAGCACATGCGCGTCGAGCTCGTGAACCAGGTCGCCGAGATCAAGGCGTCGCACGAGGACGCCGCCCGCTCGCACGAGCTCCTCGCGGAGCAGGCGCGCGAGCTCGAGCGGTCCAACCGCGACCTCGAGCAGTTCGCCTACGTCGCGTCCCACGACCTCCAGGAGCCGCTGCGCAAGGTCGCGAGCTTCACGCAGCTCCTCAAGAAGCGGTACGGCGGCGAGCTCGACGACCGCGCGGACCAGTACATCGACTTCGCGGTCGACGGCGCCAAGCGCATGCAGCGGCTCATCCAGGACCTGCTCGGCTTCTCGCGGGTCGGCCGCACGGGCAACGAGCGTGTCGACGTGGACCTCGAGCGGGAGCTCGAGGGCGTGCTCGAGGACCTGTCCGAGAAGATCACGGAGACGGGGGCGAGCATCACGCACGACCCGCTGCCCGTCGTCGTCGGCGAGCGGGCGCTCCTGCACCAGCTCCTGGCGAACCTCCTCGGCAACGCGCTGAAGTTCCGCGACCCCGACCGGACGCCCGCCGTGCACGTGGGCGTGCTCGCGCGGGACACGCACTGGGAGATCTCGGTCGAGGACAACGGGATCGGGATCGACCCGCAGTACGCCGAGCGCGTGTTCGTCATCTTCCAGCGCCTGCACGCCAAGGACGTGTACGAGGGCACCGGCATCGGCCTCGCGCTGTGCAAGCGCATCGTCGAGTACCACGGCGGCCGGATCTGGATCGAGCCGCGGGAGGGCGGGACGACGATCCGCTTCACGCTCGCGCACGCGTACGTGCACGCGCAGGTCGGCTACGCTCGCTCCGACCACGACGGCGCGGAGCGGTGATCCCCGAGTGATCCCCGCCCGGGCACGCCACGACGACGAGGAGAGCCCCGCATGAGCCACGGCAGCAAGCCGATCGACGTCCTCCTGGTGGAGGACGACCCCGGCGACGTGCTCATGACGCGCGAGGCGTTCGAGGACCACAAGGTCACCAACCGCCTCTCGGTGGTCTCCGACGGGGTGAGCGCGCTGCAGTTCCTGCGCAAGGAGGGCGAGCACGAGGGCGCCCCGACGCCGGACCTGATCCTGCTCGACCTCAACCTGCCCCGGATGGACGGACGCGAGGTCCTCGCCGAGCTCAAGGCGGACGAGGCGCTGCGCAAGATCCCGGTCGTCGTGCTGACGACGTCGGAGGCCGAGGAGGACGTCGTGCGCAGCTACTCCCTGCACGCGAACGCCTACGTCACCAAGCCGGTCGACTTCGACCGCTTCATCGACGTGGTGCGCCAGATCGACGACTTCTTCGTCTCGGTGGTGCGGCTGCCCGGTCGCTGACCCGGGCACGGGCCGCCCCGGACCCCGAGGACCCGCACGGAGCGCGGGGTCGGGAAGAACCGCGGGACGAGCCGTGTTGTCCTCGTCAGGCCCGTCGCGCGCCGTCGGCAGCGCACGGGCGAAGGACGTCACGAGGAGGATGCATGCTGGACCCTCGCGGGATCTACGAGCTCGACGAGCAGGCCGTGGCACGCCTGTGGCCCACGCCGCCGGAACCGGGCGCGGGGCCCGTGCTGCTGCACGCCGTCGCGGGGTTCGTCGACGCGGGCAGCGCGGGCGAGGTCGCGGTCGACCACCTGCTGGGGATCGGCGAGGTCACCCGGGTGGTGACGTTCGACGTCGACCAGCTCCTCGACTACCGCTCCAAGCGCGCCACGATGACCTTCAGCACGGACCGGTGGTCCGACTACGACGAGCCGCACCTGGTGATCGACCACGTGCGCGACGCCGAGGGGACGGGGTTCCTGCTGCTGCACGGCGCCGAGCCCGACGTGCAGTGGGAGCGCGTGGTCGCCGCGGTGCGCGACGTCGTCGAGCGCCTGGGCGTGTCGCTCACGGTCGGCTTCCACGGCATCCCGATGGGGATCCCGCACACGCGACCCCTGTCGGTCACTGCCCACGCGACGCGGCCGGAGCTGCTGGGGGAGCACACGTCGTGGTTCGGCACGGTGAAGGTACCGGCCAGCCTGGCGGCCCTGCTGGAGCTGCGGCTCGGCCGGGCGGAGCACGACGCGCTGGGCTTCACCGTGCACGTGCCGCACTACCTCGCGCAGTCCTCCTACCCGCCGGCGGCGGTGGTCGCGCTCGAGCACGTGCAGCGCGTCACCGGTCTGGACCTCGCGACGAGCGGGCTCGCGGAGGCGGTGCAGGACGCGAAGACCGAGGTCGAGCGTCAGGTGCGCGACTCCGAGGAGGTCGCCGCCGTCGTGCACGCCCTCGAGGAGCAGTACGACGCGTTCGCGCGCTCCGTCGGGCGCACGAGCCTGCTCGCGGAGTCCGCGCCGATCCCGACGGCCGACGAGCTCGGCGCCGAGTTCGAGCGCTTCCTCGCCCAGCAGTCGGGCGACTGAGCCGCGTCGACCCGGTTCACCCCGGTCCGCGGACCGGGGTGGAATGTGCCGAAAAATCATCACGAGAGGTGGCGAGTTCCATGGCGGACCAGACGTGGTCCGTGCCACACTGTCACCCGTTGCAGTGACGTACTTGCGCACGACCCGGTGCAGGGCCGGTACGTGGGTCCGCCCGGCGGGGTGGTCCGGCGTCGGGCCTGCCGGCCGCACACGGCCGGGGCGCCGGCGAAGGACGTGGGACATGGCATTGCGGCGCACGGGGGTGGACGAAGGGTCCGCTCGCTGATGTCCCCGGATGGACAGAAGGTCAGAGGAAGAGCATGGCGCAGGGTTCTGTGAAGTGGTTCAACGCCGAGAAGGGCTACGGCTTCATCGCGCAGGACGGCGGCGGTGCCGACGTCTTCGTGCACTACTCGGCGATCGAGTCGAACGGGTACCGCACGCTCGACGAGGCGCAGCGGGTCGAGTTCGAGATCACCCAGGGGCCGAAGGGCCCGCAGGCGGAGAAGGTTCGTCCGCTCTGACGTCCCCGACGTCTGGCGGCCGGGCCACCCGGTCGTCGCAGCAGTGCAGGAGCCGCGCCCGTCGGGCGCGGCTCCTGTCGCGTCTCAGGACGCATCTGCCGCGGTGCCGCCGGCCGGCACCTCCTCGGGGTCGTCGAGCACCGGCGCGGTGCCCACGAACGCGCGGAGCTCGTCGCCCGTGACGACGCGCGCCGGGACGGCGAGCGAGCGGACGGCGCGGGCCAGCGTCGTGCCCGACAGGCTCGGCGCACCTGACCCTGCACGGACCGCGGCCAGCACGACGTTGCCGTAGCGCCGACCCTTGAGCTGTGCGGGCTCCGCGATCGCCGCGACCCGGCCATCCGCCGCGGACGTCTCCCCGAACGCGGCCGCGAGCGTCGCGGCCTCGCGGCGCGCCGTCGTGAGCGGCGGACGGTCGGCGCAGTTGACCAGGTAGGCGCCGCCCGGGCGCAGGACGCGGTGCACCTCGGCCGCCATGCCGAGGGTCGTGAGGTGGTCGGGCGTGCGGTCGCCGTCGAACACGTCGCGCACGACGACGTCGTACGAGGCGTCGGGCAGGCTCGCCACCGCGTGCCGCGCGTCGTCGGGACGCAACCGGAGGCGCGGTGCCCGTGGCAGGTCGAACCACGTGCGCACCAGCTCGAGCAGGCGGGCGTCGAGGTCGACACCGAGCTGGGTCGAGCCCGGTCGGGTGTGCTCGACCCAGCGGGGAAGGCTGCACCCCGCCGCGCCGAGGTGCAGCGCGCGCAGGGGCGCGGGGCCGAGCTCGTCCACGACGGCCGCCATCTGCTGCATGTACTCGAACGCGAGCATCCCGGGGTCGTCGAGGTCGAGGTACGAGCTCGGGACGCCGTTGACGTAGAGGGTGACGGCCGACGGGTGGTCCGGGTCGCGCTCGACGTGCGCGGTCCCCGTCGACGTCGGCACCGGCCCCGTCGGGAGCTCCGGCCCGGCGGCCACGCCGCGGCCCCCGCCGCCCCGCCGTCGGGACGGTGTGGGTGGTGCGGAGGACCCTGAGGAGCGTCGGGAGGTGCGGCGAGCCATGTGCTCACCGTACGGGCTGGAGACCGCCCGACGTTGACAGGATCGAACAGGTGTTCGATAGTGGAGGAGGAGGTGCGCGATGTCGAACGAAGCAGGCGCGAGGGGGGCGGTCGCCGTCCCCGCCGAGGTCCGTCGGCTGCTGGACCGCGCGGACGCGGAGCTCGTCGCGGCGGCGCTCGCGCAGGACGCGGGCGAGCGGTTCGTGCACGCCCACCTCGGTGCCCTGCGTGCCGCGGCGGCGGTCGTCGCGCTGCGCGCCCGACCGGTGCGTCGCGGACGGGCCCGCTCGGTGTGGGAGCAGCTCGCGGACGCCGAGCCGTCGCTCGCCGCGTGGTCCGGCTACTTCGCGAGCGGGGCGCGCGTGCGCGCCGCCGTCGACGCGGGTCGGTTCGACGCCGTGGACCCGCGCCGGGCCGACGAGCTCATGGCGTGCGCCGAGGACTTCCGCGACGAGGTCGCGATGCTCGTCGACCCGGATGCCGGGTTCGTCCGGCTGCCCGGTCTGCGGACGGTGGCGTCGTGACCCTGGCGCGGCCCGCGTCGAGCGCCCGGTGAGGCGGCGATGAGCCGCGGACCGCGCGCCGTCGTCCGCCGTGACTGGGGCGACGACGAAGAGGGGTGCTCCATCCTCCACGTCGACATGGACGCGTTCTTCGCGTCCGTCGAGCTCGCCCGGCGACCCCAGCTCGTGGGGCGACCGGTCGTCGTCGGCGGTGCGGAGCGAGGCGTCGTCCTCGCGGCGACCTACGAGGCGCGCGCGTTCGGCGTCCACTCGGCGATGCCGATGGCCACCGCGCGCCGGCTGTGCCCGCAGGCGATCGTCGTCCCGCCGGACCACACGCGCTACTACGAGGTCTCCCGTGCGGTCATGGCGGCGATCGGCGAGATCACCGCGCTCGTGGAGCAGGTGAGCGTCGACGAGGCCTTCCTCGACGTGAGCGGGGCGCGGCGGCGCCTCGGGCCGCCGACGCGGATCGCGGCCGAGCTGCGGCGTCGCGTGCGGGCCGAGCACGGCATCACCTGCTCGGTCGGCATCGCGACGAACAAGTTCGTCGCCAAGCTGGCCTCGACGCACGCCAAGCCCGACGGCGTGCTCCTCGTGCCGGCGGCCGCCACCGTCCCGTTCCTGCGCACGCTGCCCGTCGGCGCGCTGTGGGGCGTGGGGGAGCGGACCGAGAGCGTGCTCGCGCAGTGGGGCATCCGTACCGTCGCCGAGCTCGCCGACACGGACGTGGCGTCGCTCCAGGCGGCGGTCGGCAAGGTCGCGGGCGCGCACCTGCACGACCTCGCGTGGGGGCGCGACCCCCGGCCGGTCGAGCCGGAGCGGTCGGAACGGAGCATCGGTGGCGAGACGACGTTCGCGCACGACCTGCGCGACCTCACGGCGGTCCAGGCCCGCGTGCTGGAGCTCGCCGACCGCTGCGCCGGCCGGCTGCGCCACCAGGGTCTCGTCGCGCGCACCGTGAGCGTGAAGGTCCGGACGAGCGACTTCCGCACCGTGACCCGCGCGCGGACCCTCGGCGCCCCGACGGACGTCGCGCGCGAGATCTATCTCGTGGCGCGCGAGCTCGTCGCGAGCGTCGACCTGCGGGGCCTCGCCGTCCGGCTCGTGGGGGTCCGCGCCGAGGGTCTCGAACCCCGTGCGGAGGCCGTCGTGCAGCCCACGCTCGAGGAAGCCGTCGAGGAGACGAGCGCGACCCGGCGTCGGGTGGAGGAGGCCGTCGACGCGGTCCGAGGGCGGTTCGGGGTGAGATCCATCGCCATGGGGCCCGCGAGGGCCCGCTCGACTACCACCCCCGCGGATGTCGATCTATCCTGAGGGTGACACACGACCACGTGGAGAAACGGGGTGCTCATGCCTCTGTCTGAGTACGAGCAGCGGGTATTGGAGCAGATGGAGCGCGCGCTCACCTCGGACGATCCGCGGTTGGCCAACACGCTCCAGGCGCCACGACGACGTTCGGCGCTGCGTTACGTCCTGGCCGGAGTCGGCGTCGTCGGCGGCCTCCTCCTCCTCGTGCTGGGTGCTGCGCTCTCGCAGACCTGGCTCGGGGTGATCGGCTTCGTCCTCATGTTCGGGGGCGTCGTCCTGGTCTTCCAGTCTCCGCGCTCGTCGCGCAAGGGACCGGTGGGGACCGTCGAGGCGGACGGCACCGTCCGCCCGGCCACGCCGAGCAAGCCGGCCCGCAGGCCGTTCCTCAGCCGACTGGAAGAGCGCTGGGACCGTCGGCGCGAGCAGGACGGTCGCTGAGCGACTCCTCGACGGCGTCGACCGCCGCGTCGACGAGCTCCTGGAGCCGGTCGGGACGGGCGACCGTCCGCGGCTCCGGGGCGTAGCGCTCGGTCTCGAGGGCCGACGCCAGCCCGGAGACCGCCTCGGCGACGTCCTCGTCCCGCGGGTGCTGCCCGCGACGGGTCTGCAGCGCCGCGACGACCGCCGCGGGGACGCGCCGCGGTGTCGTCGACGTCGGCCACCGGACGTCGAGCGCCCCGAGCCGGTCGGTCAGCTCGGCCCACGCGTCCTCGGCGTCCCGCAGGCTCTGCGTCTCGGACCGTCGACGGAGGGCGAGCCACAGCGTCCCGCCGACGGCCACCGCGACGAGGAGCGCGACGCCCACGACGAGCAGCCAGGGTGCGCCGTCGTCCTGAGAGCCGCCGGTCGTGCCGCCCGTGCCGGGCGTGGTGGGCACCGGGCTCGCGGGGGCGGAGGGAGCAGCGGTCGTCGCGCCCGGCGTCGGCACGTTGCCCGGGTCTCCCGGGCCCCCCGGCGTCACGGCCACGGGTGTCGCCCACCGCGGGGTCGGGCCCGTCTGCTGGGCCGGGGTCGGCTCGAACCGCACCCAGCCCTGCCCCGGGAACCAGAGCTCCGGCCAGGCGTGGGAGTCGCGACCGGTGACCTGGAAGCTCGAGTCGTCGACGCGTTCGCCCGGCAGGAACCCGACCCCGAGACGTGCGGGGATGCCGAGGGTCCGCGCCATCATCGTCATCGAGGTCGCGAACTGGACGCAGTATCCCGTCCGGTCCTCGAGGAAGTCCCAGACCGCGTCGCCGGAGTCGCCCGGCGGTACCTCGGTCGAATAGGTGAACTGCGAGACGTCGCGGAAGTAGGTCTGCAGGGCGAGCGCCTGGTCGTAGCGCGTGGGCGCCCCGTCGACCACGGCGGCGGCCAGGTCACGGATGTCCTGCTCGTGCTCGGTCGCGGGCACGTCGAGGTAGTTGGGGTCGTCCGGGTCCGCGCCGGTCGCACCACGCAGGGACGCCGCGTCCAGCGGCCGGGAGAAGACCGCGAGCTCGTACGCGGTCCCGGCGCCGGTGGGCTGGTCCCCGAGCACCTCGTCGCGGACGTCGTCGTACGACCAGTCGCCGTCGATGTCCACGGTGCGGGGCTCGGTCGGGACGGGGAGCTTGGTGTCCCGCAGCGACTCGAGCGTGACGCGCACGGACGCGGCCTCCTCGACGCCGGCCGGGTCGGTGGGCCACAGCAGCTGGTCCGCGCCCTCGATCGGGGTGCCGTCGCGGTCCGCGCCGCGCCGCCAGTTCGTGCCGTCGAAGCCCGTGAGGGTGAACACGCGGAGCGGGCCGACCTCGTCCGCGTCGGTCCGGTAGCGCAGCACGACCTCGCCCGAGCGCTCCGCGAGGTCGCGCCGCATGTCGAGGTCGTCGGAGAGCCGCACCGTCTGCCCGGTCGAGGAGAACAGACGCGACCACGACGCGGACGCGACCTCGGGGAGCGAGGCGCTCGCCGAACCGAGACCCAGGGCGACGACCGCGACGGCGACCGCCACGACGAGCGCGCCGGCGGCCCGCAGGCCGCCGGCCGCACGGTCCTACGGGCGGCGCGCGGTCGGGGCGCGGGGGACGGTGGGGGGGGGGTGGTGGACCGCGGGGGGCCGGGCGAGGG
>NZ_JBHXIC010000004.1:97323-120149 GCF_042723955.1 Cellulosimicrobium cellulans | reverse complement strand
GCGCGGGGCCCGCCCCCCCCCCGGCCCCCGCGCCCCCCAACAATTTTTCCGCCGGGGGGCGCCCCCCCCCCCGCCGGGCCCCCCCCCCGGGCCCGGGGGGCCGCGTCGCGTGCCGGGCCGGTCGACGGCCCGTGGCTCTCAGCCCTGAGCGGGCACCGGCCGGCGCGTGAGGCGGATGCTCACCTCGGTCGCCGCGCGCGACACGTACTCGCGGTCGAACGCGCCGGGCTCGCGGCCCTCGAGCTGCGCGAGCAGCGGGAGCGGGTCGTGCGGCGCCACGAGCACGAGCCCGTCGCCGGGCGCGAGCGCCTCGAGGGCCCCGAAGACGACGCCATGGCGCACGGCGTGCGGGATCGTGCGGACGTCGAGCACGACCTCGGCGTCGTCGTGCGCGCACCCGCACGTGTGCCCCTCCTCGGGCCCTTCCCCGTGCACGGCCGCGTGCTGCGGGGGCTCGGTGATCTCGATCGGTTCTGCTGCCATGGTGGTCCTCCTGGTCGTGGCGCGAGCGCCGGGTGGGGTGCTGGGTCTGCGGTCCGCCGGCTCGGACGACCGCTCCGGCGGGTGATCCGGTCAGGGCGTCACGGCGAACGCCCCGGACGCGCCGCGTTCGGCGTCGGACATGGCGTGCGTGACGAACGGGTAGGTCCCGGCCTCGGGGAACGCGAGCTCGACGAAGCCGCCCTGCGCGGGCAGCAGGCCGAGCACCTGGCTGCCGCCGGAGCTCCCGGCCGGGAGCGAGTACGCGCCCTCGTGGTACACGGTGTCGAACTGGCCGCCGACGACGTGGAACGCGCTCGACCGGTTCGGTCCGGCGTCGAGCACCCAGACACGCACGCGCTCGCCCACCCGGGCCGCGAGCGGGTCGTAGCGGTACTGGTTGGCGTACCCGTTGAACACGAGCAGGTCGGGCTCGGCGGCCGCGACCTTCACGTCGTCCGCGGACGCGCCCTGCGCACCGAGGTAGAGCTCGGACTGCACGACGACGTACTCCCGGTCCACGGGGGCGAGGTCCGGCGGGTCGACGATCACCGCGCCGAACATGCCGTTCGCGATGTGCAGCGACATGGGCATGGTCGAGCAGTGGTACATCCAGATCCCGGCGCGGGTCGCCGTGAAGCGGTAGACGAGCGACTCCCCCGGCGCGATGGTCCGCATCGGCTCGTCGGGCGCGAGCGCGCCCGCGTGGAAGTCGATCGAGTGCCCCACCGTGCCGTCGTTGACGAGCGCGATCTCGAAGACGTCGCCCACCTTCCCCCGCAGCACGGGTCCCGGCGCGGTCCCGCCGAACGTCCACACCGTCTGCTCGACGCCGGGCGCCACCTCCTGCACCGCCTCCGTCACGGTGAGGGTGCGCCGGTGCACGACGGGCGCGCCCGACGGGTCCGTCTCGGCCGGTGCGAGGGTCGCGTCGCGCGCGGTGAACCCGTCGCCCGGGCGCGCCATGAGGTCGACGTCGGACGCGTCCAGCGAGTCGGCCCCGGCCGAGCCCGTGCTCGCGTGCCCGCCGTGCGCGTCCGTGCCGGCGTCGTCCGCGGCGAGCATCCCGCCGGAGCCGCCCGAACCGTCGGCGCCCTCGACGTCGATCGTGAGCGTCATGCCCATGAGCCGGTGCCCCGCGACGGAGCACCAGCCGTCGAGGTCGCCGCTCACGACGCCGACGTCGAGCGTGGCGGTCTCGCCCGGCGCCACGCGGCCCGACGTCGCGCCGTCGGCGAGGACGAGGTCGTGCACGTCGTCGTCGGTGTTGGTGAGCTCGACGACCAGCCGGTCGCCCGCAGGCACGCTGATGGTGTCCGGGACGAACCGCATGTCGGCGGCCTCGACCTGGACGGTCGTCGTGCGGCCCGTCGGGGTCACGGCACCGGCGGCACCGGACTGCCCCGACCCCGCCACGACTCCCGAGGACGCGCCGCCGACGCCCGCCGCGACCGGGTCGGCGGCCACGCCCCCGACCACGGCGAGCGCGAGCGTCGCGACAGCGGCCGTCACGGCACCCGCGAGCGGACGCCGCGCCTGCTCCACCCGCCGCGCGGCGACCGCCCGTGCGGCGCCGTCCCGGCGGGCGCCCGACGACGCGGCGTCGCTTCCGTGCTCGGCTGCGGCCTCGTCGTGGGCGGCGGCCCCCGGGGCGGCCGGGCCGGGCGTCGTCCCTGGACGCGCGAGCGCGGGTGCCGCCGTGCCCGGAACGGCGCGGCGAGAGATGACCACGGCGCGCAGCGCGAGCACGAGGAACGCGAGGAAGGTCGCGAAGACGACGAGCGACAGCCCGACGCGCACCCACGACGGCAGCGGCAGGAGGTACAACGCGAGGCCGCCGTTCGCGACGACCACGCGGTACGCCCCGCCCGCGCCGACGACGGCCTCGGTGCGTCGCCGTCGGGCCGGGCCGCCGCCGAGCACGACGGGGACGAGGTAGGTGAGCGCGCCGAGGAGCACCTGCGCGGCGAACCCGACGACGAACGGGAGCAGCAGAGCGCCGATCGCGTCCTGCGCCGCGGCCCACGACGGCGCCGTCGCGACCCGCACCCCGAACGCGGCCACGCTCCCGGCGAACCACGCCACGGACGCGGCGAGGCTCCACGCGGCGAACCCCCAGGCGCCGCGCTGCGCGGCCCGACCCTGCGCGGCGAGGTGCCGCGCGACCATCACGGTCCCCGCGAGAACGACGATCGCCCCGACGGCGACGAGCGCCCGCCAGCCGACCGCGCACGCCGCGACGACGAGCAGGATCCCGGCGGTGAGGACCGGCAGCGCGCGGCGGGCCGCGACGTCGGCGTCGGGCTCGATGCGGGTGCGCAGCACGGTCGGCCACAGGAGCACGAGCGTGCCGAGCACCGTGAGGCCGACCCACCCGAGGACGTTGAGCGTCACGTGCGCCACGTAGAGACGGCCGTACGCCTCCGTCCCCGCGCCGCCGCGCGCCATGAGGACGCCGAGCGTCACGCCGACCGGCAGGCACGCGGCAGCCACCACGTAGTACCGGACGAGTCGCCCGAAGCGCGAGGGCAGCGCGCCGCGACCCTGGAGCACGAGCACCGTCGCGTGCGTCACCGCCCCCGCGCCCACGAGCACCCCGCCCGCCACGACGAGGAGCCACACGTCGGAGAGGAGCCCCGCGACGACGAGCAGCGCACCGGCCGTGTGCGCGGCGAGCCGCGCGACGTGCAGCGGGCGCCCGCCCGGTGCCTGGCGACGCAGCATCGTGTCGGCGAAGTGCTGGCTCCACACGAGGATGGCGGTGCTCACGGCGCCGAGCATGAGGACGTGGACCATGAGCCACACGGCCTCGGGCACGAACCGGTGCACGACGACGAGCACCGCCTCGGCGACGAACCAGGCGAGAACGAGCGCGTGGAGCCACAGGTTCCGACCGGTGCCCCCGACCTTCTGCGTCCCGGGCAGCGGTCCGGCGGGTCGGGCGGTCAGGAGCGAGGGTCGCTCGGGCGAGGCGGGCACGGTCACCTTCCGGAGACGGTCGGGAGCACGGCGGACGGGGCCACAAGAGAACCCGGGCCGCGCGAGGTAGAACTCTGGTCAGCCGAGGTAGAACCCTGGTCAGCCGAGGTAGAACCCTGGTCAGCCGAGGTAGAGGCCTGGTCAGCCGAGGTAGAGGCCTGGTCAGCCGAGGTAGAGGACCGGTCGCGCGAGGAAGAGGCCCCGTCGGCGAGCAGCGCCGACCAGACCGCGACCCCGACGAACCCGAGGACGGCGAGGACGTTCCCCGCCCCGCCGACGCGGACGACCGCGACCGCGCCGGGTCCGTCCCCCGCGAGGTCGCCGGCGACCCGGACGGCGAGCGACACGTGCAGCAGGACGAGCGGCG
Organism: Cellulosimicrobium cellulans; assembly: GCF_042723955.1. Classification (GTDB taxonomy): domain Bacteria; phylum Actinomycetota; class Actinomycetes; order Actinomycetales; family Cellulomonadaceae; genus Cellulosimicrobium; species Cellulosimicrobium cellulans_H. The sequence goes on along the minus strand of NZ_JBHXIC010000004.1, from coordinate 116,323 downwards.
CCCACATCGCGGCGCGGTACGGGAGCGAACGGCGCAGGACGGCCGGGAGGATGAGGGGCGCGTGCGCCATGATCATCGACAGCCCGAACCCGAGGAACACGGCGTGCACGACGGCGTCGTACGTCGTCCCCGAACGCAACGTGACCGCCGGGCCGAGCCCGGAGGGACCGGCCCCCGCCGCGAGGAACATCCAGGCCGCGCACGCGACGACGAGCCACGCGTAGCCCGCGAGCATCGCCGCCGCGGCGAACCGCGGCAGCCCACGACCGCGGACGGTGCGGCGCGCGACGTCGTGCCGCAGCAGGACCACGGCCGATGCCGCGAGCGCCGTCCCGGCGAGGGCGTACCCGGGTGCGGGCGCGAGCAGGGCGAGGCATGCCGCTCCGACGTAGACCAGCGCCCCGGTGAGGACCCTGCGCTCGGTCCGGGCGTCGATCTCGAGGCGCGCGAGCTCGACGCGCTCGCCCAGCACGGTCCAGGCGACGAACCCGACGAGCCACGGCAGCAGGTCGGGCACCGCGACGCCCGCCGCCCAGAGCACGGCACCCCCGACGGCGAGCACGGCGCCCGCAGCCTGGACCGCGGTCGCGACGGCGGGCTGCCGCCGCCACACGACGGCGTAGATCGCCACGAGCCCGAGCGTCCCGGCGACGAGGAGTCCCTGGCCGACCGCGCGCGGCGCCGGCGAGAGGAGCGCGAGGGCACCGACGCCGAGCGCGGCGGGCGCGAGGTAGGCGACCCGACGCCGCACCGCGACGGCGCGCTCGAGCGTGACGAGCGTCCCGACGAACCCGAGCACCATGAGCAGGCCGTGCGCGTCCTGGATGCGCTCGGCGGGGACCGGCGACGGGAGCCCGAGCAGGGCGAGCCCGGTCGCGAGCCCGGTGAGCAGCGCGATCCCGGCGGGCAGGACGAGGAGCGCGCGGAACGGCGTCCTGCTCGTCACGCCCCGAGGGTTTTCCACGGTCCCGACCGTAGGAATCCGGCGGTACGCCCGGACAGGGCCGAAGGTCCCGCCAGGGCGCGCCGGTCACGTGGGCTGGGTCACGCCGGCTCAGGCGGGACGGGTCATACAGCGGCTCACTCACGTGCCCGGACGAGGTCGCGCACCGCGGGGCCGACCGTCTCGCCGTACGCGCGCAGGGTCTCGTCCTTGGCGTCGTGCTGGAGGTAGACGGCGAACTGGTCGACGCCGAGCGCGGCGAGCTCGCGCAGCCGCTCGACGTGCCGCTCGGCCGGCCCGACGAGGCAGAACCGGTCGACGATCTCGTCGGTGACGAACGCGGTGTGGGTGTTGCCCGCGCGCCCGTGCTCGTTGTAGTCGTAGCCCTCTCGCTCCGCGACGAAGTCGGTGAGCGCGTGCGGGATCGTCACGCCTGCACCCTCCTCGGACCCGCCGGGCCCGTACCGCGCGACGATCTCCGCGACGTGGTTGCCGACCATCCCGCCGAACCAGCGGCACTGGTCGTAGGCGTGGGCGAGCGCGCGGCGCCCCGTCTCGCCGTCCGACGGTGCGTGGTCGGTCACGTACGCGGGCGCGGCGACGCAGATGCGCACCGCGTCCGGGTCTCGACCTGCGCGCTCGGCGGCGGCGCGCACGGCAGCGACGGACCACGCGACGACGTCGGGGTCGGCGAGCTGGAGGATGAAGCCGTCGCCCACCTCGCCCGTGAGGGCGAGCGCCCTCGGCCCGTACGCCGCGACCCACACCGGCAGCCGGGAGTCGGGGTTCCAGGGCAGGCGCAGCGTCGAGCCGCGGTACTCGACGGCCTCCCCCGACGCGAGGCCGCGGATCACGCCGATCGCCTCGCGGAGCTCGGCGAGCGTCACGGGCCGCCCGTTGATGACGCGCACCGCGGAGTCGCCGCGCCCGATGCCGCAGATCGTCCGGTTGCCGAACATCTCGTTGAGGGTCGCGAAGAGGGACGCGGTGACGGTGACGTCGCGCGTCGCGGGATTGGTGACCATGGGGCCGACCGTGACCCGGTGCGTCGCGGCGAGGATCTGCGAGTAGACGACGAACGGCTCCTCCCACAGCAAGTGCGAGTCGAAGGTCCACACGTGCGTGAAGCCGTACGTCTCCGCCTGTCGCGCGAGGTCGACGACCCGCCACGCGGGCGGGTCGTTCTGCAGCACCACACCGAGGTCCACGTGCCCTCCTCAGCGCAGGTACGCCGACAGCCCGCGGCGCAGGAACCGCCCGTGCTCGGGACTGCCGTGGTACGTGCCGTCCTCGACGAGCACGCGCCCGCGCGACATGACGACGTCCACGTGCCCGGCGACCTCGAACCCCTCCCACGCGGAGTGGTCCATGTTCATGTGGTGCGTCTTCCCGTACCCGATCGACGTGCGCCCGGCGGGGTCGTAGACGACGACGTCGGCGTCCGCGCCCGGGGCGAGCACGCCCTTGCGGCCGTCGAGCCCGAACATGCGGGCCGGCGTCGTGCAGCACAGCTCGACCCAGCGCTCGCGCGTGATGCGCCCGTCGACGACGCCCTGGTAGAGCAGGTCGAGGCGGTGCTCGACCCCGCCGATCCCGTTGGGGATCTTGGAGAAGTCTCCGAGCCCGAGCTCCTTCTGCTCCTTCATGCAGAACGGGCAGTGGTCGGTGCTCACGACGGACAGGTCGCCCGTGCGCAGGTACCGCCACAGCTCGTCCTGGTGGCCCTCGGCGCGCGACCGCAGCGGCGTCGAGCACACCCACTTGGCGCCCTCGAAGTCGCCCCACTCGTCGCTGCGCGCCGCGAGCTGCTCCTCGAGCGACAGGTAGAGGTACTGCGGGCACGTCTCGCCGAACACGTTGTGCCCCTCGTCGCGCGCCTGCGCGAGCGTCGCGACGGCCTGCTTCGCCGACATGTGCACGACGTACAGCGGCGCGCCGGTCAGCCGCGCGAGCATGATCGCGCGGTGCGTCGCCTCCTCCTCGGTCTCCCACGGGCGGCTCGTGCCGTGGAAGTACGGGGCGGTGTCGCCCCGGTCGAGCGCCTCGCGCACGAGCACGTCGATCGCGATGCCGTTCTCGGCGTGCATCATGATCACCGACCCGTTGTCCCGCGCCTTCTGCATCGCGCGCAGGATCTGCCCGTCGTCGCTGTAGAACACGCCCGGGTAGGCCATGAAGAGCTTGAAGCTCGTGATGCCCTCGCCGACGAGCTCGTCCATCGCCTTGAGCGAGTCGTCGTCCACGCCGCCGAGGATCTGGTGGAACCCGTAGTCGATCGCGCACCGCCCGTCGGCCTTGGCGTGCCACGCGGCCAGCCCGTCCTGGACGCGCTCGCCGGTGCGCTGGACGGCGAAGTCGACGATCGTCGTCGTACCGCCCCAGGCGGCCGCGCGCGTCCCGGTCTCGAACGTGTCCGACGCGTTCGTCCCGCCGAACGGGAGCTCCATGTGCGTGTGGCAGTCGACGGCGCCCGGGATGACGTACTTGCCCGTCGCGTCGATCACGCGCTCGGCGGTCGCGGCGAGGTCCGCGCCCAGGCTCGTGTCCCCCGGGCGAAGCAGCGCGGCGACCTGCTCGCCGTCGACCAGGACGTCGGCGGGCGTCGAGCCCGTGGGCCCGACGACGGTCCCTCCCCGGATCAGCGTGTGCGGCATCGCGTGCTCCCCTCGTGCGGCGGGCGGCGGGTCACGGCCGGGTCAGGTCGTCGTAGGCGTCGGGGCGCCGGTCGCGGTAGAACTGCCACCGGTCGCGCACGACCCGCAGCAGGTCCATGTCGAGGTCGCGCACGATCAGCTCCTCCTCGTGGTCGTCTGCGGGGTCGCCGACGAACGCACCCTCGGGGTCGACGAAGTAGGACGTGCCGTAGAAGTCGTCGTCGCCCAGGTCCTCGACGCCCACGCGGTTGATCGCGCCGACGTAGTACTCGTTGGCGACCGCGGCCGCCGGCTGCTCGAGCCTCCACAGGTAGTTCGAGAGCCCGCGGCTCGTCGCGCTCGGGTTGAGCACGATCTCGGCGCCGTTCAGGCCGAGCGCGCGCCAGCCCTCGGGGAAGTGCCGGTCGTAGCAGATGTAGACGCCCACGCGCCCGACGGCGGTGTCGAACACCGGGTAGCCCATGTTCCCGGGGCGGAAGTAGAACTTCTCCCAGAACCCCCGCACGTGCGGGATGTGCGTCTTGCGGTACTTGCCGAGATAGCGACCGTCCGCGTCGATCACCGCCGCGGTGTTGTAGAGCACGCCGGGCTGTTCCTCCTCGTAGACCGGCAGCACGACGACGGTCCCCAGCTCGGCCGCGAGCGCCGAGAACCGCTCGACCGTCGGACCGGGGACGGACTCCGCGTACGCGTAGTACGCGGCGTCCTGCACCTGGCAGAAGTACGGCCCGTAGAACAGCTCCTGGAAGCACACGAGCCTGGCCCCCTGGTCGGCGGCGTCGCGCAGGTGCTTCTCGTGGACGTCGATCATCGACTCCTTGTCGCCCGTCCAGCGGACCTGGGTGAGCGCGGCGCGCACGGTCGTCATGACCCCTCCTCGGGTGTGGGCGTGACACGGTTCTGCTCTCGGGGCGACGGCACGGCACTCGTCATGCCCGCACCGCCTCGGCCTGCTCGTCGGCGACGTCGAGCGCCGCGTCGATCGCGGCGAGACCGTGCTCGAGGTCGTCGGCGGACGTCACGAGCGGCGGGGCGACGTGCAGGCGGTTGAAGTGCACGAACGGCCACACGCCGCGTTCCTTGACCGCGGCGACGACCGCGCCCATGGGCGCGGCGGCCGGCCCGCTCGCGTTGAACGGGACGAGCGGCTCGCGCGTCTCCCGGTCGCGCACGAGCTCGACCGCCCAGAAGAACCCCAGTCCGCGCACCTCGCCGACGCTCGGGTGCCGGGCGGCGATCTCGCGCAACCGGGGGCCGATGACGTCAGCCCCGAGCGTCCGCACCCGTTCCAGGATCCGCTCGTCCTCGAACGTGCGGACCGTCTCGACCCCGACCGCGCACGCGAGCGGGTGGCCCGAGTAGGTGAGGCCCCCGGGGAAGACGCGGTCGTCGAACGTCCGCGCTACGTGCTCCCCGACGACCACGCCGCCCAGCGGCACGTAGCCGGAGTTCACGCCCTTGGCGAAGGTCACGAGGTCGGGCACGACGCCCCACCGGTCCACCGCGAACCACTCGCCCACCCGGCCGAACCCGACCATGACCTCGTCGGTGACGAGGAGGATCCCGTGCTCGTCGCACAGCGCGCGCACGCCCGCGAGGTAGCCGTCGGGCGGGATCAGCACGCCGTTGGTCCCGACGATCGTCTCGAGCAGGATCGCGGCGATCGTCCCCGGCCCCTCGAGCTGCACGACCTCGCGCAGGTGGGCGAGCGCACGCTCCCCCTCCTCCGCGTCGTCGTGCGCCCCGAACGCCGAGCGGTACGCGTACGGGCCGAGGAAGTGGCGCACGTGCGGGTCGGGCGCGACCTCGTTGGGCCAGCGCCGCGGGTCGCCCGTGAGGGAGATCGCCGTCGTGGTGTTGCCGTGGTACGACCGGTACGCGGACAGCACCTTGGCGCGTCCCGTGTGCAGGCGCGCGAGCCGGACCGCGTTCTCGACGGCGTCGGCGCCGCCGTTCGTGAAGAAGACGCGCCACCGCCGCTCGTCGCCGGTCGCGGAGCCACCGGCCCGAGCGCCCGGGGCACGCTCCGCGATCAGCCGGGCGAGCTCGCCCCGCACGTCGTTGGCGAACGTCGGGCCGACGGTCGCGAGCCGGCCCGCCTGCGCCTGGAGAGCCGCGACGAGGCGGGGGTGCTGGTGGCCCAGGTTGAGGTTCACGAGCTGGGACGCGAAGTCGAGGTACCGGTTGCCGTCCTCGTCCCAGAACCACGCGCCCTCGCCGCCCGCGACGGGCAGCGGGTCGATCGCGCCCTGTGCGGACCAGGAATGGAAGACGTACCGGTCGTCGGCGCGCGTCCGCGACGTGCGCCGGGCGAGCTCCTCCGTCGTCATCGGGCGCTCACCGGGTCCGGGGGAAGCCGAGGTCGACGCCCGCCGTGGACGGGTCGGGCCAGCGCGTCGTGACGACCTTGGTGCGCGTGTAGAACTGCACGCTCTCGGGGCCGTAGACGTGCAGGTCACCGAAGAGCGAGCTCTTCCAGCCGCCGAACGAGTAGTAGCCGACCGGCACGGGGATGGGGACGTTGACGCCGATCATGCCCGCCCGGGCGTCGACCTCGAACGCGCGCGCCGCGCCGCCGTCGCGGGTGAAGATCGCCGCGCCGTTGCCGTAGGGGTTGTCGTTCACGAGCCCGACCGCCTCGTCGTAGGACTCGGCACGGACGACCGAGAGCACGGGCCCGAAGATCTCCTCGCGGTACACCGTGTGCTCGGGCCGCACGTGGTCGACGAGCGTGGGGTGCAGGAAGAACCCGTCCCCGAGATCCCCCGCACCGTCGGGGGCCTCGCGCCCGTCGACGACGAGCGTCGCGCCCTCCTCGGCGGCGGTGCCCACGCGCGCCGCGACCCGGTCGCGGTGCTCGGCCGTGATGAGCGGGCCCATCTGCGACGCGGGGTCGGAGCCCGGCCCGACGACGAGGCGCGCCACGCGCTCGCGGATCGCCTCGACCAGCGGGTCGGCCACCGCGCCCACGGCGACGAGCACGGACACCGCCATGCAGCGCTCGCCCGCCGACCCGTACGCCGCGGAGACCGCCGCGTCGGCCGCGACGTCCACGTCGGCGTCGGGCAGCACGACCATGTGGTTCTTCGCGCCGCCCAGGGCCTGGACGCGCTTGCCGTGCCGCGTCCCCGTCTCGTAGACGTGCCGCGCGACGGGCGTCGAGCCCACGAAGCTCACGGCCTCGACGTCCGGGTGGTCGAGCAGGCGCTCGACCGCGACGCGGTCGCCCTGCACGACGTTCACGACGCCGTCCGGCACGCCGGCCTCCTGGAGCAGGCGCGCGACGACGAGCGACGCCGACGGGTCGCGCTCGCTCGGCTTGAGCACGACCGTGTTCCCGCACGCGATCGCGTTGGGGATCATCCACAGCGGCACCATGGCCGGGAAGTTGAACGGCGTGATGCAGGCGACGACGCCGAGCGCCTGCTTCACCTCGTGCACGTCCACGCCCGACGACGCCTGCTCGGTGTACCCGCCCTTGAGGAGCTGGCCGATCCCGCACGCGAACTCGACGCACTCGAGCGCGCGGGCGACCTCGCCCGCCGCGTCGGAGAGCACCTTGCCGTGCTCGGCGCTCACGACCGCCGCGATCTCGTCCCGGTGGTCGAGGAGGAGCTGGTGGAACGCGAAGAGGATCTCGACGCGCCGCGAGACGCTCGTCGCGCGCCACGCGGGGAACGCGTCCCGCGCCGCGGCGACCGCGGCGTCGACGTCCGCGGCGGACGCGAGCGCCACCCGCCCCGTGACCGCGCCCGTCGCCGGGTCGTGGACCGGTCCGTACCGCTCCGCGTCAGGCCGCGCACGACCTGCGACCCAGTGCCCGATGCGCGCCTCCCCGGCGCGCCCCTGCCCCTCGTCCGTCGCGGTCGGGGCGCTCGTGGCGCCCTGCGCGTGCGGGGAGATCCCAGCGGTCGTCTCCACGTCCTCGCCTCCTCGCGCGCCGAGGTGGTGGCGCGCCGTCGCAGCCGATCCCCCAGTCTGGCACGGAAGACCCGATCGTGTGGTGCGGATCACAGCGCCTGCCCGGTAGCGTCGTGCCTCGTGAGCGCAGCGCAGCCCCCGTCCGCCCGGTCCGTGCCCCGGTCCGCCGCCAGGCTCGACCGGGCCACCGTCCTCCCGCTCCTGCTCGTCGTGACGGTCACCGCGATCGTCGTCGAGCTCGTGCGGTCGAGCGGCCCGCTGCTCGACCACGCGTTCTCCGCGGGCGTCGTCACCGTCGCCCTCACGGCGCTCGCGACGTACGCCGCCCCCGGCGTCCTCGTCGTGATGATCGCGGCGCGCCTCGAGCTCACGGGACGGGTCGTGCTGCTCGCCGTCGCCGCGCTCGCCGTGGCCCGCCTCGCGCTCCAGGGCCTCGGCGCGGCGATCGCCGCGGGCGTCGACCTCGGGCTCGTGCGGTACGGCGTCGGGCTCGCGACCGTCGCGCTCGGGATCGGGGTCCTCGTGCTCGTGGCCGCGTTCGCGAGCGGGACGCCGGCACGCGCCACCGTCGACCTCGCGTCCACCCCCGACGGTGCGCCCGAGCCGCCGACCCGGCCCGACGGGCGCCTCGCGCGCGGGTCCCTCGTCGCGCTCGGCGTCGTGCTCGGCGCGCTGCTCGCCGGGGCGCTGAGCGCCGTCCTCGGCACGTGGGACGCGTACTGGCGGTCCGACGTCGCGGCGTGGGTCGTGACGGTCGTCGTCACCGCCGCCGCGGTCGCGTGCGCGTGGCTGCTGCGGAGCCGGGCCGCGTGGCTGGGCTCGCGCGGGCTGTGGGTGCTCGGGCCGTTCGTCGCGCTCGGGGTGCAGGTGCTCGCCAACCCGGCGTTCGCCGCGTCCCAGGCGGGCGTCGCGCTGCCGTTCGCCGTCGCCGCCCTGGCCGTCGCGGCGGTGCTCACCGCGTGGTTCGTCCCGTGGGCGAACCGGTCGGTCCGGCCCGGGTCACCGTGGCTGTCCCCCGCCGTGCTCGTCGCGGGCGTCGCGGTGGTGTTCCTCGCGGTGCCGCGCCTCGACGGTCCCGGGACGGTCGGCGGCTGGGCGCTCCTCGCGCTGCTCGTGCTGCTGGTCCCCGCGGCCGCGCGGACGCTCGCCCTCGCCCTGACGAAGGCCGCGCGCCCGCTCACGTGGCTGCGGCTCGCGGGCGCGGCGAGCGTCGCCGGGCTCACGACCGCCGTGCCCCTGCTCGGGTACCAGCTCGAGTACGACGTCCCGCTCCCGGTCCCCCACACGCTCGTCCCCGTCGCGGCCGCGCTCGCGCTCGCCGTGCCCGCGGTCGTCACAGGACTCCGCACCCGGGGTGCGTCGGCCTCGACAGCCGACCCGGCGGCGTCGGGCACGACCCCCGCCGATGCCTCACGAGTCCCCGCTCTCGCTCTCGGCGGTGCGGTCGCGCTGCTCGCGCTCGTCGGCGTGACGCAGGTCCACGTGCCGACGACGACGTCCGCCGTCGCCGACTACCCGGTCGGCGAGCTGCGCCTGCTCGACTGGAACCTGCACTACGGCGTGAGCGCCGACCCGTCGGTCCGGCTCGACGAGATGGTCGCGACGATCGAGGACTCGGGTGCCGACGTCGTCGCGCTGCAGGAGGTGTCCCGTGGCTGGGTGCTCGGCGGAGGCGCGGACATGGCGACCTACCTCGCGCGCGAGACCGGGATGCGCGTCGCCTTCGTCCCCGCGGCCGACCGGCAGTTCGGCAACGCGCTCCTGTGGGACCCGCTGCGCGGCGACCTCGACGACGTCGCGCGCCACGCCCTGCCGTACGGCGCCGGGCCGCAGGAGCGCTCGGCGATCTCCGCGACGCTCGACGCCGCCGGCGTCCCCGTGCGCGTCACGTCCGTGCACCTCCAGCACCGCGAGGAGAACACCCCGACCCGGCTCGACCAGCTCGAGCATCTCCTCGCCGACGAGCCCGTGGAGGGCGCGTACGTCCTCGCGGGAGACCTCAACGCCGAGCCCGGCTGGGACGAGATCACCTTCCTCGAGGAGCAGGGCCTCGAGAGCGGCCAGGACGCCGCGGGCGACCCGGAGGCGCTCACGTCGCCCTCGGTCGCGCCCGCCCATCGCATCGACTGGGTCTTCGGCTCCGACGACGTGACCTTCCGCTCGTTCGAGGTCCTCGACGTCACCGCCTCCGACCACCGCCCCCTGCTCGCCGAGCTCCGCGCCCACGACTGACTCGCGCGCCCGACCGCTAGGGTCGACGGATGCGCATCGAGCTGACCGTGACCGAGGCCGTGGAGATCGCGCGCGCGACGGGCGGGCTGCCGCCGTACGTGCGCTCGGTGACGAGCGAGGGCGACGACGTGCGCGTCGTCGTCGACCTGCGCGAGGTGCCCGACCCGCCGTCGGCGCTCAAGCTCGCCGCCCGGCTGGTCCCCGTGGTGCGGGCGACGCTGCACGTCGAGTCGGTCGTGGCGGGCACGGCCGTGCTCGCGGTCGAGGCCAACGCCGCCGGTCTGCCCGCGCACAAGCTGCTCGGGTTCGTCGAGGCGCCGCTCCAGGGCGCTCTGCGCTCGCACGGGCTGCCGCCCCAGGCCGTGCGCGTGCTGCCCGACGCGCGGGTCGCGGTCGACGTGCAGGCGCTGCTCGGCGGCGTGCTCGAGCACACGTTCCCGGGGTTCCAGCTCACCGAGCTCGCGTTCGCGGACGGGACGCTGCGCCTGGACGGCCGGCTCTGAGGTGTCGCGGCAGCGAGCGGACGGCCGCGCCGTCACGCCGGTCCTCGTCCTGCTCGGCCCCGCCGCCACCGGCAAGTCCACGATCGGCGAGCTCGTGGCCGGACTGCTCGGGATCCCGTTCTTCGACCTCGACGACGTCGCGGACGGCTACTACCCGGAGGTCGGGTGGAGCGTCGACCGGCTCGTCGAGCGCATCGCGGTGGTCGGCAGGGTCGCGGCGGAGCGGGAGTGGGAGCCGGCGCGGGCGCACGCCGTCGAGCGTGCGGTCGCCGAGCACCCCGGCGCGGTGCTCGCGCTCGGTGCGGGGCACGCGTCGTACACGGACCCGGCGTGCCTGGACCGCGTCCGCACGGCGCTCGCGCCCGTGCCGCACGTCGTCCTCGTCCTGCCCGACGCCGACCGTGAGCACGCGCTGACGGTGCTGCAGGCCCGGTCGGTCGCGTCGAAGGGGACCGACTGGGTCCGCGATGGCCACGACTTCCTCGCCGAGTGGTTCGACGACGTCGGCACGCGCGACCTGGCGCACCGCACGTTCGTCACCGGCGCGGAGGACCCGGGTGCGAGCGCGCGACGGCTCGTCGCCACGCTCACCTGAGGCCGGCGCGGTCAGTCCTCGCGGTGGTGCAGCATGCGCGCCACCTCGGCGATGGACCCCGACAGCGACGGGTAGACGGTGAACGCCGACGCGACGTCGTCGACCGTGAGCCGGTGGGACACGGCGAGCGTGATGGGGAACACGAGCTCGCTCGCTCGCGGCGCGACGACGACGCCGCCCAGCACGACCCCCGCCTCGGGGTGCGCGAAGAGCTTGACGAAGCCGTCGCGCATGCCGAGCATCTTGGCGCGCGGGTTGCGCGCGAGCGGCAGCACGGTCGTGACGTACTTGCTGCTCTGCGCCTTGAGCTGCTCCTCGCTGTACCCGACGGTCGCGATCTCGGGCGCGGTGAAGATGTTCGCGGCGACGGTCCGCAGCTTGATGGGCACGACGGCGTCGCCGAGCGCGTGCGACATGGCGACGCGGCCCTGCATCGCGGCGACGGACGCGAGCGGCAGGACCCCGGTGCAGTCACCGGCCGCGTAGATGCCGCGCACGGAGGTGCGCGACACCTTGTCGACCTCGACGTGACCGCTGGGGGTGAGCCGGACCCCGGCCTCCTCGAGGCCGAGGTCGCTCGTCGACGGGATGGCGCCGACGGCGATGAGGACGTGCGAGCCCTCGACGACGCGGCCGTCGGACAGGGTGACGCGCACGCCGTCCTCGGTGCGCTCGGCGGACTCGGCACGGGACCGCGACATGACCGTCATGCCGCGGGAGCGGAAGACGCCCTCGAGCAGCTCGGCCGCGTCGGCGTCCTCGCCGGGGAGCACGCGGTCGCGGCTCGACACGAGCACGACGTCGGACCCCAGCGCGTTGTACGCGCCCGCGAACTCGGCGCCGGTGACGCCCGACCCGACGACGATCAGCCGCTCCGGGAGCTCGGACAGGTTGTAGAGCTGCGTCCACGTGAGGATGCGCTCGCCGTCGGGCTGCGCGGTGGGCAGGACGCGCGGGGTCGCGCCGACCGCAAGAAGGATCACGTCGGCGTCGAGGACGACGGGCCCGTCCGTGCCGTCGGGCGACTCGACGACGACCCGCTCGGGACCGTCGAGGCGACCCGCGCCGATGACGACGCGCACGCCCTCGCGCTCGAGGCGCGCGTGGATGTCCGCCGACTGCGCGGCCGCGAGCGCCATGACGCGCGTGTTCACCGCCTCCAGGTCGACGATGTGGCGGCGCATGGCGGGGTGCTGCGCCTTGGCCGTGTCCACGGGCAGGCGGATCCCGAGCTCGGCCGCGCGCTCGGCGATGGTCATCCAGTCGGCGGTCGCGATGAGGGTCTTGGAGGGGACGACGTCGGTGAGCACGGCCGCGCCGCCGAGGCCGTGGCGCTCGACGACGGTCACGTCGGCGCCGAGCCGGCGGGCGACGAGAGCGGCCTCGTACCCTCCGGGCCCACCTCCGAGGACGACGATGCGGGTGGCCTGGTGGTCGATGCTCGCGTGCGTCACGCCGGACATTCTGTCAGGCCGTCGCGTCCCGCGGTGTCAGCATGCGAGACGCCGGGGTCGGTGAGGGCCGTGCGGCGGCGCCTCCCGCTCGTCGGGTCGCGTGCCCGGGGACGGACTAGCCTTGCGACCATGACGACGACGCCTGCGAGCACACCCCCGCTCGACGACCCCGCGACCGACCCGTTCCTCGTGGCTCGGGCCGCCGCCGACCACATCGCGCAGGCCACGGGGGTCGACGGCCACGACATGGCCCTCGTGCTCGGGTCGGGGTGGGGCGGCGCCGCGGAGCTCCTGGGCGACGTCGTCGCGGAGGTCCCGACGCACGAGATCCCGGGCTTCTCTGCTCCCGCGGTCGCGGGCCACCTCTCGGTGACGCGGTCGATCCGGGTCGAGCGGGCGGACGGCTCCGTCCGGCACGCGCTCGTGCTCGGCTCGCGCACGCACCTGTACGAGGGCAAGGGCGTGCGCGCCGTCGTGCACGGCGTGCGCACGGCCGCCGCGACGGGCGCCGAGACGATCGTCCTCACGAACGGGTGCGGCGGCCTCAACCAGGACTGGGGCGCGGGCACGCCCGTGCTGATCTCCGACCACATCAACCTGACGGCCCGCAGCCCGCTCGAGGGCCCGACGTTCGTCGACCTCACCGACGTCTACTCCCCGCGCCTGCGCGAGCTCGCGCACCGCGTCGACCCGACGCTCCCGGAGGGCGTGTACGCGCAGTTCCCCGGGCCGCACTACGAGACCCCGGCCGAGGTGCGGATGGCCGGGATCCTCGGCGCTGACCTGGTCGGCATGTCCACGACGCTCGAGGCCATCGCGGCCCGCCACTGCGGCCTGGAGGTGCTCGGCGTCTCGCTCGTGACGAACCTCGCCGCCGGGATCAGCCCGACGCCGCTCTCCCACGCCGAGGTCATCGAGGCCGGCCAGGCCGCGGGACCCCGGATCAGCGCCCTCCTGGCCGACATCGCGAAGCTGGTGTGACATGACGGACCGCACCGCGGGGTACCGGACCGACCCTGCCGACGACCCGACGTTCGACCCGGGGACCGACCGCGGCGCGTTCCTCGAGCGCGTCGCCGCGTGGGTCGACGACGACGTCGACGGGGGCGACCAGGACGAGCTGCGGCACCTGCTCGACCTGGCCGACTCGCCGGACCCGCGCAAGCACGACGTGCGCGTCGCCGCCTTCGCCGAGCTCCAGGACCGGTTCTCCGGTCCGCTGGAGTTCGGCACTGCCGGCCTGCGCGGCCGCATGGCGGCCGGGCCGCACCGCATGAACCGCGCGGTCGTCATCCGCGCGGCGGCGGGCCTCGGGGCCTTCCTCCTCGACACGCTCGGTCCCGCGGGCGCCGGCGGCGCTGCCCGCCCGCGCGTCGTCGTCGGGTTCGACGCGCGGCACCGCTCGCGCGCGTTCGCGGTCGACAGCGCGGCCGTGCTCACCGCGGCGGGGCTGGACGTCCTCGTCCTGCCCTCGGCGCTGCCGACGCCGGTCCTCGCGTTCGCGGTGCGCCACCTCGGCGCGGACGCGGGCGTCATGGTGACCGCGAGCCACAACCCGCCCGCCGACAACGGCTACAAGGTCTACCTCGGCGGGCGCGTCGTCACGGACTCGGGGCAGGGCGCCCAGATCGTCCCGCCCTACGACGCGCGCATCGCCGCCGCGATCGCGACCGTCGGCCCGGCGCGGTCGGTACCGCGCGCGGGCTCGGGGTGGACCGTCCTGGGCCGCGACGTCGTCGACGCGTACGTCCGCTCGGTCCTCGCCCTGTCCGACGGCGCGCCCCGGCGGCTCAAGGTCGTCACCACGGCGCTGCACGGCGTGGGCGGCGAGACGGTCGCGCACGTGCTCCGCGACGCCGGCTTCACGACCGTCGTCCCGGTCGAGGAGCAGCTCGACCCGAACCCCGACTTCCCGTCCGTCGCGTTCCCCAACCCGGAGGAGCCGGGCGCGATGGACCTCGCGCTCGCCGTCGCGCAGGACTCCGCGGCAGACGTCGTGCTCGCCAACGACCCCGACGCCGACCGCTGCGCGGTCGCGGTGTTCGACCCGCGCGTCGGCACCTACCAGGGCGCGGAGACCGCGCGCTCCAACGGCTGGCGCATGCTGCACGGCGACGAGGTGGGCGCGCTGCTCGGCGACGACGTCGCGCGGCGGGTCGCGGCGTCCGGCGCCGCCGGAGGGGTGCTCGCGTGCTCGGTCGTGTCCTCGCGGCTGCTCGGGAAGATCGCGGCCTCGCACGGCCTCGGCTTCGCGACGACGCTCACAGGCTTCAAGTGGATCTCGCGCGTCGACGGGCTCGTGTTCGGGTACGAGGAGGCGCTCGGCTACTGCGTCGACCCGGCACACGTCCGCGACAAGGACGGCATCAGCGCGGCGCTCCTCGTGGCGCAGCTCGCGAACCGCCTCAAGGCCGAGGGTCGCACGCTCGTCGACGCGCTCGACGACCTGGCACGCCGGCACGGCCTGCACGTGAGCGACCAGCTCTCCGCGCGGTTCTCCGACCTCGACCGCATCGGCGAGACGATGACGCACCTGCGAGCCGCTCCCCCGCGCACGCTCGCCGGTGCCGGCGTCTCGGACGTCGCCGACCTGTCGGCCGGCCTCGACGGCCTGCCGCCCACCGACGGCGTGCGCATCCTCACCGCCGACGGGACGCGCGTCATCGTGCGCCCGAGCGGGACCGAGCCCAAGGTGAAGTGCTACCTCGAGGTCGTGCTGCCCGTCGCGCCCGACGCGTCGCACGACGACCTCACGGCGGCCCGCGCCGCCGCGCGGACCCGCCTCGACCGCGTCACGGCGGACATGCAGCGGGCTCTGGGTCTCTGAGGCTCAGCGGTCGGGAAGCTCGAGGACGCGCCGCATGAACTCGTCCCACGGGACGCGCTCCTCCCTCGTCGGGTCGAGGCCGTCCCAGACGACCGCGACCTGGTCCTCGCGGTAGAGGTCGGCGCCGTACACGTCGCCCGGGACCTCGAGGTAGCCGGCCTCGGAGCGCGCGAACGCAAGGATGCGGGCCCGCGTGCGTGCGTCGACCGTCTCGCGGAGGAACAGGTCGAGGCTCGTCGTCACGGAGCCCATGCTGTCAGGTGACGAGCAGGCCCGCGGCCCGCCGCGAGGCGTACCGACGGGTAACCTGGGGCGATGAGCACAACGACACCGACGTCGGTCGCCGAGACCGGCCGGGCGGGCACCGGAACGGCCTCGGCGACCCCGGGTTCGGCGGACCGGTCCGCTGCCGAGATCGCCGATCTCGCGCGCTCCGTGACGGGGTCCGCCTCCCTCGACGACACCGCCTGGCGCCGCTACCTCCACGGCCTGCCGGGCGTCGACAAGGTGGGTGCCGACGGCCGCGCTGCTGCCCTGGGCACCCGCTCGATCAAGACGACGTCCAAGGCCTGGGCACTCGACACGATCATCCGCATGGTCGACCTCACGACGCTCGAGGGCGCGGACACGCCCGGCAAGGTGCGCGCGCTCGCCGCGAAGGCCGTGCGCCCCGAGCCCGCGGACCCGACGTGCCCGTCGGCCGCGGCGGTGTGCGTGTACAACGACCTCGTCCCCGTCGCCGTCGAGGCGCTCGCCGGGACCGGCGTCAAGGTCGCCGCCGTCTCGACCGCGTTCCCGTCGGGCCGCGCGAGCCGCGCGGTGCGCCTCGCGGACACGCGCGACGCCGTCGAGGCGGGCGCCGACGAGATCGACATGGTCATCGACCGCGGTGCGTTCCTCTCCGGTCGCTACGCCCAGGTCTACGAGGACATCGTCGCCGTGCGCGAGGAGTGCCGGGCGAACGGCCACCATGCGCACCTCAAGGTCATCCTCGAGACGGGCGAGCTCGCGACGTACGACAACGTGCGCCGCGCGTCGTGGCTCGCGATGCTCGCGGGCGCCGACTTCATCAAGACGAGCACCGGCAAGGTCTCCCCCGCGGCAACGCTCCCGGTGACGATCGTCATGCTCGAGGCCGTGCGCGACTTCCGCGCGCTCACGGGCGTCCCGATCGGGGTCAAGCCCGCCGGAGGCATCCGGACGTCGAAGGACGCGATCAAGTACCTCGTCGCGGTCAACGAGACCGCGGGCGGCGACTGGCTCGACCCGGACTGGTTCCGGTTCGGGGCGTCGTCGCTGCTCAACGACGTGCTCATGCAGCGCAACAAGCTCGCCACCGGCACCTACTGGGGCCCCGACTACGTGACCGTCGACTGAGCCGGACTGAAGGACACCATGACCACCACAGCTAGCACGGCCGGCTCGCCGTTCGAGTACGCGCCGGCACCCGAGTCGCGCGCCGTCGTCGACATCGCGTCGTCGTACGGCCTGTTCATCGACGGCGAGTTCACCGCCGCGTCCGACTCGGGCTCGTTCAAGACCGTCAACCCCGCCACGGAGGAGGTCCTCGCCGAGGTCGCGGAGGCGACCGAGGAGGACGTCGACCGCGCCGTCCGCGCCGCGCGCCGCGCGCAGGAGAAGGTGTGGGGCCCCATGCCGGGGCGCGAGCGCGCCAAGTACCTGTTCCGCATCGCGCGCCTGCTCGCCGAGCGCTCGCGCGAGTTCGCGGTGCTCGAGACGCTCGACAACGGCAAGCCGATCCGCGAGTCGCGCGACGTCGACGTCCCGACGGCGGCGGCGCACTTCTTCTACTACGCCGGCTGGGCCGACAAGCTCGAGCACGCCGGCTACGGCCCGGACCCTCGCCCGCACGGCGTCGCCGCGCAGGTGATCCCGTGGAACTTCCCGCTGCTCATGCTCGCGTGGAAGATCGCCCCGGCGCTCGCGACGGGCAACACGGTCGTGCTCAAGCCCGCCGAGACGACGCCGCTCACCGCGCTCCTCTTCGCGGACCTGCTGCGCCAGGCGGAGCTGCCGGCCGGTGTCGTCAACATCGTCACCGGTGCGCGCGCCACGGGCTCGGCGCTGGTCAACCACCCCGACGTCGACAAGATCGCGTTCACGGGCTCGACCCCGGTCGGCAAGCGCATCGCCCAGGAGATCGCGGGCACGCGCAAGCACGCGACGCTCGAGCTCGGCGGCAAGGCGGCGAACATCGTGTTCGACGACGCGCCGATCGACCAGGCGATCGAGGGCATCGTCAACGGCATCTTCTTCAACCAGGGCCAGGTGTGCTGCGCCGGGTCGCGCCTGCTCGTGCAGGAGTCGATCGCCGAGGAGCTCGTGGACCGGCTCAAGGCCCGTCTCGGGACGCTGCGCGTCGGCGACCCGATGGACAAGAACACCGACGTCGGCGCGATCAACTCGCCGCAGCAGCTCGCGCGCATCACCGAGCTCACCGATGCCGGCACGGCCGAGGGCGCGACGCGCTGGAGCCCGGACTGCGAGCTGCCGTCCTCGGGGTACTGGTTCGCCCCGACCCTGTTCACGGGCGTCTCCGCCGCGCACCGCATCGCGCGCGAGGAGATCTTCGGCCCCGTGCTCAGCGTGCTCACGTTCCGCACGCCCGCCGAGGCCGTCGCCAAGGCGAACAACACGCCGTACGGCCTGTCGGCGGGGATCTGGACGGAGAAGGGGTCGCGCATCCTCTGGATGGCCGACCAGCTCCGCGCGGGCGTCGTGTGGTCCAACACCTTCAACCGGTTCGACCCGACCAGCCCGTTCGGCGGCTACAAGGAGTCGGGCTACGGACGCGAGGGCGGCCGGCACGGCCTGGCGCCCTACCTGATCGAGGGGAGCACCTGCTGATGGCCCGCACGACGAAGGCGCCCACCGCGACCCGCACGGCGCCGGAGCGCCTGGGCGTGCGCAAGACGTACAAGCTCTACGTCGGCGGGAAGTTCCCCCGCAGCGAGTCGGGCCGCACGTACGAGGTGACGGACACCAAGGGCCGGTTCCTCGCGAACGTCGCCCAGGGTTCGCGCAAGGACGCGCGCGAGGCCGTCGTGGCCGCACGCGCCGCGCAGGCGAAGTGGGCGGGAGCGACGGCGTACAACCGCGGCCAGGTGCTCTACCGGGTCGCGGAGATGCTCGAGGGTCGGCGCGACCAGTTCGTCGCCGAGGTCGCCGCGGGCGAGGGCCTCACGGCGCGCCAGGCCGAGCTCGCGGTCTCCGAGGCGATCGACCGCTGGGTCTGGTACGCGGGCTGGACGGACAAGGTCGCGCAGGTCGCCGGCTCCGCCAACCCGGTCGCCGGCCCGTACTTCAACCTGTCCTCTCCCGAGCCGACCGGCGTCGTCGTGGTCGTCGCCCCGCAGCGCTCGTCGCTGCTTGGCCTCGTCTCGACGATCGTCCCGCCGCTCGTCACGGGCAACTCCGTGATCGTCGTCGCGAGCGAGCAGCGCCCGATCCCGGCCGTCACGCTGTCCGAGGTGCTCGCGACGTCGGACGTCCCCGGCGGCGTCGTGAACGTCCTCACGGGCTTCACCAAGGAGCTCGCTCCCCCGCTCGCGTCGCACCTCGACGTCAACGCGATCGACCTCGCGGGCGCCGCCGGCGCCGAGGGCGTCACGTGGGGCGAGCTCGAGGCCGCCGCGGCCGACTCGGTCAAGCGCGTCCTGCGCCCCGCCGTCGGACGCCGGGGCGACGACGCCGAGCCCGACTGGACCGAGGCCCCGCGCCCCCAGCGCATCCTCGCCTTCACCGAGACCAAGACGGTCTGGCACCCGAAGGGCGTCTGACCCCGGCCGGACACGACTGTGGGGGGGGGGGCGGCGGGGGGGCGGGGCGCCCCGCGCGCGGGGGCACCCCC
>NZ_JBHXIC010000004.1:87645-97313 GCF_042723955.1 Cellulosimicrobium cellulans | reverse complement strand
ACCCCACACCCAACCCCCAGATGTTCTTCTCCTATTATTATACAAACACCCCACGCCCGCCCCCGCTCCACGCCATGCGGCCCCGCACCCCGCCCCCCCCCCCCCACCACAGTCGTGCTCGGCAACCCGGGCGGGTGTGCAGGTCCGCTCAGAGCTGTGCGCCCTGGACCTCCTGGTAGCCCGGCAGGATCACGTCGTCGACGAGCGCGCGGCGCTCGTCGTGGTGGACGAACGCGCTCCATGCGGCGGTCATCGTCACGTCGGCGAGGTCGTCGATCGTCCAGCCCGCGTGCTCGACGAGCAGCGCCATCTCCTGCGTCATGGTCGTGCGCGACATGAGGCGGTTGTCGGTGTTGAGCGTGACCGCGAAGTCGAGCTCCTTGAGGCGCGTGATCGGGTGCGCCGCGACCGACGTCGCCGCCCCCGTCTGCACGTTGGAGGACGGGCAGAGCTCGAGCGGGATCTGGTGGTCGCGCACCCAGTGCGCGAGGAGGCCGAGCGCGGCCGTCCCCGACTCCCCCTCGGCACTGTGCGGGAACTCGGGGTCGAAGGTGATGTCCTCGACGATGCGCACGCCGTGGCCGATGCGGCTCGCCTGCCCCAGGTGCACGGCCTCGGCGATCGACTCCGGGCCGGCGGCCTCGCCCGCGTGGATGGTGACGGGGAAGTTCTGGTCGGCGAGGTAGCGCCAGATCTCCGCGTGACGCGAGGGCGGAAAGCCGTCCTCGGCACCGGCGATGTCGAACCCGACGACGCCGTTCGCGCGGTTCGCGACCGCGAGCTCGGCGATCTCCTGCCACCGGTCGGCGTGGCGCATGGCGGTGACGAGCTGCCCGACGCGGATGGTGCGGCCCTCGGCGGCTGCCTCGGCGACGCCCTCCTCGATGCCGGACTGGACGGCGTCGACCGTCTCCTGGAGCGTGAGCCCCCGCTGGAGGTGCTGCTCGGGCGCCCACCGCTGCTCGGCGTACACGACGCCGTCGCGCGCCAGGTCGAGCACCGCCTCGCGCGCCACGCGGGCCAGCGCGGCGGGAGTCTGCATGACCGCGATCGTGTGGTCGAACGTCTCGAGGTAGCGCACGAGCGAGCCAGAGTCGGCCGACTCGGCGAACCAGGCGCCGAGAGCCTCGGCGTCCGCCGCGGGGAGCTGGTGCCCGACATCGGCGGCGAGCTCGAGGATCGTGGCGGGGCGGAGCCCGCCGTCGAGGTGGTCGTGCAGCACGACCTTGGGCAGCGAGCGGATGACGTCGACCGTCAGGGGGGCGTTCTCGGTGGTCATGCGCTCACGGTACCGGCCGGTACGCCAGCGCTCGCGCCGAACGGCCGGGCGCCCCGGGCCGGTCAGGCGTAGTCGTCCTCCTCGCCCGGCACGGCGGACGCCTGCTCGACGACGTCGGCCTCGTTCGCCTCGCCCTCGAGGTCCGGTCGCGGGGTGCGCGGCCGGTACTCGTCGCCCTCGTGCTCGGCGTCGTCGACGCCGGGACCGTCGTCCTCCGACTCCTCGACCAGGCTCACGACCTCGTCCTCCTGCTCGACCAGGCCGGCGTCCCGCCACGCGTCGTTCCCGGGCACGGTGCTCATCGCGACTCCTCACCTGACGACTCGGCGCGTTCCACGGACGTGGCGGCCACCTTCATCCTCGCGCCGCGCGTGGGGGCTCGCCAGCCCTGGCGCCCGGCCGGCAGGAGGGTCCAGCAGACGTGCGGCCAGCCCCCGAGCGCGTGCCGCACCGCGGGTGACCGGGCGCCGTCGAGCAGGTGCGCCGCGTCCAGGTCGTGCACGGTGCCCGACGACGGCTCGTAGACCCGGCACCGTCGCGCCTGCGCGTCGGCGTCCGTGAGGAGCACGACGTGCCGCGGCACCGCCGTCGCGATCCCGAGCGCGAGGTCACCGCCCGTGAAGAGGGGCACCGGCACACCGCGCGCGGCCGCGACGAGCGCAGACCGGACCACCGGCTCGCTCCCGGCTCCGACGACGACACGCTCGACGTAGCGCACGTCCGCGTACCGTGCGGTCCGCGCGGCGCCCCACGGGGGTGTCCCGAGGGCCGCAGGCCACGGGAGCGGGCCGAGGGCCGCTCGGTTGGTCCGCCGCTTGACCTCCTGCTGGAGGACGCGGAACCGCGCCGCGCCGTCCGGCGGTGGCGCCGGGACCGGAGCGGTCTCCCCCGGCGCGAGCCCCGTGGCGAGCCAGAGCGCGAGCACCGGGTCTCCCGCCGCCGCGAGCAGCGCGAGGACGGCGGACCCGCACGTCGTCGCGTCGGTCTGCCGCGCCGGCGACCCGCCCACCTCGAGCGGGCGGACGCGGGCACGGTCGCGGGGTCCGGACCAGCCGCCTCCGGCGCCCCGGCGCAGCGGGTCGACGACCGCCCGTCGCGTCCCTGGGTCGAGCGTCCCGAGCGTGGCCGCGAGGGCGCGTACCCGCGGCGCGGGGTGGCCCGCGCGGCGGGCGAGGTCGAGCGCGTGCTCCGTGCCGCCGTCGGGCCGGTAGACGTCACCGGGTGGAGGTGGGGGCTCCCTCCGCGCCGGAGCGATCCGCGCGAGGTCCGTGACGCGGAGCGCGCCGAGCGCATCGCCGAGCCTCACGCCGCGACCCACGCTCGACCGAACGCCCAGACGGCGCCCACGAGGGCCAGCACGACGACGAGGCTCGCGACGCGCACGAGGAACGACCACGAGTACAGCCGCCCGCTCCCGGGGAGCCCGCCGCGCGGGGGCCGGAGCACGGCGGGGACGAGGGCCAGCACGCCGACGGCGGCCGCCGCGCACACGGTCACGGCGGAGCCCGAGCGCAGCCCCGCCGCCGCGAGGACGAGCGATCCCACGACCACGCCGAGCACCGTCCGCTGCCACGCGAGCGCCGTGCGTTCCGGTTGCAGGCCCTCGTCGCGGGGCGAGGGGCCCGTCCGCTCGGGTGCGGTGCTCATGGTCCCGACGCCGACCCGACGGCGTACCCGGCGAGCAGCAGCGCGAGGATCACGACGCCGACGACGAGCACGGGGAGCCCGCTCGGGGCGGGCAGCCGCCGACGCAGGCGCAGCGCCCTCTCGTTGCGCCGCCAGGACACGAGCGCGTACCCCGCGAACCCGGCGCCGACCAGGCACGCGACGCCCGCGACGACGTCGAGCACACCGGGCATGCCGGCGAACGTGGCGAACGACGTCAGCGCGACGCCGCCCGCGACGAGACCGAGACCGGTGCGCACCCAGGCGAGCGCGGTGCGCTCGTTCGCGAGGCTGAACCGCGCGTCCGGCTCGGTCCCGACCCCGTACACGGAGCGGGGCCGCCGCGTGTCGGCCGGTGTCTCGACGCCCGCCTCGACGTCCTGCTGGTCGCGGCCCACGGTCAGCGCACGCCCACGTCAGTCCACGCGGTCGAGGACGACCGGTCGCCGCTCGACGACGGTGCCCGGGTCCGCGATCGCCCACGACCCCTCGAGCGCCTGCACCGCCCGCTCGAAGCGCTCGGGGGTGTCCGTGTGGAGCGTCATGAGGTGCTGGCCCTTGCGCACCGGGTCCCCCGGCTTGGCGAACAGCTCGACACCGGCGCCCGCCTGCACCGGGTCCTCCTTGCGCGCACGGCCTGCGCCGAGCCGCCACGCGGCGACCCCGACGGCGTACGCGTCGAGCCGCTCGAGCACGCCGTCCCGGTCGGCGACGACGTGCTCGCGCTCGCGCGCGACCGGCAGCGGGGCGCGCGAGTCGCCGCCCTGCTCGGCGATCATCTCGCGCCACTTGTCGAGCGCGCGGCCACCGACGAGCGCGTGCCGCACGTCGTCCGCGTCCTGCGGCCGGCCCGCGCCGGCGAGCATCTCGAGCGCGAGCGCGACCGTGAGGTCGACGACGTCCTGCGGCCCCGCGCCCTTCATCACCTCGACGGACTCGCGCACCTCGAGCGCGTTGCCCGCCGTGAGGCCGAGCGGCGTCGACATGTCGGTGAGCAGCGCGACCGTGCGCACGCCGGCGTCGGTACCGAGGTCGACCATGGTCCGCGCGAGCTCGCGCGCCGAGCCCAGCTCCTTCATGAACGCGCCCGACCCGACCTTCACGTCGAGCACCAGGGCCCCGGTGCCCTCCGCGATCTTCTTGCTCATGATCGAGCTCGCGATGAGCGGGATGGACTCGACCGTGCCCGTGACGTCGCGCAGCGCGTACAGGAGCCGGTCCGCGGGCGCGAGGCCGGAGCCCGCCTGGCAGATCACCGCACCGACGTGCTCGAGCGCGTTCATCATCTGCTCGTTCGTGAGCGCCGCGCGCCACCCCGGGATCGCCTCGAGCTTGTCGAGCGTGCCGCCCGTGTGCCCGAGGCCGCGCCCCGAGAGCTGCGGCACCGCGACCCCGTACACCGCGACGAGCGGTGCGAGCGGCAGCGTGATCTTGTCCCCCACGCCCCCGGTCGAGTGCTTGTCCGCCGTCGGCCGAGAGAGCCCCGAGAAGTCCATCCGCTCGCCCGAGGCGATCATCGCCTGCGTCCAGCGACCGATCTCGGTCCGGTCCATGCCGTTGAGGTAGATCGCCATCGCGAGCGCGGCCATCTGCTCCTCGGCGACGACGCCGCGCGTGTAGGCGTCGATCACCCAGTCGATCTGCCCCGGGTCGAGCCGCGCCCCGTCGCGCTTCGTCCGGATGACGTCGACGGCGTCGAACGGCTCGGGAGCCGACCCCTCGCCGTCCGCGCCCGCACCGTCGTCGCCCGCCCCGGCGGGCGCCTCCGCCGTCGGGTCCTGGTCCTCGGTCCCGCCACCCTGCGGGGTCACGTCGTCGCTGGTCACGAGCGCTCCTCCAGATCCTCGGGCCCGAAGGCGTCGGGCAGCACGTCCCTCATCGTCTTGATACCACGCACGGTGTCGACCAGCAGGTCGGGGCCCCCGTGCTCCCACAGGAGCTGCCGGCAGCGACCGCACGGCATGAGCGTCGCCCCGTGCCCGTCCACGCACGCGAACGCCACGAGGCGGCCTCCGCCCGTCCCGACGAGCGAGCTCACGAGCGAGCACTCGGCGCACAGCGTCACGCCGTACGCAGCGTTCTCGACGTTGCACCCGACGACGACCCGCCCGTCGTCGACGAGCGCGGCGGCGCCCACCGGGAAGCCCGAGTAGGGGGCGTACGCGCGGGCCATGATCCCGCGTGCGGCGTCGCGCAGGGCGTCCCAGTCGACGGTCTGCCCGACGGCGGTCCCGCCCGCGTCCGTCCTCTCGCCCGGTCGGGCCTCGCCGTCGTGCTCGTGCGGCTGGTCTGTCATCGGCGCCGTGACCTCACTTCACGTAGGGGATGCCCTCGGCGGCCGGCGGGCGCACCCGCCCGACGAGACCGGCGACGGCGAAGATCGTCACGACGTACGGCGTCATGAGCATGATCTGGCTCGGGATCGGCGTGCCGACGATGCCGAGCACCGTCTGCAGGTTGTCGGAGAACCCGAACAGGAGTGCCGCGACGAGCGCGCCGACCGGGTTCCAGCGACCGAGGATCATGGCCGCGAGGGCGATGAAGCCCTTGCCGCCGGTCATCTCCTTGCCGAACGCGAGGCCCGCCGCGACCGTGAAGAACGCACCACCGAGGCCGGCAACCGCACCGCCGAGGATCGTGTTGCGCACGCGGGTCGCGTTGACCTTGATGCCCACGGTGTCGGCGGCCTTGGGGTGCTCGCCGACCGCGCGGAGGCGCAGGCCCCACCGGCTCCGGAACAGGAAGATCTGCAGCAGGATCACGACGACGTACATGATGTAGACGAGCAGCGTCTGGCGGAAGAGCACCGGACCGACGACCGGGATCTGCGACAGCACCGGGATCTCGATCACGGGGAGCGGGGTCCGCGTGTTCCACGTGCCGGGGTCCTCGGTGAGCACCGTGGAGTAGAGGTAGCTCGTCACGCCCACGACAAGCACGTTGAGCACGACGCCGACGATGATCTGGTTCACCCAGTACTTCACCGAGAAGATCACGAGCAGCACGCCCACGAGGGCGCCCGCGATCGGGGCGGCGATGAGGCCGGCGTACGCGGAGGACGTCAGCGAGGCGACGACCGCGGCGAGGAACGCCCCGGCGAGGAGCTGGCCCTCGATCGCGATGTTGATGATGCCGACGCGCTCGCACAGCACGCCCGAGAGCGCGCCGAACACGAGCGGGACCGCGAGGAACAGCGAGCCCTGCAGCAGCCCGGTGAGCGGGATCGCGGACTTGCCCGCCCCGGCCCAGCACAGGAACGCGAAGACGACGGCGACGCCGAAGACGATGGGGAGCCAGGCGCCGATCTTGCGGCGGTCGCGCGCCGCCCAGAAGGACAGCCCTGCGAGCAGGAGCGCGAGGATCGACAGGAACAGGGCCGCCCCGGTCGAGCTCACCGTGATCGGCTCGATCTGGAAGAAGTCGTTCGCCGTCGAGAGGCGGAACGTCGTCTGCTGCCCGCCGGCGGGGAGCAGTGCGAAGAAGACGAGCGACAGCAGCCCGATGACCGCGTACGCGATCGGGGCCTTCCAGCTGATGGGCGGCAGCGGCTTGGCCGCGCGCTCCGGCGTGGCGGCCGGCGCCGGGGTGGTGGTCGCGGTGCTCATGCTCCGACCTCCTGCGTCGTCGTGGTGGTCGTGGCCGCCTTGGCCCGCCGCCTCGCGGCGTGCCGCTCGGCGCGCGTCGGGCCACCCGGGGTCGGGAGCCGGAAGATCGCCCGCACGAGCGGCGGGGCGGCGATGAACAGCACGATGAGGGACTGCACGACGAGCACGATGTCGATCGGCGTTCCGGTACGCGCCTGCATCGCGAAGCCGCCCGCGCGGAGCGCGCCGAAGAGCAGACCGGCGAGGACGGTCCCGAGCGGCCGGGAGCGACCGAGGAGCGCCACGGTGATCGCGTCGAACCCGAAGCTCGCGGCGACGCCCGCGGTGAGGACCTTCTCGGTGCCGAGCACCTGCGCCGCACCGCCGAGACCGGCGAGGGCGCCGGCGATGGCCATGACCCAGACGGTCACCCACGCCACGGAGATGCCCGCCGTGCGCGCCGCGTGCGGGTTCTCCCCGACCGCGCGGAAGCGGAAGCCGAGCGTCGAGCGCTCCATGAGCCACCACACGCCCACGGCCACGAGCAGGGCGAGCACGAAGCCGAGGTGCAGGCGGAATCCCTCGCCGAGCAGCAGCGGGAACGTCGCCGAGCCGGGGATGGGCGGGCTGATCGGGTTGCTGCTGCCCGGGCGCTGGAACGCGGGCGTCGTGAGCAGGTACGCCACGAGGTAGACCGCGATGTTGTTGAGCATGATCGTGACGATCACCTCGTGCGCGCCCGTCCGGGCCTTGAGCACACCCGCGATGCTCGCCCAGATCGCCCCGCCGAGCGCGGCACCGAGGACCGCGAGCAACAGGTGCAGGCCGGGAGGCAGGGAGAACGTGAACCCGATGAACCCGGCGAAGATGCCGCCCAGGATGATCTGGCCCTGCGCACCGATGTTGAACAGGCCCGCGCGGAACCCGATGCCGAGGCCGAGGCCCGCGAGGATGAGCGGGGTCGAGACCGTCATGGTCTCGGTCAGCGGGCGGAGGGCCCGCTGGAGGTCGGGCGCCTGGAAGTTGATGACGGCGCCCTGGAAGAGCGCGCTGTAGGCACCGAACACGGCGTTCCAGACGGCCTCGAAGAAGTCCGTGGGCCGCGCGAAGAAGTAGGTCGCGGCTTCCTGGACCTCCGGGTCGGCCGCGGCGATGAGCACGCCGCCGAGGACGAGGGCCGCGACGATCGCGAGCAGCGAGACGAGCCAGCTGCTCTCCAGCATCTCGCGCAGGATACTCGTCCCGGCGGACGGCCGGGGCTTGGTGGTGTCGCTCGGCGGCGCGGGCGTCGGCGGGACGGCCGCCGCGTCGTCGGGCATGGCCTGCTGCGTCACTGGATCTCCTCCTCGCGGGCGTCGGCGCCGGCCGGGTCGTCGTCGACCCCGGGCCTCGACGGCGCGTCGTCCACCTCGATGTCGGCCTCGCCGAGGGTGGTGTGGTGCTCGGCCGCCTGAGCGACCGCCTCGTCGAGCGGGACCCCCGCCATCATGAGCCCGAGCACGTCGCGGTCGGTGTCGCCGGGCACGACGCCGACGATACGGCCGCGGTACATGACCGCGATCCGGTCCGCGAGCGCGAGCACCTCGTCGAGCTCGGTCGACACGATGATCACCGGCGTACCGTTGTCGCGCTCCTCGACGACGCGCTTGTGGACGAACTCGATCGACCCCACGTCGAGCCCGCGCGTCGGTTGCGACGCGATGAGCAGGCGCAGCGGGCGCGACATCTCGCGTGCGAGGACCACCTTCTGCTGGTTGCCGCCCGAGAGGTTCCCCGCGGGGACCTCCACGGTCTGGGTGCGGACGTCGAACTCGACCACCCGCTGCTCGGCGTTCTCCCGGATCGCGGCCCGGTTGAGCGACCCCCCGCGCGAGTAGGGCGCACGGTCGAAGAGGTCCAGGACCAGGTTCTCCTCGACGGAGAACGTCCCGACGATGCCGTCCGTGCTGCGGTCCTCGGGCACGTAACCGACGCCCGCGGCGAGGACGTCCGACACGCCCCTGCCCACCAGCTCCTTGCCATCGAGCGTGATCGAGCCCGCGACCGGCTTGCGCAGGCCCACGATCGTCTCGGTGAGCTCCGTCTGCCCGTTCCCCTGGACGCCGGCGAGGACGAGGATCTCGCCCCGGGCGACGTCAAGGCTCACGCGGTCGACGACCGCGTTGTCGACGTCGTCCATGACGGTGAGGTCGGAGACCCGGAACGTCGCGTCGCCCGGCTCCGCGGGAGCCTTGTCGACGCCGAGCGAGACGGACCGGCCGACCATGAGGGACGCGAGCTCGGTCTCGCTCGCGGTCGGGTCCGCGGTGCCCACGACCTTCCCGCGGCGGATGACCGTGATGCGGTCCGCCACGGCGCGGACCTCGCGCAGCTTGTGCGTGATGAACACGATCGAGGTCCCCGCGGCCTTGAGCTGGCGCATGATCGCGATGAGCTCGTCGGTCTCCTGCGGGGTGAGGACCGCGGTCGGCTCGTCGAGGATGAGCACGCGCGCGTCGCGCGACAGCGCCTTGATGATCTCGACCCGCTGCTGGACGCCGACGGGGATGTCCTCGACCATCGCGTCCGGGTCGACCTCGAACCCGAACCGGTCCGAGATCTCGCGCACGAGACCGCGCGCGCGTCGCGCGTCGATGAGGCCCGCGCCCTTGACCGGCTCGTGGCCGAGGGCCACGTTCTCCGCGACCGTGAAGACCGGGACGAGCATGAAGTGCTGGTGCACCATCCCGATCCCCGCCGCCATGGCGTCGCCCGGGCCGGTGAACGCGACCGGCTGGTCGTCGACGAGGATCTCGCCGTCGTCCGGGTCGTACAGGCCGTACAGCACGTTCATGAGCGTGCTCTTGCCCGCACCGTTCTCGCCCAGCAGGGCGTGGATCTCGCCTGGCTCGATCACCAGGTCGATGTGGTCGTTCGCGACCAGGGACCCGAACACCTTCGTGATCCCGCGCAGCTCCAGCTTCACCGGGCGGCCTCTCTGAGAACAGGGAACTCCATCGAACCGTACTTCCGTCGCGTCGTCGCCTCGGGCGTCGCCTCATGACGACCGGGGGTGCGGCGGGGCGGGCGCCCGGCCACACCCCCCCGCGCGCGACCGGCCCGCCCCGCGCCCCGGGCGCGCGCTGTCGATTTTGTGGAGT
>NZ_JBHXIC010000004.1:41476-87635 GCF_042723955.1 Cellulosimicrobium cellulans | reverse complement strand
CCCGGGCGCGCCCCAATCCCCCCGGGGGGCGGGCCCTCGGCCCCCCCCGCCCCCCCCCCCCGCCGCACCCGGCCGCCGCAGCAGGCACGGGACCGACGGTCTCAGAGAGTCGTCACGGGGTGTTGGTCGACTCCACGACCAGGTCCCCGGCGATGATCTGCTCCTGGTACTGGGCGAGCATGTCCTGCAGCTCGGCCGGCACCTTGTCCTCGAAGTCGTGGAACGGCGCGAGGCCGACGCCCTCGTTCTCGAGCGTGCCCACGTACGGCTCGTTGGTGAAGTTGCCGTCGACCGACTCGCTCACCGTGTCGAAGACCGCCGGGCCGATCTGCTTCATGACGGACGTGATGATGATGTCGCCGTATTCCGTCGTGAGGAAGCCGTCCGAGTCGACCCAGATGATCTTCGCGCCGCCGCTCTGCGCGGCGGCCGCCGCACCGAGACCGACCGGGCCGGCGACGGGCATGATGATGTCCGCACCCTGGTCGATGAAGCCCTGCGCGAGGTTCTGGCCGTTCGCCTGGTTCTCGAAGTCACCGGTGAAGGAGCCCGTCTGGGCCTCCTTGTCCCAGCCGAGGGTCTTGACCTCGGTGCCGTTGTCCTCGTTGTACTTCGCGACGCCGTCGACAAAGCCGTCCATGAAGATCGCGACCGACGGGATCTGGATGCCGCCGAACGTGGCGACGGTGCCCGTCTCGGTCATGCCCGCGGCGAGGTAGCCCGCGAGGAACGCGGCCTCGGCCGTGTTGAAGAGGATCGGCTTCGCGTTGTCGATCTCGACCGGGTTGAAGTCCGCGTCCGAGAACGACGAGTCGATGAGGGCGAAGTTGGTGTCCGGGTTCGCCTCGGCTGCCGCCTGGATCGGGTCCTCGAGCAGGAACCCGACGCCGATGACGAGGTTGCAGCCCTGCTGGACCAGGTTGTCGATGTTCGGCGCGTAGTCCGTGTCGGCCGAGGACTCGACCTCGGTCGCCGTGATCCCGAGCTCCGACTCGGCCTGCTCCAGACCCTCGAACCCGGCCTGGTTGAAGGACTGGTCGTCGAACCCGCCGGCGTCGGACACCATGCACGCGGAGAAGTCGGAGTTTCCGCCCGCGGTCTCGTCGCCGCCGCCAGTCGTCTCGTCGTCCTCGGGTGCGGCGCCGCACGCGGCCAGCGCGAGCGCGGCGACGGCCGCGAGCGCGGTGACCTGAGTCGCTCTCTTCACCTGATAGCTCCTGTCGTTCTCGTAGCAGGGCCGCGCAGGGAAGGACCCCTGGGCCCTCCCGAGCGCCGTTGCACGGGAGGACCGGTCCGTCGGCCTCTATAGGACCGAACACTAATCAGCCCGAGGGGTCTTGCACGTTACTTGTCGGTAACGCCGCTGCTTCGTTATGCAAGCGTCACTTTGCGTCTGAGGCGTGACACACCCCTGTCCACGGGTCGGGACCGTTTCACCCGTCCTGACCGGCGGCGACACGGGCCAGCAGCCGCATCCCCGCGTCCACCGCGCGCTCGTCGACCTGGAGGTCGCCCTGGTGGATGTCGAAGCTGCGCCCGCCGGGGGTCCGCGTGCCCAGCCGCGCCATCGCGCCCGGGACCTTCGTGAGGTACCAGGCGAAGTCCTCGCCGCCGAGCGACTGCTCGGTCAGCAGGATCGAGTCCGGGCCGAGGACGTCGCGCGCGGCGGCCTCGAGCAGGCCCGTGCAGCGCTCGTCGTTCTCCACCGGCGGGACGCCGCGCGTGTGGTGCACGGTCACCTCGACCTCGTAGGGCGCGACGACCTGCTCGACGGCGTCGTGCAGCACCTGCCCCGCGAACTCCCACGCGCGCACGTCCAGGCAGCGGAGCGTGCCGCGCACCGTCCCGGTGCTCGGGATCGCGTTGTGCGCGGACCCCGCGTGCACGGCGCCCCACGTGAGGTTCACGCCCGAGCGGGGGTCGAGCCGCCGGCCCAGTACCGCGGGGACCTGGGTGATGACCTGGCCCAGCGCGTAGACCACGTCACCCGTGAGGTGCGGGCGCGACGTGTGCCCCCCGGGGGACGCGATGGTCACGGAGACCTCGTCGGACGCCGACGTGATCGGGCCGATGCGCGTCCCGATGCGGCCCACGTCGACCTTGGGGTCGCAGTGCACCGCGTAGATCTCGTCGACACCGTCCATGGCGCCCGCCGCGAGGACGTCGAGCGACCCGCCGGGCTGGACCTCCTCCGCGGGCTGGAAGACGAGCCGCACGCCGCGGCGCAGCTCGCCCTGCGCGTGGAGGTCGGCGAGGACCAGGCCGGCCCCCAGCACCACGGCGGTGTGCACGTCGTGGCCGCACGCGTGCGCCACGCCGGGGACCGTCGAGGCCCACGGGAGGTCGCACCTGTCCTGCAGCGGCAGCGCGTCGAGGTCGGCGCGCAGGGCCACACGCCCGGGCGACGGCGCGTCGTCGGGCGTCCCGGTGGCCGTCACGCCCCCCGGCTCGGGGCCGACGTCGCACACGAGGCCCGTGCCGGGCAGGAGCCGTGGCTCGAGCCCCGCGGCCCGCAGCCGGTCCGCGAGCAGCGCCGTCGTCCGCGTCTCGGCGCGCGAGACCTCCGGGTGGGCGTGGATGTCGCGGCGGATCGCCACGACCTCGTCCACGTGGCGCGCGGCGGCGGCGGCGATGCGGGCGGCGAGGGTCACGTCGGCGGTCACAGGAGCTCGTCCATCCCGAGCTCGCGCACCGTCTCGACCATCGACTTCACCTGCTGGGCCCGGGCGCGCGTGGTGACGAGCAGCGCGTCCGGAGTGTCGACGACCACGACGTCGTCGAGGCCGAGCACCGTGACGACGCGATCGCTCGCGGGCACGACCACGGACCCCGCGCTCTCCCGACGCACGACCCGGCCCGTGTCGCCGAGGACCTTCGAACCGGCACCGTCGACCGAGGGCAGCAGCGCGGCGAGCGAGTTGAAGTCCCCCACGTCGTCCCAGCCGAACGTGCCGGGGACGACGGCGACGCCGCCCACGGCCGCGACCGGCTCGGCGACCGCGTGGTCGATCGCGATCCGCTCGAGCGCGGGCCAGCGCTCGGCGAGCACGCGGTCGCGGTCGGGGCCGTCCCACGCCGCGGCGATCGCACGCAGGCCGTCGTGCAGCTCCGGGCGCTGGTCTGCGAGGTGCCCCAGGAGGACGGACGACCGGACGATGAACATGCCGGCGTTCCACCGGTACTCGCCGGACGCGAGGTAGCGCTGCGCCGTCGTCGCGTCCGGCTTCTCCGTGAACCCGCGCACGTGCTGCGCGCTCGGAGCGCCCTCGACGCCGAGCGGGGCGCCGCTGTGCACGTACCCGAAGGCCGTCGAGGGCCGCGAGGCCGCGATCCCGATCGTCACGACGTACCCCGCGCGCGCGGCCTCCACCGCCTGACGCACCGACGACTCGAACGCGTCCCGGCCCGTGATGACCTGGTCCGCGGCGAACGACCCCACCACGACGTCGCCGTGCCGCCGCTCGAGGACCGCCGCGGCGAGACCGATCGCCGCCATCGAGTCACGCGGCGACGGCTCCGCCAGGACGTTCTCGGCCGGGAGGCCCGGGAGCTGCGTGCGCGCGGCGGCGACGTGCCGGTCCCCGGTGACGAGGACCACGCCCTGCTCTCCCGCGAGCGGCACGAGCCGGTCGACCGTCGCCTGGAGGAGCGAGCGGCCCGACCCGGTGAGGTCGAGGAGGAACTTGGGCGAGCCCGCACGCGAGAGCGGCCACAGCCGCGTGCCGGCCCCTCCCGCCGGGACGACGGCGTGGAACCCGGGGATCGGCGACGCGGCCGCGGCGGACGAGGGGTGAGGCGAAGAGGCCATGGGGGCAGCATAGTGAGGCACGCAGTTCCCCCGCGGGCTGTGGGATCAGTCACAAACCCCCCGCGCAGGGCCGTTCCGCCGCCCCCGGCGGTCCGCATCATGACGCCGATGTCACTATGGTGGAAGCCCAGAGACCGATGCCGACGACGGTCCCGCGGTCCGGACTGAGGGAGTTCCGGGCCACGTCCGGAACGTGACATCTCCCCCTGATCTCGCCACAGGAGGCCCCCAAAGTGCCCAGTGCACCAGCTGGCACGCTCTACCGCGGCCGTGAAGGCATGTGGTCGTGGGTCGCGCATCGCGTGACCGGCGTGCTCATCTTCTTCTTCCTGCTCGTCCACGTGCTCGACACGGCGCTCGTCCGGGTGTCGCCCGAGGCCTACAACGCCGTCATCGGGACCTACCAGACGCCGATCATGGGCCTGGGCGAGGCGGGACTGGTCGCGGCCATCGTGTTCCACGCGTTCAACGGCATCCGCATCATCCTCGTCGACTTCTGGGCCAAGGGCCCGCGGTACCAGCGCACGATGCTCTGGATCGTCGTCGGCCTGTTCGTCGTGACGATGGCCGGCTTCCTGCCGCGTCACCTCATGAACGTCTTCGGAGGGGGGCACTGATGGCCGCCGCACCCACGGTCGAGGTCGCGAGCCCGCGCGACCCCTACAAGCGCCGCAAGTCCACGCGCAGCAACTACGAGCTGTACAGCTGGATCTTCATGCGCGCGTCCGGCGTCGTGCTGATCGTCCTCATCTTCGGGCACCTCTTCGTCAACCTCATGGTCGGCGAGGGCGTGCACGCCATCGACTTCGGCTTCGTCGCCGGCAAGTGGGCCTCGCCGTTCTGGCAGATCTGGGACCTGCTCATGCTGTGGCTGGCCATGTTCCACGGCACCAACGGCGTGCGCACGATCATCAACGACTACGCCGAGCGTGACGGCACTCGCCTCGTCCTCAAGCTCGCGCTGTACCTCGCGTTCACGATCGTCACGGTCCTCGGCACGCTCGTGATCTTCACGTTCGACCCGTGCCCCGCGAACGCGCCGGCCGAGCTGCTCGCGTCGTTCTGCACGGCCTGAGCACCGCACCACCCACGCCCCCGTCTTCTCGCTCCACCCGGCTCTCTCCCAGGAGGCATCGACCCCGATGCAAACCCATCAGTACGACGTCGTGATCGTCGGCGCAGGCGGCGCCGGGATGCGCGCAGCGCTGGAGTCGTCCGGCAAGGTCCGCACGGCCGTCATCTCCAAGCTCTACCCCACGCGCTCGCACACGGGCGCCGCGCAGGGCGGCATGTGCGCCGCCCTCGCGAACGTGGAGGAGGACAACTGGGAGTGGCACACCTTCGACACGGTCAAGGGCGGCGACTACCTCGTCGACCAGGACGCCGCGGAGATCATGGCCAAGGAGGCCATCGACGCGGTGCTCGACCTCGAGCGCATGGGCCTGCCGTTCAACCGCACGCCCGAGGGTCGCATCGACCAGCGCCGGTTCGGCGGGCACACCCGTAACCACGGTGAGGCCGCGGTGCGCCGCTCGTGCTACGCCGCCGACCGCACCGGCCACATGATCCTCCAGACGCTCTACCAGCAGTGCGTCAAGCAGGACGTCGAGTTCTTCAACGAGTTCT
Source organism: Cellulosimicrobium cellulans (assembly GCF_042723955.1). Lineage (GTDB taxonomy): Bacteria > Actinomycetota > Actinomycetes > Actinomycetales > Cellulomonadaceae > Cellulosimicrobium > Cellulosimicrobium cellulans_H. The sequence goes on along the minus strand of NZ_JBHXIC010000004.1, from coordinate 82,201 downwards.
ACGTCCTCGACCTCATCACGGACCACGACCTGTCGACGGGCGAGATCGCCGACGGCGAGCCCGTCACCGCGACCGGTGTCGTCGCCTACGACCTCGCGACCGGCGAGATCCACGTGTTCCAGGCGAAGGCGATCATCTTCGCGACCGGCGGCGCGGGCAAGATCTTCAAGACGACGTCCAACGCGCACACGCTCACGGGCGACGGCATGGCCCTGGCCTACCGCCGCGGGCTGCCCCTGGAGGACATGGAGTTCTTCCAGTTCCACCCGACGGGCCTCGCGGGCCTGGGCATCCTCCTGTCGGAGGCCGCGCGCGGCGAGGGCGGTATCCTCCGCAACGCCGACGGCGAGCGGTTCATGGAGCGCTACGCGCCCACCATCAAGGACCTCGCGCCGCGCGACATCGTCGCCCGGTCGATGGCGAACGAGGTCCGCGAGGGCCGCGGCGCCGGGCCGAACAAGGACTACGTCCTGCTCGACCTCACGCACCTCGAGCCCGCGCACATCGACGCCAAGCTCCCGGACATCACCGAGTTCGCCCGCACGTACCTGGGCATCGAGCCGTACACCGAGCCCGTACCCGTGTACCCCACCGCGCACTACGCGATGGGCGGCATCCCGACCAACGTCGAGGCCGAGGTCCTGCGCGACAGCCACAACGTCGTCAAGGGCCTCTACGCCGCCGGCGAGGTCGCGTGCGTCAGCGTCCACGGCTCCAACCGCCTCGGTACCAACTCGCTGCTCGACATCAACGTGTTCGGCAAGCGTGCCGGCCGCACGGCCGCCGCGTACGCCGCGACGGCGTCGTACACCGAGCTCCCGGAGAACCCTGCCGCGGCGGTGATCGCGCAGCTCGAGGAGATGCGCAACCGCCCCGACGGCGAGCGCGTCGCCGACGTGCGCAAGGCCCTCCAGGAGACCATGGACGCCAACGCCCAGGTGTTCCGCACCGGCGAGTCGCTCAACCAGGCCCTCGCGGACATCCGCGACCTGCAGAAGCGGTACAAGAACGTCTCGGTCCAGGACAAGGGCCGGATGTTCAACACCGACCTGCTCGAGGCCATCGAGCTCGGCTTCCTCCTCGACATCGCGGAGGTCACGGTCGTCGCGGCGATCAACCGCAAGGAGTCGCGCGGCGGCCACTACCGCGAGGACTTCCCGGACCGCGACGACGCCAACTACATGCTGCACACGATGGCGTACCGCCGTCCGACCTCGGCCAGCGACGTCGCCGACGGTCACGTCGCCGGCTACTTCGACCACGTCGAGGCGTTCGACGGCTACAAGGTCGCCCTGGGCTCCAAGCCCGTCACCCAGACCCGGTACGAGCCCATGGAGCGGAAGTACTGATGACTGCCACACTCGAGAGCCCTGCCCCCGAGGCCAAGGCCGGCGAGATCCCCTCGTTCGAGGTCACGCTCCGCATCCGGCGCTACCTCCCCGAGTCGGAGCACGGCGAGGACGCGTACTGGGACGAGTTCACCGTCCTGGCCCATGGCACGGACCGCGTGCTCGACGCCCTGCACAAGATCAAGTGGGAGAACGACGGCTCGCTCACGTTCCGTCGCTCGTGCGCGCACGGCGTGTGCGGCTCCGACGCGATGCGCATCAACGGCCGCAACCGCCTCGCGTGCAAGACGCTGCTCAAGGACGTGAACCCCGACAAGCCCATCACGGTCGAGCCCATCAAGGGCCTGCCCGTGGTCAAGGACCTCGTCGTGGACATGGAGCCGTTCTTCGCGTCCTACCGCGAGATCATGCCGTTCCTCATCACGTCCGGGAACGAGCCCAGCAAGGAGCGCCTCCAGTCCGCCGAGCAGCGCGAGCGCTTCGACGACACCACCAAGTGCATCCTGTGCGCGGCGTGCACGTCGTCGTGCCCGGTGTTCTGGACCGACGGCCAGTACTTCGGCCCCGCCGCGATCGTCAACGCGCACCGGTTCATCTTCGACAGCCGCGACGAGGGCGCCACGCAGCGCCTCGAGATCCTCAACGACAAGGAGGGCGTGTGGCGCTGCCGCACGACCTTCAACTGCACCGAGGCCTGCCCCCGCGGCATCGAGGTCACCAAGGCGATCCAGGAGGTCAAGCGCGCGATGATCACGCGCGCCTTCTGATCCTCCGCACGTCCCGCACGCAGGGCGCCGACCGTGACGGTCGGCGCCCTGCGTCGTCCCGCCCCGGCTCGAGCGCGCGGCTCGGCACCGCACGCGTCGGTCGGCTAGGTTCCGCGCGGGAGGCGGGCCCGACGGACCCCGCGGACGATCGGGCTCCAGGGCTTGCCGGACCCCTGGCCGGCGCGGAGACGCTCCTCCGTCGAGGCGGCCACGACGGCGGCGCCCCCGGCATCCTCGGTCGCCGCATGCCGGGCGGCGCGCACGTGCCGGGCGCCGGCCGTGGAGGTCCCGTCGACGACGGGGAGCTCGGGGCGTCCGTCGCGGGCGTGCCGGGGGCCGTCGGGCTCGGGGTCGGGCGGGCGCGGCGGGTCGGCCATCCAGGCGCAGACCGCCAGGAGGATCCGCGCCGTGAAGTTGGCGAGGACGAGGAGCGTGACGAGGACGGCGAAGGACGCGAGGAGCGCATTCCGGCTGGCACTGCCCGCGACGAACGACGACCCGAGGTAGCGGAGCACCCCGAACGCGACGGCGGCGGTGAGCGACCCGACGAGGAGGTCGCGGCGGCGTACGTGGACGCCCGCCAGCAGGGTGACCACCACGACGACGACCAGGGCGTCGAGCAGGATGCTCACCACCACGCCGGCTCCGGTGACGAGGATCGCGGGTCCGCCGGAGAGCCCGAGCGCCTCCAGGAGCTGGTAGCCGATCGAGGAGACGGCGATGCTCGCGACGGCGGAGACGAGCATGCTCAGCGCGAGGAGGAAGAAGCCGAGCAGGGCGCGCGCCCGGGCGAGCAGCGCGCTCTGCCCGACGTCGCTGACGCCGAACATCGTGCGGACGGCGCCGCGCAGGTGGTACATGAAGGAGACGACGGAGAAGAGGAGCACGACGCCGGCGACGATGCTCGTGACGCTGAGGCCGGAGTCGAGCAGCAGCAGGTCGGGCGAGATCACGCCCGGCTTCCCGTCGACCGCGATGAGGCCGGGGACGAGCTCGTTGATCTCGCCGAACACGGCGTCCATGAGCTCCTGGCTCCCGCCGAGGACCTGCATGAAGACGGTGTAGCCGATCGTCAGCGCGGCGAAGAGGGAGAACAGGGCCGAGTAGGCGATGCCGCCGCACAGCAGCGCGCCGCGGGCGTAGAGGTAGCGGTAGGTCGCGCGCCCGGGACGGCTGTCCTTCCACCACTCGACGAGCCCCTCGACACGCTCCCTCGTGCGCCGGACGGCGCTGGGGTCGGCGGTGGAGGGCGACGTCACGCCCCGAACCTTACGAGGCGGTCGCGGTCCCGGCATCCGCGGTGAGCGGGAAGACCTGCTCCGGGCGCCACACGCCGTCGTCGCCGTGCTCGTAGAGGGAGAACCCGCCGACCTCGAACCGCGCCTCGTAGGTGGCCATCTCGTCGAACGCGGCGTCGAGCGCGGCGTCCGGCACCTCGTGCGCGACGGTCACGTGCGGGTGGTAGTTGAACCGGAGGTCCTGGGCGAGCGGACCCGTACGGATGGCGCTCTCGAGGTGCTCGCACTCGGCGATGCCCTCGACCACCTGGATGAACACCACGGGCGAGATCGGCCGGAACGTGGCGGAACCCCGCAGGTGGACCCGGAACGGTGCGGCGGTGGCGGCGACCGCGGTGAGGTGCGCACGCGCCGCGTCGAGCTCGGCCGGGTCGAGCACCGTCGGCCCGAGGAGCGTGACGTGGGGCGGGATCGACCGTGCGAGCGGGTCGCCGAACCGTGCGCGCGCGTCCTGGAGCTGCGTCGCGAACGGTTCCGGCACCTCGATCGCGATGCCGATCCGCACCTGGCCCGGCCCACGCTCCGGGAGGTTCACGCGGTCGGCCCTCCGAGAGGCAGGAGGCCGACGCGGTCGTAGATGCGCGCGAGCGTCCCGGCGGCGATGTCGCGCGCCTTCTGAGCGCCCCGCGCGAGCACCGCGTCCAGCTCCGCGGGATCGGCGAGGTAGGTGTTGGCGCGCTCCTGGAACGGCACGAGGAAGTCGACCACCACGTCCGCGAGGTCGACCTTGAGCCGCCCGTATCCCTGGCCGTCGTACTCCGCGGCGATCGCCTCGACGTCGCGACCGGTGAGCGCGGAGTAGATGGTGAGGAGGTTGGACACGCCGGGCTTGGCGACCGGGTCGTACCGGATCTCGGTGTCCGAGTCCGTCGCGGCGGACCGGATCCGCTTCGCGGCGACCTTCGGGTCCTCCAGGAGCCAGATGACGCCCTTGCCGTTCGACGACGACTTGCTCATCTTCGCGGTCGGTTCCTGGAGGTCGTAGATCTTCGCGACCGAGCGCACGATGTGCGCCTCGGGCACGACCGCGGTCCCGTCGCCGAAGCGGGCGTTGAGTCGCTCCGCGAGGTCACGGGTGAGCTCGAGGTGCTGGCGCTGGTCCTCCCCGACCGGCACGAGGGCCGCGTCGTACAGCAGGATGTCCGCCGCCATGAGGACGGGGTAGGTGAACAGCCCCACGGTCGTGCCGTCGGCACCCTGCTTCGCGGACTTGTCCTTGAACTGGGTCATGCGGCCGGCCTCGCCGAAGCCCGTCTGGCAGGACAGCACCCAGGAGAGCTCCGCGTGCTGCGGCACGTGCGACTGCACGAACAGTGCGGACCGCTCCGGGTCGACACCGCCGGCGAGGTACTGCGCCGCCGTGCGGCGCGTCCGCTCGCGCAGGCGCTCCGGGTCGGGGTTGACCGTCAGGGCGTGGAGGTCGACGACGCAGTACAGCGCGTCGTAGGAGTCCTGGAGCGCGACCCACTGGCGCAGTGCGCCGATGTAGTTGCCGAGCTGCAGCGAGTCCTCCGTGGGCTGCATGCCCGAGAGGATCCGGGGCTTGGTGCTCGTCGGGTTCCCGGCCGCCTGCGTGGCCTCCTGGACCGGTGCCGGACCGGTGTGCGTCGCCTCGATGGACATTGCCCCATTCTGACAGGTGGTGCCGTGCCGGAACGAATCGCCTCCGGCTCGGAGAGGGAACGGGGCGGGCCTCAGGTGGCCTCGTCGTCGAACGGCGCGGCGCCCCCCTGCGGCACGGACGACGGCGCCGGGGGCGGCGGCGGGGCGACCCGCTCGCGCGGTGGCTCGTCGTCGAGGAGCGCCTCGCGCACGATCCGGCGCGGGTCGTACTGGCGGGGGTCGAGCTTGGACCAGTCGACGTCCGTGATCTCCTCGCCGAGCTCGGCGTCGACCCGGGCCTTCGCGTCGCGCAGGTACCCCCGGGCCGACCGCACGAACGACCCGAGCTGCTCCGCGTAGCGCGGCAGGCGCTCAGGACCGATGACGACGACCGCCACGACGAGGAGCACGACGAACTCGGCTCCGTTGATCCCGAACACGCCGACAGACTACTCGCTCGTGGCTTCGTCGAGGACGACGCGGACGTCGCGCTCCCGGTCCCCCGTGCGGACCCGCAGGGTCACGGCGTCCCCCGGAGCCTTCGCCCGGATGGCGACGATGAGCTCGTCCGACTCCGTGACGGGCCGGTCGTCGATCGAGAGGATCACGTCCCCGGGCCGGATCCCCGCGGCGTCGGCCGGTCCGTCGGGCGTCACCGCCGGGTTCCCGGCCTGGGCCTGCGTCGAGACCTGCACGCCCTCACCCTGGTACCCCTGGTCGAGCAGCACGCCGATCACCGGGTACGTCGCGACACCGTCGGCGATGAGCTGCTCCGCGGTCCGACGCGCCTGGTTGGACGGGATGGCGAAGCCGAGCCCGATGCTCCCGGTCGCCGACTGGCTGCCCGGCGGCTGGGCGATGGCGGAGTTGATGCCCACGACCTCGCCGCGCCCGTTGACGAGCGGGCCCCCGGAGTTGCCGGGGTTGATCGCCGCGTCGGTCTGGATCGCGTTGATGAACGCGGTCTCGGCCGCGGCGCCGGCCTGGACCGGCCGGTTGAGCGCGCTGATGATGCCCGTGGTGACGGTCCCGTTGAGGCCCAGCGGGGCACCGACGGCGACCACGGGGTCCCCGACGACGACGTCGTCGGAGTCGCCGAGCGCGAGCGGTGTGAGCCCCGTGTCCTCGACCTTGACCACCGCGAGGTCGTAGTCGACGGTCCGCCCGACCAGCTCGGCCGGGCTCTCGTGCCCGTCGGAGAACAGCACGACGACGTCCCCGCCGTCGGCGGCCGACGCGACCACGTGGTTGTTCGTGAGGATGTACCCGTCCTCGCGGAGGACGAAGCCGGACCCCGTGGCGACGCCGTCGGTCCCGCGGACCTGGAGCGAGACGACGCTCGGCAGCACCGTGGCGGCGATGTCCGCCACCGAGCCCGCGGGGCGGTCCGCGCCCGGCTCGACGCTGGCGGGCGGTAGGGCCGACGTGTACGGGCCGGGCGAGTCCTGCCCGAGGAACCGGTCGGCCGCCACGCCGCCCAGCGCGCCCGCCACGAGGGCGAGCACGGCGACGCCCGCGACCACGGCGGGGCGCAGCCCGCGCCCGGACGGCGGCCCGGCAGCGCCCCGCGGGACCCCGACGAGCGTCGGGTCGACCGACCCGCCGGGTCGCATCGGCGCCGACGGCGGCTCGGGCTCACCGAACGAGCGCAAGGTCTGCCACGGGTCTGCGGGCCCCGGCGCGCCAGCCGGTCCCGCGGACGGGGCCGGGACCGGCGACGGCTGCGGGGACGCGGCCGGGGGCGGGACGGGCGCGCCCGGCGGCGGCGGGACCGGGCCGGGGCCGACCGGCGCCGACGGCGGGACGGGCGGCACGCTGCGGTACGCGGACGGCGGTGCGAACGGGTTCCGTGCGGCGTCGGGCGCCCCGGCGTGCTCCGGGCCGGACCGAGGGCCGGTCTGGGGGTCGGTCATGAGGTGCCGAGCGCTCCTGTCATGGTCGTCCAGCCCCGGGAGATGCGCGCCGGGACCCCGGCATCGTAGTCACGTGCCGGGAAGGCCGCCACGAGGGCGGCGAGCGTCTCCTGCTCGGTGTCGGCGACGACGTCGATCACCGTGTCGCCGGACTGCCAGACCACGTGCCACGGCTCCTCGGACAGCACGTGCACCCGGCGGCCGCCGACGTCCCACGTCTCCCCGCCCGCGAGCGCGGCACTGTCCAGGAGACCCGCCTGCTCACGCACGACGGCCTCGCCGCCCGGCGCCTCCAGGTCGATCTCGACGACGCCGCGCGCGGCGTCGTCCCGGACGTCGACCACGCTGAAGCCCTCCGGCAGCTCCGTGGGGCAGGTCCAGCCCTGGGCGTCGAGCGCCGCGAGCGCCGCGGTGCCGTCGGGAGCGGCCCCCTCGCCCTCGGTCTGGTCCGCGGTGCGCACCCCTCCCACGACGAGCGCGCCGGTGGCCCGGGGCGCGGCCTGCGCGAGCACGCTGAGCGGGTCGCTGCGGTGGAGCTCGGGGGTGACGAGCGGGCTCTCCCCCAGTGCGAAGAGGCTGACCGCCGCGACGCCGACCCCCCCGACGACGAGACCGACGACACGGCGACGCACCGCTCCCCGGCGCACCTCCCCGCTCCACGCACCGCGCGGGAGGGGGACCGGCTGCGCCCAGGGGTCGCCCGTCGCGGGCGCCGAGCGGAGCGGGTCGCCGTCGGTCGAGGGGATCTGGGCCGACAGGGCGAGGAGGCGTGCCGCGAGGTCGGGCGCGGGCTCGACCGGGCCGGCGCTGCTCAGGGCCCGCCGGGCGGCACGCGCCGCCGCCAGCTCGGCGGCGCACCGCGGGCAGCACGCCACGTGCTCGAGGGCACGCTCCGCCTCGGCGGGCGTGAGCTGCCCGTCGACGAGAGCGGAGAGGCGGGAGCCGAGGTGCGTCACGCCACCCCCCGGGCGGCCACGGGCGTCGGGACGTCGTCCGACGCCGGGCGGTCCGCGGGGTCGCGGTGCGGCAGCGCGGCGCGGAGCTGGGACCGCGCGCGGTGGATGCGGGAGCGGACCGTGCCGAGCTTGATCCCCAGCGTCACGGCGATCTCCTCGTAGGACAGGCCCTCGATGTCGCACAGCACGACGGCGGCCCGGTACTCGGGCGAGAGCGCGTCGAGCGCGCGCTGGACGTCGTGGTCGAGGTTGGCGTGCTCGAAGCCGCGCTCCGGCTGGGCCTCGGAACGGGCCGGGTACTGCCCGTCGTCGTCGCCCATGGCCTCCATGCGGATGCGTTGCTTGCGCCGGACCTGGTCGAGGAAGAGGTTCGTCGTGATGCGGTGCAGCCAGCCCTCGAACGTGCCAGGGGTGTAGCTCGACAGCGAGCGGAACACCCGGACGAACGTCTCCTGCGTGAGGTCCTCGGCGTCATGCCGGTTCCCGGTCAGGCGGTACGCGAGCCGGTACACGCGCGCCGAGTGCTCGCGGACGATCTCGTCCCACGACGGCGGCACCCACGCGCCACCCTCCTGCGTCACGTGCGTGCTGGTTCCCGGTCGTGCGTCGTCCACGTCGTCCATCGTCCCAGAAGAACGCCCGGCACCCTCCCGGTGTTCCCCTCTCGCGCGGGACGTGCGCGCGACGTCCACGGCCCGTGCACACACGCGCGGCGCGGGAGCGGGCCGCCGTGGGAGGGGGCGGGTACGATCCGAGACAGCGCACCCGCCAGGGAAACCCTCCCCGGGCCGCACGCGCGGACGACGGACCACCAGGAGGCACCGATCACCAGCGACGTCGGCACCCACCGCAGCGCGAAGGCCGCGAGCTGGGTGTACAGCGAGGAGTTCGTCCCCGAGGACGACGTCCTCCTGCGTGCGCGGGACCGCGCCGCCGAGCTCGGCTGCCCGACGGTGCTCCCCGGCGTCGGGGCGGTGCTCCAGGTGCTCGCGGCGTCGCTGGCCGCCCGCGCGGTGGTCGAGATCGGCACCGGCACGGGCGTGGCGTCGCTCTGGCTCCTGCGCGGCATGCCGGCCGACGGCGTGCTGACGACGATCGACGTCGAGGTCGAGCACCAGCGCGCGGCCAAGGAGGCCTTCGCGGAGGAGGGCGTGCCCTCGGCGCGGACCCGCACCATCCCGGGTCGCGCGAGCGAGGTCCTCCCCCGGCTCACCGACGGCGCCTACGACCTCGTCCTCGTGGGCGCGGACAAGCACAGCTACCCCGAGTACGTCGAGCAGGGCCTGCGCCTGCTGCGCCCGGGCGGCGTGCTCGCGGTCGACGGCGCGCTGTCGCACGACCGTGTCGCCGACCCGGCGCGGCGCGACGAGGTGACGACGATCGTCCGCGAGGTCGGCCGGTCGCTGCGGTCGGACGAGCGCGTGCTGCCGGCGCTGCTCCCGAGCGGCGACGGCCTCCTGCTCGCCGTTCGCCGCTGAGACGTCCCGGCGGGCGAGGAGACTCTGCGGTCAGAGCCGGTCGAGCGCCTCGAGCAGGAGCCGCGCCCCGTACCCCGTGGCCCCGGCGACGACCTCGTGCCGGTCGGCGGTGGCCCGTGCGGGGCCGGCGACGTCGAGGTGCGCCCAGGGCACGTCCCCGACGAACTCGCGCAGGAACAGCGCGGCCGTGATCGACCCGGCACCGGGGCTCTCGACGGGCACGTGTCGGAGGTCGGCGACGTCGGAGCGCAGCGCGCCCGCGTAGTCCTCGACGAGCGGCATGCGCCACACCCGCTCGCCGGTGGAGAGCGCGGCGTCCTCCAGGGCGTCGGCGACGGCGCCGTCCGTCGCGAACAGCGCGCCGTGCCCGCGGCCCAGGCCGAGGCTCGCCGCGCCGGTGAGGGTCGCGACGTCGACGAGCACGTCGGGTGCGAGCTCGGCCACGGCGTACGCGAGGGCGTCGGCGAGCACGAGGCGGCCCTCCGCGTCGGTGTTCGCCACCTCGACCGTCCGGCCCGACCACGTGCGCAGCACGTCCCCCGGGCGGTACGAGGCGGCGCCCACGTGGTTCTCGGCCAGCGGGAGCACCGCGGTGACCCGGCGGTCGGAGCGGGCGCGGGCGGCGCCGAGCACGACCGCGAGCGCGACGGCCGCGCCCGCCATGTCGGTCTTCATCGGCACCATCGCCTCGCGCGGCTTGATCGAGAGTCCGCCGGTGTCGTACGTGATGCCCTTGCCGACGACGACGACGTGCCGGACGTCGGCGCCCGCCGGGAGGACCCCGTGGTCCGCCGGGTCGTAGGTGACGGTCACGAGGCGCGGCGGTCGTGCCGAGCCCGCACCCACGGCCAGGATCGCCCCGAAGCCCTCCGTGCCGAGCGCGGCGGGGCCGCGGACGGTCGTGTCGAGCCCGAGCGCGTCGGCGAGCTCGACCGCGCGGTCGGCGAACCACGCCGGGTCCTTGACGTCGGACGGCACGTTGGCGAGGTCGCGGACGAGCCACGTCGCCGCCGCGGCGCGGTGCGCGGCCTCGATCGGTGCCGTGACGTCGGGCCGGTCCTCGGGCGCGAGCAGCACGAGCTGCTCCGCGGCCGCGTCGGACGGAGCCGCGGAGGACTCGGTCTGCCGAGGCTGGTCGTACGCGGCGAGGAGGTAACCCTCGACGAAGGCGCGTACCTCCGCGGGACCGGAGCCGGCGGTCGCGGCGCTGACGACGCGCTCGAGCCCGCGCGACGCGCGGGCCAGCGCCGCACCGGCGCGCCGGAGCTCCGCCGCTGTGCCGTTCCCGACCCCGAGCAGCAGGAGCCGCGGTGGTAGGCCCGCCCACGGGAGGCGGGCGCCAGACCCGGCGTGGGCGCGGGGCAGGTCGACGCGGACCACCTCGCCGGCCACACCGCGAAAGCTCCGGCCACCGGCACGCTCGGCGAGCTCCGCGAGGTCGACGCCGTACCGCACCGTCGCGTCGACGGTGCCGGCACGCGGCTGCAACCCGTCCTCGGCCTCGCGCGGAGGCGCGACGGCCACGACGACCGCGTCGACCTGCGCGTCGTCGAGGAGTGCCGCGTCGCTCAGGACGCCCCGGGCACCGACCACCTCGGGCAGCGTGCGCGGCAGCCCGGGGAGACCGGAGGCCCGGCGCTCACGTGCGGGCAATCAGCCCACCACGGCCTGGAGCGCCTCACCCAGCTCGCTGGCCTCGGTCGCGTTGAGCTCGACCACCAGGCGTCCGCCACCCTCGAGCGGGACCCGCATGACGATGCCTCGCCCTTCCTTGGTGACCTCCAGCGGCCCGTCACCCGTCCGCGGCTTCATCGCAGCCATCGATGGCACTCCATTTCCGTTGTCCCGAGTCCACCCCGCACGCGCGAGGAGGGGCGTCCGACCTCGGACGACGCCCGAGGACAGTCTAGTTCACCCGTACCGACATCCCGGGCGCCCGGTTCACGGCGGCCAGCCGGACGGCGGGACGAGCCGCCACAGCGACCACACCCACCACACCTGACCCGCGACGCCGGCGAGGGTCACGGCGGCCAGCCACAGGCGAGACCGCGTCCACCCGACGGTCACCGCCGCGAGCGGGAAGGCGAGCAGCAGGAACCGCACGAGCGACGTGCCGGGCTGGATCGCCGCGACCAGGTAGGCGAGGTACGCGCCGGACCACGCGTGCATCTCCGGTCCGAGCCGCGCCGCGACGGGGTTGAGCACGAGGGTGGCCGTCGCGAGCAGCACGAGCGCGAGGACCCACGGGCCGGCGTCGCCCATCAGCCAGCGCGACACGTCGACCCACGGGACGACCGGCACGACCTCCGCTCCCCCGCGCCACGCCTCCTGCGTGCGGAAGTACCCCTGGTGCACGCCCGTCACGACGCTGCACGCCCACGGCCACACGAAGCCGCTCGCCAGGGCGACGGCGACGAGAGCGCCCACCCGCGCGGCGTCGGGCCCGCGCAGGTCGCCCCGGCGCCACCGGACGAGCCCGTGCCACAGGACGACCGCCGCCATCGGCAGCGCGACGGCGCGGGAGAAGCCGAGGAGGACGACCACGAGCGCCGCCCACCCGTAGCGGCGCCGCGCCAGCAGCAGGAGCGCGGACGCCACGAGGAGGAGCGCGAGGGACTCCGTGTACGCGACCTGGAGGACGGGGCTGGACGGGAAGACGCTCACGAGCAGGACGGTCGCCAGCGGCAGGCCCGGCCTGCGCTCGACGGCCGCGGCGCCCGCCGTCGCGACCAGCCGATGGATCACGAGGACGGCGCCGGCGCCGCACGCGAGCGCGACCGTGGGAGCGAGCACGTCCCACCCCAGTCCGGTGACGGCGTCGAGGGCACGCACGAGCGCCGGGAAGAGCGGGAAGAACGCCCAGACGTTCTGCTCGACGGCGCCGTCGGGACCCACGGGGAGAGTATCGGGGTAGCCGGACGCGTAGATCTGCTCGTACCAGCTCGCGTCCCACATGCGCGCGACGTACGGCAGGTACGACGGCGCGGCGTCCGTCCAGGGGTTCGCCTCCTGGGACCTCGCGACGACGAAGAGGACCACCGCGCTCACCGCCCGCGCGAGGCCGTACACCGCGAGGACCTGCGCCCACCACGGCCAGGAGGTCGGACGCAGCAGCCGCGGACGCTCGCCCGGCCCGGCCACGGCGCGCCGCGTGGTCACGCGAGGCCCCGCAGGGCGGCCGCCGGAGGGGCCTCGTCGCGCACCGCGGCGACGAGGTCCAGGACGCGCCGGGTCGCTGCGACGTCGTGCGCGCGGAAGACGCGCGCGCCGAGCCACGCGGCGACGGCCGTGGCGGCGAGGGTGCCCTCCAGCCGCTCGTCGGCCGGCAGGTCGAGCGTCTCGCCCACGAAGTCCTTGCGGGACAGCGCCATGAGGAGCGGGAACCCGAGGCCTGCGAGGACCTCGGTCCGACGCAGGAGGTGCAGGGAGTGCCACGTGTTCTTGCCGAAGTCGTGCGTGGGGTCGACGAGGACCGACGCCCGCGGGACCCCGCACGCGACCGCCCGCTCGGCCGCCGCCCGGAGGGTCGCCACCACGTCCTGGACGACGCCGTCGCGCGGGTCCGCGGCACCTGGCCGCGCGGGGTACGCCACGCGGAACGGGTCGGTGCGCGGCGTCGCGCCCCCCGTGTGCGAGCACACGACCCCGACGCCGTGCTCGCCCGCGACCTCGACCAGGCGCGGGTCGTGGCCCGCCCACGTGTCGTTGATGAGGTCGGCGCCCGCGAGCGCCGCCTCGTGCGCCACCTCGGCCCGCCACGTGTCGACGCTCACGAGCAGGTCGGGGAACTCGGCGCGCACCCGTTCGACGAAGGGCACCACGCGACGCACCTCCGCGTCGGGCGTCACCACGGGACCGACGCCGGCCCGCACTCCCCCCACGTCGAGGATCTCGGCGCCCTCGACGACCGCGCGCTCGACCGCGGCGAGCGCCTCCCGATCGTCGAGCTGGCGCGCGCCCGCGTAGAACGAGTCGTCGGTGCGGTTGACGATCGCCATCACCGCGGGCCGCTCCAGGACCCGTCCGCGCAGCACGAGAGACGAACCGCGAGGGGGGACCCCGAGGGGAGGCAGCGGCTCAGGTGCGTCGGCGGGGTGCCCGCCCGACGGCTCCGCGGGCACGGCGGGGCCGGGTGAGGTCATCGCGCCGCGGCCCTCAGCTCGCGTCGCCGGCCTGCGCCCGGGCGAGCTCCTCGGTGGCCTCGAGCTCCTCGGCGCGCAGCTCGGCACCGCGGTCGCACACGTACTCGACGGCCTCGGCGGGGTCGTCGCACAGGTGGACGAGGTCGAGGTCGTGCGCGCTGATCATGCCGCGTCCGGCGACCGCCGTGCGGGCCCACTCGAGCAGCCCGCTCCAGTAGTCCGTGCCGACGAGCGCCACCGGGAACTCGGTGATCTTGTGCGTCTGGACGAGCGTGAGGGCCTCGAACAGCTCGTCGAACGTGCCGAACCCACCCGGCAGGACGACGAAGCCCTGCGCGTACTTGACGAACATCGTCTTGCGGGCGAAGAAGTAGCGGAAGTTCACGCCGAGGTTCACGTACCGGTTCATGCCCTGCTCGAACGGGAGCTCGATGCCCAGACCGATCGACAGCCCGCCCGCCTCGGACGCGCCCTTGTTGGCCGCCTCCATGATGCCCGGGCCCCCGCCGGTGATGACGGCGAAGCCCTCGTCGACGAGGCGACGGCCGACGTCCTCCGCGAGCGCGTAGTCCGGGTGGTCCGGCTTGGTCCGCGCCGACCCGAACACCGACACGGCCGGGCCGACCTCCGCCAGCGCGCCGAAGCCCTCGACGAACTCGCTCTGGATGCGCATCACGCGCCAGGGGTCCGAGTGGACCCAGTCCGCGCTGCCCCCCGTGTCGAGGAGGCGCTGGTCCGTCGTCTGCCGCGGGATCTGGTCCCCGCGCAGCAGCACCGGCCCCTTGCGGTACCCCGTCCCCGCCTGGGGCAGGCCGTCGTCGGAACCCTGGTCACGCACCGTGTCGCTCATGGTCACGAGCCTATGCCGCAGGGGCGGCCGTCAGCCACGCACGGAGCGCGTCGCGGCACAGCGCGAGCTCGCCGACCGGGCAGCGCTCGTCGTCCTTGTGGGCGAGCAGCGGGTCCCCGGGACCGAAGTTCACGGCAGGGACGCCCAGCTCGGCGAAGCGCGCGACGTCGGTCCAGCCGTACTTCGGCGCCGGCACGCCGCCCGTGACGCCCAGCACCGCGGCGGCGAAGTCCGCGGCGAGCGGGTCGTCGAGCCCCGGTCGCGCGCCCGGTGCGGCGTCGGTGAGCACCACCTCGAAGCCCGCGAACAGCTCGCGCACGTGCTGCTCGGCCTCGGCCACCGTGCGCGACGGCGCGAACCGGAAGTTCACCGTGACGACGCACTCGTCCGGCACGACGTTGCCCGCGATCCCACCGGCGATGCCGACGGCGTTCAGGCCCTCGCGGTAGACCAGGCCGTCGACCTCGACCTGCTGCGGGACGTACGCCGCCAGGCGGTCGAGCACCTCGTGCGCCGCGTGGATCGCGTTGGCGCCCGTCCAGGAGCGCGCGGAGTGCGCCGCGACCCCGGGGACGCGCACGTCGACCCGCAGCGTGCCGTTGCACCCGCCCTCGAGACCGGCGGACGTCGGCTCGCCGAGGACCGCGAAGTCGGCCGCGAGCAGGTCGGGACGGTTGCGCGCGAGGCGTCCGAGCCCGTTGAGGTCGGACGCGACCTCTTCGTTGTCGTAGAACACCCACGTCACGTCCTGCGCCGGGGCGTCGAGCTCGGCCGCGAGCGCGAGCGCGACCGCGACCCCGCCCTTCATGTCGACCGTCCCGCGGCCCCAGACCTCGGCGTGCGCCCCCTCCCCCACGACGCGCGTGGGCAGGTTCGGCGGGTCCGTGAGCGGCACCGTGTCCAGGTGGCCCGCGACCACGACACGCCGCTCCCGGCCGAGCGTCGTGCGCGCGACGACCGTGTCGCCGTCGCGCACGACCTCCAGGTGCCGGTACGCCCGCAGCGCCGTCTCGACCGCGTCCGCCAGCACCCGCTCGTCGCCGCTCACCGACGGCGTGTCGCACACCGCGCGGAAGAGCGCGACGAGATCGCCGCGGAGGTCGAGCACGGGCGGGGCGGCAGCGGTGGGAGAGGTCACGCCAGCACCCTACCGGCGGCGGATAGGGTGGGGCGCATGACTTCTGCGACCCCCGCGACCGCCCCCTCGGCGGCCGCGTCCGAGCCGCGTACGGCGTGGGGCTACGGCCTGGCGACCGTCACCGACGACGGCACGACCCTCGACGTCTGGTACCCGGCCCCGGCGCTCGGCACCGCCCCGGCGGACACGACCGTCCCCGCCTCGCTCGACGCGCTCGCCGAGCGCGACGAGCTGCGCGGCGTGGACGTCGTCGTGGTCCGGACCGAGATCGACCTCGACGCCGCCCCTGCCGACGCCTCCGACGCGTACCTGCGCCTCCACCTGCTCTCCCACCGCCTCGTCGCCCCGCACGGGCAGAACCTCGACGGGCTCTTCGGCGTGCTGACGAACGTCGTGTGGACCAACCACGGCGCGTGCGCGGTCGACGGCTTCGAGGAGACGCGCCTGCGCCTGCGCGCGACCGGGCAGACCGTGACCGTGTACGGCGTGGACAAGTTCCCGCGCATGGTGGACTACGTCGTCCCCTCGGGCGTCCGCGTCGCGGACGCCGACCGGGTCCGGCTCGGGGCCCACCTCGCTCCCGGCACGACCGTCATGCACGAGGGCTTCGTCAACTTCAACGCCGGCACGCTCGGCACGTCGATGGTCGAGGGCCGCATCTCCGCGGGCGTCGTCGTCGGCGACGGCTCCGACGTCGGGGGCGGCGCGTCGATCATGGGCACCCTCTCCGGTGGCGGCCGCGAGGTCATCTCCGTCGGGCAGCGCTCGCTCCTCGGCGCCAACGCGGGCCTCGGCATCCCCCTGGGCGACAACTGCGTCGTCGAGTCCGGCCTGTACGTCACCGCGGGGACCAAGGTGACCGTCGTCGGGCAGACCGACGCCGCGGGCGAGCCCCTCGTCGTCAAGGCGCGCGAGCTCTCCGGCCGCTCCGGCGTCCTGTTCCGACGCAACTCGCTCACCGGTGGCGTCGAGGCCGTCTCGCGCACCGGCGCCGGCGTCGAGCTCAACGCCGCGCTGCACGCGAACTGACCCACCACCGACGAGCACGACGGCGTCCCGCATGACCACGACCCGAGCCTCCCGCCCCCGGGACCTGCCGGACGTCGGTCGTGCGCGCCCCCGGCGCCGCCCGCTCCGCACCGTCGTCACCCTCCTCACGGTGGCCGCGGTCGGGGTGGGCGGCGTCGTCGTCGCGCTCAACCGGCTCGACGACGAGACGCCCGTGGCCGAGCGGTGCGCCGCGACCGCCGACGGGCGCACCTGGTACCTCTCCGTCACCCAGGCGGACAACGCCGCGCTCGTCGCGGGCACGGCCGTGCGCCGCGGGCTCCCGGCCCGCGCCGCGACGATCGGGCTCGCGACCGCGCTCCAGGAGTCCCGGCTCGTCAACATCGACTACGGCGACCGCGACTCCGTCGGCCTGTTCCAGCAGCGCCCGTCCCAGGGCTGGGGCAGCGTCGAGCAGATCATGGACCCCGTGTACTCGGCCAACGCGTTCTACGACGTGCTCGAGACCGTCGAGGGGTACGAAGGCATGGAGGTCACCGTCGCCGCGCAGACCGTCCAGCGGTCCGCCTTCCCCGACGCGTACGCGCAGCACGAGCCCCGCTCGCGCGCCTGGGCCTCCGCGCTGACCGGGTGGTCCCCCGCGTCGCTCACGTGCGACCTCGCCCCCGTGGCCGCGACCGAGGTCCCCGCCGACGGCGACCCCGCACAGCCGTTCCAGGACCGCCTGGTCCGCGACCTCGGCGACGGGGCCCAGGTGTCCCCTCTCGACGGCGGAGACGGGAGCACCGTGCAGCTCGACGCCTCGGGCCTGCCCGCCGCGGGCGAGGACGGCGGGCCCGACCGCGCCGGGTGGGCCGTGGCCCAGTGGGCCGTCGCCACCGCGGACGCGACGAACGTCGTCGCCGTCGAGGTCGGCGACCGCCGCTGGTCCCGCGAGGACTCGACGTGGAGCCCGCTCGACCCCGACGAGCTCGCCCCGCTCGACCCGGGCCTCCTCCGCGTCCACGTCGCCGTCCCCGACGAGCCCTGACGACGGCCGGATCGCTCCGCTCGACCGCCGTCGTCGCCCTGGTCGCGGCACGCGGGGCCGGAAGACGGAACCCGCGGCCCCCCCCCCCCGGGGCGCGCCCCGGGGGCGCGCCCCCGCCCACCCCCCCCCGCCCCCGCCGCCCCCGGGGGGGGGGGCCGCGACGCGGCGTCCGGAGGAGCGGGTGTCAGCGGTCGGAGACCGGGACGTAGTCGCGCTCGGTCTCGCCGACGTAGACCTGGCGCGGGCGGCCGATCTTGGTCTGCGGGTCCTTCATCATCTCGCGCCACTGCGCGATCCAGCCGGGCATCCGGCCGAGCGCGAAGAGCGGCGTGAACATCGCGGGAGAGAAGCCCATGGCCTTGTAGATGAGGCCCGTGTAGAAGTCGACGTTCGGGTAGAGCTTGCGCTCGATGAAGTAGTCGTCGTTGAGCGCGATCTCCTCGAGGCCCATGGCGATGTCGAGGAGCTGGTCCTTCTTGCCGAGGGTCGAGAGCACCGCGTCGGCGGACTTCTTGACGATGGCCGCGCGCGGGTCGTAGTTCTTGTAGACCCGGTGGCCGAAGCCCATGAGGCGGACGCCGTCCTCCTTGTTCTTGACCTTCTTCATGAAGGTGTCGACGTCGTACTCGGCGCCCGCGATCTTGTCGAGCATCGTCAGGACGGACTCGTTGGCGCCACCGTGCAGCGGGCCGGAGAGCGCGTTGACGCCCGCCGCGACGGAGGCGTAGAGGTTGGCGTGCGACGAGCCGACGACGCGGACGGTCGACGTCGAGCAGTTCTGCTCGTGGTCGGCGTGCAGGATGAGCAGCTTGTCGAGCGCGTCGACGACGACCGGGTCGGCCTCGTACTGCTGGTACGGGGTCGCGAACGTCATGCGCAGGAAGTCGTCGACGTAGCCGCGCGAGTAGTCGGGGTAGAGCAGCGGCTCGCCGACGCGGCGACGGTGCAGGTAGGACGTGATGGTGCGCGTCTTGGCGAGGAGCAGGACCGTGGCGAGCTCGACCGTCTCGTCGTCGAACGGGTCGAGCGACTCCGGGTAGAACGTCGACAGCGCGTTGATCGCGGAGGAGAGCACGGCCATCGGGTGCGCGTTCCGCGGGAACGTCCCCATGAAGGTGCGGAAGTCCTCGTGCACGAGGGTGTGGCGGTTCACGCGCTCGACGAACGCCTCGAGCGTCGGGGTGTCGGGGAGCTCGCCGTGGATGAGCAGGTAGGCCACCTCGAGGAAGCTCGACTGCTCGGCGAGCTGCTCGATGGGGTACCCGCGGTACCGCAGGATGCCGGCGTCGCCGTCGATGTAGGTGATGCTCGACTCGCACGACGCGGTGTTCATGAAGCCCGGGTCGACGGTCACGAGGCCGGTCGACTTGAGCAAGGAGGACACGACGATGCCGTCGTTGCCGTCGGTCGCCGCGACCACGGGCAGGTCCTGCGCCTGGTCGTCGACGAGGAGGCGGACCTTCGCCTGCTGAGTGGTGGTCATGGTTCCCTTCCTGCTGCTGCTCGCGCCGTTGCCGCGCGGTCGACCGTACCCCGCTTCACCCGCACGTGACCAATCCTGAACCGTCACGAGAACACCACACCTCTGTGAGGCAGGTCACGTCAGCGATCAGGCTCCGGAGAGTCGAGCCGCGGCCTCGTGGACGCGCTCGTCGGTCGCCGTGAGCGCGACCCTCACGTGCCCCGCGCCTTCCGGTCCGTAGAACGCGCCGGGCCCTACCAGTATGCCGAGGTCGGTGAGGTCGGACACGGTCCGCCAGCAGTCGCCGCCGTCGTCCCCCGCCGGTCGTGACCACAGGTAGAGGCCCGCCTCGGAGTGGTCGATTTGGAGCCCGGCGTCGCCGAGCGCCGCGACGAGCACCTCGCGCCGGCGCGCGTACACCTCGCGCTGCGCGGCGACGTGGGTGTCGTCGGACAGCGCCGCGACCATCGCCGCCTGCACGGGCGCGGGCACGATCATGCCGAGGTGCTTGCGCGTCGCGAGCAGGTCGGCGACGAGAGCCGGGTCGCCGGCGACGAACGCGGCCCGGTAGCCGGCCATGCTCGACTGCTTCGAGAGCGAGTAGGTGACGAGCAGACCCTCGTGCGACCCGCCCGAGACGACCGGGTCGAGCAGGCTCGGCACGCCCTGCGACGTGGAGGGCTCGGCCCACGCGAGCTCCGCGTAGCACTCGTCGCTCGCGACGACCGCGCCGATCTCGCGCGCCGCGGCGACGACGCGCGCGAGGTGTGCGGCGTCGAGCACGCGCCCGGTCGGGTTGCTCGGGGAGTTCACCCAGACGAGCCGGACGTCGGGCCGCCCCGCCCACTCGTCGACGTCGTCCGTAGCGAGCGGCGTCGCACCCGCGAGGCGCGCGCCGACGTCGTACGTGGGGTACGCGGTCCGGGGGTGCACGACGACGTCCCCGGGCCCGAGACGCAGGAGCGCGGGCAGGAGCCCGACGAGCTCCTTGCTGCCGACCGTGGGCAGCACCGCGTCCGGGTCGAGGCCGGGCACGCCGCGGCGCCGCGCGAACCAGGCGGCGACCGCCTCGCGCAGCGCCGGGGTGCCGTGCGTCGTCGGGTAACCGTGCGCGTCGGACGCCGCGGCGAGCGCGTCGCGCACGACAGCCGGCGTCGGGTCGACGGGCGTCCCGATCGAGAGGTCGACGACGCCGCGCGGGTGCGCGCGGGCGCGCTCCGCGTACGGGGTCAGGGTGTCCCAGGGATAGGCGAGACCGGAGAGGTCGGCGAGTCCCACGTGCGGCGGTGCTGTGTGCTCAGGCCTGCGGCGGCAGGGCGGCGATCATCGGGTCGTCCTTCTCGATGAGACCCATCTTCGCAGCGCCGCCGGGCGAGCCGAGGTCGTCGAAGAACTCGACGTTGGCGCGGTAGTAGTCGCTCCACTCCGTCGGGACGTCGTCCTCGTAGTAGATGGCCTCGACCGGGCAGACCGGCTCGCACGCACCGCAGTCGACGCACTCGTCGGGGTGGATGTAGAGCGACCGCTTGCCCTCGTAGATGCAGTCGACAGGACACTCCTCGATGCACGCCTTGTCCTTGACGTCCACGCACGGCTGGGCGATCACGTAAGTCACGACCGAGTACCTTTCTGGATTCGTCCGGACCCCGACCCGGCGAGGGGCGAGGTCACGACAGGGAGACGCAGGACTAGTATCGCTCAGGTCGGGCGGTGCCCGACCCTCACTGACCAGCCCGTGGACGAACGTCACAGACCGGAGGAGCGCCTGCCGTGCCCGACATGCCCTGGACCGCGTGGGCCCCGGGCACCCGGGTGGTCGTCCGTCGTCGCCTCACCGCCGACGAGGCGGCCGCCGCCGGCAAGCCCCTCACCGACGTCATCGGCATCGTCGTGCGGACCACGCCGACCGAGCTCGTGCTGCGCGAGGACGCGGGCGGGAGCGCCGCCCCGCCGCACCGCGGCCACGGCGTGCACGACGACGTCCCGCCCCTCGTCGTCGTCCCGCTCGACGCGATCGTGGCCGGCAAGCCCGTCCCGCCGCGCCCACCACGTCGGCCCGCCTGACCCGGCGGTCCGGGCCGGCCTCAGGCGACGACGACCGCGTCGTCCTCGACGCCCACGACGACGGCCCCACGGGCCCCCGCCGCGGTGACCTCCGCGCGCCAGGCCCCCGCGTCGTCGAGGACGACGCGCAGCAGCTCCCCGGTCCCCGGCGCGTCGGCCGGGCCGCGCACCGGCTCGGGCCGGTCGAAGAACTCCCCGACGGGCGCGTTCGACTCGAGCGCGGCGACGAGCTGTTCGAGGTCGCGCACGACCACGCGCAGCGCGGACGCCACCCAGGCGGCGTTGTCGGTGACCATCGCCTCGGTGCGCCGGGGGTCGGTGCGCCCCACCCTCGTCGCGTCCCGGAAGCTGCCTGCCGCCAGCCCGCGCGCGACGTCGCGCACCGGAGCGTCCGCGACGACGCCGAGGAGCTCGGTGGCGAGGACGTGCGGGACGTGGCTGACGAGCGCCGTCGACTCGTCGTGGACGTCGTCGGTGAGGACGTGCACCGTCCCGCCGAGCGGTCCGGTCACGAGCCGCAGCACCGTGACGAACGCCTCGCGGCGCGTCGACCCGTCGACCGTGACCGCCCACCGCGCGCCGTCGAGCATCCGCGGGTCGGACGCCTCGAACCCCGAGTGCTCGGTGCCGGCCATGGGGTGCGCCCCGACGTAGCGCGCGTCGAGACCCGCCGACCGGACGGCGTCGCGCACCGCGCCCTTCACGCTGCCGACGTCGGTGACGACGGTCGCGCCGCGTACGTGCCGCGCGACCTCGGTCGCGGCCGCCCGCATGGCCCGCAGCGGGACCGCGAGCACGAGGACGTCGGGCTCCGCCGCGCACACGTCGGCCACGTCGCCCACGACCCGCAGGCCGGCGGCGCGTGCGGCGGCGCGCGTGGAGGCGGTCGCGTCGTGGGCGGTCACCTCGACGCCCTGCTCGTGCAGGAGCCGCGCGACCGAGCCGCCGACGAGCCCGAGCCCGACGACCCCGACCCGCAGCTCCGTACCCGCCGTCGGCACGGCGTCGGCCGTCACCACAGCAGCCCCGCCGCGAGCGCGGCCGGGTCCGCCGAGGAGTCGACGCTGCCCACCGGGACGTGCGCGACGTCCACGTCGGAGTGCACGGACTCGTCCAGCTCGCCGCGTGCGGGCACGACCCCGAGGGTCTTGAGCGAGTCGCCCGCCCGGACCAGGTCGTCGAGCACGGCACGGACCGGGGCGTCCCAGGGGGCGCCGTCGACCGTCAGGACGAACACGTACGTGCCGGCGACCGCCTTGAGCGGGCGCGTGATGAGGCTCGACAGGTTGACGCCGCGCTCTCCGAAGGACCGCGTGATGCGGGCGAGCACGCCGGGCCCGGTGACGACGGGTGTCACCGCGAGCATCGTGCGCCACGGGCCGTCGCCCCGGGCGCGTGCCGCCCCCAGGGCCGCGGTCGCCTCCGCCCGCGGCGCGAGGACGAGGAACCGGGTCCGGGCGCCGGCGAAGTCCTCGACGGCGCGCTCGAACGTCTCGAGGCCGTAGAGCTCGCCGCAGATCGTCGGCCCCAGCGCGACCTGGTGCGGACCGGCGTCCCGGCACGCCGCCGCGTTCGACGACGCGGCGAGCGGGGCGAGGCCGGTCCGGCGGACGAAATCCTGGCACTGCGCGAGACCGTGCGGGTGGGCGGTGACCTCTGTCAGCTCGCCGTGGCCGGGCCGCACGAACGCGTCGAACGAGATGTCGAGCACGACCTCGTCGACCGCGACGACCGTCGCGCTCAAGACGATCGCGTCGAGCGACGGCACCACGTAGCCCTCGACCGTGTTCTCGATCGCGACGACCCCGCGCGCGAGCTCTCCGGCGGCGACCCCGGCGAACACGTCCGCCACCGTCGTGCGCGCGGCGAGGGGGACGGACCGGCCGGCCTGGCCGTCCGCGTGGTCGGACCACCACACGGCCGCCGCCTGGTGCGTGAACGAGCCCTCCGGGCCGAGGTAGCCGACGACGCTCACGCGTGCACGGGGTCCGGCACCGACGCCCAGCGCGGCGCGAGCGCGTCCGGGCCGGGCACGAACTCCTGCCCGGGCAGGACTGCCAGCAGGCGGTGCGCGACGCCCCGCTCCGCGAAGCCCGCGAGGAGAGCGTCGAGCGTCCCCGCGTCGGGGCAGGAGAACGCGCAGAAGAAGATGTGGGGTCCGGCCTGGGAGCGGTGGCTGCGCAGGTGCTGGAGGTCGATGCCTGCCTGGGCGACGAGCGCGAGCGTCTCCTGGAGCGAGCCGCGGTGGTCGTCCCGCGGCCCGAACGCGAGCCAGACCTGGGCGACGCCCTCGGCCCGCGGTACGGCGTCCCGGCTCTCCAGGAGCCCGTACCAGACGGGCGCGCCGTCGCCGAGGACCTCGCTCCCGGCGAGCTCGGCGTACCCGAGCGCGGCGAGCGGTCCCGCGACGACGGAGCGCTCGACGACGAGGCTGCCGTCGGGGCCGGCGAGCGCGATGCGCTCCTCGAGGCTCGTCCGCGTCGGGACGAGGGACGGGCTCACGCCCATCGTGCGCAGCACGTGACGGCGGTCGCGCATGCCCGCCTCGTCGACGACGACGTGCCCCGTCAGGTCCCGCGCGGCGCCCGAGCGCCCGACCCAGACCCACTGCGCCGGCACGGCCGACGCCCCCGTGAGCACGAGCGAGGGCGGCGCGGCGAGCAGCGCCCGCTCCAGCTCGTGCGACGGCTGCGCCGGGTGCCCCAGGTGCACGACGGCGGACAGGCCGTCGATGCTCGCGACGGTCGACAGCGTGGCGGTCGTCGACCCGAGGTCGAGCAGCGCGTCCGCCTCGGCGGGGTCGCCCTCGACCCAGCCGGCCGCCGTGGCCGCGAGCAGCGCCTGCGCGCCCGACTCCCGTTCGCTCCGTCCGAGCATGGGACCTCCGTGTGTGTGGTGGACCGGTCGTCTACTCGCAGACGACCGCGTTGTCCGGCTTGTACGTCCACCGGTAGGACTCGTCCTTGACGAGCTCGCCCTCGCGGTAGACCTTGCGATAGTTGGTGATGGAGAAGCCCGGGCTGCCCGCGGGCGTGGGAGCGCAGTCGGCGCCGGAGTGCGTGACCGTCGTCGGCTGGACCACGTTCGACTTGCCGCTCGACGACGTCTCCACGTCGTAGTACTTGGTGCTCCAGATCGCGACGTGCAGCTCGCCCCCGCCGACCCAGGACTGCATGAGGACGCCGTACGGGGTGTCGTTCTTGAACTTCATGTCGATCGACCCGACGAAGATCGTCGCCTCGCGCCCCGCGGGGTAGCGCTCGAACCAGTAGCTGTGCGGTCGGTGCTCGACGTCCTCGAGGCCGGCGAAGAACCCGGCGTTGTACGTGGTCGTCGCCATCTGCGACAGACCGCCGCCGACGCCCTCCGTGTGGCGCCCGCTCTCGACGATGCCCGCCGCGAAGTAGCCGCCCTCGAGCGTGATGGGCGACAGCGTGTCGACGAGCGAGAACGTCTCGCCCGGCTTCACGAGGGTCCCCGTCACCTTCTCCGCGCCGCGGCGCAGGTTCGCGGTGCGGACCGGGACGTTGGGCACGGGCGTGGAGAACTCCGAGACCTTCTCCTTGATCCCGAGCGCCTCGAGCGCGGCGACCGACTGCTCGGGGTCGGACTCGACGAGCTCGACGGCCGCGGTCCGCTCGTCGCCCGACGCCGCCGTCGTGACGGCCGTCGAGATGGCCGCCGGGTCGATCGTCGTGCCGGGCTCCCCGCCCTCGATCACCGGCGCGCCGTCCTGGAAGACGAAGTGCGCGTCGTCCGCGGCGGTGAGCAGGTCGTTCGTCCGGTCGACCACCGAGTCCACGAGCATCGCGCCGTCGAAGGTGAGCGTGAGCACGCCGTCGGTCGCCGGGAACGACGCGGCGGCCGCGAGCGCCTCCGGCGGGAGCTCGGGGTTCTGGCCTCCCACCGACACGACGACGGGCGCGGACACCACCTTCTCCGCCTGGGCGAGCGCGGCGTCCGTCTCCTCCTGCGTGATCGCGGGCTCCACGGGCTCGGTCGGGAGCGTCACCGGCCCGTCCGTGACGAGCCAGCTCCCCGTGATGGCCGCCGGGACCTCGTCCGTGACGAGCGCCGAGCCGTCGGCGGCCGGGGTGCTCGTCGGGGCGCCGTCCACGAACTGGACCGTGCCGTCGACGGGAACGATCTCGAGGCTCCCGCGCAGCGCCTCGACCTGGGCGTCGAGCGCCGCGTCGTCGACGGCGACCACGGGAGCCTCGTCCTCGCCACCGAAGAGGTGCTGCCACAGGCGGGCCGGGCTCATCGAGAAGGCCGTGAGCTCCTCGGCGGTGGCCTCGGCGTCGAACGTCAGGCCTGCGGCCGCCGGGTCGAGCGTCGTGCTCGCCTCGCCCGCGGTGAGCGTGACCGGTTCGGCCGCGCGCGGGCCGAGCTCGGACTCGAGCCGTTCCTGCGCCGCCGTCCGGGTGAGCCCCCCGACGTCCACGCCGGCGACGCTCGTCCCGCTCGGCACCTTGTCCGAGAAGAACCACTGCGCGCCGGTGTAGAGGCCGCCGAGGACGAGGACGCCGATACCCGTCCACATCAGCCCGCGCACCCAGCCGCGTCGGGGGGTGTCCTCCTCGAAACCGTCGAAGGGCGACGTCTGCCGGGACTCGTCGGGCGGGACCGGGCCGAACGCGCTTCCCAGGCCTGCCGCCGGTGCGGTCGCGGGCGTCGCGCCCGGGGTCGCCGTCGGGTCCGCCGCGGGGGCCGTGGCCGGAGCACCCGGCCGGACGGAGGTCCGGACGACCGGGGCAGGCCGGGACCACGGGTCGACGGGCGGGATGACCTGGGTGGCGTCCGCGGCAGGCGTGGGGGTCGGGTCCGCGGCAGTCGTCGGGTCCGTGGCGGCGGGGTCCGGTCCGGCGGCGGACGGCGCGGGTGCCCGCGGCGGCACCACGGGCACGACGGCGGTCCGCTCGGTCTCGGGCTCCTCCACCGCGGGCACCACGGCGGTCTGCTCGGCCGGGGGCTCGTCCGCCGCGGCGTCCGTACCGTCCGAGGAGGTCGCGACCTGCGCCTCCGTCCCGGACGACGGGACGAGCACGGCCGGGACGCTGGGGTCGAACGCGAAGACGCGGGGCACGTAGGGCTCGTCCTCGCCGTCGTCCTCCTCGCTCGGGGACGACGGCGGGTCGACCGTCCCGGCGGGCGCGGCCGCCGGCGGCTCGGTCTCCGCCACGGGGGGCGGGGTGGAGGGCCGCGCGTCGGGCGCGGGTGCCGCGACCGGGACGTCGTCCGTCGCGACGTCTCCCGCCTCCGACGCGGCCGCGTCCTGCGCGGAGCCGACCTCGGTCCCGACGGCCGTCCCGGCCGGAGCGTCCGTGGGCTCGCTGGGCGGCGCCGGTGCCTGCACCGCGTCGTCGGGAGCGTCGCCCGCCTCGGTCGGGGATTCGTCGGGCGCCTGCGCGCCCGGGACGGCGTCGGCCTGCGGCGCGACGCTCGCCGAGTCCTCCGGCAGGTCCGGCTGGGCCTCGACCACCTCGATGACCGCCGTCTCGTCCAGATCGACGGCGGCGCCGTCGCGCTCCTGCGGGGCGTCGGGCTCGACTGGGCTCGCGGGCTCGACCGCGGCGCCGTCGCCGGTCGCCGCGGGCCCGACCGCCACGCCGTCGCCGGCCGGGGTGTCCTGGTCGACCGACGTCGCGGGCTCGACCACCTCGTCCTCGTCGCGCGGCGCCTCCTGGTCCGCCGGCGTCACGGGCTCGGGGACCTGGTCCGCAGCGGCGACCTCACCGGCGCGCGGTGCGTCGTCGTCCACCGCGGGTGCGGACTCGGCCGGGACACCGGCCTCGTCGGCGCCGGGCTGCTCGGAGACGTCGACCGTCCCGGGCGCCGCGGCGCTCTCCTCGACGGGGGCGGGCTCGGGGCGGGGGCCGGGGGGGCCCGGCCCGGGGGGGGGCGGGGGGGGGCCGGCCGCGCCCCCGCGGGGGGCCGGGCCCCCCCCCCCCCGTCACGCAAGGCCATTCCTGTCAGTACGCAGGATGCGACTGATGGTTAGCCGCAGGTGGGTGCCTCGTAGTGCGCCTCGAGAGTCGAGGCGCGCCCGTCAGCGGCGGTCACTGTGGCTGACGCGATGCCTGCTTCGGAGGTGCCGCGCACCGCGAACGACTGGTAGGCGTTCTTCCCTGGGCCGACCGCGACGACGGTCTTCTCGCCGTAGGGCGTGGAGAGCGTGATGTCGAGCGGTACCTCATCCAGGTTGGTCGCGCGGACCGCGAGGTAGGGGTTGCCTGCGAGGCATCGCGGCTGGGCGGTGACGTCGATGGCGAGATCGCCGGCGTTGTCAGCAGGCGTGAGTGTCCAGAACCGGTCGGCGGTGGCTTCGTCGGTCGAGGTCGTCGTGCCACCTGCACCGCCACCGACGGTGATGGTGCCGTTCTTCCCGTTGCCCGACGAGTCGACGGCGGTCTTGCCCTCGGCCTCGTCGAAGGCGTAGTTCAGAACGTCCCCCTGGGCGGGCTGGCCTGAGGCGAGCGTCGAGATCTCCTGGGATGTCAGGGCTTTGCCGTAGATCGCGAAGTCGTCGATCGCTCCGTCGAACGCCGGGTCGCTGCTGTACTGCGACTTTCCGAGGTAGTTCCGGTTGGTGGTATCGCCGAGCTCGGACGGCTTCGTCGTGATCTGACCCGTGGCCACGGCCTGACCGTTGATGTACATGGTCCCGGTGGTGCCTGCGACGGTGATCGCGACGTGCGACCACTGGTCGAGGGCGAAGTTCTGGCCGCTGTAGCTGAGCCGTTGCTCAGCGCCCGAGCCGTTGGCGGTGATCGCGAATCGGGGGCCGTTGCCAGCACTGACGGTGAGGAACATGCTCTTGGTCGAGTTTCCTCCGAGGTCGAACACGCGAGACCAGGTCGTGAGTGCAGCGGGCTTGATCCAGGTCGAGATGGACCAGTCGCCGTTGAGGCCTGAGAGGGTTGCGTTGGGCAGGGTCACGTAGGAAGCGCTGTGGCAGAAGTCGATCGCCGTGCCGATCTTGCCGGGCTGACGCTCGCCGTCGGCGCGGCAGTTGGAGGTCGGTGCGCCATCGGTCCACTGGATCACGGGCGCGCCGGGCTCCGTGCTCATGTCTCGCACGCCGAGGGTGAGGCCGGTGCCGTAGTTGGCGAGGCGCACACGCCCGTCCGGGTCGGGTACGAGCTGCCACAGGTGGCTCTCTGCGCCGGTGTCGTCCTGCACGACAGCGGGTGCGCCGTTCTCCGTGGATGCACTCTGCACCCCGAGCGCGAGCCCGCTGGCGTCGTTGACGATCTTGTACAGACCCGAGCCCGCCTCTTCGACGCGCCACACCTGCGTCGCGCCGTCCGACGCCTCCGCTTGGACGACGGGCGTGTCTGCCGTGGTCGAACCGTCGGCGGTGTCGAGCACGAGCTCGCTGTTGCGGTTCGTGAGGGTGTACGTACCGGCGAGGCTCTGCGTCTCCGCGGCCGAGGTGACGACCACGTGGTAGCCGTAGTTCGGGTTCATGACGACGGGGACGGTGATCGAACCGTCGTCACCCACTTCGTACGTCGTCTCCGAGATGGTGATCGGTCCCGGGGTCGGCGTGGTCCTGCCGTAGGACGGCGTGGTCTCGAGCTTGACGTTCACGGAGTCGCCGAGCGCCAGCTCGTCGAGACCGTTGACGACGATCGACGTCGGACCGCTGTTGCCTCCGGCGATGATCTTGACCTCGTCCTGCGCGTCGTTGACCGACGCGGCGCCGTCCAGCGGGCTCTCGTTGGACGGCGGGGTGGTGGTGACCATCTGGCCTTCCATGTCCGCGTACCAGGTGTAGAGCCAGTAGGCGCCGTTCGGTGCCCCGCCACGTGAGACGAGCAGATCGCCCAGCGTCCCGGACTGGTTCCAGAACGCGAGCTCGGCTCGCTGGATCCCGTAGCGCTCGAACTTGGCGATATAGCCGACGAGCGGTCCCGGCAGACCGACCTCCTGCGGCGAGGCGTACTCCGCGATGTCGATGGGCAGGTCGGGCAGGCCGAGCTCGTCGAGCATGGCGCGCACCGCCTCGACGTCACCCTTCGTCTTGGATGAGCGGATGAGCTCGTGCCACTCGAGCACGTCGGGGACGGTGTTCGTCTCCTTCGCAAACTCCAGGAACTCGCGCATCCGAGTGATGTTGTCGGAGAAGCTCGGGCCCTGGATCGGGACGTCCGGCCCGATCTCCTCGCGGAGCACGTCGTAGGTGAACTTCCAGGCGTCCAGGAAGTCGCCGTTCTCTGCCGCGCGCCAGGTGATGTCGGGCTCGTTGAAGGGCGCGTACGCGACGACGTTCGTGGCACCCGATGCCTCGACGTCGGCGACGACGTCGCGGATGACGTCCTCCCAGCCCTTGCGGTCGGCGGTGGTCTCCCAGCTGAACTGGTAGGGCCATCCGGGGTAGTAGTCGATGATGCGCACGACGACGTCGGCGTCGTGCCGCGCGGCTGTGCGCCAGACCTTCGCGGTGTCGCCGGTCGGCTGCTGGCGCCCGTTCGGCGGCATCTGCATGAAGGTGTTGGGCTTGATGGGCGCGATGAGGTCGTCCGAGGGGACGCCCTCGTCGGCGATGCCGTAGAGCGATCCGGTCGCGACGTACGAGACGTCGCGGAACGGTTGGTCTGCCTCCACGACGAGCGTGGAAGCAGGGCCAGGGGCTGCGGTCGCGGACGGTGCCGCGAGGCCCAGGCCGCCCGCCGTCATGGCGAGGGGAGCGACGAGCGCTGCTGCCACGGCTGCTGCCGTGCGGCGCCTTGGTGCTGAGGTGGCTCTTGTGGTTGACACGGTTGTCCTCCGTCTTCGGTGGTGGAGCGCATCGCCTCGAGCGGCTCGCTCGAGGCCCGGTGCATCGTTGCTCCGGCTTGCTGCGCCGTGTTCCGTCGTTCGACCCATGGCGTGACCGTGGGTCTCTCTTGTGCTTGCACTCGCTGCGATGCGGGTGCTCGTGCTCACCGCCGTCCGCGGTGGTCAGGGCCAGGAGCGCTTGGATCCGGCTGCGGCTCGACCCGCCGACGATGAGCTTCTTGTGGGGGCTGTACCTCCTTACCTCCTCTCTCTGTCCTGTCTGCGAGTCCCAGGCAGATCGAACCGGTTCGACGGCGATCGTCGGACCATCGTCGTCGTGCCGGCCGTTTCAGTGGGCGTAGCGGCTCCGAGTGCGCCCCACGAGGTGTCCCAGGGCTCCGTCACGCAAGAACACGGGCACGACGTCGAGGGGTGCGTCGACGCGGACGATTTGTCCGCCGTCGTGCACCACACCGGAGGCCATGTCCGTCCACTGCGCCCCGGCGGGAAGCCACACGTCGCGCTCGCGCGCGCCTGGGGTCAGGACGGGCGCGACGAGGGCGTCGGGGCCGAGGAGGAACTGATCGTCGACGTCCCAGCTGCCTGCGTCGTCGGGGAACTCGTGGAAAAGTCCGCGCATGACCGGCTGGCCGTCGGTGTGCGCAGAGCGCATGATGTCGCGCAGGTACGGGCGCAGCGCCTCACGCAGGTGGACGTAGCGTTCGAGAACCCGGTAGACGTCCTCGCCAAAGCTCCACAGCTCGTTGGGCCCCCCGGAGCGTAGTCGCGGCGACCCGTCTGCCGCGACGACGTCCCTGTACGGCAGCCGGTCGCCGTGCATGCGCATCACCGGGCTGAACGCTCCGACTTGGAACCATCGAACGAGGAGCTCGTGGAACGCCGGGTCGGTTGCGTCGCCGTGGTGGAATCCGCCGATGTCGGTCGTGAACCATGGGATGCCTGCGACGCCCATATGGATGCCGGCGGTGACCTGGCGGGCAAGGTCCTCCCAGGTCGAGCTGATGTCACCCGACCACACGAGCGCGCCATAGCGCTGGCTGCCCGCCCATGCGCAGCGCACGAGGTTGACCACCTCGCTCTCGCCGTCCGCCCGCTGCCCGTCCCAGAACGCGCGCGCGTAGAGCTGTGGGTAGAGGTTCCCGACCCGCACGTTCGGGCCGAGGTGGTAGCGGTAGGCATCGAAGTCGTACGCCCCGTACTCGGGCTCGGCTTCATCGAGCCAGAACGTCCGAATCCCGTATGCCCCGTAGTTCCGCCGGCACGTCTCCCACAGCCACTGCCGCGCCTCAGGGTTGGTCACGTCGAGGAACGCGCTCGGTCCCTGGAACGCCATCTGCACGTCCAGCCCTCGCTCTGCCCGTACCAGCAGGTTCTCGCGTCGCAGGTGGGAGTAGTTCTCCGACTCGAGCGAGACCTGCGGCCAGACCGAGACCATGAGTTCGACCCCGAGCTCTCGCAGCTCGTCGACCATCGCCGCCGGGTCCGGCCAGAACTCTCCCTCGAACCGGTAGTCGCCCATGCGCGGCCAGTGGAAGAAGTCCGCGACGATCACGTCGAGCGGCAGACCGCGCCGCCGGTGCTCGCGCGCGACCTCGAGGAGCTCCTCCTGGCTCGCGTACCGGAGCTTGCACTGCCAGAACCCCAGTCCCCGCTCCGGCATCATCGGTGCGTGTCCTGTCGCGTCAGCGTAGGCGGAGGCGATCTGCGCGGGCGAGTCGCCGGCCACGACCCAGTAGTCGAGTTGTCGCGTGGACTCCGCGTACCACTCGGTGCGATTGCGTGCGAAGGTCGCGCGCCCTATCGCCGGGTCGTTCCACAGGAATCCGTATCCTGCGCTCGAGAGCACGAACGGCACGCTCGCCTGAGAGTTGCGG
The DNA here is from genome assembly GCF_042723955.1 of Cellulosimicrobium cellulans. Lineage (GTDB taxonomy): Bacteria > Actinomycetota > Actinomycetes > Actinomycetales > Cellulomonadaceae > Cellulosimicrobium > Cellulosimicrobium cellulans_H. Next base: position 50,486 of record NZ_JBHXIC010000004.1, on the reverse strand, counting down.
TGCGCGAGCTCGAACGTGGAGCCCTTCAGGTCGAGCACGTGCTGCTGGTACTGGCCCATGCCGTAGAGCTTCTCCGCGGGGTCGGCTTCGAACGACGCGGTGAGCTCGAGATCCCCGCCGAGGCGCGGACGGAAACGGCGGGCCTGGAGGTCGAGCGAGCCGCCCCGGCCATGCTCGCGCAGCAGCAGACGTCCCCGCGCGTCGTAGAAGGAGACCTCGCACGTGGAACGTTCGTGTCCGACCGGCTCGTGGAACCACGTTGTCGCGCGTAGCTCGACCCGCAGAGTGCCGTTGCAGAGTGTCGCGCCGTCAGGCCGCAGTTCGATGCGGACGTCGGGCGAGGGGTCGGCCGGCAGGAGCGCGTGCTCGCTGTCGACGACGTCGCCCATGATGGTCGCCCGAACGCGCGCGCCGTTCGTGCCCCATGGGTCGACGACGAGGGTCTCCCCGCCCCCGCGCCACACGAGGCGGGCGCCCTCGACTCGAACCGGGCTATCGGGATGGTGCATGGTCACCGAGACTCCTCGGGCTAGTCCGGCACATGGTCAGAAGGTGGGGATGAAGACGCGCATGGTCGACGGTCCGCGCTCGGCCCACCGGTGATAGGGAACGAGAGGCAAGATCAGCTCTTCGCGGGGTGCTGCGGCCGGCCATCTGTGCCGATAGGGCAACACGCGGCCTTCCGGTGCACGTGCCATGATCGATCCGCGCACCAGCGCGCCGTCCTCTTCGGGCTCTGCAGCTACTCCGGGATCGAGGCGCACGTCCTCGAGGGCCACGCCCTCGGGAAGGTCGACTGACTCCAGGCACAGTACGAGCGGGCCTCGTTCCACGGCGACCGTTCCGCGCAGGGCATCGATCCGCGGGTCCGGCCACGTGAACCGAGGCTCTACGGAGAGCTCGAGCGTGACGAGATCACCGGTGGCGATCCCGTGAAGGATCGCCCAACCGGGGGCGACGAGCCGCGCCGGCTCTCCGTTCCTCGAGATGGTCGCGCCGTGCGCCCAGGCTGGGATGCGGAGCTGCAAGGTGATGTCGCGAGCCGGTACATCGGTGATCTCGATGGTCACCGTTCCCGCGTGAGGGTACTGCGTCTCGACGCGAGCGAGGAGGCGTCCTCCCTGGGGAAGCCTGGCGTCGATGTCTGCTGACGCGTATTGGAGGATGCTGAGCTCGTCGCCCTCCACCGCGGCGGCGTAGGTGTGCCAGGAGGCCAGGGTGCGGGCGATGTTGGTCGGGCAGCAGGAGACGTCGAACCACGGCGCTCGGACGCCGCCTTCCGCACGAGGGTTCTCGGCGTCCTGCTCGACGCCTTGCCCGGGGACCCGGACTTGGAGCGGGTTGGCGTAGAAGAATGCGCGGCCGTCTGACCGGGGTGAGGTCGCGATGACGTTGTAGAACGTGCGTTCGATGAGGTCGACGTACCGGACATTGCCGGTCGCGAGGTAGAGGCGCCAGGACACCATGACGGACGCGACGCCGGCGCACGTCTCGCAGTAAGCCCGGTCGGCGGGCAGCTCCCAGTCGTCGCCGAAGCCCTCGTCCTGGTGCCGTGACCCCATACCTCCCGTGAGGTAGGTGCGACGCTCGACGGTCTGATCCCACTGCCCCGCGACCGCCTCGAGAAGCTGGGCGTCGCCCGTGTCGACGGCTACGTCGACGGCCCCAGCAGCGAGGTAGAGCGCACGTACGGCGTGCCCGCGCCATACGTCCGCGTCGCGTACGGGGACGTCATCCTGGAAGTAGGCGGGGCTGAGCAGCGGGATCGGAGTCAGCGTCCCGTGACCGCGCCGCGCGACGAACAGGCGTGCCTGCTCTGTGTAGCGCGGCTCGCCCAGGGCGCGGCCGAATTCGGCCAGCCCTACCTCGATCTCCGGGTGCCCGCAGATGCCCTGGCGTCCCTCTGGGCCGAACTCGCGGCACACCTGGTCCGCGGCGCGGCGCGCGATCTGGACAAGAAGGTCCTCGCCCGCAGTCCGCACACGCGCGACCGCTGCCTGCAGGAGGTGCCCGACGCAGTAGAGCTCGTGCCCTCGCTCGAGATCGCTCCAGCGTTCGGGTCTGCCTGGGTGGCCATAGCAGGTGTTGAGGTAGCCGTCCTCATCCTGAGCCGCCGCGACGCGCTCGACGAGGCTGTCGTACGCGGTGGCGAGGGCCGGCTCGCCCGTGCGAGCGAGCTCCCACGCCATCGCCTCCAGGATCTTGTAGACCTCGGAGTCGGAGAACTGCCAGCCTGGGCGTTTCTCGCCCGTCCTGCCCTGCGCGACGGCATCGAAGTTGGCCAGCCACCCGAGCCGGTCCATCCAGGTCAGGCAATGATTGATGGTGGCCCACCCGTTCGTCACCTGGAGCTTGCCCCAGAACCCCCCGGTGAGCCGGACCTCACCCATGCCCAGGCCGCGGCGCCCTGGCGAGGACGTCGCGACAGGGCTTGCCAGCTCCGGTCCGGGCACGGGATCGAAGCCGGTGCCAGACGGCGCGAAGCCTGCCACGATGGTCGATCGTTCGGTCACGAGGTGTCCTTCGTTAGAAACGCCGCGAGGGGTGCGGCGACTGGTTCACGCCCGGGCCGACCCGGGCATCCTGTGCTGGCTTCTCAGTCCTTCACGGCGCCGGCTGTGACCCCGGCAGCGACGTAGCGTTGCGCCAGGACGAGCAAGACAGCCGCGGGGACGGACGCGACGACGGCGGTAGCCATGATCGCGTTCCACTGCGTCGTGTTGTTCCCGATGTAGTTGTAGATCCCGAGCGTGATGGGGATGAGGTCCCCGTTGCGGTTGAGCGTGGAGGCGAAGATGAAGTCCGACCACGCCCACAGGAACGCGAACAACGAGACGGTCACGGTGGAGTTGCGGCTTACCGGCAGCACGATCGACACGAACGTGCGCCATGCCCCCGCGCCGTCGACACGCGCGGCCTGGAGCAGCTCGCGCGGGATGCCGGACATGAACGCGGTGTACAGCAGCACGCCGAACGGCACTGCGATGGTCGAGTCCGCGATGATCAGCCCGCCCACGGTGTTCAGCAGGCCGAGGCGCACGTAGATCGCGTAGAAGCCCATGGCCATGACGACGGCGGGGATCATCTGGGCGACGAGGAGCAGGAAGTTCAGCGTCCTGCGGCCCCGCAGGTTGAGCAGCGCGAGTGCGTAGCCGGCCGGCGCGGCGATGAGCACCGTGAGCACCACGCACCCGAGGCCGACGAGCAGGCTGGTGCCGAGCGCGGGAAGCTGCTGGGCGAAGACCGCCTGGTAGCCGACGAAGGTCGGCTCCCAGGGGAACCAGTGCGGCGGGTCGGCGCGCAGGTCCTTGGTCTGCGTGAGCGAGACGTTCACCATCCAGTAGACGGGGAACAGCATGAGCGCGGTGAAGACGACGCCGAGCGCGGTCTTCCACCAGGGGCGGGTGGTGGTCATGACGCCTCCTGACGGCGCTGGAGCTGCAGGTGCAGGAACCCGAAGACGAGCGCGACGAGGATGAGGATGTTGCCGACCGCCGCCGCGGGCGAGAAGTCGGGCTGACCGGTGCCGAACGCCTCGCGGTAGGACCAGACGGCGAACGTGGTCGAGGCGTCGCCCGGACCGCCCGTCGTCATGATCCAGATGACGTCGACGACCTTGAGCGTGTAGATGAGCCCAAGCAGGATCGTGATCGCGGAGACGGGACGCAGCAGCGGGAGCGTGATGCTGCGGAACTGCCGCCAGGCGCCGGCGCCGTCCAGCGACGCCGCCTCGTAGACCTCGCCGGGGATGTTCTGCAGACCGGAGTACAGGATCACCAGGTTGAACGGGATGCCGAGCCAGATGTTCGCGATCGTCACGGCGATGAGCGCCGTGTCCGGCGACGTGAGCCAGTTGATCTGCCCGACCCCGAAGGCGCCGAGCACCGAGTTCACGATGCCGTTGTCGCTGTTGAGCATCCATGCCCAGGTGGACGACGACACGATGAGCGGCAGGAGCCACGGCACGAGGAACAAGGCCCGCAGGATGCCGGAGAGCCGGAAGCTCGACCGGAAGAACACCGCGAGCGCGAGGCCGATGGCGAACTGGAAGACGATCGAGACGACCGTGAAGTACACCGTGTTCCACAGGGCCGTGGGGAAGGTCGACGACGCGAAGACGTCGGCGAAGTTGTCGAGCCCCACGAACTCCGGGTTCCCCTGGACGAACGCACGGATGGTGTAGTCGTGCAGGCTGAGGTCGATGTTCCGCCACAGCGGGTACGCGTAGAAGAGCACCAGGTAGGCCAGGAGCGGTGCGGCGAACCCGAGGGCTGCCCACTGGCTGGCGTTCGGTCCCCGCCGGCGGCGCGGCCCCGTGGGGGCGGCGGGCGTGGTGCCCGCTGCCCCCCCGGTGCCCGCGCGCGTCCCGACGGCGGTCGGGAGGGTGGTCATGATCGTCCTTCGTCCGGGTTGTGATCGTTCACATGCGACGTCCGTCGCGTGCGTGCGGGGGTCAGCTCGTCGCGGCCTCGGCATCGGACTGGGCCGTGGAGAGCGCGTCCTGCGGCGTCGCGGCGCCCGACAGGGCGTTCTGGACCGCGGTCCACAGCGCCTCGGAGATCTTCGGGTAGTCGGTGCCGAGGTTGTCGCTCGTGCGGCCCTTGGCGCTACGGACGGCCTCGACCCAGGTCTCGAGCTCCGGCTTCTCCGCGAGGAGCTGCTCCTGTCCCGCCTCGGTCGGCGGGACGTAGTACGCGAAGGTGTTGGCCGTCTCGACGAACCCCTCGGGCGTCGTCATGCACTCGACGATCTGCCGGGTGACGTCGTAACGGGAGTCGTCCTTCTGCACCGGGGCCACGATGAACTCGCCACCCGTCGGGGCCGGGGCCACGCCGCCGTCCTTCGCGGGGAGCTGGATCACGCCGGTCTCGAAGTCGGCCTCGGCCGCGCTGTTGACCTGCCAGGTGCCGTTCTCCGCGAACGCGAAGTCCCCCGTGAGGAACTCCTCCCAGACGGTGTTCTGCGAGTTCTGGATGACCGAGTTCGGCGCGTAGCCGGCGTCGAGCCAGTCCTTCCACAGCGTGAGCGCCTCGACCGCCTCGGGCGAGTCGAGCTGGGTGAGGTCGGCGCCCGCGCCCCAGAACCACGGCAGGAACTGGAACGAGCCCTCCTCCGTGCCGATGCCCGCGAACGTGATGCCCTTGTGACCGGCCCCGGTCACGGCCTGGAGCGCGGCGGTGAGCGACGCCCAGTCGGTGATCGTGCTCGGGTCCACGCCGGCCTCGTCGAGGACCGCCTTGTTGTAGTAGAGCGCCAGCGTGTTGGCGCCGATCGGGATGCCGTACGCGTCGCCGTCGAGCACGCCCGCCGCGAGGAGGTTCTCGTCGACGTCGGACGTGTCGAGGCCGAGCTCCTCGGTCGTCGTGAGCATGCCGGTGTCGGCGAGCGTCGAGACGGCCGGGTTGTCGAGCAGGATCACGTCCGGGGACGTGCCCTCCTGCGCGGATAGGAGCGCCTGGTTGGTGAGCGCCGTCGTGTCGTAGGCCGTGCGCTGGATCGTGACTCCGGCGTCCTCACCGCACTGCTGGACTCGCGCCTCCCAGTCGGACGACTTGTCGTGCTGCGGGTACGGGTCCCACCACGTGTAGGTGGTGCTGCTGCCCGTCGTCTCGCCACCGGCGCCGCTGCCGGACGAGCAAGCCCCGACGAGCGCCAGGGTGACTGTGGTGAGGACAGCGGTCCCCGCGAGGGCGACCGGCTTGCGCCGCGTGTGGTGCATCTCGAGTTCCTCCTTGAACGATGGCGGCCGACGGCGTCGGCGACCTGGTCTCGGGCCGTGCTCGGCACGGACCGCCGGTGGGGCTAGGCCCCGGTGCGTCGAGGCGGCGCCCCCGTGCTGCCGCGGTCGACGAGCTCGGGCGTCACGAACCGCGTCACGTGCGGCTCGTCGCCCCCGACCTCCCCCTCGATGCGCCGCACGAGCTGGCGCACGGCCATCCGGCCGAGGCGGTCGGGCGCGGACTCGACCGAGGAGAAGGGCAGGGAGAACGTGCGGGCAAACTCGTCCGAGTAGCGCCCGACGACGGACAGGTCCCGCGGGGCCGACAGGCCGCGGTCATGCAGGACCGTGGGGAGGGCGGCGGCCGCCGCCTCGTTGTTGACAAGCAGACCGGTCGCACCGGGGTGCGCGTCGAGCAGCGCGTGCAGCGCACGGCCGACGTCCGGCTGGCTCGAGGGGCCGAAGGCCGCGTGCAGCATGATCCCGCGCGCCCGCGCGGCCTCGAGTGCGGCGTTCTGCAGGCGCCAGACGTAGGCACCGCCGCGCTCGACCACGTGCTCGGGCTGCGACACGAGGACGAGCTCGCGGTGCCCGAGCCGGTGGAGGTGCTCGACCATGAGCCGGCCCGCCTCCTCGAAGTCGAGGTCGAACACGTCGACCCCCGAGCAGTCGGCGGGCAGCCCGACCAGCGCGCCCGGCTGGGGCGCCGCGCGCAGGATCGGGAGACGCTCGTCGTCCTCGGCAACGTTGAGGAGGACCACGCCGTCGACCATGCGCGAGTCCGTCATCCGCCGCAGGGCGCGCGTGCCGTCCGCGTCGGTCGCGAGCAGGATGTCGTAGCCGTGCTCGCGCGCGGTGTTCGACACCCCGAGCATGTACTGCAGCATCGCGGGCGCGAACTCGTCCTCGAGGAACTGGGCGAGCAGCCCGATGACCATCGTGCGCGTGGTCGCGAGCGCGCGGGCACCCGCGTTCGGGGTGTACCCGAGCGTCCGGACCGCGTCCTCGACGCGCCGGCGCACGTCCGCCGAGATCGCCCTCTTCCCCGAGAGCGCGTACGACGCCGTGCTGCGTGAGACACCCGCGACCCGGGCGACGTCTCCAATGGTGGCCACAATGCCTCCTTCTAGCGAACCGGTTCGACAGTAGCGCTCGAGGGTGGCTAAAACAAGCCACAACCACTTAACCGTCGATGGAGTCCAGAATCGAACCGATTCGACGCGATCAGAAGTGTCGCAGCAGGGCGGACGGACTTGTCAGCGTGCGGACTCGCGGTGACGAGGCGCCCGCGACGGAGGGTCCCGGAGCCTGGACGACGTCGACGCCGGCGAGTGCTGGCGCTGCGCGAGCTTGATGAACCCTGCGCATGACGACGACCACGGGGTGAACACCGACACCTTCCTCGCCATCAGCACCTGACCCCACCCGCGGGATCGCCCGACCGCTACGCCACCACCGCGGACTTGACCGCGAACCGTGCGCCGCGCGCGGAGCCTCAAGGACGGCCGACGCGTCGATGACCAACTGCCCGCCCGCCGTCGCACCCCGAGGAACCGTGGATGCCGGCGTCCCGGGAAACGGTGCGACCGTCCGGTAACGACGAGCCATCCGCGCCCGCATCTCCCCCCCGACACCCGAACCGTCCGGAACCAACTCTGGTTCGCCGAGAGAGAGCCGTGCCCCCCTCCCCCGATGACGGTTTCTCCGCGACGAACCGGGCGCATCGGGTGGCTGCGGCATCTCTTGACGCCCCCTTCATCCGGCAGTAGCGTTCTTGCGTGTTGATGCAAGAAAACAACACTCCGTTGTGCGGTGCGGCACAGCGGGTCTGCAATTCTCGAAGGTACTGACCCGAGCCACCCGGCCACGCCCGGACGTGCGCCGTGGCCCGTCCTCCGACCCGGGCATCCGGTCCGGTGCGGGGTCGCGCTCGGCGCGGCCTGACGCCCGTCGACGACGACGGGAGATCGAGGACATCGATGAGACATCGACCCAGCACGTCGAACCGCACACCCGCCGGGGCGCCGCTGCGCCGGCTCCGCCTCCTCGCCGCGACGGCGGGAGCGGCGGCCCTGCTCGTCCCGCTCGGCCTGACGACCACCGCGACGGCGGCGCCCACGGTGCTGTCCGCCGGGAGGTCGACGGCGGCGAGCAGCAACAACTCGCCGTACCTGTCCGGCAACCTCACGGACGGCAACCAGGGCACCTACTGGGAGTCGACCAACAGCACGTTCCCGCAGTGGGCCCAGGTCGACCTCGGCGCGGCCGCCACGGTCGAGGACCTCGTGCTCAAGCTGCCCACGGGCTGGGAGACGCGCAGCCAGACCCTCAGCGTGCAGTCGAGCACCGACGGCTCGAGCTTCTCCACGATCAAGGCGTCGCAGGCGTACGCGTTCGACCCCGCGTCGGGGAACACCGTGACGATCGACGTCCCGGACACGTCCGCCCGCTACGTGCGCGTGCAGATCACCGCGAACACGGGTTGGCCCGCGGGCCAGCTCTCCGAGCTCGAGGTGCGCGGCACGGCCGGCAGCACCGACCCGGGAGGCCCCGGCGACCCGGAGCCTCCGACCGGCACCAACCTCGCGCTGAACAAGCCGATCGAGGGGTCGTCGACGGAGTGGCAGTTCGTGGCGAAGAACGCGAACGACGACAGCACGTCGACCTACTGGGAGGGCGCGGGCGGCCAGTACCCCAGCACGCTCACGGTGTCCCTGGACGCCGCGACGCAGCTCACGAACGTCGTCGTCAAGCTCCCGCCAGCGTCGGCGTGGGGCCCGCGCACCCAGACCTTCGAGGTCCAAGGTCGCGCGACCGCGACCGGCGCGTGGCAGACGCTCAAGCCGTCGGCGGGCTACCAGTTCTCCCCGACGTCGGGGAACACGGTGACGGTCCCCGTCACCGGCACGGCCAAGGACGTGCGCCTGAGGTTCACCGGCAACACCGGCTCCGGCAACGGCCAGGTCGCGGAGCTCCAGGTGTTCGGCACCGCCGCGCCCAACCCGGACCTCGTCGTCACGAGCGTCACCGCGACCCCCGCGTCGCCGCTGGAGTCGCAGGCGATCACGCTGTCGGCGGTCGTGAAGAACATCGGGACGCAGTCATCCGCCGCGACCGACGTCGCCTTCACGCTGAACGGCCAGACCGTCGCGACCAAGCCGGTCGGGGGGCGCGCGGCCGGCGCCCCGGCGCGCGCGGGCCCCCCCGCGCTCGCCGTCGGCGAGGAACGGTCCGGCGAGCTCGACGACGCCCGTGGCGCCGCCCGGCCTGTCCGCGAGCGTGGTGCGTGCG
>NZ_JBHXIC010000004.1:35085-41466 GCF_042723955.1 Cellulosimicrobium cellulans | reverse complement strand
AGCCCGCGCGCCCCGCGCCGCCCGGGGCGCACCCGCGCCCCCGCGGCCGCCGCCCCGGCCACCTTCCCGCCGGCGGGGGGCCCCCGCCCTCCCGCGAGAACCACGAGGGGCGCGGTCCCCGACGCGGGCGGCACGGTCGCGGAGCAGAACGAGGGCAACAACGCCTACGTCAACCCGACCCCGCTCGTCGTCACCGCCGTCCCGAGCTCGGACCTCGTCCCTACCCTCACGTGGTCGCCGAGCAACCCCGCCGCGGGCAGCACGGTGACGTTCTCCGCGACGATCGCCAACCAGGGCAACGTCGCGACGTCGACGGCCACCCACGGCCTCACCGTCACGGTGACGAACAAGGCGACGGGCGCCGTCGTGCGGACGCTGACCGGGTCTGCGAGCGGCGCGATCGCCGCGGGCGCGAGCAGCGCGAGCGTCAACCTCGGCACCTGGACCGCCGCGAACGGCAACTACGACGTCAAGGTCGTCGCCGCGCCGGACTCGACCGAGGCCGCCGCGAAGCAGGCCAACAACACCGCCACCCGACCGCTCTTCGTCGGGCGCGGCGCCAACCTGCCGTTCGACACGTACGAGGCGGAGGACGGCGTCACCGGCGGCGGCGCGACGGTGCTCGCGCCCAACCGTGTCGTCGGCGACCTCGCGGGCGAGGCCTCGGGCCGGCGCGCGGTGACGCTCAACCAGACCGGCGCGTACGTCGAGTGGACCACCAAGGCCCCGACGAACACCCTCCTGACCCGCTTCTCCATCCCCGACTCGGCGGGCGGCGGCGGCACGAACGCGACCCTCGCGATCTACGTCGACGGGCAGTTCCTCAAGAACATCGACCTCACCTCGCGCTACGCGTGGCTCTACGGCAACGAGACCAACCCGGGCAACCAGCCCGGCCAGGGCGCGCCGCGCCACGTCTACGACGAGGCGAGCACGCTGCTCGGCACGACCGTCCCGGCGGGCTCGAAGATCCGCCTCCAGAAGACGGCGAGCAGCACGAGCCAGTACGCGATCGACTTCGTCGACCTCGAGCTCGCGACGCCGCGGGCGAACCCGAACCCCGCGCAGTACACGCAGCCCGCGGGCTTCACGCACCAGGACGTCCAGGCCGCGCTCGACAAGGTCCGCATGGACAGCACGGGCACGCTCAAGGGCGTCTACCTGCCCGCCGGCGACTACCAGACGGCGAGCAAGTTCCAGGTGTACGGCAAGGGGGTCGACGTCGTGGGCGCCGGGCCGTGGTTCACGCGGTTCTTCGCGCCGCAGGGCCAGGAGAACACCGACGTCGGCTTCCGCGCCGAGGCGAGCGCGAACGGCTCGACGTTCCGCGACTTCGCGTACTTCGGCAACTACACGTCGCGCATCGACGGCCCCGGCAAGGTGTTCGACTTCGCCAACGTGAAGGACATGACGATCGACAACATCTGGGTCGAGCACATGATCTGCATGTTCTGGGCGTCCAACATGGACGACTCGGAGGTCACGAACTCGCGCATCCGCAACACGTTCGCGGACGCGATCAACATGACCAACGGCAGCGCGAACAACCACGTGCACAACAACCAGGCGCGCGGCACGGGAGACGACTCGTTCGCGCTCTTCGCGGCCACCGACAACGGCGGCAGCGGGCAGCGCGGCAACGTGTTCGAGAACCTCACGTCGACCAACACGTGGCGCGCGGCGGGCCTCGCGGTCTACGGCGGTCAGGACAACACGTTCCGCAACATCTACATCGCGGACACGCTCGTCTACTCGGGCGTCACGATCAGCTCGCTCGACTTCGGCTACCCGATGGAGGGCTTCGGCCCGGCGCCGACGGTGTTCGACGGGCTCACGGTCGTGCGCTCCGGCGGCCACTTCTGGGGCGACCAGGTGTTCGGGGCCGTGTGGATGTTCTCGGCGTCCAAGGCGTTCGGGAACATCCAGGTGAACAACCTCGACGTCATCGACCCGACGTACTCCGGGATCATGTTCCAGACGAACTACGTGGGCGGGCAGCCGCAGAACACGTTCCAGAACCCGACCTTCACCAACGTCACCATCACGGGGGCGAAGAAGAGCGGGGACCAGTACGACGCGAAGTCGGGCTACGGCATCTGGGCCAACCCGATGCCGGAGGCCGGCCAGGGCCCGGCCGTCGGCACGGCGACGTTCACCAACCTCACGTTCTCGGGCAACTTCCGGGACATCGAGAACACGACGTCGACCTTCACCATCACGCGCAACTGACCACCTCCCGGCCCGACGCCGCAGCCCGCCTCACGGGGCGGGCTGCGGTGCGTCCGGGGCACGCAGGTCGGGCCGCTCGCCCGCCCCGAACCGCCACCGCATCGCCGCGTGCTCGGCCGTGCGCTCGTAGGCGAACACGACCTCGGGCCGCACCGCGAAGACGAGCGCGGGGTCGCCGTCGTTGACGAACGCGCCGTCCTCGACCGTGAACGACCACTCGTCGCCGTACTTGCAGCGCCACCGCTCGGCGAGCCGGTGCAGCGCGGCGTCCTCGGTGACGCGCACGGCCGTCCCCTCCACGACGACGTCGAGCGCGTCCTCGTACACGTTCGTCCCGGTCGTGAGGACGACGCGCGCGTTCTCGGCGAGGTTGCGGGCCTTGCGCTCGTGCGGTCCCGTGGTGACGTGCAGGCAGCCGTCCGCGACGACCGTCATGAGCGGCGTGACGTGGGGCCGCCCGTCGGGTCGTACGGTCGAGATCCAGGAGATCTCGGCGCGCTCGAGCGCCCGCCGCACCCTCTCCCAGGGCACCGGGCTCGCGCCCGGGGAGCTGTAGCCGGGGATCAGCGTCCCCTCCGGAGCGCCGGGGGCGCCGACGTCGGCTGCGGTGGTCATGCGGAGTCCTCTCGGTGGGCCGTCTCGTCCGTCCACCACCTCGGACCGACGAGCGGGCCCGGACTCATCGGCCTCAGCCCAGGTCGCCCGGCCCCGCCTCGTGGCCCGGCCGACCGGCCGTGCGGCGCTCCTGCTTCATGCGCGCCTCGAAGAGGTGCCGCACGCCGTGGGCGGGCCCCGCGCGCCCCCCGCCCGCGGGCGCGCGTGGGCGCCACCTCCTGCCGCCCCCCGCCCCGCCCCCACGGCCGCGCCCCGAGCGGGTGCGCGTCGGCGACGGCGATCTCGCGGACGAGGCGGCCGCCGTCGGCCAGCTCGATCTCGACGCGACCGCCGAAGGCCTTCTCGGCCGGGTCGGTCGAGTGGTAGCGACGCGTCCACTCGGGGTCCTCGGCCGTGGTGACCTTGGCCCACAGCGCGACCGTGTCCTCGCGCCCCGCACGCTCGGGCGCGTACGAGTCGACGTGGTGCCAGCCGCCGTCCTGCAGCGCGACCGCGAAGATGTACGGGATCGAGTGGTCGAGCGTCTCGCGCGAGGCGGTCGGGTCGTACTTCTGCGGGTCGTTCGCGCCGGAGCCGATGACGTAGTGGGTGTGGTGGCTCGTGTGGATGACGATGCTCGCGACGTTGTCCGGGTCGGCGAGCCACGGGTGCTCGTCGTGCAGCGCCCGCGCGAGGTCGATGAGCGCCTGCGACTGGTACTCCGCGGAGTGCTCCTTGGTGTACGTGTCGAGGATCGCCGTCTTCGGCTCGCCGAGGGCCGGGAGCACGAGGTCGTACGCCGCGTCCGGGCCGTCGAGCAGCCAGGCGACGACGCCGTCCTCGCCCTCGTAGATCGGCTCGGGCGACGTCTGGCCGCGCATCGCCCGGTCGACGGCCTCGACCGCGACCTTGCCCGCGAACGCCGGGGCGTGCGCCTTCCACGTGGAGATCTGGCCCTTGCGGGACTGGCGCGTGGCCGTCGTCGTGTGCAGGGCTTGGCCGATCGCCTGGAACACGGTCTCGGTGTCGAGGCCGAGGAGCGTGCCGATCCCGGCGGCGGCCGACGGCCCGAGGTGCGCGACGTGGTCGATCTTGTGCTTGTGGAGGCTGATCGCGCGGACGAGGTCGACCTGGATCTCGTAGCCGGTCGCGATCGCCCGCACGACCGCGGCGCCGTCGGACCCGGCGTGCTGCGCGACGGCGAGGATCGGCGGGATGTTGTCGCCGGGGTGGGAGTACTCGGCGGCGAGGAACGTGTCGTGGAAGTCGAGCTCGCGGACCGCGACGCCGTTCGCCCACGCCGCCCACTCGGGGCTCGTGCGCGTCGCGAGCGCGCAGCCGAACACCGTCGACCCCGGCGTGTACGGGTGCGCGAGCGCCTGGCCGCGCGCCGCGACCGCGGGGCCACGCGTCAGGCTGGCCGCGGCGACGGCCGCGTTGTCGATGACGCGGTTGATCACCATGTCGACGACCTCGGGCGTGACCTCGACCGGGTCCGTCGCGAGCTCGGCGAGCTTCCACGCGAGCTGGTCGGTGCGGTCGAGCGGCTCCGCGCTGGGGTAGACGCGCAGGTGGTGGGTGTACGGCATCGGTGTCTCCGTCGTGCGGTGGGCGGTGGTCAGTGGAGGTCGCCGGCCGCCGACCCCACGCCGCGCAGGGACTGCTCGGCGAGGGCCGCGCTGCGCTCGATGTGGGCGCGCATCGCGGCCTCGGCGGCGGCGGGGTCGCGGCTCGCGATCGCGTCCGCGACCGCGCGGTGCTCGTCGACGTGGTCGGTGGTGCCGACACGGCGGCGCGCGGCGAGCGCGCGGTACCGGTCGACGTGGCCGCGGATCTGGCGCAGGAGCGCCGACCCCCAGCGGTTGTCGGCGAGCGCCTCGATCTCGCCGTGGAACTGCGCGCCGACCCGCAGCACCTCGTCCTCGTGGTCGCGCACGGCGTCCATGAGGGTCACGAGCCGGACGAGGCGGGCGACGTCGTCGGGCGTGGCGCGCTCGCACGCGTCCCGGGCGAGCAGGCCCTCGAGGCGGGCGCGCACGTCGTAGACGCGACGCGCGTCCGCGACGTCGAGCGGCGCGACGCGCACTCCCCCGGTCGGCAGCTCGACGACGAGCGCCTCCGCCTGGAGCAGGCGCAGCGCCTCGCGCACCGGGGTCCGGGAGACGCCGAGCTCGGCGGACAGCACGGGCTCGGTCAGACGAGCGTCGGGTGCGAGGGAACCGTCGATGATGCGGCCGCGGAGGAGGTCGTAGACCGCACGGGCACCGGACTGGCGGCGTGCGAGGCCCGCGTCGCCGGGCGCCGTGGACGGTCCGACGGCGGCGCGCAGGTCGGGCGTCGTCGTCACCCCGCCATCGTGCCACACGGTCTGCGCACTTGTATACAAGTTCGGGTTGCAGGTGACGTGTCACATCCCGGGCTGCTGCGGCGTCGTACGGGCATGAAGATCGCAGTGACAGGTGGGACAGGGACGATCGGCCGGCACGTCGTCGCGGAGCTGACCGCGCGCGGGCACGAGGTGCGCGCGCTGAGCCGGCACGCGGAGCGCTACCCCGTCGATCTCACGACGGGCGCCGGCCTGACCGCCGCGCTCGCCGGGGTGGACGTCGTGGTGGACGCGAGCAACGCGTCGTCGTCCACGACGGCCGCGCGGGCGACGCTCGTCGACGGGACGCGGCGGCTCCTGGCGGCCGAGCACGACGCCGGGGTGCGGCACCACGTGCTCGTCTCGATCGTCGGGTGCCACGATGTGCCGATGGCCTACTACGGCGTGAAGGTCGAGCAGGAGCGGGCGGTCGCCGCCGGCGACGTTCCCTGGACGGTCGTCGCGGCGACGCAGTTCCACGAGTTCGTCGACGGGACGCTCGCCGGCGCCGCGCGGCGCGGCGTCGTGCCGCTGCTGCGCGCTCCGGTCCAGCCCGTCGCGGCGCGGGACGCGGCCTCGGCCGTCGCCGACGCCGCGGAGCGCGCGCCGCTCCGCTCGACCACGACCGTCGCTGGGCCCGAGGTGCTCGACCTGCGGGACGCGGCGCGCACCTGGCGCACGGCGACCGGCTCGCGGGCGCTCCCCGTGCGGGTGCCGCTGCCCGGGCGGCTCGGGCGTGCGCTGCGCGCGGGCGGCCTCACGGACCCGCACCCGGACGCGCGCGGCACGACGACGTTCGCCGGCTGGCTCGCCGCGCAGCCCACCGCGTCGACGGCCCCGCGATGAGCACCGACGACCTCGCGCACGCCTTCGAGGCCGAGCGCCCGCGCCTCCTGCGCCTCGCCTACGCGACCACGGGCTCGTGGTCGGACGCCGAGGACTGCGTGCAGGACGCGTGGCTGCGCCTGCGCACCCAGGACCCGGCGTCGATCCGCAACCTCGCGGCATGGCTCACGACGACGGTCGGCCGCCTCGCGCTCGACGTGCTCGGCAGCGCGCGCGTGCGGCGCGAGCGCTACGTCGGGACGTGGCTGCCCGAACCCGTCGTCACGGCGCCCGGGGCGCGGTCCCCGGTCGCGGCGGTGGCGCGGCCCCCCCCCGCCCGCCCGCGGCACGCCCGCCCCCCCCCACCC
>NZ_JBHXIC010000004.1:29694-35075 GCF_042723955.1 Cellulosimicrobium cellulans | reverse complement strand
GGGGGGGGGGGGGGGGGGGGCGGGGGGGGGGCGGGGCCCCGCCCCCCCCGGCGCCCGGGGGGGGGGGGGCGCCGCCGCGGCGCCGCCCCCCCCCCCCCCCGCCCCCCCAGGCCGGCGATCCCGCCGACCGCGCCACGCTCGACGAGGAGGTGAGCATGGCGCTGCTCGTCGTGCTCGAGCGGCTCTCCCCCGCGCAGCGCGTCGCGTTCGTCCTGCACGACGTCTTCGGGCTGCCGTTCGAGGAGGTGGGCGACGTCGTCGGGCGCTCCCCCGCGGCGGTGCGCCAGCTCGCGTCGCGCGCCCGCAAGGACGTCGAGGCGGGACGGCCGCGCGGTCGGACGTCGCGCGCCGAGCAGGAGCGCGTCGTCGAGGCGTTCGTCGCGGCGTGCGCGGGCGACGACCTGCCGACGCTGCTCGGCCTGCTCGATCCCGACGTGATGCTCCGGGGCGACGGCGGGGGCAAGGTCCGCGCGCTGCGGCACCCGGTCCAGGGGGCGCAGAGCGTCGGGGAGGTCCTGCTCTCCTACCTCCGCAACCGGCCGCGCGGCGCGGGGGCGGTCGACGTCAACGGCAGCCCCGGGCTCGCGCTCGTGGACGGCTCGGGGGTGCTCACGGTCCTGGCGTTCACGCTCGCCGACGGGCGAATCGCAGCCCTCGACATCGTGCGGAACCCCGACAAGCTCACCACCGTGCCGCCGGGGCTCCTCGACGACCCCGGCCCGTGGTGGCCCTGACCGGCTACGGCCGGTAGTCCCCGGCCGGCCATGCGCCGTAGCCGTCGAGGTGCTCGTCGGCGTCGCGCACGTAGTCGTCCACCGGCGTCATGCGCTCGGCCATCTCGAAGTGCCAGTCGACCAGCTCGCCGAGCGGGACGGGGGTGCGCGACGACCGCGCGACGTCGCGCCCCTCCTCCGACCACAGCGGCGGGTAGAGGCTCAGCCCCTCGTCGAGGCGGACCGCCCCGATCTCGTCGTACCAGCCGGGCCACCGGACGGAGGCGTAGAACTCCGTCGTCCCGCCGCTCACCGCCCACTCGAGGAACGCCGCCTGGCCGAACCCGAGGTCCACCCACGTGAGCGAGTCGGGCGCGAAGTAGTTGACGTTGCCGAGCTGGCCCGGGAGGCCGCCGCCGTTGATCGCGAACGTGCCGCCGAGCACGTCGTACGCGACGACCAGGACCGACGGCGCCACGCTGTCGTCGCCCGGCTCGCCGAGCCCGTTGACGGTCGCGAGGTCGGGCAGCCCGGCACCGCCCCCGCCGATGATCCGCAGCCACCCGCCGTCGACGAGGACGCCGCCCGTGTGCAGCGCGAGCGCTCCGAGCGTCGAGCGGACCGTGACCTGGAGCCGGAAGAGGACCTCGAGCGACCACGCCGGGGCCGGCACGACCTCCACGCCACCGCGCCCGAGCATGCGGGAGAGCGTCGGCCAGGCGGGGTCGTCGACCGCCGCCAGCTCCGCTGCCGCCCTCACTGTCATGGCCGGATCATGCCAGATGTTGCCGGCATCCAGGAGTCCTGCTATGGATCGGCGCCCGGCAGGTCCCCCGATGGGCCGAAAGACCGATTCGGAAGGGCTCCTGCGACACAACCGGCCACCGAACTTCTTGCCGTCACCCGGTGGGGTGTGAAGACTCGGCGGCGAGCCAGCGCAGACCGCGTCGGCGCGGTCACCCCGGGCCATCCCCGTGGGTAGCGTCTCCGCCGTGGACGACGAGCGCACCGCACCGACGGCGGACGGCACCGACGGACCTCGACCCGCGAGCGCACGCCGGGTCCCGCGGAGCACGGTCGCCGTCGTCGCGTCGGTCGCCGGCGTGGGCCTCGCGGTCGTCGCCGCGCTCCTCGCCCCGGTGGTCCTCGACGCCGCCGTGGCGGACGGCCCGGCCGCGCACCCGTCGACACCACCGGACGGGTCGACGGCGACGTCGCCCGGGTCCGGCGATCCTGAGCACGGGGTCGAGGACATGACCGCGCTCCTGCTCGCCCTGCCGGGCGTCGAGGACGTGCAGACGAACGGGCGGGTGGGCACGTCGGCCGAGATCACGCTCGTGACCCCGCTCCCGTCCCCCGAGGTCGCGCAGCGCACCGCCATGGACGCGAGCGCGATCGTCGCCGCCATGCCGGGCGGCGGCGCGTGGTCGCTCCGGGTCGAGGGCACGGGCACCGGCGGCGGGACGCTCGCCGTCGAGCACGGCCCGGGAGCGGCCACCGTCCCCGGCGTCGACCCGGCCACCGGGGAGCCGCTCCCCGACCTCCTCGGGGCCGACGCCGTCGCCGACGCGGTGCGTCTCGTCGCCCACGACTCCGTGCGGCGCGTGTACCTCGCCCCGGGCGCCGCCTCGATCGACGTCCGCTCGGCCGACGACCTCGTCCGCGTCGCCGCGCTGGTGCGGGCCGAAGGCCGCGGGCTGACCAGCCTCGGGGTGGGCGGCTCCGGCCTCGGCACCTACGACGGCGACGGGCTGACCGTCCCCGACGACGCCCTGCTCATGCTCCTGACCGACGTCGCGGCGGAGCCCGGCGTGACGCAGGTCGTGCACGACGCCGTCCGCGACACGTTCCCGCAGGACCCGCTGCTCACGGTGATCACCTCGGGCGACGCGGCCGTGGTCGCGCGCGTGCTCGACGGCGCGGCCTACTCCGGCCCGGTGCTCGCGTACCAGGTCCACGGCTCGACGGACGGCGGCGCGTCCGCGACGCGCTCCGGGTTCGTCGCGGGGGTCGCGCCGACGGCCGCGGCTCGACCCGCGGGCGCGTGCGCGCCCGGCGACCTCGCGCTCGGGGCGCTGGGGTTCGACGCCGCAGCCGAGCGCCGCTTCCTCACCGTCACGGCCCGCAACGACGGCACCGCGGAGTGCGTCCTCGCCGGCGCGCCCGCGATCCGCTTCGTCGCCGACGACGGCTCGGAGACGGACGTGCTCCTCGAGCCCGACGACGACGGCCTCGCCCCGCTCACGCTCGCACCGGGCGCCACCGCCTGGGCCGCGCTCTCGTGGCGCGGCGGGTCGACGGCCGACGACCCGCCGCTCGTCACGACGTTGCTCATGGCACCGCACCCTGGCGACCCCGAGTCGGTCGTCGGGCTCGCAGGGATCCCCGGCGTCGGGGACGGGCTCGACCTGCTCGGCGGCGGGACCGCGACGATCGGGTCGTGGACGCCCGCGCGCGAGCCCGCGAGTTGACGCGCGTCAGCCGAACGTCGCGGTGAACACCTGCACGCCGGCGGGGACGTCGAGCTCGACGAGTCCTTCGGTCGGACCGTCGCCCTCCAGCACGGGGTAGAGCGTCGGGCTGCCGGACACGTCGATGTCGCGGGTCGTGGTCCGCCCGTCGGCCGTGACGCGGGCCGTCACCGTGCCCTCGCCGCCGAGCACCGCGAAGACGTCGGTCGAGCGGTACGCGAGGCGCACGCGCGCGTCGTCGGACAGCGCGGTCGCGCCCTGGAAGTCGACGTCCCACGTGCCGCCGAGCGAGAACGTGTCCGGCCGCTGGTCGTCGGCGAGGGTGAAGTCCTGCTGCCCCGCGGCGTAGCGCGGCTCGCCGGCGTAGTTGACGACGCGCTTGATGGAGAAGTAGGTCTCGGGCGTCGTCTCGTCCTGCGGCGTGGTGTCGCCGACGGCGGTGGGCTCGGGCAGCGCGACGCCGGGGTTCGCGTCCCCGAGGAGCTCGCGCACCAGGCGCTCGGTGTCCTCGTAGCCGCCCTCGCCGAACCGGATGTGGCGGACGGTCCCGTCGGCGTCGACGAGGTACTGCGCGGGCCAGTAGCGGTTCCGGTAGGCGGTCCAGGTCGCGTAGGCGTTGTCCTGGGCGACGGGGTAGGTGACGCCGAGGTCCCGCGCTCCCGCGACGACGTTGCGCGTCTCGCGCTCGAACGCGAACTCGGGCGTGTGGACCCCGATCACCTCGAACCCCGCGCCGACGTCGCGGTAGCGGTCGTACCAGGCGTTGACGTGCGGGATCGCGCGCTGGCAGTTGATGCAGGAGTAGGTCCAGAAGTCGACGAGCACGACCTTGCCGCGCAGCCCCTCGAGCGTCAGCGCCTCACCGCCCGGGGTGTTGAGCCACGTGTCGATGCCGCGCAGCTCCGGGGCGGTGCCGCAGTCCTCCAGCACGGGCGCGCCGTTCGAGCAGTTCGACAGCTCGCGGTTCTCGTCGGTGACGAGGCCGCCGAGGTCGAGCGCCTCGCGCACGGCGTCGTTCTCGTCGACCCGCTGCTGGAGCGCGCCCGTGTAGTCGGGCAGGGCGCGCTGGAGCGCGGCGGGGAGATTGAGCGCGAGCGCGCCCGCGAGCGCGATCATCACGACGCCGCCCGTGACGCGGATGCCGCGCGTGTGCCGCTGGAACCCGCGGACCCGCTCCGCGACGCGGCGCCCCGCGAGCGCGAAGACCAGGAGCGGGATCGCCGCCCCGATCGCGAACGACACCGTGAGGGCGACGGTGCCCGGGCCGATGTTCCCCGTCGCCCCGGCCACGGTGATGGCCGCGAGGACGGGCCCGGCGCACGGCACGTACAGCACACCGAGGCCGAGGCCGAGCACGAACGCGCCGCGGTCCTGCCGGGCGGCGCCGCGTCGTGCCCCGAGCGCCGCGATCCGCCGGAACGGCCGCTCCAGGACCTCCTCGACGCGCGGCACGATCATCCCCACGCCGATCGCGACGAGGAGCACGATGCCCGCCCAGCGCAGCAGGTCCTGCGGGAGCCCGAGCGCGGTGAGCACGAGGGAGCCGAGGAGCGTGAAGACGCTGAAGCTGAGGACCAGGCCCGCGATGACGAGGTAGGGGCGCCACGAGCGGCGCGCCGCCCGGCGGGACGCGCGGCGCCCGGGCCTACCGTCGGCCGGAGCGGCGGCCTCGGTCGCGTCCCCCGTCGACAGGTCGAGCGCGAGGGTCCCGCCGCGCGTCGGCTGCGCCGTGACCTCCCGCACCCCGGCGGCCTCCTGCGCGCCGCCCGGGTCAACCCGGCCACGCAACCCGGCGGCGGGGCGCCCGCCGACGCGGACCGCGTCGGGGACTCCCGCGAACAGGGCCGGCGAGACGCCGCCCGTCCCGGGCTCCGCGGTGCCCGACGGCGTCTCCCCCGTGCGCGCGCCCTGTACGCCGCCCGCGAAGAAGATGACGGGCAGCATGGGCAGGATGCACGGCGAGATCCCCGTGATGAGTCCCCCGAGCAGGCCGATGACGATGAGCGTCTCCATGCCCGGGGTTCGGACCGGCGGCCGCCGCGGATGGGTCCAGGGTGCGTCGAGGGGACGGCGCCGGGCGCACGACGACGGGGCCCGCCCCCCCGGCGGGGGCCGAGGGGCGCCCCCCCCCGCGGGCCCCCACCCCCCCCCCACGGGCGGGCCCGCCCGAGTTCAAAGGAGCCCCAAACAGCCACAC
>NZ_JBHXIC010000004.1:4126-29684 GCF_042723955.1 Cellulosimicrobium cellulans | reverse complement strand
CGCCGGGGTGGGCGCGGGGGGTGGGGGGGGGGGCGGCGGCGGGCCCCGCCCCGGCGCCCTTCGGCGGCCGGGGGGGGCCGTCGGGACCCGCTCTCGCGGGTCCACCGCGCGCCCGCTTCTGGACGCGCCGGGAAGGTCACATGGTCGGCATGAGCACCGAGTCGACGAGGTAGACGGTCGCGTTCTGCGTCATCACGCCACCGCAGACGACGGCCGCGTCGTTGACCATGAGCTCGTCGCCCGAGCCGGTCACCTCCACCGTGCCGCCCTCGACGGTCTCGTGCTCGCCGACGACCTGGTCGGGCGTGAGCTGGCCGGGCACCACGTGGTACGTGAGGATCTTCGTCAGCGTGTCGGAGTCCGTCTTGAGCGAGTCGAGCGTCGCGGCGTCGATCTTCGCGAACGCGTCGTCCACCGGCGCGAACACGGTGAACTCGTCGCCGTTGAGCGTGTCGACGAGGTTCACGTCCGGGTTGAGCTCGCCCGAGACGGCCGCGGTGAGCGTCGTGAGCAGCGGGTTGTTCGACGCCGCCACGGCGACGGGGTCCGTCGACATCCCGGTGATCGACCCGGCGCCGTCGGGGACCTGCTCCGCGTACGCCGCGCAGCCCGGGCCCACCAGGTTCGCGGCAGGGTCGGCCGCCATGTCGTCAGAGCCCTCGGTCGAGTCGTCGGTCATGTCCTCGGACGTCGAGTCGTCCGTCATCGTGTCCTCGGCCTGGGAGTCGGCCGTCGTCGAGTCGGCCCCCGTGTCCGAGTCGGAGCTGCACGCGGACAGGCCGAGCACGGCGAGCGTGGCGATGCCGGCGACGGCGTACGACGTGCGGGTGCGAACGTTCATCGGTCTCTCCTCGGGTCGTCGCCCCGCCGGTGCGGGGCGTCATACCGAGGGTTCGGAGCACCGCCCCGGGCGGATGGGTCGGGATCCGCCCGAGTTTTCCCCGCGCATCCCGGCCCCCTCGGGGGCGCGGCGCTCAGCCGACGAGCGCGACCACCGGGTCCGCCGTCGGCTGCTCGGAACCGCCCGCCGGCTCGACCGTCATGGCCATGCCGACGCCGGGCTCGTCCTGGACGAGCCGCGACGTGGTCCCGTCCCGCACGTCGAGCACGCCCGCCGAGACGACCGCGCCGTCGGCCTCGACCACCCAGAGCTGGTAGTCGCGGTCGTCGCCGGCGTCGGGCAGGTCGGACGCGCGGAAGTACATGTCGTCGCCGGCGGCGAGCACGGACGCCTGGCCGCCCCCCTCGACGTCGCCGTGCAGGATCGTCGCGTCGGGGTCGGCGAGCATGCGCTCGATCGCGTCCGCCTGCGCCTCCAGGCGCGACTGCTCCTGCGTCGCGCGGACCGCGACGGTCGTGGGGACCGCCACGGCGACGACCGCCGCGACCGCCGCCGCGAGCCCGGTCCAGCGTCGCCGGCGCGCGCGGCGCGCGGCCGCGAGGTCGACGACGACGCCGCCCCCCGTGTCCCGCCCGGCGGACGCGTCCGTCTCGGTGCCCGGCTCGGCGTCCGACCGCGCGCTCGTCACCGGGCCCGGAGCGGCCCCCGTTCCGGCGGACGCGACCACACGGGCCAGCACTGCGTCGCGCAGCTCGGGCGGCGGGGCGCTCTCCACCGCGAACGCCGCCACGACGTCGCGGTACTCGTCGAGCTCCCGACGCGCGTCGGGGTCGGCCGCGAGCAGGCGCTCGACGGCGCTGCGCTCCGCGTCGTCCACCGCGTCGAGCGCGTAGGCGGGCAGCAGGTCACGGACGTCCCCCAGGTCGTCCGCACCGGCCCCGTGCGGCGAGGTCTCGTCAGCCACGGCGCACCCCTAGGCAGTCGCGCAGACGCAGGAGCCCGTCCCGGATCCGCGACTTCACGGTCGGGAGGGCGGCGTCGAGCCGCTCGGCGACCTCGCGGTACGTGAGACCGCCGTAGTACGCCTGCACGACCGCCTCCCGCTGCGTCGCCGTGAGCGAGTCCAGGCAACGCCGCACGGCCGCGCCCTCGAGACGTCGCTCGACGTCCTCCACGACCACGTCCCGCGGGGCCGCGGCCGTCGACGCGTCCACGTCGCGCTGGTCCCGGTCGCGGCGCGCCTGCTCGGCGCGCACGCGGTCCACGGCCCGTCTCCGCGCGAGCGTCACGACCCACGTGCGCGCCGAGCCGCGCGTCGCGTCGTACCGCTCCGCCGTCTGCCACACCTCGACCATCACCTCCTGGACGACCTCCGCCGCGTGGTCCGGGTCCCGCAGGACTCCCAGGCACGTGCCGTAGGCGACCGGCGCGAGCGCGTCGTAGACGGGCGCGAACGCCGCCGGGTCGCCGCCGGCGCACGCCGACAGCGCGGCGTCGACCGCGGGGCTCGTCGTCACGGGAGGTGGCACCCGGTCAGTGTGCGGCACGGGCGCCTCACGCACCCGCTGCGGCGCGTCGACCACGGCTCTCGGCAACCCGACCTCCCGCCGACGCCCCCGTCCCGGTCCGTCCGGGACACCCTGGGTTCGGCGCCGACGCGCGGACGGATGGGTGCCCGTCCCGTCGGCACCGGTCAGAGCGCGCGCCGGGAGCGGACCGCGCCCGCGAGCTCGCGCAGGAGGTCGGCCGTGGTGTCCCAGTCGATGCACGCGTCGGTCACCGACTGCCCGTACACGAGCCCGCTCGGCGCGGGCTTCTGGGCCCCGGCGACGAGGAAGCTCTCCATCATGAGGCCCGTGATGCCCTGCTCGCCCTCGGCCAGCCGCGCGGAGACCTCGCGCACGACCTCCGCCTGGCGCACGTGGCTCTTGCCCGAGTTGCCGTGCGACGCGTCGACGACCAGCCCGTGCTCCGTGACCCCGCCCCGGCCCGAGGTGCGCGCGACGGCGAGCGCCGCCGCGACGTCGTCGGCCCCGTAGTTGGGGCCCGAGCGGCCGCCGCGCAGGATGACGTGGCAGTCGGGGTTGCCCGCGGTCTCGACGGCGGCGGCGCGCCCGAGCGAGTCCATGCCGAAGAACGTGTGCTCGCTCGCGGCGGTGATGCAGCCGTCGACCGCGATCTGCACGTCGCCGTCCGTCGCGTTCTTGAACCCGACGGGCATGGACAGGCCCGAGGCGAGCTGGCGGTGCACCTGCGACTCGGCGTTGCGCGCGCCGATCGCGCCCCACGAGACCGCGTCCGCGATGTACTGCGGGCTCGTCGGCTCGAGGAACTCGCACGCGGCCGGGACGCCGGCGTCGAGGACGCCGAGCAGCACCTCGCGCGCGAGGCGCAGGCCGTGGTGCACGTCGTGCGACCCGTCGAGGTGCGGGTCGTTGATGAGGCCCTTCCAACCGACCGTGGTGCGCGGCTTCTCGAAGTACACGCGCATGACGATCATGAGGTCGTCCGCGAGCTCGTGCGCGACGGCGGCCAGGCGCCCCGCGTACTCGAGCGCGGCCTCGGGGTCGTGCACCGAGCACGGGCCGACGATGACGAGCAGGCGGTCGTCGTCGCCCGCGAGGACGTCGCGGACCTCGCGGCGCGACGTCGTCACGAGGTCGCTGCGGGTCGCGCCGAGCGGCAGGTCGGCGAGCATCGTGCGCGGGGCGGGGAGCGCGTCGAGCGCGCGGACCCGCAGGTCGCTCGTGCGGGCCTGGAGCTCGGGGCTGTCCACGGGGTCGACGGTACTCGTCGCGCGCTCGGTCGACGCGTCGGACGCCGCGGCTTCGGGCGGGGTGGTCGTGCTGGTCACGGGAGGCTCCTGGTCTGTGCGGCGGGGGTCTGGGACCGCCGTGAGTCGGGTGCCCAGCGGCGCTCCACCGGCCTGCTGCCGCCCGTGGTCCCGGAGCGGCCCGTCTCACGACGAAGGGCCCGGACGCGGTCCGCGTCCAAGGCCCTGTGCTGGCTCCGGGTGGTGATCTGTGGTCAGGCGAACGCCCGCACGGCCCCACCGGGAGCCTGCGTAAAGCGCCAATACCACTGAGAAGTCACCAGGTGACCGTAGCACAGAGGCTCCGAGGGCCGGACAGCGCGTCTCACGAGCTGGTCCGACGACCTAGGCTCGGGGCATGCCGATCCCCGAGTTCGTCGCCGCCCTGCGGTCCCGCATCGGGACCGACCTCCTGTGGATGCCGGGGGTGTCGGCCGTCGTCGTGGACGCCCTCGTCGCGGTGACGGTCACCGAGCCCGTCGAGTACCCCAACGGCGACCGCTCCCAGTACCTCGACCTCGCGTTCCTGTGCCGACCCGTGTCCCCCGCTGCCGCGGCGGCGGCGCACGTCGCGGACGACGAGTCGCTCGCGGTCGCGTGGTTCGCCCCGGACCACCTGCCCGACGACCTCGCGCGCTCCACCGTCGAGCGCCTCGGCCACGCGCTGGGCCGGCTCGCCGACCCCTCAGCCGGCCCCTTCTTCGTCCGCTGACGCCGGGCGCGACGTCTCCGTCGCGGGCACGCCCGACGCCGCCGGTCCGAGCCAGCGCACCGCGAGCAGGCATGCGTCGTCGTCCTCGGGCGCGCGCGCGACGACCGCCTCCAGCAGCTCCGCGCCGCTCAGCCCGGCCCCGAGCGCGTTCGTGACGACCTCCGCGAGCTCGTCGAGCGCGAGCGCGAGCGGCCGGTCGCGGCGCTCGACGACGCCGTCCGTGAAGAGGAGCAGCAGGTCGCCCGGGGCGAGCGTGACGGTGTCCGCGACGCGCGGCGTCGTGCCCCGCACGCCCAACGGTGTGGACCGCGCCTCCCACAGGTAGCCCGCCGACCCGTCCGCGCGCACGAGCAGCGGCGGCAGGTGCCCGGCGCACGTGTAGCGCAGCACCCCCTCGAGCAGCTCGAGCTCCCCGTACACGAGGCTCGTCATGAAGCCCGTCCCCGTCCGGTCGACGAATCGGTCGAGCCGCTCCACCACCTCCTCCGGCGGCAGGCCCGTGTCCGACGCCGCGCGGACCGCCGTCCGGAGCTGCCCCATCGCGGTCGCGGCCTTGAGCCCACGCCCCACCACGTCCCCGACCGAGAGCGCGACGACGTCCGGAGCGACCCGGAACGTGTCGTACCAGTCGCCGCCGACCTGGAGGTCATGGACCCCTGGGCGGTAGCAGGCCGCGATCTCCACGTGGGGGTCGGCGACGATCCCGTCCGAGAGCATCGCGCCCTGGAGCTCGCTCGCGACGGACACGCTCTGCTCGTGGGTCGTCGCCCGGGCCAGCGCGAGCGCCGCGAGCTGCCCGGCCGCGGCGGCCGTGCCGAGGTCGACCGGTTCCGAGCCCGCCGCCCGACGCGGCTCCAGCGCGAGGACGCCGAGCAGCGCCCCGGCCGTGCGCAGCGGGACGACGACGGTCCCGTCCGCGCGCACGCCCGCCTCGGCCAGCTCGTCGATCGTCGGGGCGGTCACCCCCGCCGCACCGCCCCAGCGTCGGAGCGGCCCGCCCTCCTGAGGCGTCCACAGGGCCGCGTCGCCCGCGCCGAGCATCGTCACCGCCGCCCGGAGCAGGACCCACGCGACGCCGTCGAGCCCGGCGACGCTCGCCAGGTCCGCCGCGATGCCGTGCAGCAGCCGGACGCGGCGCTCGGCCTCCTCGGCCGCGCGCCGGGCCGCGACGAGCTCCTGCTCGAAGCGGGACCGCTCGCGCGCCCCCAGCATCGCGACCTCGACGAGGCGCTCGCCCCGGACCTCGCGCCTGATCGCCGTGAGGAGCACCGGCTCGCGCCCCCGCGGCGTGCGCAGCTCGACCGCGACCTCGTCGACCCGCCCCTCGATGTGCAGGCGCGGTCCGAGGTGGGTCTCCCAGTAGATGCGGCCGCCCACGGTGAGCAGGTCCGCGAGCCGGCGTCCCGCCACGGCCTCCACGTCCGGCACGTCCAGCAGCCGCAGGAACTCGTCGTTCGCGTCGATCACCCGCCCCTCCGCGTCGAGGAGCAGGAGCGCGACGGGCGCGAGCACCCAGCGCTCGCCGCGCGACATCACCATCAGGGGCCCCCGAGCCAGTCGCGCATCGCCCCGACGAGGAGCGCCGGGTGCGAGAGGTTGGGGCAGTGCCCGACCGAGTCGATGACGACGAGCTCGCTCCCCGGCAGGTGCTCGTGCACGTACCGCCCCACCGTCTGCGGGGCGATGACGTCCTCCCGGCTCTGCACGACGAGGCTCGGGGTCCGCACGCGCGCCAGGTCCGCCCGGTTGTCTCCGAGGAACGTCACGCGCGCGAACTGCCGGGCGATGGCCGGGTCGTTCCGCCGGAAGACCTCCGCGAGCTCGTCGCCCAACGCCGGGCGGTCGGGGTTACCGACGATCACCGGCGCCATCGCCTGCGTCCAGCCCAGGTAGTTCGCGTCCATCGTCTCGAGGAGCTCGTCGATCTCCTCCGCGGTGAAGCCGCCGCGGTACCCCTCGTCGTCGACATACCGGGGGCTCGGCCCGACGAGCACCAGGCGGTCGACGAGGTCGGGCCGGTCCGCCGCGGCGAGGAGCGCGATCACCGCGCTCACCGAGTGGCCGACGAGGATCACGGGCTCGTCCGCGACGTCCTCCACGACCTCGACCAGGTCCGCGACGTACCCCGCGAGCTCCCCGTGCCGCGCGGGGTCCCACGAGGCCGGGTGGGACGCACCGCACCCCGAGTGGTCGAAGAGCACGACCCGGTGGTCCGCCGCGAAGACGGGCGCGACGAAGCGCCACATCGACTGGTCGCAACCGAAGCCGTGCGCGAAGACCATCGTCGGTGCGTCCGACGGCCCCGCGACACGCACGTTGTTGCGTTCGCGCACGTCCACGGGTCACAGCGTAGAGGGGAACTCGAACGGGAGAGCAGGGCCCGCGCGGGTGAGATCGCTCCCGCCCGGGCCCGGCACAGCGGTCGGGGACCCCGCGCACGGCACAATGTCCTCATGCGTGTCTCGGCGAAGGCTGACTATGCCGTGCGGGCGTGCGCCGAGCTCGCGGCGTCACCCCACGGCGACCCTGTGCGGGCGGAGGACCTCGCGTCGGGCCAGGGCCTGCCCGTGAGCTTCCTCGAGCGCATCCTCGGCGACCTGCGCCGGGCGGGCATCGTCGCCAGCGTCCGCGGTCGCTCCGGTGGTCACCGGCTCGCGCGCCCCGCGTCCGAGATCACCCTCGCCGACGTCTTCCGTGCCGTCGACGGGCCGCTCGTGACCGTGCGCGACGAGCGCCCACCGAGCCTCGCGTACGAGGGCTCCGCGGCCGCGCTCCTCGAGGTCTGGGTCGCCCTCCGCGCGAGCGTCCGCGACGTGCTCGACCGCGTCACGCTCGACGACGTCGTGCGCCGCGAGCTCCCCGACGACGTCCACGCCCTCGCCGCGCGCGCCGACGCCTGGGAGAACCCCTGACCCGCTGACGACGCACCCTGCGGTGGGAGCTCGCTCCCGTTAACACTGGCCCATCATGTGGTCGGCGCTTCACATACTGGACTCGTTCGGTCAACCTTGTCAGGACACGTCGGGGCCGCCCCGGCCACCCGAGCAAGGAGACGCGGTGCGGACCCTCATCCTGCTGGCCCTCGTGGGCCTCGGTGCGCAGCTCGTCGACGGCAGCCTCGGCATGGCGTACGGCGTGACGTCGACGACGCTCCTGCTCGCGATCGGGACGAACCCCGCGGCGGCGTCGGCGACGATCCACCTGGCGGAGATCGGGACGACGCTCGCGTCGGGCGCGGCGCACTGGCGGTTCGGCAACGTGGACTGGAAGGTCGTCGTCCGCATCGGCGTCCCGGGCGCGATCGGCGCGTTCGCGGGCGCGACGTTCCTGTCGAACCTGTCGACCGAGCTCGCCGCGCCGGTGATGTCGCTGCTGCTCCTGGCGCTCGGCGTGTACGTGCTGTCGCGGTTCACGTTCGTGGGGCTGCCGAAGGGGCGCCAGGGCCTGCCGCTGCGCAAGCGGTTCCTCGCCCCGCTCGGTCTGGTCGCGGGCTTCGTCGACGCCACGGGCGGCGGCGGCTGGGGCCCGGTGGGCACGCCGGCGTTGCTCGCGTCGGGACGCATCGAGCCGCGCAAGGTCATCGGGTCGATCGACACGAGCGAGTTCCTCGTCGCGATCGCCGCGTCGCTCGGGTTCCTCGTCTCGCTGGGCTCGCAGGGCATCGACCTGCTGTGGGTGGGCGCGCTGCTGCTCGGCGGCCTGGTCGCCGCGCCGATCGCGGCCTGGCTCGTCCGGCTCCTGCCGCCGCGGATCCTCGGGTCGGCGGTCGGTGGCGTCATCGTCCTCACCAACGTCCGCACGCTGCTGCGCTCCGACTGGGTCGACGCGAGCGGCGCCGTCCAGGGTGTCGTGCTCGGGCTGGTCGCCGTCGTGTGGGCCGCGGCCGTCGCATGGTCCGTCCGGGCCCACCGCCGCGCCGTCGCGCTCGAGGCCGCGACGACTGCGGCAGACACGGCGGCCGACTCTCCCGCGCCGGAGCCGGAACCCGTCGCCCGCTGACCCGGCCCCCGCCGAGCAGCGACGACCGCCTGCTCGTCAGTCGCGTGCGTAGCGGCGGACGAACGCCGCGAGGATGCGATGCGGCTCGCGGACGTCGCCGCGACGGACCGTCGCCTCGACCTCGCCCGCGGTCTCGGGCGGGAAGTACCCGTAGTCGCGGTAGACGCCGATGCGCGTGAGGATCCCGTCGAGGTCCAGCTCGGGGTGGAACTGCGTCGCGTAGAGGTTCTCCTTGACCCGGAACATCTGGACCGGGCACGCGTCAGACGTCGCGAGCAGCACCGCGTGCGCCGGCAGCTCCCGCACGGCCTCCTTGTGGCCGACGTACGCCTCGAACGCGTCGGGCAGGTCGGCGAGCAACGGGTCGGCCCGGCCCTCGGCGGTGAGCCGGATCGTCACGGGCGAGATCGGCTCGGCGTAGGTGTCGTCGAGCACGGCGCCCTCGTGCAGGCCGAGCGTCCCGACGCCGTAGCACGCGCCGAGGAACGGGACGTCGCGCTCGACGATCTCGTCCAGGAGCGGCGCGAGCTCGCGCTCGACCCTCCGCTGGGTCGGCGACTTGTCCGCCTCGGGCAGCGACGAGTCGAACGGGCTGCCGCCGACGATCACCCCGGAGTACGCGTCGAGGTCGATCGCCGGCAGCGGCCCGGCCTCCATCCGGACGCGGTGGAGCGCGTCCGCGCCGAGCCCGGAGTACCGGAGCACGGCGGCGTGCTCGCCGTCCGCGGCGGGGTCCTCCGCGCGCGACGCGAGCAGCAGGAACGGCCTCATGCGCGTCAGGCTAGGTGCGCCGCCACCACCACGCCCGCGGTGGCGACAGGTCCGCGCCGAGGACGTGCACCCAGGTCGTCGAGCCCGCCGACCGGGGCGGCGGCGTCGTCGCCCGCCCCGTGCCGACGGCGCGCGCGACGGCGGCAGTGCGGCCGCAGGAGCCGGACGGTCACGACCGCTCGGGCCGTGAGGAGCGACGCGCGGTGCCGGAGCACGCGTGCGGGGACGCGCTCAGGCACGGTCGTACGTCAGGACGGCGTTGCCGCCGTCGAACGTGGCGACGTCGGTGAGGTCGTAGGTCGTGGGCCGGAACGCGGTCGCGCCGAACGCGTTCCGCCCGGCGCCCGCGACCACCGGGTAGAGCTTGACGACGAGCCGGTCGATCTCGTCGAGGAGCGCGCCCGCGAGGACTCCGCCGCCCGCGAGGTAGATGTCGAGCGGGGAGTCCTCGGCCTTGAGCGCGCGCACGAGCGCGACCGGGTCGTCGCGCACGATCGTCACCGCGGGGTCGAGCTCGGGCTGCGACGTCGAGACGACGTACTGGCGAAGGTGCGCGTACGGGCTCGTGATCCCGAGGTCGAGCGCGGGCTCGTACGTGCGCCGGCCCATGACGATCGTGTCGAACGTCCGGTTGGGCTGGTCGTCGACGCCGAGCTGTCGGCGCCCGTGCGTGGGCAGGACGTCCGGGAACGTGTCGATCATGCGCGCGCTGTAGGCGTCCGAGGACGGGTAGAAGTCGACCTCGTCGTCGGGACCGGAGAGAAAGCCGTCGATGGAGAGTGCCACGAAGTAGGTGAGTCGTCTCATGGCTCCAGCCTCGGATTCCGCCGATTCGTCATCAATGACGCATGCTGGGGCGATCGTTCACCCGGCGTGAACGGTGCGCGGAGACGGAGGCAGAGGTGGCTGCGTGGACCTGAGGGACATCGAGATCTTCCTGACGCTCGCGGACGAGCTGCACTTCGGCCGGACCGCGGAACGGCTCCACGTCTCCCCCGCCCGCGTCAGCCAGGCGATCAGCCGGCAGGAACGCCGCATGGGGACCACCCTGTTCGAGCGCACGAGCCGCCGCGTCGAGCTCACGCCGGTGGGCGCCCGCCTGCGCGACGACCTGCGGCAGGGGTACGAGCTCATCCAGTCGGGCATCGCCGCGGCCAGCCGCACCGGCGAGCGCCCCACCGGGGTCCTGCGCGTCGCCGCGATGGGCATCGTCGGTCACGAGCTCGGTCCGGTGGTCGACGAGTTCACCGCTCGCCACCCGGGGTGCTCGGTCGAGCGCCGCGAGTTCCACTTCTCGGACCCGTTCGGGTCGCTGCGCGAGGGCGTGGCCGACCTGCAGGTGACGTGGTCGCCCGTCCGCGAGCCCGACGTCGTCGTGGGGCCGCGCGTGCTCACGGAGGGCCGCGTCCTCGCCGTTGCGGCGGGTCACCCGCTCGCGGGCGAGGACGAGGTCTCGATCGAGGTCCTCGGGGACCACACCGTGCTCGACCTCGGCGCCGGCGTCCCCTCGTACTGGGAGGAGGCAATGCTGCCCCGCCGCACGCCCGCCGGGCGACCCGTGCTGCGCGGGCCGGCCGCGCGGACGTTCCACGAGGTGCTCACCGTGGTCGCCTCGGGCGAGGCGGTCACCCCGCTCAACGCGCACGTCCGGCGGTACTACACGCACCCCGGCGTCGTGTACGTGCCGATCGTCGACGTCCCCGACACCGAGTGGGTGCTCGTCTGGTCGCGCGACCGGGAGACCGCCGAGGTCCGTGCCTTCGCCGAGATCGCCCGCGAGCTGGGCTCGCGGGCGATCTGAGGCTCAGCTCCAGCGGAAGAGCTTCACCGCGAGCGGGAGGAGCACGGCGGTCCACGCGACCATCACGACGAGCTGGAGCGTGGGGACCTCCGTCTCGAACCAGCCCGCCGACATCGCCTGGGCGGCGGCCCCGAGCGGGGAGAACTGGCCGATGTCCCGCACGACGTCGGGCATGATCGGCCCCGGCGTCCACATGCCCGAGAGGAAGAGCATCGGGAAGTAGACGAGGTTCCCGATCGCCGACGCGGTGCTCCCCTTGGCGGCGACCGCCGCGACGACCATGCCGAGCGACAGCATGGACAGGACGGTGAGCACGAAGGCCAGCACGACCGTCAGCGGGCTCACGGGCGCGGTGAGGCCGAACACGACCTGACCCACGACGAGCGCGAGCACCGCGGACACGGCGATCGCGCCGAGGTTGATGAGCAGGTGGGCGACGACGACGCCCTGCGGGCGCATCGGCGTCGTCGACAGCCGGCGGAGCAGCCCCTTCTCGCGGGCGGTCGCGAACGTCACGGGCATCGTCGTCAGCGCGGGCGTCGCTACGGCGGCGGCGAGGACGATCGGCACGTAGGTCGCGATCGCCGTGAGGCCGTCCCAGGGCGCGCCCGCCCCCGAGATCGGCTCCCGCATGCCCGGGATCGCCAGCCCGACTCCGACGAGCAGGACCGTGGGGAACACGAGCGCGAAGAACACGGCCGTACCGTCGCGCAGGAACAGGCGGGCCTCGGTCCGCAGGAGCGTCCCGAAGCCTCGCCAACCCGACCGGGCGACGGGGACGCGGGTCAGGGTCGTGGTCGCGGCGGTCATCGTGCGTCTCCCTCGTGCGGGGCCGCGGAGTCCGCGGCGTGGTCGTAGGTCCGGCCCGTCACGGCGACGAACACGTCCTCGAGCGTCCGCGTGACGGTCCGGACGTCGTCGGGCACGACCTCCTGCTCCGCGAGCGCGAGCACGACGGCGAGCAGCACGCGGCGCGTCCCGGTCACCTCGATCTCGCGCCCGTCCACCTCCACGTGCTCGACGTCGGCCAGGCCTGCGAGCGTGTGGAGCGCCAGGTCGTGGTCGGCCGGGGGCACCCGCAGGCGGACCGTGCGCGACGTGTCGACCGAGTCGATGAGCTCCGCGGGCGTGCCCTGCGCGACGACGCGGCCGCCGTCGATGATGACGAGCCGGTCGCAGAGGCGCTCCGCCTCCTCCATGAAGTGCGTGACGAGCAGGATCGTCACGCCCCGGTCGCGCACGCGCTCGACGAGCTCCCACGTCGCCCGACGGGCGGCCGGGTCGAGGCCGGTGGTCAGCTCGTCGAGGACCGCGACGCGCGGGTCGCCGACGAGCGCGAGGGCGATCGACAGGCGCTGCTTCTGCCCGCCCGAGAGCTTGCCGAACGCGACGCGCCGGTGCTCGGCGAGGTCGAGGAGGTCGAGCAGCTCCTCGACGTCCGAGGGCGCCTCGTAGAACGACGCGAAGAGCCGCAACGCCTCCTCGACCGTGATCTTCTCGTGGAGCGCGGCCTCCTGGAGCTGGACGCCGACGGCGTCGCGCACAGCGGCCGGGTCGGCCTGCGGGTCGACCCCGAGCACTCGGATCAGGCCGCCGTCCGTCTCGCGCAGGCCGGCGAGGCACTCGACGGTCGTCGTCTTGCCGGCACCGTTGGGGCCGAGGATGCCGAAGATCTCACCCGGCGCGACGGCGAGGCTCACGTCCTCGACGGCGACCTTGCGAGCGTCGGAGCCACGGGGCCCCGGGTACGTCTTGCGCAGGTTCCGGACCTCGACGACCGGCGCGGTCCCGGCCTGTGCGACGGCGGTCGGGGCGGGCGACGCCGCGGTCGCGGCGCCGGTGGGCGGTGGAGCGGTGCTCATGGTGGCCTCCTGGAGGGTGTGCGCCACCCACGGACGGCGCGCTGCGCCGCCCGGGAGGGCTACGGTGTGGGGTGCTGCGGGCCGGTCAGGCGCTCGCGCTGGCGGCGAACTCGACCGGTTGGATCGCGACGCCCCGCAGGACGAGGCGGAGGAGCAGGGCGGCGAGCACGACCCCGAGCGCCCCGCCGAGGACGGCGAGCGCGGCGGGGGTGCCGTCGAGACCGACGACGCGCGCGAGCGCGTGGCCGAAGAAGCCGGACCGCAGGAAGATCTCGCTGACCACCACGGGGACGAGCGACGCGAGCACGAGGAGCACCCCGCGCAGGAACCCGAACCCGTAGAAGCCGGCGGCGATGACCATCCCGGCGAGGTAGTACACGACGCAGAAGAGCCCTTCGACGAGCATCGCCAGGCCCACCTGCGAGCCGTCGACGTAGAGCTGCGCGAGCTCCGGCTCCGTCGACCACCCGGAGCGGCGGAACAGCGCCCACTCGCCCCACTTCACGAGCGCCGCCGCGACGCCGAACGTCATGCCCGACACGGCCGCGCCGATCCACAGCCCGTGCGTGAACGAACGGCGCGTGCCGCCCGACGCGACGTGCACGGCGATCGTCATGAGGGGCAGGATGATGCCCATCACGAAGAGGAAGAACTTCGCCGAGCCGGCGACTCCTCCGACCGCCTCGATGCTCACGTCGTCGTTGCGCTCCATGATCCAGAGGATCAGCGCTCCGACGGCGAGCGCGATGGCCCAGAACCAGACCCCGACGTACCAAGTGCCGACGATGAAGTACCAGGCGACGGCGTTGACCCCGCGCCGGTGGGCGGCGGACTCGAGGGCACGGCGCGCGGCGGTGCGGTCGGTCGTGGCGGTCATCGCACCGTCTCCGTCTCGGCGTCGGAACCCGAGCGCCCGTTGCGCGTCAGGTGGACGAACAGGTCCTGCACGGGCACGGCGCCGACCTCGAGCCCGGCCTCCACCGCGGCGGCGCGCTCGTCGTCCGCGAACGTACCGAAGAGCGTCACCTGCGCCGTGCCGCCGAGCCGTTGCCGGGCGAGCACCTCGCGACCGGCCGCGTGCCGCTCGACCACCTCGGCCGGACCGGTGAGGCTCACGCCCCGGGCCCGGACGTCGTCGGCGTTCTCGGCGAGCAGGACGCGCCCTCGGTCGATGATCACGACGTCCTCGAAGAGTCGCTCGACCTCGGTGATGAGGTGGCTCGACAGCAGGACCGTGCGCGGGTGCTCGGCGTAGTCGGCCACGAGCGCGTCGTAGAACGCGTAGCGGCTCGGGGCGTCCATACCGAGGTAGACCTCGTCGAAGATCGTCAGGGGTGCGCGCGAGGCGAGGCCGATCACCGCACCGAGCGCGGACCGCTTGCCGCGCGACATCTCGGTCGGCTTCTTGCGGACGTCCACCTCGAGCTCGTCGAGCAGGCGTGCGGCGAGCTCGGCGTCCCAGTGCGGTCGCAGGTCGGCGTAGTACTCGAGCGTGTCGCGCGCCTTGTCCGTCTCCCACACGTCGCCGCTCTCGCGGACGAGCTGCGTGTGCATGGTCGCCCACACGTTCTCGAACGGGTCCTCGAGCTCGCCCGCGGGGCCGACGCGCACCGTCCCGGCCGTGGGCCGGCGGAACGCCGCGAGCAGTGCCGCGAGCGTCGTCTTGCCCGCGCCGTTGCGTCCGAGGAGGCCGGTGATGACGCCGGGCCGGACCGTGAGCGTCGCGCCGTCCAGCGCGGGGACGTCGTCGCTGCTGCGCGGGTAGCGCACGACGACGTCGCGCACCTCGGCGGCGAAGGGCTCCGGGGCGGCGGTCGCGGTCCGGGCGGACGAGTTCTGGTCGGTGGTGCGGCGGGCGGGCCGGGCGGTCACGGGTCTCACCTCGGGGTCGGGTCGGAGGTCGGGCCGGTGCTGGGTGCGCCGCCGGTGACGGGACCGGCGGGGCGCGACCGGCCGAGGACGTAGTCCACGATCTCGGCCGTCGGGATGTCGAGGAGGTCGGCCTGCGCGAGCGCGGGCGCGAGGACCTCGTCGAAGAACCGGGCGCGGTGGTCGGCGAGGAGCTGCTCGCGCGCCCCCGGGGCGACGAACATGCCGAGGCCGCGGCGCTTGTAGAGGACGCCCTCGTCGACCAGACCGGCGAACGCCTTGGCGGCCGTCGCCGGGTTGATGCGGAACGTCGTCGCGAACTGCGTCGTCGACATGACCTGCTCCTCCTCCGCGAGCTCGCCCGCGAGCACCTGGGCCCGGATCATCTGCGCGATCTGGAGGTAGATGGGTTCCGGTCCGTCGAACATGGGCCCCATCCTCTCCCGCTTCGCGTCTTCTGTGGTTCATTACTCCACTAATGAACCACAGATGCCGAGGATCCCGCAACCCCCAGGGAGAGAGAACCCTGGAAGGCCGGGGTAGAACTCTGGTAGGCGGACGACGGAGCCGATGGACGGAGGTGGCATGGGCGGCGCGTGCGAGCTCGCGGGCGGGACGCTCTGGGCGGAGCCGCTGAGCACCTGGACGAGCCTCGCCTTCGTCGTCGCGGGCGCGGCGATCACCGCGGCGGCGCTGCGCGCCCGCGGAGGGACGTCGTCGACCACGCCCCCGCCCGACGGCGCAGGGACCACGCGCCTGCGCGTCGCCTTCGGGATCCTGGTCGCCCTGATCGGCGTGGGCTCGGTGATCCAGCACGGGCCGTCACCGTCGTGGAACCCCGTCGCGCACGACCCGCCGCTGCTCGGCGCGCTCGCGCTCGTCGCGGCCGACGCCGTCGCGGACCTCACCGGGCGCCGGCTGCGGACGTGGTGGTGGCTCGCCCCAACCCTGCTGGGGGTGCCGCTCGCCGCGGCGTCGCCCACCGCCTCGACCGCCGCGCAGGTGGCCGCCGCAGCCGTCGCCGTGGGCGCGAGCACCCTGCGCGCGTGGCGGCGTCCCGCCGTCCGACGACGCACCGTCGCCGCGCTCGCCCTCCTCGCCGTGGGCGGCGGGGTCGGGACGCTGACCCGCCCCGGATGGCCGCTGTGCGACGCGGACGGACCGCTCGGCGTCACGCTGCAGGGGCACGCCGTCTGGCACGTGCTCGCCGCGGCCGCGCTGTGGCTGCTCGCCCCGACCCTGGGCACCCGCGCGGCGTCCTGACGCCGGACCGTTCACCCGCCCTGGGCGGTACCCACGGCGGCCCGCCGGTGGGACCCTGGGAGGATCCGGCGTCCGCGGCGGGTCACGCCCTCCGGCCGCCGGCGGTCACGAAGGAGTGAGACGACGATGGTCACCATTCGGCGCGGGTTCTCCAGCTTCTCGGCGGACGACCTCGACGCGGCGCGCGATTTCTACGGGAGCACCCTCGGGCTCCCCGTCACGGCACTCGACGACGGGGGTGGTCTGGTGCTCCACCTGGGCGGCGGCTCGGACGTGTTCGTCTACCCGAAGGAGGACCATCGGCCGGCCGCCTTCACGGTCATGCACCTCACTGTCGACGACGTGGACCAGGTCGTCGACGAGCTCACCGCGAAGGGTGTGACGTTCGAGCGCTACGAAGGGTTCGACCAGGACGAGAAGGGCATCGTGCGCGGCTTCATGGAGGGCGGCGACGGGGCCTGGTTCACCGACCCGGCCGGCAACATCGTCGGCCTCGCCGACGGCGAGAACATGGCCCGCATGGTCGAGGGCTGAGGTCGGGCCGACGCCCGGCGACGCGCCCCAGGGCGGTCGCGGCGAGACCGGCTCCGGTTCCCGGAACGAGGGAGGGCCCTGGTCCATGACCAGGGCCCTCTCTCGCGGTACCAGGGTTCTACCTCGCGAGGGCAGGGGTGAACGCGGCGCGGACGGCGTCGAGGTCCTGGGCGACGAGCTCGGCGAGCTGCACCGCGTTGAGCGCGGCTCCCTTGCGGAGGTTGTCGTTCGACACGAACAGCACGAGGCCGCGTCCGCCGGGGACGGACTGGTCGGTGCGGATGCGGCCGACGAACGACGGGTCCTGACCGGCCGCCTCGAGCGGGTTCGGGACGTCGGCCAGCACCACGCCCGGCGCGGCCGCGAGGATCTCGCGCGCGCGGTCGGGCGTGATCGCGGCGCCGAACTCGGCGTGGATCGCGAGCGAGTGGCCGGTGAACACCGGGACGCGCACGCAGGTCCCGGCGACCGCGAGCTCGGGCAGGCCGAGGATCTTGCGCGACTCGTTGCGGAGCTTCTTCTCCTCGTCCGTCTCCTCCTGCCCGTCGTCGACGATCGACCCGGCGAGCGGGACGACGTTGAACGCGACGTTGCGCGGGAAGGCGACGGGCTCGGGGAAGGCGACCGCGCCGCCGTCGTGCACGAGCCCGACGAGCCCGGCGCCCGTGCCCTCGGCCGCCGCACCGGCGACGGCCTGGGCGCGCAGCTCCTCCGCGCCGGCGAGACCGGCGCCGGACACGGCCTGGTACGTCGCGACGATCAGACGCTCCAGCCCGGCCTCGTCCGCGAGCGGCTTGAGCACGGGCATCGCGGCCATGGTCGTGCAGTTCGGGTTGGCGATGATCCCCTTGCGCGCCTCGCGCAGCGCGCCGGGGTTGACCTCGGACACGACGAGGGGCACGTCCGGGTCCATGCGCCACGCGGACGAGTTGTCGATGACGACGGCACCCGCCTCGGCGAAGCGCTCGGCCTGCGCCTTCGAGGTCGCGCCGCCCGCGGAGAACAGGGCGACGTCGATCCCGCGCAGGTCGTCGGTCGGGGTCGCGGCGACGTCCTCCACGACGACGTCGGTCCCGCGCCACGGGAGCGTCGACCCGGCGGAGCGCGCGGAGGCGAAGTAGCGGATGCTCGCGACGGGGAGGTCGCGCTCGTCGAGGAGGCGGCGCATGACGGCGCCCACCTGGCCGGTCGCGCCGACGACGGCGACGTTGAGGCCCTGACGGTTCTCGGTGCTCATGGTTCCTCGTCCTCTCAGCGGCCGGTGCCGGCGTAGACGACGGCCTCGCCGTCGGCGGCGTCGAGCTCGAACGCGGTGTGCACGGCACGCACCGCGTCGTCGAGCGAGTCCTCGCGGGTCACGACGGAGATGCGGATCTCCGAGGTGGAGATCATCTCGATGTTGATGCCCGCGTCGCGCAGGGCACCGAAGAGCTTGGCGGAGACGCCCGGGTGCGACTTCATGCCCGCGCCGACGAGCGAGAGCTTGCCGATCTGGTCGTCGAACTGGAGCGAGTCGAACCCGATCTCGCCCTGGAGCGCGGACAGCGCCGACATCGCGGCCGGGCCGTCGCCCTCGGGCAGCGAGAACGAGATGTCGGTCAGGCCCGTCCGGGCGGCCGAGACGTTCTGCACGATCATGTCGATGTTCACGCCCGAGCCCGCGACGACCTCGAAGATGCGCGCGGCCGTCCCGGGCACGTCGGGCACCCCGACGACGGTGATCTTGGCCTCGCTGCGGTCGTGCGCGACGCCGGAGATGATCGGGTCTTCCATGACGGTCTCCTCGGGAAGGTCTGCAGAGCTGGGGGCGGCGTCGGCGGGGCGGGCCGCGGAGTAGGCGTCCGCGCTGACGAACGTGCCCTCCTTGCCGCTGAACGACGAGCGGACGTGGATCGGCACGCCGTACCGGCGGCCGTACTCGACGCAGCGCAGCGCGAGGACCTTGGCCCCGCTCGCCGCCATCTCGAGCATCTCCTCGTACGTGATGCGGTCGATCTTGCGCGCGCTCGGGACGATGCGCGGGTCGGCCGTGAAGATGCCGTCCACGTCGGTGTAGATCTCGCACACGTCGGCGTCGAGGCCGGCAGCGAGCGCGACGGCCGTCGTGTCCGACCCGCCGCGACCGAGCGTCGTCACGTCGTTCGTCGACTGCGTGACGCCCTGGAAGCCCGCGACGATCGCGACCTGCCCCCGCTCGATCGTCTCCCGGATGCGGTGCGGGACGACGTCGACGATGCGCGCCTTGCCGTGCACGGCGTCGGTGATGACGCCCGCCTGCTGGCCCGTGAACGACTTCGCCTTGACGCCCAGGCTGTTGATCGCCATCGCCAGCAACGACATCGAGATGCGCTCGCCCGCGGTGAGGAGGATGTCCATCTCGCGCTGCGGCGGGAGGGGGGTGACCTGCTGCGCGAGGTCGATGAGCTCGTCCGTCGTGTCGCCCATCGCCGAGACCACGACGACGACGTCGTGCCCGGCCCGCTTGGTCTGCGCGATGCGCTTGGCCACGCGCTTGATGCTCTCGGCGTCCGATACCGACGAACCGCCGTACTTCTGCACGACAAGTGCCACGTGCTGCTCCATCTGTCGCCGGCCTCCGTCTCTCTCAACGGCCCGCCGGGTGCTTGTGGGTCGATCGATGATACGCACGCGTCCCGCGGTCCGGCCAAGCCCGTCCCGCCATGCGGGCCCGGGCGGCGCGGCGTCAGCCCGCGCGGTGGCTCCGGTCGAGGGGCGCGGGCGCGTGCCGGATCGCCGGCACGGGCAGCACGACCGGCCTCGAGGTCGCGGCCGTCGAGGGCGCACCCCGCCCGGCGTCTCGCGCCGGGCCCGCGACGACGACGTAGGCGAGGCCGACGACGAGGGCGCCGCCGACGAGGTTGCCGAGGCCGACCCAGGCGAGGTTGCGGGCGAAGTCGGCCCACGTCGTCGGGCCCAGGCCGCCGAGGAGGCCGAGCGAGAACGTCGTCATGTTGGCGACCACGTGCTCGAAGCCGGAGGCGATGAACGCGAGGATCGCCCAGAACAGGACGATCGCCTTGCCCGCCTCGGAGCGCAGGCGCCCGCAGGCCCAGATCGCGGCGCACACGAGGAGGTTGCACAGGACGCCGCGGAAGAAGAGCTCGCCGCCGGTCTCGTGCGCCTTCGCGCGCAGCATGGACGCGACCATCTCCCCCGCGGCCGCGTTGGAGTGCAGCACCCCGGCCTGGGTGACGGCGAACGCGAAGAGCATCGAGCCGGCGAGGTTGCCGACGAGGCACAGGCCGAGCGTGACGGCGGCGTCGCGCACCCGGACGGCGCGCGTCGCGACGCCCTGGGCGAGGATCATCATGGCCGACGTGGCGAGCTCGGCCCCGGCGAACACGACGAGGGTCAGCGCCGCGGCGAACACGCCCCCGGCGACCAGCCGCTCCCCCGGCGACCCGGCCGCGAGGAAGGGCCCCGCCGTCGCGACCATGAGCACGACGCCGACGCCGATGTACGCGCCCGCGAGCATCGCCGCGACGAGGTAGCGCGCCGGGCGTCTTGCCGAGCCGACCTTCTTCCGGGCCGCCTCCGACTGGATGGACAACGCCTGGGTGAGGGTCTGCACGACCTCGATCCTCACCGTCGCCGGACGCCCCGGCCAGGGCCCGTGGTCGTGACCACGCGGGACCGAAGGTCCGCGCTCGACGGACGCCGAGCCCCCGGTCAGACCCCCACGACCCCCACGGGCTGCCCGGCCGCCTCGGCGGCCACGCCGCCGTCGAGCGCCACGGGCTGCTCGCCGTCACCCGTGCCGTCGAGGCCGAGCGGGGACGGACGAGGGTCGAGCACCGCGGCGACGATCGCCTCGATCGCGAACTGGCTCGCCTCGCCGAGGTCCACCTGCGTGGGGTCGAGGAGCCACTGCACCTGGAGCCCGTCCATGACCGCGAGGATCGACGCCGACGCGTTCCGGACGGTCGCGGGGACCGCGACGCCCCGCTCGGCGCACAGCGCCTCGAACGCCTCGACGGCCTCGCTCCGCAGCGTGCGGTAGCGGCCCTGGAAGAACGCGCGCGCGGGGTGGTCGTCGGTCACGGACTCCGCGGAGAGCACGGCGTAG
Organism: Cellulosimicrobium cellulans; assembly: GCF_042723955.1. Lineage (GTDB taxonomy): Bacteria > Actinomycetota > Actinomycetes > Actinomycetales > Cellulomonadaceae > Cellulosimicrobium > Cellulosimicrobium cellulans_H. The sequence goes on along the minus strand of NZ_JBHXIC010000004.1, from coordinate 9,133 downwards.
GTCTGCACGATCCCCGCGCGCTGCGCGTTGAGGAACGCCGTGCGGACCAGGTGGCGGAACATGTCGATGCCGCCTGGGATGTGCTGCCCGTCGAGGCCCGCGACGTCGCTTTCGTCGCGGTAGCGCAGCACCTCGAGGAGGAGATGGTCCTTGGACCCGAAGTGGTGCAGGATCCCGGCGTGGGTCATGTCGACCTGCTCCGCGATCTCCGCCAGGGGGCCGTTGTGGTAGCCCTTGCTCCCGAAGGTCGCCATGGCGGCCTTGAGGATCTCCTCGCGGCGCCGGAGGGTCTCCTCCCGCACGCGGGGGCGCCGCCTGCTCGTGGTCATCGCCTCGTCACTTCCTCGTCGTGGTGCCCGGTGCGCCACCGTCGGCGCCGACGTCGGCGCCCCGGCACCGAGGCCGCCCTCGGTCCGTCGCCGTCCGGGGGTGATCCTACGCACGCGGCGGCGCCTCCGAGCCACCCTTCGCGCCAATGTCACGGTCAGATATCGATCTGACCTGCGGAAACGCAGCTTCTTGCCAACTTACTGACTGCACGGTAAGTTCTCCGCTCGACAGACGACTCGACGACGAGGAGCACGTACGTGACATCGCAGTCCCTCGCGGGAGAGCGCGACCCCGCGGAGCTCGACACCCTGCGTACCCGTGCGCAGGAGCTGCCCCTCCGCGAGAAGGTCCGCCTCCTCACCGGCCGGTCCATGTGGCGACTGCACGCCCTGGACGAGCTCGGGCTGCGCCCCGTCGTCATGTCCGACGGGCCCGTCGGGGTCCGCGGCACGAGCGAGGTCGAGGGCGAGACCTCGATCCTCTTCCCGTCCCCCAGCGCGATCGGCGCGACGTGGGACCGGGACGTCGCGCACGAGACCGGTCAGGCGTTCGCCCGCGAGGCGCGCACGCACGGCGTCGACGTCGTCCTGGCCCCCCAGGTCAACATCCAGCGCACGCCCGTCGGTGGCCGGCACTTCGAGTGCTACTCCGAGGACCCGTACCTCACGGCCCAGATCGGCACGGGCGTCGTGCGCGGCCTCCAGGACCAGGGCGTCGCGGCGTGCGTCAAGCACTACGTCGCCAACGACTCCGAGACCCAGCGCACGTCGTACGTGTCGCACGTCGACCCCCGCGTGCTGCGCGAGGTCTACCTGGCCCCGTTCGAGGACGCGGTCGCGGCGGGCGCGTGGTCCGTCATGGCGGCGTACAACCAGGTGGACGACGGCGTGGAGTCCGGCCCCATGACGGGGCACCGGCACCTGCTCACCGACGTCCTCAAGGACGAGCTCGGGTTCGACGGCGCCGTGGTCTCGGACTGGGTCGCGACGCGCACGACCGAGCTCTCCGCGAACGGCGGGCTCGACGTCGTCATGCCGGGTCCGGGCGGCCCGTGGGAGGACGCCCTCGTCCGCGCGGTCGAGGACGGCCGCGTCCCCGAGCGCGAGATCGACGACAAGGTCGCGCGCATCCTCCTGCTCGCGCGCCGGGTCGGCGCGCTCGACGAGCCCGCCCGCCCGATCACGCACGACGGCGACCTGCGCGCCCTGGTGCGCCGCACCGCCGCCGCGGGCACCGTCGTCCTGCGCTCGGACGCCGAGAACCCCGTCTGGGATCGGCCCGCGCCGCGGTCGATCGCGCTCGTCGGCCCCAACGCCGTGCGCCCGCACGTGCTCGGCGGCGGCAGCTCGACCGTCGACCCCGCGCACGTCGTCACCCCCGCCGAGGGCCTGGCCGCGCGCTGGCCCGACGCCACGCTCACGGTGGCCCGCGGCGGTGACGCGCGCCGGTTCGCCCCCCGCCTCGACGTGGAAGGTCGGAGCGCCGACGGCGCCGCCGTCGCGGTGACGTGGCTCGACGCCGAGGGCGCGACGCTCCGCAAGTCCGTCCTGCCCCGCTGGGACGGGTTCCTGCGCGACCTGCCCGCCGAGGTCGACACCGTCGTGCTCGACGTCGACGTCCTCCTCGACGAGCCCGGCGACCACGTGCTCGAGGTCGGCACGGTCCCGGGCCACACGATCGAGATCGACGGCGTCGTCGTCGCGAAGGACGACCGCCGCTCCGGCGTCGAGGTAATCCTCGACTCCTCGATCAACAACCCGGCGGGCGCCCCCGCGACCGTGCACGTCGACGCGCCGCGGCGCGTGCGGGTCAGCGCCTCGCTCCTCGTCACGCGCGCCCAGGGCTACGGCAACCTCGTCCGCGCGGAGCTGCGCCACCGCGTCCCCGCGCCGAGCGCCGAGCAGGAGATCGCGGACGCGGTCGAGGCCGCCCGCGAGGCCGACCTGACCGTCGTCGTCGTCGGGACGAACGAGGAGGTCGAGTCCGAGGGCTGGGACCGCACGTCGCTCGCGCTGCCCGGCCGCCAGGACGAGCTCGTCGAGCGCGTCCTCGACGCCGACCCGGACGCGGTCGTCGTCGTCAACGCGGGCGCCCCCGTGCTGCTCCCCTGGCTCGACCGCGCGCGCACGGTGCTGTGGGTCTGGTTCCCCGGCCAGGAGGCCGGGCACTCGATCGCGGACGTGCTCGCGGGCGACGTCGAGGCGGCCGGCCGCCTCCCCTGGACCCTCCCGGCCGCCGAGGCCGACGTCCCTGTCCCGCACGCGGTCCCCGACCAGGGCGTCGTCGAGTACGCCGACGGCGTCCACGTCGGCTACCGCGCGTGGGAGCGCTCGGGCGCCGTCCCCGCCGCACCCTTCGGGCACGGGCTGGGCTGGACGACGTGGTCGTACGACGCGTCCGGCGAGCCGGAGCACCTGCCCGCCCGCACGCCCGACGGCGACGTGACCCTCACGGTCCGCGTCACCAACACCGGGTCCCGCGACGGCCGCGAGGTCGTCCAGGTCTACGTCGAACCCCCGGTCGCGCCCGCGTCGGCCCCGGTCGCCGAGCGCGACCGCCCGGTCCGCTGGCTCGGCGGGTTCGCGGTCGTCGACGTCGCCGCGGGGGCCACCGCCGACGTCACCGTGACCGTCCCCCGCCGTCAGCTCGAGGTGTGGGACACCGACAGCGGACGCTGGCACCTCCCGGCCGGTACCTACCGGCTCCGGGTGGGGCGTTCCGTCCACGACCTCCGCCTGGACACCGCGGTCCGGGTGCAGGGCAGCACCACCGAACAGGAGTAGCCGGACCGCGGCCCACCTGGGGCGACCCAGCGCCCCACGCACCTTCCGTTTCACGCACAACGCTCCACCGCCTCGGCACCGCGCCGGGGACGATGTTCCCTCGAAGGAGAGAGATTCATGAGGTTGAAGGCCTCCGCGATCGCCCTCGGCATCGCGACAGCACTCGTGCTGACCGGCTGCTCGTCGACGGGCGGCAACAACGACGACGAGACGACCGGCTCCGGCGCGGGCGCCGCCCTCACGATCGCCAAGCCGGACGGCGCGATCGCGACCGAGTCGAACAACCCCTGGATCGGCGACTCGTCCGCGCTCAAGCTCGGCTACGTCAACGCCATCTACGAGCCCGTCGGCATCGTCAACGTCGTCAACCCGTCGGACGAGGTCCGCCCGTGGCTCGCGTCCGAGATCACGTGGTCGGAGGACTACACGTCGGTGACGCTCACGACCCGCGAGGGCGTGAAGTGGAGCGACGGCAAGGACCTCACGGCCGACGACATCGCGTACTCGTACCAGATCCTCGTCGACACGCCGGAGCTCAACACCGCGGCGCTCGACATCAAGGACGTCGCCGTGGACGGCGACAAGGTCACCGTCACGTTCGGCACGCCGATGTTCGCCAAGCAGGACAAGGTGCTGCACCGGTTCGTCGTCCCGAAGCACGTGTGGGAGGGCGTCGCCGACCCGACGACGGAGACGAACCCCGACCCCGTCGGCACTGGCCCCTACACGCGGACGAGCTTCAGCACGGAGAGCGTCCAGCTCGACGCGCGCGACGACTACTGGGGCGGCGAGCTCGCGGTCCCGACGCTGTACTACGTCTCCTACAACGACAACAGCGCCCTGACGACCGCGCTCGCCAACGGCGACGCGGACTGGGCGCAGGCGTTCCTCCCGAACGTGCAGTCGGCGTTCGTCGACAAGGACCCGGAGCACAACGTGTACTGGGCCCCCGCCGGTCTCGGCATCGACGCGATGTTCGTCAACACGACCAAGAAGCCGTTCGACGACGTCGCGTTCCGCCAGGCCGTCAACATGGTCATCGACCGCGAGCAGCACCAGCAGATCGCCCGCGAGAGCGGCGTCCCGCTGCTCACCTCCGTCACGGGCCTGCCGACCCCGGCCGGCGACCCGTTCATCTCGGACGAGTTCGCGGGCGAGGAGTACGAGGTCGACGTCGACGGTGCCAAGAAGGTCCTCACCGACGCCGGGTACACGTTCGAGGGTGACGCCCTGATCGACCCCGACGGCGAGCCCGTCACCTTCCAGCTCAGCGTCCCGCAGGGTTGGAACGACTACGTCACCGGCATCAGCCTCATCGCGGAGTCGGTCAAGGCGATCGGCGTCGAGGCCACGGTCGACACGCCCGACTCGGACTCGTGGTGGGCCGCCAAGGGCACGGGCGACTTCGACGCGATCCTGCACTGGACCGAGACCGGCGCGACGCCGTACGACATCTACAGCGACACGATGGACGCCCGCTGGCTCAAGCCGGTCGGTGAGGCCGCGGACTACAACTTCGGCCGCTTCGACAGCCCGGAGGCCACGGCCGCCCTCGACGCGTACCTCGCGGCGACGACGGACGAGGACCGCGCGACGGCCATCGCCGAGGCGCAGAAGATCTTCGTGGAGCAGGTCCCGGTCATGCCGATCGGCACGCGCCCGTTCATCACGGAGTTCAACACGCGCAACTACGTCGGCTGGCCGAGCGACGACGACCCGTACATCAACGCGGACCCGACGCAGCCGACCGCGGTGCTCATCCTCACCCAGCTCAAGCCGGCCGAGTGAGGCCACCGAGGCTCGCGCGGCGCGCCCCCCGCCCCCCCACCGGGGCGGCCCCCCCCGCCCCCCAAAAACTTGAGGTAGGTTCAACACGACCCAACGCATACACGAG
>NZ_JBHXIC010000004.1:0-4116 GCF_042723955.1 Cellulosimicrobium cellulans | reverse complement strand
GAGTCGGTCGGCTCGCACCGCGTGCGCCTCACGCCGCACCAGAAGCTCCTGGTGCTCGGCGGTGGCGGCGAACACCGCCAACCCCACCACAAACACCGCCAAACACACACGCACACCCACACCCCCACCCCCCCACACCCCCACACCCCCACCACACCAACCGGCCCGACCCCAGCACAGAAACAGGTAGGACGAGTGAACACGGAACCCCTGCTGACCGTCTCGCACTTCAGCGTGGTCTACGACGTCGACCCGCCCGTCGAGGCCGTCAGCGACGTCTCCCTCACGCTGCACCGCGGGGAGATCCTCGGCCTCGCCGGCGAGTCCGGCTGCGGCAAGACGTCGCTCGCGTACGGCATCCAGCGGCTGCTCAAGCCGCCGGCCGTGATCCCCTCGGGCACGGCGATCTTCCACGACGAGTCGGGCGAGGACGTCGACCTCAACGCGCTGGACGACGACGCGATGCGCCGGTTCCGCTGGGACAAGGCGTCGATGGTGTTCCAGGGGGCGATGAACGCGCTCAACCCGGTCGCCAACATCGGCAAGCAGCTCGGCGACGTGTTCGAGACGCACCGCCGCCGGATGAGCAAGGCCGAGCGGACCGAGGAGAGCGCCCAGCTCCTCGACCTCGTCGGCGTCGGACGCGACCGGCTGCGCTCCTACCCGCACGAGCTCTCCGGCGGCATGCGCCAGCGCGTCATGATCGCGATGGCCCTGGCGCTCAAGCCCCAGCTCATGATCATGGACGAGCCGACGACGGCGCTCGACGTCCTCGTGCAGCGCGAGATCCTCCAGCAGATCTCCGACCTGCGGAAGCAGTTCGGCTTCTCGGTCATCTTCATCACCCACGACCTCCCGCTGCTCCTCGAGATCTCCGACCGGATCGCGGTCATGCGACAGGGCCGGATCGTCGAGCTCGACACCGCGGCGAACATCTACCACCACGCCCAGCACGAGTACACCCGCAAGCTCCTCGGCTCGTTCCCGAGCCTCACCGGGGAGCGGGGCGGGTTCGTGCGCGGCCGGCCGGAGCCCGCGGCCACGGCTGCGAGCACGGCCACGACCAGCGCAGGAGGACAGGCCTGATGACCACCCTCCAGTTCTCGCACGTCAGCAAGAGGTACAAGGTCCGGGGCTCCGGCGACCTGCTCGCGCTCGACGACGTCAGCTTCACGCTCACCTCGGGGCGCACCATCGCGCTCGTCGGGCAGAGCGGCAGCGGCAAGTCGACGATCGCGAAGATCCTCACGCAGCTCGAGCGCGCCACGTCCGGCGAGATCCTGCTCGACGGCGCCCCGATCCCCCGCCGGGGACGGGCGCTGCGCCGCTACCGGCAGCAGATCCGCATGGTCTTCCAGGACCCGTTCGCGTCGCTCAACCCGTACCACACGATCCGCCACCACCTCGAGCGCCCGCTGCGCCTCGACCACGTGGTCCCGAAGGACGAGGTCGACGCCGAGGTGCACCGCCTCCTCGACCGCGTCCACCTGGACGGCGGGGTCGTGGACCGGCGCCCGCACGAGCTGTCCGGCGGTCAGCGCCAGCGCGTCGCGATCGCGCGCGCCCTCGCGTCGCGCCCGTCGCTGCTCATCGCGGACGAGCCGGTCTCGATGCTCGACGTGTCGATCCGCCTCGGCGTCCTCAACCTTCTCGCCGAGCTCCAGCGCGAGGCGAACCTCGGGGTCCTCTACATCACGCACGACCTGGCGACCGCGCGCCACTTCAGCGACGAGATCATGGTCCTGCACCACGGCAAGGTCGTGGAGCACGGACCGGCCGACGACGTGATCCTCGAGCCCCAGCACCCCTACACCCGCGCGCTACGCGATGCCTCGCCCAACCCGGAGGTCCACTTCTCCGGCACCGGCCCCGCATCGTCGAGGAGCTGATCCCGTTGCGATTCTTCGCCCGACGCACCGCCTTCTACCTGTTCACCGCCTGGGCGGCGATCACGATCAACTTCTTCCTGCCCCGCATGATGAAGGGTGACCCGGTCTCCGCGTACCTCGCGAAGAACCAGGGGAAGATCAGCCCCGAGGCGGCCGAGTCGCTGCGCACCCTCTTCGGGCTCGACGACGGCCGGTCGCTCTTCCAGCAGTACGTCGACTACTGGGGCCTCATGCTCAGCGGCGACCTCGGTCGCTCGTTCTCCAAGGGGCTCGCCCCCGTGGGCGACGTGATCGCCGCCGCCCTGCCGTGGACGCTCGGGCTCGTCGGCATCGCGACGATCCTCAGCTTCTTCCTCGGCAGCGGCCTCGGCGCGATCATCGGCTGGCGCCGCGGGAGCAAGGCCGACGCGATCGTGCCCATCTCGACGTTCTTCTCGACCGTCCCGTACTTCTGGATGGGTCTGATCGCCATCGCGGTCTTCTCGAGCATGCTCGGCTGGTTCCCGGCGTCCCACGCGTACAGCAAGGGCGCGTCGCCCGAGTGGTCGTGGGAGTTCGTCTGGGACGTGGTCCAGCACGGCACGCTGCCCGCCCTGACCATCGTCGTCGCGTCGCTCGGCGGCTGGGTGCTCGGGATGCGGAACATGATGATCACCGTCCTCGACGAGGACTACGTGACGGTGGCCCAGGCCAAGGGCCTCCCGCCCCGCAAGGTGCTCACGCGCTACGCGTCGCGCAACGCGGTGCTCCCGCAGCTCTCGAGCTTCGCCCTGTCGCTCGGCTTCATCGTGGGCGGCACGCTCGTCATGGAGCTCGTCTTCTCCTACCCCGGGGTGGGCAAGCTGCTGCTCGACGCCACCAACGCGAAGGACTACCCGCTGATGCAGGGCCTCTTCCTCGTCATCACGCTCTCGGTCCTCGTCGCGAACATCCTGGCGGACGTCGCCTACGCCGCCCTCGACCCGCGCACGCGTCAGACGGAGGCCTGAGCCATGACGTCCACCACCACGACCGCGACGAGCGAGCCCACCGCGCCCGCGACCCCGCCGGCCACCCCGGGCGGCTCCTCCGGACGCGGCCTCGCGCGCCGTGCCGGGGCCTCGTTCGCGATGTTCCGCAACGGCAAGTCGCTCACCGGCCTGATCATCCTCGGCGTGTTCACGCTCGTCGCGATCTTCGGCGACCTCCTCGCGCCCTACGGCCCGCTCGAGAAGGACTTCACCGCGCTCAAGCAGCCGCCGTCCGCGCAGCACCTGCTCGGCACGACGCACATGGGCGAGGACGTCCTCAGCCAGATCATCTACGGCACGCGGGGCGTGCTGGTCGTCGGCTTCGTCTCCGGCATCATCGCGACGCTCGTCGCGGTGATCATCGGAGTCACCGCGGGGTACATCGCGGGCTGGCGGAGCGAGTCGCTCTCGGCTCTGACCAACGTGTTCCTCGTCCTGCCGGGCCTGCCGCTCATGATCATCGTCGCGTCGCAGCAGGAGAACCCGAGCCTCCTGCTCGTCTCCACGGTGCTCGCGATCACGGGCTGGGCCTGGGGCGCGCGCGTCCTGCGGGCGCAGACCCTGTCGCTCCGGAACCGGGACTTCATCCAGGCGGCGCGGGCGAACGGCGAGCCGATCCACCGCATCATCGCCGTCGAGATGCTGCCGAACCTCACCGCGATCATCGCGTCGAGCTTCGTCGGCACGGTGACGGCCGCCGTCCTCGGCCTGACGACGCTCGCCTTCATCGGGGTCATCCCCATCACGAACCTCAACTGGGGCACGATCCTCTTCTGGGCCCAGCAGAACGGTGCCTTCCCCGACTACTGGTGGTGGTACGTCCCCGCCGGCCTGTGCATCGCGCTGCTCGGCATGGCCCTGTCGCTCATCAACTTCGGGATCGACGAGTACGTGAACCCGCGCCTGCGGTCCGCCGGCGAGCGGGCACGCGCCATGCGCAAGAAGGGCTACAAGGTCTCGAGCGGCATCACGACCGTCGCCGACCGCCCCGACCTGCTCGAGGGCAGCGTCACAGCGCCCCCACCCGACTCCCCGCACGTCGACCTGCCGGGCGCACCGGTGCACGGCGACGACATCGGTGCGGTGACGGAGGCCGACCAGGCGACCGGCGGAGCGGACGTGATCCCGGCCGGCCGGCCGGAGCGCTCCGCCTAGCGGTCGCCGCACAGACAGGTGGGGGGGGGGGCCCCAGCCCCCCCCCCGCGCCCCCGGGCCCG
>NZ_JBHXIC010000003.1:114397-121864 GCF_042723955.1 Cellulosimicrobium cellulans | reverse complement strand
TTTTCACGCACCCCTTTCCTTTTTGGCCACCAGCACCTTGTCCCGCCCTCCCCGCCCGGGGCGGCCGCCGCCCCCCCGCCCGCGCGCCGGGGGGGGCGCCCCCGGCCGGGTCGCTGCGGTCAGTTCCAGAAGACCGCGACGAGGATGTTCACGAGGGTGAGGCCACCGATGGCGTGCTTGACGCCCGGCGCCACGGCGCCGTCGGCCGCCTTGGCGCCCTGACGCTTGGCGACGAACGCGAGCACGGCGATGACGAGGGCGACGACCAGCTTGACGCCGATCTTGGCCATGTCGGGGCCGCTCCCGTCCCAGACCGCGGCCTCGCCGATGCCGACCATGGCGACCCCCGCGACGAGCGCGGTGAGCGCGCCGTGGAAGACGCCCTTGTACAGGCCCGGCGAACGCAGGGACGCGAGGTAGCCGCCGAGGACGATGGCCCACCCGATGAAGTGCAGCGCGACGAAGACGTTGTAGAGGAACTCCATGGCGCCATCCTATTTGCTGACGACCGTGTCGTGAAAGTTTGCACAAAGTGAGATGCGCCCAGGCGCCGCGCCGATCGCGACACCAGCCTCGCTCCCCCGTGACGGCTCGACAAACCAGACTGGATAAGTCTACTATTTCTGGTTTCCCACCATGCGGACCAGGGCTGTCCACGTCGCTGGACCGCCGCTATCGTTCAGGGCATGACCACGGCAGCCCGCACCCTCCTCGTGACCTCGCGTCACGGGATGCCGGCGTGCGCGCACACGTGTCTCAGCTGTTGTCGCTGAACCGCGCCCGACTCAGCGCGAGCCCGCAGGCTCGCCCCTCTCCCCGGAGAAACCCTGAGAACCGGCGCGCGCCGTCGGTCCTCAGCCACTCGCACCCTCGCTGAGCGCTCGCCGTCGCGCGTCCCCGCCCCCGAACGAGGACTCGAGGAACACCGATGACGCAGGTCACGACGGTGCCGGACGCCACCCCGGCCCGACCTGAGCGCCCGGCCCGCGCCGCCGGAGAGCGGCCCGCCCGCCCGGCGCGCGCCGCCCGGCCGAACGGGCAGTGGAAGGTCGACGGCACCGAACCGCTGAACGGCAACGAGAAGTGGAAGCAGGAGGACGGCGGGCTGTCCGTCCGCGAGCGGATCGAGACGGTCTACGCCCGGGACGGATTCGACTCCATCACCGGCGACGACCTGCACGGGCGGTTCCGCTGGTGGGGCCTGTACACCCAGCGCAAGCCCGGGATCGACGGCGGCAAGACGGCGACGCTCGAGCCGCACGAGCTCGAGGACCGGTACTTCATGCTCCGGGTCCGCATCGACGGCGGCGCCCTCACGACCGAGCAGCTCCGCGTCATCGCGGGCATCTCGAAGGACTTCGGCCGCGACAGCGCCGACATCACCGACCGCCAGAACATCCAGCTCCACTGGGTCGAGGTCGAGAACGTCCCGGAGATCTGGCGCCGCCTGGAGGCCGTCGGCCTGCAGACGACGGAGGCGTGCGGCGACGTCCCGCGCGTCGTGCTCGGCAGCCCGGTCGCGGGGATCGCCGCCGACGAGCTCATCGACATCGGTCCGGCCGTCGCCGGGATCACCGAGAAGTACATCGGCGTCCCCGAGCTGGCGAACCTCCCCCGCAAGTTCAAGACCGCGCTCACCGGGCACCCGAGCCAGGACGTCGTGCACGAGATCAACGACGTCGCGTTCGTCGCGCACCGCCACCCCGAGCTCGGCGTCGGGTTCGACCTGTGGGTCGGCGGCGGGCTGTCCGCGAACCCGCGCCTCGGCGAGCGCCTCGGGGCGTTCGTCACCGAGGAGCAGGTGCCCGACGTCTGGCACGGCGTCGTCCAGATCTTCCGCGACTACGGCTACCGCCGGCTGCGCAACAAGGCGCGTCTCAAGTTCCTCCTCGCCGACTGGGGACCCGAGAGGTTCCGCGAGGTCCTCGAGACCGAGTACCTCGGGTACGCGCTGCCCGACGGCCCGCCCGCCCCCAAGCCGCCGGTGCCCGGCGACCACGTGGGCGTGCACAAGCAGAAGGACGGGCTCAACTACGTCGGCGCCGCCCCGTACGTCGGCCGCGTGTCCGGGACCGTGCTCGCGAACGTCGCCGACCTCGCCGAGTCGGTCGGCTCGCACCGCGTGCGCCTCACGCCGCACCAGAAGCTCCTGGTGCTCGACGTGCCGGACGAGCACGTCGAGCACGTCGTCTCGACGCTCAAGGCCAACGGGCTCGACGCCAACCCGAGCCCGTTCCGCCGCAGCACCATCGCGTGCACGGGCATCGAGTACTGCAAGCTCGCCATCGTCGACACCAAGGACACCGCGACCGCCACGATCGACGAGCTCGAGAAGCGGCTCGGCGACCTGTCGCACATGAAGCCGCTCTCGCTGCACGTCAACGGGTGCCCCAACTCGTGCGCGCGCATCCAGACGGCGGACATCGGGCTCAAGGGCCAGCTCGTGATGGACGACGACGGCGAGCAGGTCCCGGGCTTCCAGGTCCACCTGGGCGGTGGCCTGGCGTCCGACGACCGCGAGCTCGCCGGCATGGGCCGCACCGTGCGCGGCCTCAAGGTCACCGCGACCGACCTGCCCGACTACGTCGAGCGCGTCGTCCGGCGGTACGAGGCCGACAAGGACGGGACCGAGACCTTCGCCGAGTGGGCGCACCGAGCCGACGAGGAGGCGCTCCAGTGAGCGAGGACCAGGGCGTGACGACCACCGCCGCCGGCACCCCGCCGTCGGGCGCCACCGACCCGTTGGCCGCGCTGCGCGCCGCGGCGAGGGCGAAGGCCGAGCAGCGCGAGAGCGCGAAGGCGGCGCACCACGCGGAGCGCGCCCGGCTGGCCGAGCAGGGCCGCGAGAAGCGGTCCCTCGACGAGCTGCGCGAGATCGCGCGGCGCGGCGCGGAGCTGCTGCACGGCGCCGGTACGCCCGGCGTCGAGGAGGCGACCCGTCCGGAGGCGACGGCCGAGGAGGTCATCGCCTGGGCGGCGCGCGAGTTCGGGACGTCCGTCGCGGTGGCCTGCTCCATGGCGGACGCCGTGCTCCCCCACGTCGTGGCGGCGCAGATCCCCTGGGTCGACGTGCTGTTCCTCGACACGGGCTACCACTTCGCCGAGACGGTCGGGACGCGCGACGCCGTCGAGCAGCAGATGGACGTGACGATCGTCGACGTCCGGCCCGACCTCACGGTCGCCGAGCAGGACGCGGCGCACGGCAAGGACCTGTTCGGCCGCGACCCGGCGCTGTGCTGCCAGATGCGCAAGGTCGAGCCGCTGCACCGCACGCTCGCGGGCTACGAGGTGTGGGTCACCGGCGTGCGCCGCGACGAGGCGCCGACCCGGACGAGCACCCCGCTCGTGACGTTCGACGAGAAGAACGGGCTCGTGAAGATCAACCCGCTCGCGGCGTGGTCGTTCGACGACCTGCTCGCGTACGCCGCGCGGCACCAGGTGATCCTCAACCCCCTGCTGAACGACGGCTACCCGTCGATCGGCTGCCAGCCGTGCACCCGGCGCGTCGCGCCGGGCGAGGACCCGAGGGCCGGCCGCTGGGCGGGGCTCGACAAGACAGAGTGCGGACTCCACGTATGAGGACGGGCATGACGACCATCGACCTGACGACCGACGCACCGGGCTCCCCCGCCGGTGCTCCCGCCGGCGCCTCCGCAGAGGCTGCGCCGGTCCCCGCCACGGCTCTGCCCGGCGGGCGCCGCCTCGCGCAGCTCGACGCGCTGGAGAGCGAGGGCATCCACATCATCCGTGAGGTCGTCGCCGAGTTCGAGCGGCCCGTGCTGCTGTTCAGCGGCGGCAAGGACTCCGTGGTGATGCTGCACCTCGCGGTCAAGGCGTTCGCGCCCGGCCCGGTGCCGTTCCCCGTGCTCCACGTGGACACGGGCCACAACTTCCCCGAGGTGCTCGCCTACCGCGACGCGACCGCGGAGCGGCTGGGCCTGCGGCTCGAGGTCGCGAGCGTGCAGGACTACCTCGACGACGGCCGCCTGCGCGAACGCGCGGACGGGACGCGCAACCCGCTCCAGACGCAGCCGCTGCTCGACGCGATCTCCGGGCACCGGTTCGACGCCGTGTTCGGCGGCGGCCGGCGCGACGAGGAGAAGGCGCGCGCCAAGGAGCGCGTGTTCTCGCTGCGCGACGAGTTCGGCCAGTGGGACCCGCGCAACCAGCGCCCGGAGCTGTGGAACCTCTACAACGGGCGCCACCGCCCGGGCGAGCACGTGCGCGTGTTCCCGCTCTCGAACTGGACCGAGCTCGACGTCTGGCGCTACATCGCGCGCGAGCGGATCGAGCTCCCCGAGCTCTACTACGCGCACGAGCGCGAGGTGTTCGACCGCGACGGGATGCTGCTCGCCGTCGGGCCGTACTCGGAGCCCCGCACCGACTCCGAGGCCGCATCCCTGCGGACCGAGACGGTGCGGTACCGGACCGTCGGCGACATGTCGTGCACCGGCGCCGTGCGCTCGGACGCGACCGGCGTCGAGGACGTCATCGCGGAGGTCGCGGCGACGCGCATCACCGAGCGCGGCGCGACCCGCGCCGACGACCGCCTCTCCGAGGCCGCCATGGAGGACCGCAAGAAGGAGGGGTACTTCTGATGGGCACCCAGACCAGCACCGGCACCGTCACCGAGGACGCGGCGCTGCCGCTCGACGACGCGCGCCGCGGGACGCTGCTGCGCCTCGCGACAGCGGGTTCCGTCGACGACGGCAAGTCCACGCTCGTGGGCCGCCTGCTCTTCGACTCGAAGTCCGTGCTCGCCGACCAGCTCGACGCCGTGGAGCGCGTCTCGCGCGACCGCGGCCTCGAGACCGCCGACCTCGCGCTGCTCACCGACGGCCTGCGCGCCGAGCGCGAGCAGGGCATCACGATCGACGTCGCGTACCGGTACTTCGCGACCGCGCGCCGGTCGTTCATCCTCGCCGACTGCCCCGGGCACGTGCAGTACACGCGCAACACGGTGACGGGCGCGTCGACGGCGGACGTCGTCGTGCTGCTCATCGACGCGCGCAAGGGCCTGCTCGAGCAGACGCGCCGCCACCTCGCGGTCGCGAGCCTCCTGCGCGTTCCGCACGTGGTCGTCGCGGTCAACAAGATCGACCTCGTCGACTACAGCGAGGCGCGCTACGAGGAGCTGGCGGCGGACATCCGCGCGGCGGCGGTCTCGCTCGGCGTCGGCGACGTGCACACGATCCCGGTGTCCGCGCTCGTGGGCGACAACGTCGTGGACCGGGCGAGCGTCAACACTCCCTGGTACGACGGCCCGAGCCTGCTCGAGCTGCTCGAGGAGCTGCCGACCGGCGACGACCCGGAGGCCGAGTCCTTCCGCTTCCCCGTGCAGGTCGTCATCCGCCCGCAGGCCGCGGCCGACGAGCGCTACCGCGACTACCGCGGGTACGCCGGCCAGGTGGCGTCGGGCGTCGTGACGGTCGGCGACGAGGTCGTGGTGCTGCCCTCCGGGCGCCGGACGACCGTCGTCGGGATCGACACGGCCGACTCGCTCGCGTCCGGCGAGGAGCTCACGGAGGCCTTCGCGCCGCAGTCCGTGACGATCCGCCTCGCGGACGACGTGGACGTCGCGCGCGGCGACCTCATCGCGTCCGCCGCGGAGGCTCCCGAGGTCACGCAGGACGTCGAGGGCACCGTCGCGTGGCTCAGTGACCGCCCGCTCCTGCCCGGCGCGCGCGTGCTGCTCAAGCACACGACGCGCACCGTGCAGGCCGTGGTGCGCGACGTCGTCGGGCGGCTCGACCTCGACACCGCCGAGCTCGAGCCCGCCGAGCGCCTCGACCTCAACGACATCGGCCGCGTGACGCTGCGCCTCGCGTCCCCGGTCGCCGCCGAGGAGTACGTCGTCGCCCGGCGCACGGGCGCGTTCCTGCTCGTCGACGGCCAGGACGGCGGCACGCTCGCCGCCGGCATGGTCGGCGACGCGCTCGCCGCCGCGCGCCGTCCGGCGTCCCGGCCCGGCTCGTACGCGATCTAGGCTGGACGCCGTGACCGCACCCGAGCACGAGACGTACCCCCTGGGCCTGCGTCTCGACGGCCGTCGGACCGTCGTCGTCGGCGGTGGTCCCGTCGCCGCGCGGCGCACGCGCGGCCTCCTCGACGCGGGCTCCGTCGTGACCGTCGTCGCGCCGTTCGTGTGCGAGGACCTCGCGGAGCTGCTCGCGGTGCACGGGACCGAGGACGCGGGGGGCGCACACGGGCACGCGGGCGCGCCCCGGGACCGCGGCGCGCGGCTGTCGTGGGTGCGGCGCGACTACCTCACGGGCGACCTCGACGGCGCGTGGCTCGTCCACACCGCGACCGGCGACCCGCACGTGGACGCCGAGGTCGCGGCCGACGCCGAGGCCGACCGGGTCTTCTGCGTCGCCGCGGGCGACGCGGACCTCGCGACCGCGTGGGTGCCCGCCGTGGCGCGCACGCGCGTCCCGAGCACGGTGCCGGGCGACGTTCCGGACGACCCTGCTCACGACGTCTCGCTCGGCCAGGCCGCAGAGGTCACGGTGTCGGTCAACGCGGGCCGGGACCCGCGCCGCGCCCAGCGTGTGCGCGACGCCGTCGCCGCGCTGCTCGAGGCGGGCGAGCTCCCGCTCCGGGCGGTGCGTCCGGTGGGATCGCGGCCCGCGACCGACGACGCCGCTCGTCTCGCGGGCGTCGTGTCCGGGCCGCTCGTGCGGCCCGTGGGGTCGGTCGCGCTCGTCGGGGGCGGCCCCGGCGACACCGGACTGATCTCGGTGCGGGGACGCCGCCTCCTCGCGGAGGCGGACGTCGTCGTGGTCGACCGGCTCGGGCCGCGCGGGCTGCTCGCCGAGCTCGGCGACGACGTCGAGGTCGTGGACGTCGGCAAGACGCCGGGCCACCACCCGGTGCCGCAGGCAGAGATCAACCGGCTGCTCGTGCACCACGCGCTCGTCGGGCGACGGGTTGTGCGGCTCAAGGGCGGCGACCCCTACGTGTTCGGGCGCGGCGGCGAGGAGCTCGACGCGTGCCGCGAGCACGGCATCCCGGTGGAGGTCGTGCCGGGCGTGACGAGCGCCGTCTCCGTGCCCGCCGCGGCGGGGATCCCGGTGACGCACCGCGGCCTGTCGCGCGGGTTCACCGTGCTCACCGGGCACGAGGACGTGGGCAAGGTCCCCGCCGCGAGCGACCACACCGTCGTCCTGCTCATGGGCGTCTCGCGGCTCGCTGAGACCGCGGATGCGCTCGTCGCGCAGGGTCGCTCGCCCGAGACACCCGTCGCGGTCGTCGAGGACGGCTACGGCCCGCGCCAGCGGACCACGGTCGGCACGCTCGCGACTATCGCCGCCCGCGCCCGAGAGGCGGGCGTCCGCCCCCCGGCGGTCACGGTCGTGGGCGACGTCGTCACCCTCTCCCCCGCCTGGCCGACCTCCGCCCCGCGGGGGGGGGGATTTATTATAGGGGGCGCGCAGCGGGGGGTGGGGGGGAATATAATGAAGAAGG
>NZ_JBHXIC010000003.1:109519-114387 GCF_042723955.1 Cellulosimicrobium cellulans | reverse complement strand
GCCCTCCCCCTCCCCCCCGCCGGCCCCCCGCGCGCCCCGCGCTGCGTGCATTAACGCGCCGCCCTCCACTGGGTACGCGGGCGACTATTTCATGCACTCAGCGGTCGGCGGGGGCTAGAGGAGGCGGCGCTGGGCCGCCCAGCGGGTGAGCTCGTGGCGGGACGAGAGCTGGAGCTTGCGCAGCACGGCGGAGACGTGGGTCTCGACTGTCTTGATCGAGATGAACAGCTCGGACGCGACCTCGCGGTAGGTGTACCCGCGCGCGATGAGGCGCATGACCTCCTGCTCGCGCGCGGACAGGCGGTCGAGCTCGTCGTCGCGGACCGCGACGTCGCCCGCCCCCGTGCCGAACGCGTCGAGCACGAAGCCTGCGAGCCGCGGGGAGAACACCGCGTCGCCGCCCGCGACCTGCCCGACGGCGGCCGACAGGTCGGGGCCGGAGATCGCCTTGGTCACGTATCCGCGCGCCCCGGCGCGGATGACCGCGACGACGTCCTCCGCCGCGTCGGAGACCGACAGCGCGAGGAACCGCACGTCGCCCAGCGCGTCGGCGCAGCGCTGGATCACCTCCGCGCCGCCGCCGCCGTTGCCACCAGGCAGGTGCACGTCGAGCAGCACGACCGGGGGCCGCAGCTCGTGCACGCGCGCGACCGCGGACTCGACGTCGTCCGCCTCCCCCACCACGGTGACGAGCGCGGGGTCGAGGCTCGCGCGCACGCCCGCCCGGAACATGTGGTGGTCGTCGACGAGCACCACGGGGACAGGACCCGTCACGGGCGTGCCGTCGGTCGGCGTGCTGGGGATGGTCGTCACGGGGCCTCCTTGTTCGACGGCGCGCTCGACGGTGCGCTCGACGGCGTGCCCGAGGTCGGGCGGGCGGGCTCGGGCTCTGCCGTCACGGCCCGGGGCACGCGCAACCGTACCTCCGTGCCCCACCCCGGCCTGCTGATGATCTCGGCCTTGCCGCCGCGCCGCTGGACCCGGCCGAGGATCGACTCCCGGACACCGAACCGGTCGGGCGCGACGTCGTCCATGTCGAAGCCGTCCCCCCGGTCGCGGACGAAGACCTCGACCGCGGCGTCGCTCACCTCGAGGTAGACCGAGTAGGGCGGCGCGCCGTGCGCGACGGCGTTCACGAGCGCCTCGCGCGTCGCCTGGAGGAGTGCCGCGGTCTCCTGCGTGGGCGTGCAGTCGCCCACCACGACGACGTCGACCACGACCGGACCGGGGTCGCTCTCCCCGGCCACCCCGTCGCCGGGCGCCCCGGCGGGCGCCCCGATGGACTCGGCCCGGCGGCCCACGCGCCCGTCCTCGACCTCGGCGACGAGCCCCCGCAGCTCGGCGGCGAGCGACGTCCCGGGCGACGGGCGGTCGTCGTACAGCCACTCGCGCAGCTCGCGTTCCTGCGCGCGGGCGAGGCGCGCGACGGTGTCCGCGTCCGACGACCGGGCGCGAATGAGCGCGAGCGTCTGGAGCACGGAGTCGTGCAGGTGCGCGGCGATGTCGGCGCGCTCGGCCTCGCGGGCGCGCGCGGCGCGCTCGTTCCCGAGCTCGCGCACGAGCTTGAGCCACCACGGCGCCAGGACGATCGCGACGCCGGCGAGCACGGCGACCGCCGCGACGGCCGCCCGCACGATCTGCGTGGGCCGCGCGTCCTGCCCCACGAGCAGGACGATGCCCACGAGCACCAGGACCACACCGCCCGCGATGCGCAGCACGCCCGCCGGCGTGCGGCCGCCGGCCCGCGTGAGCAGCCGGCCGCGCTCGACGGCGTCGAGCTGGCTCCACGCGAGCGCGGCACCCGCGAGCGCGATGAGGACGGGGATGACCCAGGAGACCTCGACGTCGACGCCGGTCCGCAGGGCCACGAGCAACGCGGCACCGCCGAGCAGGACGACGCCGATCGCGACGTCCCGGACCGGCAGGCGGCGCACGCTGCCCTGGAGCCGCGGCGCGAGGCGCGACAGCGACGCCGGGCGCTGCTCGTCGCGCGCCGCGGCCGGGTCGCCGGGCGGGACGGTGAGCCACCAGAACACGTAGAGCGCGACGCCGGCGCCGCCCGCGAGCCCGAGGAACGCCATCACGAGGCGCACGACCCCGACGCTCACGCCGAGGTGCGCCGCGAGCCCGGCGCACACGCCGGCGACCCAGCGGCCGCGCTCGGGACGGCGCAGCGGCAGGTCGCGCGGGGGCCGGGCGCCGGTCGGCACGCCGGGCCGCGGAGCGGGGCGGGCGGGAGTCGTCACCCCCCGATCGTCACACGTCCCGAGCGCCCCGAGCGCCCCCGGACGGGGAAACCAGGGTCGCGCGGCGGCCGGTTCAGGGTCGGCTCAGGGTGGCACCCGATACCGGCGACGCGGCTCCGGGACCAGCATGGTGGTCATGAGCACTCCCGACCTTCCCGGACCCGGCACCCCGCCCGGGCCCTCCGGCGGCGCCGCCGACACGTCCGGCGCGCAGCCGGGCACCGTCCCTCCCGGGGCGAGCGGTCCTGGCCCCTCGTGGGCCGGGTCTGCCGGCCCGACCGACCCCGGCCAGCCGCAGGGCCCCCCGCAGGGTCCGCCGCAGACTCCCGGCGCGACCCGCCCGAACGGCACCGACGGCTTCTTCGACGCCGTGCGTCGCGTGGGCATCTACCGCGCGGACGACCGGTGGATCGGCGGTGTCGCGTCCGGCGTCGCCGAGCGGTTCGGGATCGACCCGCTCATCGTGCGCGGGCTCCTGTTCGTGACGTTCTTCCTGTCGGGCGCCGGGCTCGTCCTCTACGGCGCGGCGTGGGCTCTGCTCCCGGAGCGCCGCGACGGACGCATCCACCTCCAGGAGGCGTTCCGCGGCAACGTGGACGTCGCGCTGCTCGGCGCGGCGGCGTTCGTCGTCGTCGGGTTCTCCTGGGGCGGCGGCTGGTGGTCGTGGTGGGACGCGCTCCACCTGGGGTGGCTGACCGGCCTGTTCTGGGTCGCGGCGTTCGTGACGGTGGCCGTCGTCGTGGTCTCCGCGCTCACGCAGCGCGGCCCCCGGGGACCTCAGGGCGCGCCGCCGCAGCCACCGTCGTGGGCAGGCGGCCCGGATGCTCCCGGCGCCGGTGGTCCCGGGACTCCCGGCTACGGTCCCGGCGGAGCGGGTTACGGTCCGGGCGTACCGGGCCACGGTCCAGGCGCTGCCGGTGGCGGCCCCGCGCCGACCGACGCCCCGTGGGGCTCTCCCGGGACGCCGTCGGGCACCGCGCCGTCAGGGCCCCAGGACCGGGCGACCTGGTCCGCCGAGGCGAGCCCGTACGCCTCGACCGCGCCAGGCGTCACAGCGCCGCTTCCCCCGTACGCCCCGGGCGCACCGCTCGGCGCGACCGCCGCTCCACAGCGGGCGCACCAGGGACCGCGGAACCCGTCCGCGCAACAGCCCCCGAGGCCTCCGCGCGCCCCCCAGCCGCCGAAGCCCCCACGTCCTCGAGGACCCGGCGCGACCACGACAGGGGTCGTGGTCGGCCTGAGCCTCCTGCTCGGCGCGTTCCTCCTCGTCGTCGAGCGCCAGGGCGAGCTCCCCTGGCCGGTCTTCCTCACGTGGGCGGGGCTGTCCGGCATCCTCGCGGGCCTCGCGATCGTCGTCAGCGGCCTGCGCGGTCGCACGAGCGGCGGCCTCGGGTGGCTCGCGGTGCTCCTGCTCGTCGTCGCGCTCCCCGCGTCGGCGTGGCGGACCGCGC
This sequence comes from Cellulosimicrobium cellulans, assembly GCF_042723955.1. GTDB lineage: Bacteria > Actinomycetota > Actinomycetes > Actinomycetales > Cellulomonadaceae > Cellulosimicrobium > Cellulosimicrobium cellulans_H. Next base: position 110,690 of record NZ_JBHXIC010000003.1, on the reverse strand, counting down.
CGTTCACGTTCTTCCTCGACGACTCCGTGCGGACCGTCACGGACGGCACGCACCGCGTCGCCGACCCGGACGTCGCCGAGGAGGGGTTCGGCGTGACGTTCGGCGACCCGACGATCGACCTCTCCGGGCTCGACCTGTCCGACGCGACGGGGGTCTCTCCCGTCGAGGTCCCGGTCCAGCTCGGCGCCGGCGACGCGACGGTCGTCGTGCCCGACGGCGTCCCGGTCCGCGCGGAGGTCCAGGTGCTCGCGGGGAACGCCCGCTGGCACGTCGACGGCGACCGGCAGGAGATCGGCGGCGTCAGCACGCAGCCGGTCACGTTCGACAACGACGAGGTCCAGTCCGGCGACGACCCGCTGCTCGTGCTGCGGGTCGAGGTCGGGGCCGGCCAGATCACCATCGAGGAGGACTGATGAACGACGGAAACCGTCGCGACGACGACACGCGACCGCTCGGCGACGAGCTCTTCGACACCCAGGCCGGGGCCGCGGAGGCGGACGCCCACCCGACGGTCCCGCTGTCCACCGAGCCTCCGGCCACGGAACCGCTCGCCGCGCCGCCGACGCCCGAGCCGCACCCCACGGAGCCCCTGACCGCCGCGCGGGCGCGTGACGGGGAGACCTCCGTCCTGAACGTGCCCGGACCGGCAGCCCCCGCGCACCCGGTCGCCGCTCCCGGCGGCCCGACGGCGTCCGGCCCGACCTCCGGCGCGATCCCGTCCGCGGGGCCGTCCCTGCCGGCGACGCCCACGACGCCCACGGCGCCCGTCGCCCCCACCGTCCCCTCCTCGCTCGTCCGGCGCGGCCCCCGCGTCTCCACGATCGTGTGGGGGTTCGTCATCGTCGCGTTCGGCGTCGTCGTCCTCGCCGCCGCGCTCGGCGCGCAGGTCGACCTCGGCCTGGCCACGATCGTCGTGCTCGCCGCGGCGGGGCTCACGCTCGTGGTCGGGTCCATCGTCTCGGGGGCCCGGCGCCGGCGAGGCTGAGCCCGGTCCGGCCGGTCCGGCGGGGGCGACCGCGGGCCGGGACACAGCGGGCCGAGACACAGCGAGGGGGGGCGGGCGCGGGGGGCCCGGCCCCCCCCCGGGCGGGGCCGCGGCCCCCCCCCCCCCCCCCCCCCCCCCCCCCCCCCCGGGCCGGGGGGCGGGGGGGCCGCGGGCGCGCGCGGCGCG
>NZ_JBHXIC010000003.1:75883-109509 GCF_042723955.1 Cellulosimicrobium cellulans | reverse complement strand
GGAGCGGCCCGGGCCGCGGCGGGGGGGGGGCCCCCGCCGGGGCGCCTCACCGCGGGGCCCAGCCGCCGGGGGGCGCGGCGCGCCGCGCCCCCCCCCCCCCCTCGCCGTGTCCGAGCGACGCCGCCCCGCACGCTCTCCCCGGTGCGACCCGGCGGGAACGGGTCCTCGGCGTCCGGACGGACGGCCGGGACGATCAGGTGGTGGGCTCGTCGCGGCGGCGCTCCGTCGCGGAAGGCCCGGTCGCGGGCGGTGCCGCGGTGTCGGGCGTCGTGGTGTCGGGCGACGCGGCCGGCGACGCGCCCGGGGCGGACGGGGTACCCGTCCCCGGCGCACCGGTGGGCTCGACCGGCGTCGCAGCCGCGCGGGCCTCGGCACCGGGCGTCGAGAGCGCGGACGTCCGGCCCGGTGCCTCGACAGGGCGTGCCGGCTCCGGTCGGACGGGCGGCGCGGTCGGCGAGGGCTCCGCGTGCGACGGGGCGGCGTGGCGTCCCGCGTCCGACAGGTCGCCCGACGACGTGTACGCCCCCGGCGTCTCGACCGCGACGCTGGGTCCGCCCGCGAGCCGCCGGAGCGCGATCCCGACGAGGATGAACAGGATGCCGAGACCCATGACGAGCAGGCACACCCCGAACGCGACGACGGACGTGAACAGCGACGCCCGCAGGAACGACGCCGTCATGACGGTCTGCCGCGTCGGGTCGTCCTGGCCGAGCTCGGCGTACGTCTGCCCGCCGCTCGCCTCGAGCGCGTGCTTGTTGATGACCTCGGCCTGCGCGTACGCCGTGAGCGGCCCGTTGACGTGCCGGCCGGCCATGAACGACGCGTCGTCCGAGACGGTGATGTCCTCGGCGGACAGCTGGTTCGCCACGACGATCCAGGTGCCGATGCCCGCGAGGAGGAGGATGATGCCGGCGATGATCGACACGAGGCCGATCCCCCGCGCCCCCTTGGCCGGTGTGACGGTGACGGTGCTCGACATGGCGCGTTCTCCCCTTCGTCAGGACCCACCTGCTGCCGCCCGCGGGATCGCGACCCGCGAGCGCGGGTCCGCCGCAGGGCGGTCGAACCACCCATTCGGGACCCACGGTAGCGACGACGAGGGCGAACCGCGCGGCGAACGCGCACCTCAGCGCCGCGCCCGGATGGGAGGATGCCGTCCGTGCGCATCACCCACCTGACCGACTGCTACCTTCCCCTGCTCGGCGGGATCGAGACCCAGGTCGCGCGGCTCGCGCAGCAGCAGGCGGCCGCCGGGCACGACGTCGCGGTCGTCTGCACGACCCCCGCGCGCCCGGGCGCGCACGGCGTCACCACCGAGCAGGACGGGGACGTCACGGTCCACCGCCTCGCGGCGCGCGTCCCGGGCGGCTACCCGGTCCACCCGCGCGCGCCGCACCACGTGGCGCGGATCCTGCACGCGGACCGGCCCGACGTCGTGCACCTGCACATGGGCGTCCTCACGCCCTCGACGCAGGCGTCCCTGCGCACCGTCGTGCGCACGGACCTGCCGGCGGTGCTCACGGTGCACAGCGTCTGGGGCGGGGCGGAGAAGGCGTTCGCCGGGCTCGACCGCGTCGTGCGGTGGTCGCGCTGGCCGGTCCTGTGGTCGGCGGTGAGCGAGCTCACGGCCGCTCCCCTGCGCCGCATCGTCGGCAACCACGGCGAGGTCGTGGTGCTGCACAACGGTCTCGACCTCGACGCGTGGCGCGTCCCGCGCACCGAGCGTGCCGAGCGCATGGAGGGCTCCGCCGTCCACGTCGTCGCGGCGACGCGGTTCGCTCCGCGCAAGCGCGTGCTGCCACTCCTCGAGGTCGTGCGCGACGCCGTCGCGCGCCTTCCCGAGGGCGCGCTCCACGTGACGCTCGCGGGCGACGGCCCCGAGCTGGCCGACGCGCGACGCTTCGTCGCGGAGCACGGGCTGGGGTCGGTCGTGTCGCTCCCCGGCCGCCTCGACGCGACGGGGCTCAAGCGGCTCTACGCGCGCGCCGACGTGTTCGCCGCGCCCGCCGTCGAGGAGGCGTTCGGGATCGCCGCGCTCGAAGGGCAGGCCGCCGGTCTGGCCGTCCTCACCCGCTCGCAGTCGGGCGTCGCGGAACGCCTCACGGACGGCGTCGACGCGCTCCTCGCGGACGACGACGCCGGGCTCACGGACGCGCTCGTGCGCCTCACGACCGAGGACGGCCTGCTCGACCGGATCATCGCCCACAACCGCGACGTGCCGTCGTCGGCGGGCTGGCCGCGCGTGCTCGCCGACGTGCAGGCCGCGTACGGACGGGCCACGGCGATCGCCGCAGCCCGTCCGCCCCGCTAGCGGGGGATCACTCCCACTCGATGGTGCCCGGGGGCTTGCTCGTCACGTCGAGCACGACCCGGTTGACCTCCGCCACCTCGTTGGTGATGCGCGTCGAGATGACGGACAGCACGTCGTAGGGCAGGCGGGTCCAGTCGGCCGTCATCGCGTCCTCGGACGAGACGGGGCGCAGCACGATCGGGTGGCCGTAGGTGCGGCCGTCGCCCTGGACGCCGACCGAGCGCACGTCGGCGAGCAGCACGACGGGGCACTGCCAGATCTCGTTGTCGAGGCCCGCCTTCGTCAGCTCCTCGCGCGCGATCGCGTCGGCGGCGCGCAGCGTCTCGAGGCGGTCCGCCGTGACCTCGCCGACGATGCGGATGCCGAGGCCGGGGCCGGGGAACGGCTGGCGGGCGACGATCTCCTCGGGCACGCCGAGCTCGCGGCCCACCGCGCGGACCTCGTCCTTGAACAGCGTGCGCAGCGGCTCGACGAGCGAGAACTGCAGGTCGTCCGGAAGGCCGCCGACGTTGTGGTGGCTCTTGATGTTCGCCGCGCCCTCGCCGCCGCCGGACTCGACGACGTCCGGGTACAGCGTGCCCTGGACGAGGAACTTCACCTCGGCCCCGTGCTCGCCCGCGTCCTCGACGATCTGGCGCGCGGAGTCCTCGAACACGCGGATGAACTCGCGGCCGATGATCTTGCGCTTGGTCTCGGGGTCGCTGTGCCCGGCGAGCGCGGTGAGGAACCGCTCCTTCTCGTCGCGGATCACGAGGTTGACGCCGGTCGCCGCGACGAAGTCGCGCTCGATCTGCTCGACCTCGCCCGCGCGCATGAGCCCGTGGTCCACGTGCACGCACGTGAGCTGGTCGCCCACGGCCCGCTGCACGAGCGCCGCCGCGACCGCGGAGTCGACGCCGCCGGAGAGCGCGCAGATGACGCGCGCGTCGCCGACCTGGGCACGGATCGCCGCGACCTGGTCCGCGATGACGTTGCCGGGCGTCCAGTCCGGGGCGAGGCCCGCGCCTTCGTAGAGGAAGTGCTCGAGCACGGTCTGGCCGTGCGCGGAGTGCTTGACCTCGGGGTGCCACTGCACGCCGTAGAGGCGGCGCGCGGTGTTCTCGAACGCCGCGACGGGCGAGCCCGCCGACGTCGCGAGGACCTCGAAGCCCTCGGGCGCGCGGTGCACCGCGTCGCCGTGGCTCATCCACGTGGTCTGGTTCTCCGGCGTCCCGTCGAGCAGCACGCCCGCGGCGCACACCTCCACCTCGGTGCCGCCGTACTCGCGCAGGCCCGTCTGGGCGACCTCGCCGCCGAGCGCCTTGGCCATGGCCTGGAAGCCGTAGCAGATGCCCATGACGGGGACGCCGGCCTCGAACAGCGCCGGGTCGACGAACGGGGCACCGGTCGCGTACACGGACGACGGCCCGCCCGAGAGAATGATCGCCACCGGGTCCTTCGCGAGCATCTGCTCGACCGTGAAGGTGTGCGGCACGATCTCGGAGTAGACCTTGGCCTCGCGCACGCGACGCGCGATGAGCTGCGCGTACTGGGCGCCGAAGTCGACGACGAGCACGGGGCGCGGGGTCGCGGCGACCTCGGCGGTGGTGGGGGTTTCGGGAGTGGTGGCGGGTGACGTCACCGCTCCAGGATAGTCGCCGCGCGGCGGACGCCCGTCACGCGTCTCAGGCGTCGGTGCGCGTCGCGGCCCGCTCGGCGACGCGCTCGCGCAGCGCGCGGGCGGCGGCCTCGGGGTCGTCCGCGTGCGTGATCGCCCGCACCACGACGATCCGCGCGGCCCCCGCGTCGAGGACCGCGTCGAGCCGGTCGGCGTCGATCCCGCCGATCGCGAACCACGGCGTGACCGGCCGCGTCGTGGCGACCTCGCGGAGCAGGTCGAGCCCGACGGCGGCGCGCCCCGGCTTGGTGGGCGTCGCCCACAGCGGGCCGACGCAGAAGTAGTCGACGTCCGGGTCCGCCTCGGCGGCGGCGGCCTGGTCGGTCGTGTGCGTGGAGCGGCCGAGGACCGGCGCCGGGCCGAGCAGCGAGCGCACCGCGGGGACGGGCAGGTCGCCCTGGCCCATGTGCACGACCGGTGCCCCGGCCAGCCGGGCGACGTCGGCCCGGTCGTTGACCGCCCACAGCGCCCCGTGATCCGTCGCGACCCGCGCGACGAGCTCCTGGAGCTCGAGCTCGCGCGCGACGTCGAGCGTCTTGTCGCGGAGCTGCACGACGTCGACCCCGCCCGCGAGCGCCGCCCGGAGGAAGTCCTCGAGGTCGCCGCGCTCCTCGCGCGCGTCCGTGCAGAGGTAGAGGCGCGCGTCGGCGAGGCGGGCGCGCACGGCGTCGGCCCGCGACGCGTCGAGGTCTGCAGGGCTGGCGAAGGTCCCGGTGCTCACCCGCGGGAGCCTAGCCGCACCACGACGCACCGCCACGGCCACGACCACAGGCGCGTCCGACCGTTCCCGGCCGCCGACCCGGGAGAGAGGCCGGGAAGGTGCGTGCTGCCACGCACGCTCGACCGTGGTGGCCCGGGAGACGCCCGCGTGCGGGGGACGGCCTCCCGCATGCTGCAAGGGACCGCGGGACGGCCGCCGACGTGACGGCGCTCCCGGACCAGCCCCGAGCGCGAGGAGGGACCATGCCGACGTCGACCGACGCCGTCGTGCAGGCCGTGCAAGCCGTGCCGGCCGTGCCGGCCGTGCCGCGGCGACCCGACCTCGACGCCCTCGTCGACGCGACGCCCGCCTCGCGCGACCGGGTCGTGGACCTGCTGCGGGTGGTGAGCGTCGGCGTCGTCGTCGTGTGGCACTGGTCGTTGTCGCTCACCCACTGGCGCGCCGACGGTGTGCTCGTCATGCCCAACCCCATCGCCGACGTCCCCGGCGGCTGGGCCGCGACGTGGGTCCTGCAGGTCATGCCGGTGTTCTTCGTCGTCGGCGGGTACGCCAACCTGGCGGGCTGGCAGGCGGTCACGCGCGACGGCGGCGGCGCCGCGCGGTTCCTCGGCACGCGGATGCGGCGCCTCCTCCTCCCGCTCGTGCCGTGGCTCGCGGCGTGGGCTGTCGTCGACGCCGTGTCCCGCGCGACCGGTGGGCGCAGCGTCCTCGACTGGGGCGCGGCCGTGCTCGCCCCGCTGTGGTTCCTCGGCGTCTACGTCGTCGTGGTGGCCCTGGTGCCGCTGACCGCCCGGGCGCACCGTGCCTGGGGCTGGCGAGCGCCGGCGGTGCTGTTCGGCGTCGCGCTCCTCGCCGACCTCCTGCGCCTGGGAGCCGGCTGGGGAGGCCTCGCCGTGGGACTGGCCGGCTCTGCGGCCGTGTGGCTCCTCTGCCACCAGCTCGGCTACCTCTGGCGCGACGGCACCCTCCTGGTGGGTGGGCGACGTCGTGCCCTCGCCGTCGCGGCGATCGGGTTCGGTGGTCTGGTCGTCCTCGCCGCGCTCGGCCCCTACCCCGCCTCGATGGTCGCGGTCCAGGGCGACCCGTTCGGCAACATGTTCCCGACGACGGCCGTGATCGCCGCCCTCGCCACGTTCCAGCTCGGGCTCGCCCTGCTCGCCCGGCCCCGCCTCGACACCTGGTTCCGGAGACGGCGCCCCTGGCGGGCCGTCGTGGCGGCCAACGGGCTGGCCATGCCGGTGTTCGTCTGGCACATGACCGCGCTCGTGGCGTTCCTGTGGCTGTACGAGCTCGCCGGCTTCTCCCTGGCGAGCCGGCCGACCGCCGGCTGGTGGCTCGAACGGCCTGTCTGGGTCGTGGGTCCCGGGCTCGTGCTGGCCGTCCTCCTGCTCGCGGTGTCCCGGCTCCGGTCCCGACCGCCGTCCGCCCCGCCCCCGCCCGACCCCGCCCGATCCCGAGGAGACTGACCGTGCCGACGATCACCGAGCTCGCCCGCCGCACGCCCGGGTCGCGCCGCCGGCACGTCGACCTCCTGCGTGTCGTCGCGATCTCCGCGGTCGTGGTGGGCCACTGGCTCGTCATGACCGTGGAGCGGGACGCGGCCGGTCGTCTCACCGGCTTCACCGCCCTCACGCAGCTCACCGCGCTGCACCCCGTGACGTGGGCCTTCCAGGTCATGCCCCTCTTCTTCCTGATCGGTGGCGTGGCCAACGCGATCTCCTGGACGCGGCACCGCGGGCGCGGGGTGACCCCCGCGCGCTGGCTGCTCGACCGCAGCGCGCGGCTGCTCCCGCCCGTCACGGTGCTCCTCCTCGCCGTGGCCGGCGGTGCGCTCGTGGCCGGGTGGCTCGGCGTGCCGGCGCCCGACGTCGCGCAGGCGGTCGCGCTCGTGACCCTGCCGCTGTGGTTCCTCGTGGTCTACCTCGGGGTGGTCGCGCTGACGCCGCTCGCGTACCGGTGGCACGAGCGGTTCGGGCTCGCCGTGCCCGCGGTGCTGCTCGCGCTCGTCGTCGTCGGCGACGCGCTGCGCCTCACGACCGGCGTCGAGGCCTGGGCCCTCGGCAACTTCGTCGTCGCGTGGGTCGCGGTGCACCAGGTCGGCTTCGCGTGGGAGGACGGGAGCCTCCGGCTCACCCCGCGCCGCGCCGCGGCCCTCCTCGTGGGCAGCGTCGTGGCGCTCGTGCTGCTCACGGGGCCGGGCCCCTACCCCGTGAGCATGGTGTCGGTGCCGGGCGCCGCGATGCAGAACCCGTCGCCGCCCACGGTCGCGCTCATGACGCTCGCGGCGGCGCAGGTCGCGCTCGCCGCCCTCGTCGCGGGGCCGGCCGAGCGCTGGCTCCGGCGCACCCGGCCCTGGGCCGCCGTGATCGGCGCGAACACCGTCGTCCTGACGCTCTACCTGTGGCACATGGTCGCCGCGCTGCTCGGTGCGCTCGCGCTCGACGCGCTCGGCATGCTCCCGCCGTCGGACGTCCGCACGGGTGCGTGGTGGCTCGGACGCGTGCCCTGGATCGCGGTGCTCGCCGTCCTGCTGGTTGCGCTCGTCGCGGTCGTCGGGCGCGTCGAGACGCGGACCACCGCGCGGGCCCTGGCACGGGCGACCGGTGGACCGGGGCGAGGAGAGCCTCGCCCCGGCGGGCGGCCGTCGGTGCTGGCGACGCTGCCGTCCGTCGTCGTCGCCTACGTCGCGACGATCCTCGGCATGTTCTGGCTGGCCTCCGCCGGCCAGGGCCCCTACGGCCCGTTCATGGTCCCGACCGGCGCGCTCCTGCTCGTCCTGGGCGGCGCGGCGATGCTCCGTCTCGGTCGCCGCGTGGTGGCGTCGGCGCCGGCGAGCGCGCCCGACCGGGAGCCGCCCCCGGTGCCCGCGCCGGACGGTCCCGCGCGCGAGCTCGAGCACGCGGACACCTGAGCGCGGTGGGGCCGCGCGCCCCGCCGGTACGGCCGGGACCGGGCACGCGGTACTGTGGCCGCCAGCACGGGAGCCCCGCACGGGGCTGAGAGGGCGTCGGAGCCGACCGTCAAACCTGATCTGGGTCATGCCAGCGAAGGGAGCGCGCATGCACACCCCTGTCCGCCCCGGGTCCCGCTCGCCGGGACCCGAACCCGCCGTGCCCGACGGCGCCCGTGACCTCGTCGTCGTGGGCGGCGGGATCGTCGGGCTCGCCGTGGCGTGGCGCGCCGCGTGCGCCGGGATGACCGTCACGGTGCTCGACCCCGCGCCGGGGGACGGCGCGACCCACGCCGCCGCCGGGATGCTCGCCCCCGTCACGGAGGCCGACTTCGGCGAGGAGGACGCGCTGCGTCTCCACCTCGCGGCCGCCGCGGTGTGGCCCGCGTTCGCCGCGAGCCTGCACGCGGCGGCGGGGGCCGACGTCGGGCTGCGGGCCGCCGGGACGCTCACCCTCGCCTACGACCCGGACGACCTCGCGCTGCTCCGCCGCGTCCTCACCCTCCACGCCGCGCACGGTCTCGCCTCGCGCGAGCTCACCGTCGCCGACGCCCGTCGCCGTGAGCCGTACCTCGGCCCGCGGGTCGCGGGCGCGGCGTGGGCACCGGACGACCACGCGGTCGACCCGCGCGCGGTGCACGCCGCGCTGCTCGGCGGGCTGCTCGGCCCGCTCGGTGGTGGCGCCGGTGCGGGTTCTCAGCCGGGCACGCTCATCGGGTCGGACAACGGTTCCGACGTGCGCGCCGTCGTCGTGCGGGTATCCGCGACGCGGCTCGCGCTCGGCCCTGCCGGGCACGTCGTGGGCGTGCACGACGACGCGGGCCGGCTCCACGCCGCTGGTGCGGTCGTGGTCGCGGCGGGCTGGGCATCAGGCGCGCTGCTCGCGGACGTGCCCGGCGTGGTCGTCCCCACGCGCCCGGTCAAGGGACAGACCCTGCGCCTCGACGCCGGGCCCGAGCTCGCGCTCGAGCACGTCGTGCGGGGGGTCGTGCAGGGCCGACCGGTGTACGTCGTCCCGCGCACGCCCGTCCTGGACGGCCCGCGCGCCGGGCACCGCGAGGTCGTCGTCGGGGCGACGACCGAGGAGAACCCCGACGACCGTCGCGCGACCGCGGGCGGGGTCTTCGCCCTGCTGCGCGACGCGCGCGCCCTCCTGCCCGGGATCGACGAGGCTGCGCTCGTCGACGTGACGCCGCGCGCGCGCCCCGCGACGCCGGACAACCTGCCGCTCGTCGGCCCGACCGCCGTCCCCGGGCTGCACCTCGCGACCGGCCACGGGCGCAACGGCATCCTGCTCGCGCCGCTCACCGCCGACGCGGTGATGGCCGGGCTCACGGGTGCCGCGCTCCCGCCCGACGTCGCCGCCGCCCTCGCCCCGACCCGCACCGACCGCTTCGCCGAACCGGCCGCCTCCTCCACGACGACACCGAGGTGATTCCGTGACCGCACCCGCTCCGACCGCGCTCGTCAACGGCGAGCCCTACCCGCTCGACGCCCCCGTGCACCTCGAGCAGCTCGTCGCGGCGCTCGTGCCCGCCTACGTCGCCGACGGGACGCCGCAGGGCGTCGCCGTCGCGGTGGACGACGCCGTCGTCCCGCGCGGCTCCTGGGCGACGACCGTCGTCGCGCCCGGCGACCGCATCGAGATCGTGACCGCCGTCCAGGGCGGCTGAGGAGGACCCGTGACCACGACCGACATCTCCCCCGCGCCCGCGCGCCGCCCGTCGGACGGCGACGACCCGCTCGTCGTCGCCGGCACGACGATCGGGTCGCGCCTCGTCATGGGCACCGGCGGTGCGGCGAACCTGCTCACGCTCGAGGACGCGCTCGTCGCGTCGGGCACCGCGCTGACCACCGTCGCGATGCGACGCGTCGCCGTCCGCGCCGGCGGGGAGGCGAGTCCCGACTCGGGGATCTGGGCGCTCCTCGCGCGCCTCGGCATCCGCGCGCTGCCCAACACGGCCGGGTGCTTCTCGGTCCGCGAGGCCGTGCTCACCGCGCACCTCGCGCGCGAGGCGTGCGGCACCGAGTGGGTCAAGCTCGAGGTCGTCGCCGACGACATCACGCTCCTGCCCGACCCGGTCGGCCTCGTCGAGGCGGCGGAACAGCTCGTGCGCGACGGGTTCGTCGTGCTCCCCTACACGAACGACGACCCGATCCTCGCGCGCCGTCTCGAGGACGTCGGGTGCGCCGCGGTGATGCCGCTCGGTGCCCCGATCGGCACCGGTCTCGGCATCCTCAACCCCCGCAACATCGAGGCGATCGCGGCCGCCGCCCGCGTGCCGGTGATCCTCGACGCCGGGATCGGCACGGCGTCCGACGCCGCGCAGGCGATGGAGCTCGGGTGCGAGGGCGTCCTGCTCGCGACCGCCGTCACGCGCGCCGCCGACCCGGTCCGCATGGCGCACGCGATGCGCCTCGCCGTCGAGTCGGGCCGCCTCGCCGCCGGCGCCGGCCGCATCCCCCGCCGCGAGGGCGCCCTCGCGAGCTCCTCCCCCGAGGGACGCCTCGACCTCGCCCTCTGACCGCGGGAGAGAACGGCCAGTCGTCGACTAGCCGAGCCGGTCGGACGCTGTCGCGAGCCGCTCCAGATCGGCGGGAGTCAGTCGCACCGTCGGCGCCGAGAGGAGGTCGTCCAGCTGGACGAGGCTGGTCGCTGACGCGAGCGGCGCGACGACCATGGGTTGGTTCACGAGCCAGGCCAGAGCGACGCTCGCCGCTCCGACGCCGTGGTCGCGGGCGATCGCCTCGACGGTGTCGACCACACGCAGGCCCTCGGGCGTGAGGAGCGGACGGACGCCGACGCCGCGCGCGCGTCCCTCGGTATCGGCCTCGGTGCGGTACTTCCCGGAGAGGAACCCGCCCCCGAGCGAACGGTAGGGCAGTACGGCGAGCCCGGACTCGGCGGCGATCCGCGCGAGCTCCGCCTCGAACGGACGTCGATGGACCAGGCTGTAGTGAGGCTGGAGCGCCACGGGCACGGCCAGCCCGCCGTCGCGGGCCACCTGGAGCCACTCGCGAACGGTCCCTGCGCTGAAGTTCGACAGTCCGACCGCACGGATCTTTCCGGAGCGGACCAGGGAATCGAACGCCTGCGCGCTCTCCTCCACGGGGGTCCGGTCGTCCTGGTAGTGCGCGAAGTACAGGTCGATGTGGTCGGTCCCGAGCCTGCGCAGGGACTCCTCGACCGCGGCGGTCACCGTGGACGAGGACAGGCCGTCGAAGCGGGGGTGGTTCCCGACCTTCGTCGCGACCACCAGCTGGTCGCGGTTCGCGCGGCGACGCATCCAGTCGCCGAGGATCGCCTCGGAGGCGCCGTCGGAGTAGGTGTCCGCGGTGTCGACGAGCGCTCCCCCGGCAGCGACGAAGCCGTCGAGGATCCGGTGGGACACGTCGTCGTCGGTCGTTCGACCGAAGGTGTTGGTCCCCAGGCCGACCCGGAGCGCGAGATCGTCACCCCACCCTGCGGGCACACGGCCCGGGGAAGACGGCGTCGAGGAGGAGGGGAGCTGCTCGTCGGTGTGCACACCGACGAGCCAACCAGGGGGCGCCCACACCCGAGTCCGGTCTCGCGCTGCGACGGCCGGAGACTATCTCGCGCGGTAGGTCGCGGCGAGCGCGTCGAGGAGGGCGGGGACGCCACCGACGACGGAGCGGGCGTCGATCCCGGCCACGCGGGCGACGTCGGCGACGCGGGCCGAGCGGCCGCCGACCGCGCACACGACGAGGACGGGCCGGTCCGTCGGCAGGTCCGCGAGCGCCGCGGTGGCGTCGCCCGCGAGGAACGTCCCGCTCGGCACGAGGGTCGACCCGGGGAGGGGGCGCATCTGCGCCTCCCAGTCCTCGCGAACGTCGAGCAGGAACGGCGCCGCGCCGCCGCCCAGCAGGGCTGCGGCGTCGTGCGCGTCGACGTCGCGCTCCCCCGTGCCCGGCGCCGCGGCCGACGCTGCGGGGGCGAGCCCGCAGAACGCGGCGTACGCGTCATCGCCCGGCAGCAGCTCGGTGACGGGCTCGCGCGTCGGGTCGGCACGCACGGTGAGCTGGCGCCAGGAGAGCTCGAGCGCGTCGTAGACGGCGAGGCGGCCGAGGAGCGTCGTGCCGGCGCCGGTGACGAGCTTGATCGCCTCGGTCGCCATGACCGAGCCGACCGTCCCGCACATCGCGCCGAACACGCCGCCGGTCGCGCAGTCGGGCGCTGCACCGGGCGGGGGCGGGACGGGGAACACGTCGCGGTACGTGACGCCGCGCGCCTCTCCCGCCTCGGGCACCGCGAACCGCGGCGCGACCCAGAAGACGCTCACCTGCCCCTGGAAGCGGTAGATCGAGCCCCAGACCACGGGCAGGCCGAGGACCTCGGCCGCGTCGGAGACGAGGTAGCGGGTCGGGAAGTTGTCGGCGCCGTCGAGCACGACGTCGTAGCCGCGCAGCACGTCGAGGGCGTTGTCCGCGTCGAGGCGCAGCGCGTGCTCGACGACGCGCACGTGCGGGTTGACGTCGGCGATCGCGTCGCGCGCGGAGTCGACCTTGCGGCGCCCGACGTCGGGCCCGCCGTGGATCACCTGGCGCTGGAGGTTGGACGTGTCGACCACGTCGTCGTCGACGATGCCGATCGTGCCCACGCCCGCGGCGGCCAGGTACAGCAGCGCGGGGCTGCCGAGGCCGCCCGCGCCGACGACGAGCACGCGCGCGGCGGCGAGACGACGCTGCCCCTCGGGACCGACGCCGGGCAGCGCGAGGTGGCGCGCGTACCGCTCGAGCTCCGCGGTGGTCAGCTCGGGGCCGGGCGCGACGAGGGGCGCGAGGGCCGCCGTCATGACGCGTACTGCTCCTCCAGGGCGGCGAGCTTGGCCTCGGCCTCGGCGTGCACCTTCTTCTCGAGGATGAACGACATGACCGGGACGACGCCCGCGAACACCATGGTCGCGAGGCGGCCCCAGCCCCAGCGCATCTTGGTCCACAGGTCGAGCACCGTGACGAGGTAGACGACGTAGATCCAGCCGTGCGCGAAGGGGATCCAGGACACGTACCGCATGATCCCGTCGACGTCGACGAACTGGCCCACGCCGTACTTGACGAGCATCTCGACGCACAGGATGAGGAGCATCACACCGGTGATGATCGCGAGGACCCGGTAGCGGGCGAGCGCGCCGCGCGCCTTGCGGATCGCGGTGCGCGCGGCCTCCGTGCTCGGCGTCGCCACGTCGGCGGGCGCGTCGGTCGGGGTGGGCGTGGCCGGGTCCTGCGTGGTCATGGGAGGGGTCCTCGTTCCGGGCGAGACGGCCGCCGCGGTCCCTGCCGCGAGCGGTGGCGTGTGACGCGGTCGCAGCGGTTAAAGCGTCGCCGCGTGTCGGACGCCGAACCTAGGGTAGAACACCGTGCGACCCCTCCCTCTCCCCGACCCGGGGACCCCCGACCTGCGCGGACCGACGCGCTACCTGCTCTGGCTGGCCAGGCGCCAGTGGACCGTGCTCACCGTCTCCGTGCTGCTGGGCCTGGCCAACTTCGCGTGCCAGGCGTTCCAGCCGTACATGCTCGGCCGCGCGCTCGACGAGGGGCTCGCGGAGGGGTTCGGGCCGGAGCTGTGGCGGTGGGCGGGGCTCCTGCTCGCGCTGGGGCTGGGGATCGTCGTCACGGGGGTGACGCAGCACCGGTTCGACATCGCGAACTGGCTGCGCTCCGCGCTCACCACGTCCCAGCTCGTGGGTGACGTCACCGCGCGCTCCGGCGACGCGATCACCGAGGAGCTGCCCACGGGCGAGGTCGTGTCGACGGTCGCGAGCGACGCCATGCGCGTCGGCCAGCTCTTCTCGATGATGGGCCAGTTCCTCGGCGCGCTCGGCGCGTACGTCGTGGTGGCCGTCATCATGCTCTCGACGTCGCTCCAGCTCGGCCTCGTCGTCGTGCTGGGCCTGCCCGTGGTCGCGGCCGTGCTGGCGCTGCTCGTCAAGCCGCTCCAGCAGCGGCAGGCCGCGCAGCGCGAGGCCCAGGGGCGCCTGACGACGCTCGGCGCCGACACCGTCTCCGGCCTGCGCATCCTGCGCGGCATCGGCGGCGAGGGCGTGTTCGTCGGCCGCTACGCGCGGCAGTCGCAGAAGGTGCGCGAGGCCGGTGTGAAGGTCGCGCACACGCAGGCCACGCTCGACGCCCTCCAGGTGCTCCTGCCGGGCCTGCTCGTCGTGCTCGTCGTCTACCTGGGCGCGACGGCGGCGCTGGCCGGCGACATCACGCCCGGGCAGCTCGTCGCGTTCTACGGGTACGCGGCCTTCCTCGGCTGGCCTCTCCAGGTCGCGACGCAGATGCTCAACATCGCGACGCGCGCGCACGTCGCGTCGCGCAAGATCGTGCGCGTCCTCGCGGTCGAGCCCGCCGCGGGCGCGACCCCGGCCACCGCGCCCATGCCGCCCGAGGGCAGCCCCCTCGTCGACGAGACGAGCGGGCTGGTCCTCGAGCCGGGCCGCGTCGTCGCGCTCGTGTCCGCGGACCCCGACGCGTCGGCGGCCGTCGCGACGCGCCTCGGCCGGTTCGACGACGCGGCGGAGGCCGCCACGCCGGTGCGGCTCGGCGGGACGCTCCTCGCCGACCTGGACAAGCACGCGCTCCGGCGCCGGGTCGTGGTCGCCGAGGCGACGCCGCAGCTCTTCTCCGGCGCGCTGCGCGACGAGCTCGACCCGCGGGGTTCCGCGACCGAGGCCGACGTGCTCACCGCCGTCACCGTCGCTGACGCCCACGACGTGCTCGACTCCGTCCCCGACGGTCTCGCAGGCGAGCTGCCCGAGAAGGGCCGGTCGCTCTCGGGCGGCCAGCGCCAGCGTGTCGCGCTCGCGCGGGCGCTGCTCACCGAGCCCGAGGTGCTCGTGCTCGTCGAGCCGACGAGCGCCGTCGACGCCCACACCGAGGCGCGGATCGCCGCGAGCCTCGCCGACGCCCGGCGCGGGCGCACGACGCTCGTCGTCACCGCGTCGCCGCTCGTCCTCGAGCACGTCGACGAGGTCCTGCTCCTCGAGGGTGGTCGCGTCACCGCGCGCGGCACGCACCGCGACCTCGTGGACCGCGCCCACGCTCCCGGTACGACGCCGGACGACGACGCGGCCCGCTACCTGCGCGTCGTCGGGCGCTCGCTCGACGAGTCCCCCGTCCTCGCCCGCACCGCACCCGAAGGAGGAGAGTCGTGAAGCTCCCCGTCGCCGACGGCCCCGCCGTCCGCGCCGCCGCCGGGCGGCTCTTCGCCCGCCACCGCGGCACGTTCGTCCTCATCGCCGTCCTGCACACGCTGGCCGCCGTCGCCGGGCTCGTCGGGCCGTGGCTGCTCGGCCGGCTCGTCGACGCCGTCACCGAGGGCACGACGTCGTCCTACGTGACGACTGTCGTCGCCGTGGGCGCCGGGGCCGTCCTGGCCCAGGCCGTGCTGCGCCGGTACGCGCAGCGCCTGTCCATGGTGTTCGGCGAGACGGTGTTCGCCGAGCTGCGCGAGGACCTCGTCGAGACGGTGACCTCGCTCCCGCTGTCGACCGTCGAGCGCGCGGGGACGGGCGACCTCGTCGCGCGCACGACCAACGACGTCGACCGCATCCAGCACGCGGTGCGGTTCGGCGTGCCGCAGCTCCTCGTCGCCGTCGTGACGCTCGTGCTCACGGTCGTGGCGTCGGTCGTCGTCGCGCCGCTCGTCGCGATCGCGCTGTTCGTCGGCGTCCCGCTGCTCGTGGTCGTCTCGCGCTGGTACCTCAAGCGCGCGTCGGCGGGCTACCAGCGCGAGGCGGCAGCGTACGCGACGCTCAACGGCACCATCACGGAGAACGTGGAGGGCGCCCGCACGGTCGACGCGCTCTCGCTCACCGAGCGGCGCAAGGCCCGCGTGCGGGCCGACCTCACCGAGGCGTTCGAGTCCGAGAAGTACACGCTCGGGCTGCGCACGGTGCTCTTCCCGGGCATCGACCTCGCGATCGCGATCGCGCCGGTCGCCGCGCTCGTGTGGGGCGCGTGGTTGCTCTCGCAGGGCCAGACGACGCTCGGTGCCGTCGCCACGGTGACGACGTACGCGTTCCAGCTCGCCGGGCCCGTGTGGAACCTCATCTTCTGGCTCGACGAGATCCAGGTCGCCGCGGCGTCGTACGCGCGCATCGTCGGCGTCGCGCAGGTCCCCGGCGACCGCACCGCGACGGGCGACGTGCCCGACGGCGACCGGCTCGTCGCGCGGGACGTCGAGTACGCCTACCGCGAGGGTCACCCGGTCCTGCACGGCGTCTCGCTCGACCTCGAACCGGGCGAGCGGCTCGCCGTCGTCGGCCCGTCCGGCGCGGGCAAGTCGACGCTCGGGCGCATGCTCGCGGGCATCCACCCGCCCACGGCCGGGTCGGTCCGCTCGGGCGGCGTGCGGCTCGTGGACCTGCCGCTGGAGGACCTGCGCCGTGAGGTCGCGCTCGTCACGCAGGAGCACCACGTGTTCGTCGGCACGCTCGCGGACAACCTGCGGCTGGCGAAGGTCGAGGCGAGCGACGCCGAGCTCCGCGACGCGCTCGACGCCGTCGACGCGCGCGGGTGGGCCGAGTCCCTGCCCGACGGGCTGGAGACGACCGTCGGGTCGGGCGGGCACGTGCTCACGCCCGCGCAGGCGCAGCAGGTCGCGCTCGCGCGGCTCGTGCTCCTCGACCCGCACACGCTCGTGCTCGACGAGGCGACGTCGCTCCTCGACCCGCGCGCGGCCCGGCACCTCGAGCGCTCGCTCGACGCCGTGCTCGCGGGCCGGACGGTCGTGGCGATCGCGCACCGCCTGCACACCGCGCACGACGCCGACCGCGTCGCCGTGGTCGACGGCGGCCGGATCAGCGAGATCGGCCCGCACGACGAGCTCGTCGCGGCGGGCGGCGACTACGCGCGCCTCTGGCACTCCTGGCAGCAGGAGTAGAGCCGGGCGGTGCCAAGATGGTGCTGATGCCTGACACCACGAGCGAGACCCTGCACGACCTCCCGCCCCTCCCGAGCCCGTGGCGGGCCCGGGTCCCCGGCTACGCCGACATCGACGCCCTCGTCGGGCTGCGACGTCTGGACGAGCTGCAGGGGACGGGCTCGACGCACGTCGACCCTGCCGGGATCGAGTCCGAGGTCGCGGGGCTGGCGTCGTGGACGCGTCGCCAGCTCGTCGCCGTCGGGCCGGACGACGTGCCGCGCGCCTGGGTCACCGTGCACGACCGTGCCGCGGGGCGGGCGACCGTCTGGGGCTACTTCGACCGCGACATGGCCGAGGTCGACGCGATCGCCGACGCGTTCTACCGCTGGGCGGAGCGCACGGCGGTCGCGATGGCGCGCCTGCGGGGTGTCCCGACGACGCGCCTCGACGAGAGCCCGTTCGCCGACGACACGCGCCAGACTGGCTGGCTCACCCGGGCGGGCTACGCGCGGCGGCGCAGCTGGCTGCACATGACCCGCCCCGTCACGGCGGGCGAGGCGGCGCTGACGCCCCGCGCGGGCGTCACGGTGCGCCCGGTCGAGCGGCACCAGAACGGCCTGCCCGTCGCGGCCGACCTCCAGGTCGTGCACCAGATGCTGGAGACGTCCTTCCAGGACCACTTCAACTCCTACCGCGAGAGCTTCTCGGAGTTCGTGCAGCGGCTCCGCGAGGACTCTGGTCACAGCTGGGACCACTGGTGGCTCGCGTACGTCGAGACCGACGACGGCCACCGCGTACCGGCGGGCACGGTGGTGTGCTCGTCGCTCGCCGCCGCCGAGAGCGGCGCGCCCGGCACCTACGTCGAGTACATCGGGGTGACGCGCGCCGCACGGGGCCGCGGCGTGGCGAAGTCGCTGCTCGCCACGGTGATCGCGGACGCCGCGCGTGACGGGCGCGACCGCGTGGCGCTCGAGGTCGACGCGGACTCCCCCACGAAGGCCGACCAGCTCTACCGCTCGCTCGGGTGGGACACGGACTACGTCACCGAGTCGTGGTTCAAGGACCTCGACCTCGACGGCTGACGTGCTCGACGGCCGCCCGGCCCGGACGTCCTGGCGGCGGGAGGATCAGGCGCCGGGCAGTCCGGCGATCCCGGCGTCGTCGCCCCGCGTGCCGCCCGCGGCCTCGTCACGCACGAGCCGGATCCAGAGCAGCACCGCGAAGCCTCCGAACACCCACCACTGCAGCGCGTAGAAGAGGTTCTGCAGGTTGAGGCCCGTGCCGCCCTCGATCGTCGGGCGCGGGAGCTGCGCCGGACCGCCCTCGGCCGCCGACGGCTGCTCCGGGTCGGACGACAGCAGCACGAGGTACCCCGAGTACATCGGTCCGCCCCACTCGTTGACGAGCGCCCCGGTCGAGATGGCGTCCGTGAGCCCGGGCGCGGTCCCGCCCTGGCCCGCGGCCTCGGAGGCCTGGAGGTACCCGGTGAGCCGCACGACGCCGTCCGGCGGGTCGAGCGCGGCGCTCTCCTCGGGCGCCTCGACCCAGCCGCGGACCACGGGCAGCACGGGAGCGCCCGAGAGATCGGCCCACGACGCGCCCTGCGTCCCGTCGTCGGTCACGTGCAGCGGGGTGAGGACCAGGTAGCCCACCCGGCCGTCGAGCGCACGGTTCTCCACGAGGAGCTGGCCCTCGGGGTCGTACTCCCCCTCGACCCAGGCCTGCCGGCCGACGAGCTCGCCCGGGAACGAGGATTGCGGCGGGAGGAGCACCCCGACGCCCTCGGGCCCGGCCGCCTCGAGCTCCGCGGCCTCCTGCTGCGCGGCGAGCTCGGCACGCTGCTGGGCGCGGTCGAGCTGCCAGACGCCGAGGCGCGCGCACACCGCGGCGGCGAGGAGGAACAGCACGAGCAGCCCGACCACGCGGGGCTGGCGGGCGACCGCCCAGAACGAACGGGGGGCGGTGGGCTCGGGCACGACCCCACGGTATCCGGGGCCCGGGCAACTCCCCGCATCCCCGGGCCCGGGCGGGCGAACGTCACACCGGGTGCGGGCGGGCGCTCCGGTGGGCGGCGAGTGACCGACGTCCCGGGCACCCGTCGCGGCGCCCGGGACCTTCGACCCTTTGTGGCCTCGCGGACACACGTCACACCTCTCCTCGCTGTCACGGACCGTGCAGGGCCTCGGTCGATGCGGTTGTATGAAGCCGTAGTCGTTCACGAACCCTTCCCCCTGCAGGAGCGTGAGATGAGCACGACCACCGCCACCGAGTCCACCGCCTGGCGACCCGCCGAGGTCGCACCGCTCGACGACGACACCCTGCGTCGCGTCGACGCGTGGTGGCGCGCGGCGAACTACCTGTCCGTCGGCCAGATCTACCTGCTCGACAACCCGCTGCTGCGCACGCCGCTGGACCGCGAGGACGTCAAGCCGCGCCTCCTCGGCCACTGGGGCACGACCCCGGGCCTCAACTTCCTCTACGCGCACCTCAACCGCGCGATCGCGCAGCGCCGGCAGTCGACGATCTACGTCGCGGGCCCCGGTCACGGCGGCCCCGGGCTCGTCGCGAACGCGTACCTCGAGGGGACGTACTCGGAGACCTACACGGACATCACGCAGGACACCGAGGGCCTGCGCCGGCTGTTCCGGCAGTTCTCCTTCCCCGGCGGCATCCCGAGCCACGTCGCGCCGGAGACCCCGGGGTCGATCCACGAGGGCGGCGAGCTCGGCTACGCGCTCTCCCACGCGTACGGCGCCGCGTTCGACAACCCCGACCTGCTGGTCGCGGCGGTCGTGGGCGACGGCGAGGCGGAGACGGGCCCGCTCGCGACGAGCTGGCACTCCAACAAGTTCGTCAACGCGCGCAACGACGGCGTCGTGCTGCCGATCCTCCACCTCAACGGGTACAAGATCGCCAACCCGACGGTGCTCGCGCGCATCCGCGACGACGAGCTGCGCGACCTCATGATCGGCTACGGCCACACCCCGTACTTCTTCACGGGCGGGTTCGACGGCGAGGACCACTTCGAGGTGCACCGGCGCTTCGCGACGCTCCTCGACGAGGTGCTCAACCACATCGCGCAGATCAAGGCCGACGCCGCGGCAGGGAACGACGAGCGCCCCGCGTGGCCCATGATCGTCTTCCGCACCCCCAAGGGCTGGACGTGCCCGCCCGTCATCGACGGCAAGAAGACCGAGGACTCGTGGCGCGCGCACCAGGTGCCGCTCGCGAGCGCCCGGGACACCCCGGAGCACCTCGACGTGCTGCGCGGCTGGCTCGAGTCGTACCGGGCCGACGAGCTGTTCGACGAGGATGGCCGGCTGCGCGACGACATCGCCGCGCTCGCGCCCGAGGGCACGCTGCGCATGAGCGACAACCCGCACGCGAACGGCGGCCTCCTGCTCAAGGACCTGCGCCTCCCGGACTTCCGCGACTACGCGGTCGACGTCTCGGGCCCGGGCGGCAACGTCGCGGAGTCGACGCGCGTCCTCGGGCAGTGGCTGACCGACGTCGTACGCCTCAACCCGGACAACTTCCGCATCTTCGGCCCCGACGAGACCGCGTCGAACCGGCTCCAGGCGGTCTACGAGGTCACGGACAAGCAGTGGAACGCCGACTTCTTCGGGCCCGACGTCGACGAGCACCTCGCGCGCGCCGGCCGGGTCATGGAGATGCTGTCGGAGCACCAGTGCCAGGGCTGGCTCGAGGGCTACCTGCTCACCGGGCGCCACGGCCTCTTCACGAGCTACGAGGCCTTCATCCACATCGTCGACTCGATGTTCAACCAGCACGCGAAGTGGCTCAAGGTCACCAACCACATCCCGTGGCGGCGGCCGATCGCGAGCCTCAACTACCTGCTGTCGAGCCACGTGTGGCGCCAGGACCACAACGGCTTCAGCCACCAGGACCCGGGCTTCATCGACCACGTCGTGAACAAGAAGGCCGAGATCGTCCGCGTCTACCTGCCGCCGGACGCCAACACCCTCCTGTCCACCTACGACCACTGCCTGCGCTCGCGCCAGTACGTGAACGTCGTCGTGGCGGGCAAGCAGCCGGCGCCGCAGTTCCTGTCCATGGAGCAGGCGATCGCCCACTGCACGCGCGGTCTGGGCATCTGGGAGTGGGCCGGCACCGAGGTCGAGGGCGAGGACCCCGACGTCGTGCTCGGTGCCGCGGGCGACGTCCCGACGCTCGAGGTGCTCGCCGCGGCGGACATCCTGCGCCGCCGCATCCCCGACCTCAAGGTCCGGGTCGTCAACGTCGTGGACCTCATGCGGCTCCAGGACGAGAAGGAGCACCCGCACGGGCTGTCGGACAAGGACTTCGACACGCTGTTCACCACGGACAAGCCCGTGATCTTCAACTACCACGGCTACCCGTGGCTGATCCACCGCCTCACGTACCGCCGCACGAACCACCCGAACATCCACGTGCGCGGCTACAAGGAGGAGGGCACCACCACCACCCCGTTCGACATGGCCATGCTCAACGACATCGACCGCTACCACCTGGTGATCGACGTCATCGACCGTGTGCCGTCCCTGCGCTCGACCTACGCGGGCCTGCGCCAGGAGATGGTCGACGCGCGGCTGGCGGCCCGCCAGTACACCCGATCGCACGGGGAGGACATCCCCGAGGTGCGCGACTGGGTGTGGCCGGACGTCGGCGAGACGGCGACCGAGGAGGGTGGCCCGCAGTACAACGGCGCGAGCGCCGCCGTGCAGGACACCGGAGGAGACAACGAGTGAGCGACACCGCTCGCAGCATCTACATCACCTCGCCCGAGGGCGAGACGGGCAAGTCCACGATCGCGCTGGGGGTCCTCGACCTGCTGGTCCGCAAGGTCCAGCGGGTCGGGGTCTTCCGGCCGGTCACCCGGGCCGCCGGCCCGGACGTGCAGGACTACGTGCTCGAGCTCCTGCTCGCGCACGACGGCGTGGACGTCACCGCCGAGCAGGCGATCGGCGTCACGTACGAGGACGTCCACGCCGACCCCGAGGGCGCGCTGTCGCAGATCGTGGCGCGCTACCACGAGGTCGCGCGCCAGTGCGACTTCGTCGTGGTCGTCGGGACGGACTACACCGACGTCGCGGGCCCGACCGAGCTGTCGTTCAACGCGCGCGTCGCGGCGAACCTCGGCGCGCCGGTCCTCCTCGTCGTCTCCGGCAAGGGCCGCACGCCCGACGCCGTGGGCAACCTCATCGAGGTGAGCGTCGCCGAGCTGCGCTCCCAGCACGCGCAGCCCATCGGCGTCGTCGCGAACCGCGTGCAGCCCGACGACCTCGACGCGGTGCGCACGCTGCTCGGCGCGCTCGGCCCGGACGGCGAGCCGCTCGCGGGGGCGGGGGTGCCGTCGGGCACGACGGCGGAGCCCGCACCGGGCGCCCGCCTGCCCGGGTGGGCGGTCCCCGAGGACCCGTTCCTCGACGCCCCGACCGTCCGCGCGCTCATGGAGGCCGTGGGCGGGACGCTCGCGTTCGGCGAGGAGGAGCTCCTGGGTCGCGAGGCGACGGACCTGCTCGTGGGTGCCATGTCGTTCGAGCACCTGCTCGACCGGCTCACCGACGGTGCCGTCGTCATCACGCCCGGCGACCGCGTCGACATCCTCATCGGGCTGCTCGCCGCGCACTCGGCGTCCGGCTTCCCGTCCCTCGCGGGCGTCATCCTCAACGGCGGGTTCTTCCCGCCCGAGTCGACCGCGCGCCTCGTCGCCGACCTCGACCCGAGCCTGCCGATCATCCGCACCGACCTCGGGACGTTCCGCTCGGCGAGCGCCGCCGCGAGCGCCCGGGGCCGCGTGACCAAGGAGTCGCAGCGCAAGGTCGACACGGCGCTCGCGCTGTTCGAGCAGAGCGTCGACGGCGCGGCGCTCCTCGCGGGGCTCGACGTGCCCCGGCCGGAGGTCGTCACGCCGCTCATGTTCGAGTACGAGCTGCTGTCGCGCGCCCGCGCGGACCGCAAGCACGTCGTGCTGCCCGAGGGTGACGACGACCGCATCCTGCGCGCCGCGTCGACGCTCCTCGGCCGACAGGTCGCGGAGCTGACGATCCTCGGCGAGGAGCAGAAGGTCCGCGCCCGCGCGGCCGAGCTCGGCCTCGACATCGACGCCGCGCACGTGGTCAGCCCGCACGACCCCGAGCTCGTCGAGCGGTTCGCCGCGGAGTACCAGCGCCTGCGCGCGCACAAGGGCATGACGCTCGAGGAGGCGCGCGAGCGGGTCCAGGACGTGTCGTACTTCGGCACGATGATGGTCCACCTCGGCCTCGCGGACGGCATGGTCTCGGGCGCCAAGCACACGACGGCGCACACCATCAAGCCGTCGTTCGAGATCATCAAGACCCAGCCGGGCGTGTCCGTCGTGTCGTCCGTGTTCCTCATGTGCCTGCAGGACCGCGTGCTCGTCTACGGCGACTGCGCGGTCATCCCGGACCCGACGGCCGAGCAGCTCGCGGACATCGCGATCTCCTCGGCGGCGACGGCGCAGCAGTTCGGCGTCGACCAGCGGGTCGCGATGCTGTCGTACTCGACCGGGGAGTCCGGCTCCGGCGCCGACGTGGACAAGGTGCGCCGGGGCACGGCGCTCGTCCGCGAGCGCCGCCCCGACCTGTTCGTCGAGGGCCCGATCCAGTACGACGCTGCCGTGGACGCGTCCGTCGCGGCGTCGAAGATGCCGGGCTCGGACGTCGCGGGCCGCGCGACCGTGTTCATCTTCCCGGACCTCAACACGGGCAACAACACCTACAAGGCGGTCCAGCGCTCGGCGGGCGCCGTCGCGGTCGGCCCGGTCCTCCAGGGCCTCAACAAGCCGGTGAACGACCTCTCGCGCGGGGCGCTCGTGCAGGACATCGTCAACACCGTCGCCATCACCGCGATCCAGGCGCAGGCCCCGGCCGACGCCGCCGACCCCACCTCTGAGTCCCAGGGAGCCACGTCATGACGATCCTGCCCGAGGGCGAGCGCCCCAACCCCTACAGCGCGTACGGCGCGCACGGGTCCGTGCTCGTCATGAACTCGGGGTCGTCCTCGCTCAAGTACCAGCTCGTCAACCCCGTCGGCGGCGAGGCGATCGCGGCGGGCACGATCGAGCGCATCGGCGAGGACACCGGCATCATCAAGCACCGGTTCGCGGGGAACACGACGACGCGCGAGGAGCCCGTCGCCGATCACGGGGTCGCCCTGCGCATCGCGCTCGGCCTGTTCGACGAGGTCGGCCCGACGCTCGCCGACGCGGACGTGTACGCGGTGGGCCACCGTGTGGTGCACGGCGGCGCCGTCTTCTCCGCGCCGGTCCTCGTGGACGACGAGGTCGTCCGCCAGATCTCCGAGCTCTCGCCGCTGGCTCCGCTGCACAACCCGCCGAACGTCAAGGGCATCGAGGTCGCGCGCGAGCTGCTGCCCGACGTGCCGCACGTCGCGGTGTTCGACACCGCGTTCTTCTCCACGCTGCCGGACGCCGCGTCCACGTACGCGCTCGACCGCGAGGTGGCGCAGGCGCACGGCGTGCGCCGGTACGGGTTCCACGGCACCAGCCACCAGTACGTCTCGGGCAAGGTCGCGCGCGTCCTCGGGCGCCGCATCGAAGGCCTCAACACGATCGTGCTGCACCTCGGCAACGGCGCGTCGGCCTCGGCGGTCCGCGGCGGGGTCGCGGTCGACACGTCGATGGGCATGACCCCGCTCGAGGGCCTCGTCATGGGCACCCGTACGGGCGACATCGACGCGGCCGTCGTGTTCCACCTCGCGCGCAACGCGGGCATGAGCATCGACGAGATCGACGTCCTGTTCAACAAGCGCTCGGGCGTCAAGGGCCTGTCGGGGGTCAACGACTTCCGCGAGCTGCGCCGGCTCATCGACGCCGGCGACAAGGACGCGCGCCGCGCCTTCGACGTCTACATCCACCGGCTGCGCAAGTACGTCGGCGCCTACACCGCCGTGCTCGGCCGGGTCGACGTCGTCGCGTTCACCGCGGGCGTCGGCGAGAACGACACCGACGTGCGCGCCGCCGTCGTCGAAGGTCTCGAGCCACTGGGCCTCGCGGTCGACCCGGAGCGCAACGCCGTGCGCTCCGGCGAGCCGCGCGTCATCTCGCCCGACTGGACGAGCACGCTCGTCATGGTCGTGCCAACGATGGAGGAGCTCGCGATCGCCCGTCAGTCCGTCGAGGTCGTCGAGGCGGCGTCACGCGCGTCGTAGGTGGGATGCTCGGTCGGTGACCGTCCTCATCGACCCGCCGGCGTGGCCCGCGCACGGGACGCTGTTCAGCCATCTCGTCTCGGACGCCTCGCTGGCGGAGCTGCACGCGTTCGCGGCCTCGATCGGCGTGAGCCGCCGCGCGTTCGACCTCGACCACTACGACGTCGCCGCCGAGCGGTACGACGTCGCCGTCGCGGCCGGCGCGCTCCCCGTCGACGGTCGCACGCTCGCCCGGCGGCTCGGGGCGTCAGGGCTGCGGGTCCCGGGCCGGGCGCGGCGTGCGGCGAAGGCCGACGCGCTGCTCGCCCGGTGGGACGCGCTCCTCCCGGGCGCGCGCGACGTCGGGGTCGAGCTCGTCGAGCGCTGGCACGAGCCGCACCGCGTCTACCACGGGCCCGAGCACCTGGTGCACGCGCTCGACTCGCTCGCCCTCCTGGAGGGGCGGCAGCCCGGGGTGCCCGACGACGTCGCTGCGCCCGGGCGCGCGGGCGTCGGCGCCTCGTCGGGCGGACTGCCGACGGAGGGCGGCTCGGGTGACGCACCGGGGGGCACCGCCGTGACGCAGCTCGCGCTGTGGTTCCACGACGCCGTGCACGACGGCGAGGCGGGCCGCGACGAGGAGCGGTCCGCCGAGCTGGCGGGCGCCCGGCTCGCGGGTCGCCTCGACGCCTCGGCCGTGGCGGAGGTGGTCCGGCTCGTGCTCGTGACGACGGACCACTCCCCCGCGGCCGGCGACGGGCCGGGCGCGCTCGTGTCCGACGCCGACCTCGCGGTCCTCGGCTCCGCGCCGGACCGGTACGCGCGCTACGCCCGGCAGGTGCGCGCCGAGTACGCGCACGTCCCAGACGACGCCTTCCGCACCGGTCGCGCCGCCGTCCTGCGAGGCCTGCTCGGCGACGGGCGGCTGTTCCGCACCCCGCAGGGCGCCGCGCTGTGGGAGGCCCAGGCCCGCGCGAACCTCACCACCGAGCTGACGACCCTCGAAGCCCCCGCCTGACTCGCCCACAACCCCCACCCCACCCCGCCGAACAGGTGCTCCCTCGGCGCTAGGGTCGGGCCGTGACCGACGATCCCGCTTCGCCTGCCTCCGCCACGCCCACCGCGCCCTCCACGCCGTCGTCGTCAGCGCCAGCGTCAGCGTCGGCGGCGGTGCCCTCCCGTCGGTCCCCGCGGGGGAACCGCCCACGCTGGTCGCGGCGTCGCCGGACCACGGTGTGGGTCGCCGCCGGGCTGGCGGTGCTCGTGCTGGCGCCGTTCGTCGTCGTGCAGGGCGTCGGGCGAGCGCACGTCGCCGACGCGGC
This sequence comes from Cellulosimicrobium cellulans, assembly GCF_042723955.1. Lineage (GTDB taxonomy): Bacteria > Actinomycetota > Actinomycetes > Actinomycetales > Cellulomonadaceae > Cellulosimicrobium > Cellulosimicrobium cellulans_H. The sequence goes on along the minus strand of NZ_JBHXIC010000003.1, from coordinate 83,492 downwards.
CGACGTGCCGCCGAGCGACGCGATCGTCGTCCCGGGTGCGGGACTACGATCCGACGGGTCGCCGTCGACGTACTTGCGGCGCCGGCTCGACGCGGCCGCGGAGCTCTACGACCGGGGCGTCGCGCCCGTCGTCCTCGTGAGCGGCGACGCGCACGACGACTACGACGAGCCCGGGTCGATGCGCGCGTGGCTGCTCGACCTGGGCGTGCCGGACGACGCGATCCTGCTGGACCGCGAGGGCTTCGACACGCACGCGACGTGCACGCGCGCGGTGTCGGAGTTCGGCGTCGGCACGGCGGTGGTCGTCACCCAGGGCTATCACCTGCCGCGCACGCTCTTCTCGTGCCGCGTCGCAGGCCTCGACGCCGTCGGGATCGGGGTCAGCGCGGCGAGCGTGGAGCCGTGGAAGGCCGTGCTGTACCGCGTCCGCGAAGTGCCCGCGGCGACGAAGGCCGTGCTCGACGCCGTGCGCCGCTGAGGACGCACCGCGCCGGGCACGAGGGCGGCGCGGTCAGGGCAGGCGAAGCTTCCGCATCGCGTCGAGCGCGGTCGTGAGCACCTTGCTGGGGAGCTCGCCGCCGACCCCGTAGAGCGTGTCGAGCGTGAGGCCCTGGTTGGCGCCGCGCTGCACGGAGATCGTCTGCGCCTCGGTGAGCGCCTCGATCCCCTCGCGGCCGTGCCGACGCCCGAGGCCGGACGCCTTGAACCCGCCCATCGGTGCGCCGACCGAACCCCAGGCGGCGGAGTACCCGTCGTTGACGTTGACCGTGCCCGCCTCCACGCGCGCCGCGATCCGGCGGCCCCGCGCGACGTCGCGCGTCCACACGCTCGCGTTGAGCCCGAACTCGGAGTCGTTCATGACGCGGACGGCCTCGTCGTCGCTCGCGACCCGACGCACGGACACGACCGGACCGAACGTCTCCTCCCGGGCGCACGCCGCGTCGTCGGGCACGTCGTCCAGCACCGTGGGCGCGTAGAACCACGGGCCGATGTCCGCGCGGTGCACGCCTCCCGCGAGGACGCGCGCGCCGCGCGCGATGGCATCCTCGACGTGCGCGACGACGCGGTCGAGCTGCGCCTGCGACGTGAGCGACCCCATGTCGGCGGAGTAGTCGAGGCCGGCCCCGAGGCGCATCTCGCGGACGAGCGGCACGAACTCGTCGAGGAAGGCGTCGGCGACGTCCTCGTGCAGCACGATCCGCTCGATCGAGACGCAGAGCTGCCCCGAGTTGGAGAAGCAGGCGCGGACCGCGCCGCGCGCGGCGGCGCGCACGTCGGCGTCGGCCGCGACGTAGAGGGGGTTCTTGCCGCCGAGCTCCAGGGTCGCCCCGATGAGCCGCTCCCCCGCGCGCGCGGCGACCTTGCGGCCCGTCGCCGTCGAGCCGGTGAACGCGATGTGGTCCACGTGGTCGGTCACCGCCGCGCCGACGTCGCCGCCGCCCGCGACGACGAGGAACAGGTCGGCGGGCAGCCCCGCCTCCTCGAGCAGCTCGGCGCCCCACAGCGCGCTGAGCGTCGTCTGCGGGTCCGGCTTGAGCACGACCGCGTTCCCGGCCACGAGCGCGGGCACGGCCTCGGCGAACGCGAGCGTCAGCGGGTAGTTCCAGGGCGCGATCACGCCGACGACTCCCACCGGGCGACGGTGCACGCGCGTGCCCGTCAGCACGGGCAGCATGCCCGGCGCGCGGCGGTCGGCGAGGTAGCGGGGCCCGCGCTGGGCGTAGTGGCGCGTGAGGATCGCGACGTCCGCGACCTCCTCGAACGCGCTGCGGCGCGACTTGCCGGACTCCATCTGGATGAGGTCGAGGCCGTCGGACTGACGCGCGAGCACGAGCTCTCCGAACCGGCGCAGCACGGCCGCACGCTCCTGGACGGGGAGCGCCGCCCACGCCGGCTGCGCCGCCCGTGCCCGCTCGACCGCGCGCGCCACGTCGTCCACGGAGGAGACGGGGATCGCGGCGAGCGGCGCGCCCGTGAAGGGCAGGACCGAGCGGTGCATGCCCGCCTCGTTGCTGGTGACGACGCGCTGCGCGAGCGGTGCGACGACGTCGGGCTCGAGCACGTACGTCGCCGCAGGGTTCTCGGGGTCGATCAGGCCGTCCAGCGCGGCGCCCTCGCCGGGTCCGGTGCCGGGGGTGCCGGATGAGCTCGTCATGGGGACAGGCTACGTCGTCGGACCCACAGCGCCCGCGACGGGGAGCTCCCAGGTCGTGAGCACGGGGCGGAAGCCCTGGCGGGCCCAGAAAGGAGCCGAGAGCGGGTTGAGGACGCCGTGGTGCAGGAGCACGACCGCGTCCTCCCCGACGCGTTCCCGCACGCGCGCGAGCGCCGCGTCGACGAGCGTGCCGCCGACCCCGGCGCCACGCGCGGCGCCTGTCACGTGCAGCAGCACGAGGTAGGCGACCGGGCCGGTCGTGACCGTCCCGGCGACCGCACCCGACCGCTCCGGCGGCTCGACCGCGACGACGCCCAGCACCCCCTCGGCTCGGTCCCCGGCCCCGCGGACGTCCGTCGGCGAGGCCGTCGCGACGAGGAACGTCGTGGCCGGGTTCGCCACCGCGCCCGCGACCTGGGTCACGAGATGCTCCCGGGCTCCGGGCCGCACCCGGGCGGCGCCCACGAGCTCGTCGTACGCGAGCTCGGCGAGCTGGTGCTCGACGAGCGCCGGGACGTCGTCGTGCGTCGCGTCGCGTACGACCAGGCCTGCCGGACCGTGTCCTGCCGCACCCGGCGCCGTTCCGCGGCGCGCGGCGAGGTGCACCGTCGGGCGCAAGCCGTGCCCGGCGAGCGCCGCGACCGCCCCGACGTCGCGGCTCGGCCAGACCAGCACCATCCCGTGGTCGCGCGGAGCAGGTCCGACCTGGGGCACGCCGTCGCCGTTGGGCGGCGTGCCCGGGTCCCGCGCGACGCGCTCCGACCACGCCGCGAGGAGCGCCGCCACCGCACCCGGGACGTCCGGGCCCGCCGCCCGGGCACGCAGCCTGTGCTCGCGCAGCGGGCGGAACAGCGCGGCCGAGGAGTCCGCGCCGACGTCGCCGACCGTGACGAGGCCCGCGGCCCTCGACCCGTCGGGGAGCCGGACGGCGAGCAGGCGCTCGTCCTGCGGGGCCGCGCCCAGGTCCGGGACCGCGACGAGCGGGTCGAGCGCGCGGACCCGCGCGCGATGCTCGGCCTCCAGGGCGACCAGGTCGTCGCCGTCAGGGGCCCAGGCGGGGACGGGCGTCATCGCCCGGCGTCGCGCGCGTCCGGCGCACCGAGCGGTCGACCGAGCACGACGCACTCCTGGTCGGTGTAGCCGAGGCGCTCGTAGAAGCCGCGGACGCCGTCGTTGGTCGAGCGCACCATGAGGCGCACCGCCCGCGCGCCCTGCGCGGCGAGCCACGCCTCCGCCGCGACGACGGTGGCACGCCCTGTGCCGCTGCCCTGGAGACGCGGGTCGACGGCCACGTAGTAGAGCCAGCCGCGGTGCCCGTCGACGCCGGCCATCGCCGACGCGACGACCTCGCCCGCGCGGACCGCGCCGCCGGCCTCGCCGTGGTCGCACGCCGGTCGCGGGAGGTCGCGCGTCGCCCGGCCCACGAGCACCGTCGACGTCTCCCCCAGACGCGCGTCCGCGAGGTCGCGGTACGGGTCGTTCCACGGCCGCGTGAGCCCGCACGTGCGCCACAGCGCGACGACGGCCTCGACGTCGTCGTCGGCGACCTCCGCGAACGTGACGTCCGTGGCCGTCGCGGCACGGCCGTCGTCGGGCGCCGCGCCGGGTACCGGTTCGGGCACGCCGTCGCCCGCGCGGGTCAGCCGGGGTCCGTCCGCGACCCGTCCCGTCACGGCGCGGCTCAGCGGGGCTGGTACGGCGAGACGACGACCTCGACGCGCTGGAACTCCTTGAGGTCGGAGTAGCCGGTCGTCGCCATCGCGCGCCGCAGCGCACCGACGAGGTTGAGCGTCCCGTCCGCCTGGCGGCCCGGGCCGAAGAGGATCTCCTCGAGCGTGCCGGCGGTCCCGACGCGCACGCGCTCGCCGCGCGGGAGCTGCGCGTGGTGCGCCTCGGAGCCCCAGTGCCAGCCCCGACCGGGCGCCTCCTCGGCGCGCGCGAGCGCCGCGCCGATCATCACGGCGTCCGCGCCGCACGCGACGGCCTTGACGAGGTCGCCCGAACGGCCGACGCCGCCGTCGGCGATGACGTGCACGTAGCGGCCGCCCGACTCGTCGAGGTAGTCGCGGCGAGCGGCCGCGACGTCCGCGACCGCCGTCGCCATGGGCGCGTGGATGCCGAGCGAGACGCGCGTGGTGTGCGCGGCCCCACCGCCGAAGCCCACGAGGACGCCTGCGGCGCCCGTGCGCATGAGGTGCAGCGCCGCGGTGTACGTGGACGCACCGCCGACGACCACCGGGACGTCGAGCTCGTAGATGAACCGCTTGAGGTTCAGCGGCTCCGCGACGCCCGAGACGTGCTCGGCCGAGACGGTCGTGCCGCGGATGACGAAGAGGTCGACGCCCGCGTCGACGACGGTCTGGTAGTGCTCCTGGGTGCGCTGCGGAGAGAGGGCGCCGGCGACCGTGACGCCCGCGGCGCGGATCTCCTTGAGGCGCTGCGTGATGAGGTCGGGCTTGATCGGCTCGGCGTAGATCTCCTGCATGCGCCGCGTCGCCTCGAGCGGCTCGAGGGTCGCGATCTCCTCCAGGAGGGCGGTGGGGTCGTCGTAGCGGGTCCACAGGCCCTCGAGGTCGAGCACGCCGAGGCCGCCGTGGTTGCCGAGCGCGACGGCCGTGGCCGGGCTCATCACCGAGTCCATGGGCGCCGCGAGGATCGGCAGCTCGAAGTGGTACGCGTCGATCTGCCACCCGACCGACACCTCCTTCGGGTCGCGCGTGCGCCGGGAGGGCACGACCGCGACGTCGTCGAAGGAGAACGCGCGCCGACCGCGCTTGCCACGTCCGATCTCGATCTCGTTGCTCACCGGGCCAGCCTACCGGCGGGCCGAACCCGCCACCTGCACGACCACCGTGTGGGTGGGCGCTGGCAGGGTGACGCCCGTCGCCGGGACGTCCGGCGGCGCCGGCTGCGACGAGCACCGGGACCCGAGCGAGACCGCGAGGTGCACCATGACGACGACGCCCTGGACGGCGGGACCGCTCCTCGGTCTCGACACCGAGACCACGGGCGTCGACGTGGACGTCGACCGGATCGTCACCGCCGCGCTCGTCCTGCGCGAGCCCGGGACGACGCACGTGCGGACGTGGCTCCTCGACCCCGGCGTCGAGGTCCCCGCCGAGGCGACGGCGATCCACGGCGTCACGACGGCGCACGCGGTCACCCACGGGGTCGCGCCCGCGACGGCGCTGGAGGAGATCGCGACGCTCGTCGTCGACGCCCAGCGCGACGGGGTGCCGCTCGTCGCGTACAACGCCGCGTTCGACCTCTCCCTCCTCGACGCGGAGCTCGTCCGCCACGGCCTGCCGACGCTCGCCGCCCGGCTCGGCCGACCCGTGCGCCCGGTGCTCGACCCGCTCGTGCTGGACCGCGCGTGGGACCCGGCCCGCGAGGGCAAGCGGCGACTGGTCGACCTCTGCGCGCGCTACGAGGTGCTCGACGTCGGCCCCCTGCACACCGCGGACGCGGACGTGCTCGCCACGCTCGACCTCCTCGACGCCCTCGCGCGCGCCTTCCCGGACCTCGGCGCCCTGGGCCCCGACGCCCTCCACGACCTCCAGGTCGCGGCGCACCGGCGCTGGGTCGACGCGCTCGACCCCGAACGCGAGCCGCCCTACGTCGGGGCCGGCGCGGACGGCCGCTGGCCCTCGTAGCGGACGAACCCACCGGTGAACCCGGCAACGAGGCCCGAGACCCGCCCGGTCGTCACCTATCTCACGACGCGGATGGAGATCGTGTGACGAACCCGTGATCCCGCCGCCGGAGCGCGGTGTCGTCGCGTGAATATCTCATCCATGAGTTATCGTCGCTCGCATGACAGTGATCGACGACGCCCCTCTGACGCAGGTCGGCGCGCTCATCCGCGGCGCCCGCCAGAACCGGGGCCTCACGCAGACCCAGCTCGCCGAGCGGCTCGGCACGAGCCAGAGCGCCGTGCACCGCATCGAGCAGGGCGCCCAGAACCTCAGCCTCGAGATGCTCAACCGCATCAGCCTCGCGCTCGACTCCGAGATCATCAGCCTCGGCGGGCCCAAGCACGCGCACCTGCGCGTCCAGGGCGGCCACGCGCTGTCCGGGCGCATCGAGGTCAACTCCTCCAAGAACGGCGCGGTCGCGCTCCTGTGCGCGTCGCTGCTCAACCGAGGCCGCACCACGCTGCGCGGCGTCGCCCGCATCGTCGAGGTCGACCGCATCGTCGACGTGCTCCGCTCGATCGGCGTCCGGGCGACCTGGACGACCGGTGGGCGCGACCTCGAGATCGTCGTGCCGGACCAGCTCGACCTCGCCGCCATCGACGTCGACGCCGCGCGCCGCACGCGCTCGATCATCATGTTCCTCGGCCCGCTGCTCGGGCTCCGCGACACGTTCGAGCTCCCGTACGCCGGCGGCTGCGACCTCGGCACGCGCACCGTGGAGCCCCACATGATCGCGCTGCGGCCGTTCGGCCTCGCCGTCACCGCGACGGGCGGCAACTACCACGCGACGGTGGCCCCGGCGTCGGGCGCCGACCTCTCGGTCGTGCTCACCGAGCGCGGCGACACCGTCACGGAGAACGCGCTCATGGCCGCGGCCCGGCGCGACGGCGTCACGACGATCCGCAACGCGAGCCCCAACTACATGGTCCAGGACCTGTGCTTCTACCTCGAGCTGCTCGGTGTCCGGGTGGAGGGCATCGGCACGACGACGCTGCGCGTCCACGGCCGCACCGACATCGACGTGGACGTGGAGTACGCCGTCTCGGAGGACCCGGTCGAGGCGATGAGCCTGCTCACCGCGGGCATCGTCACCGGCTCCGAGATCACGGTGGCCCGGGTCCCGATCGAGTTCATGGAGATCGAGCTCGCGACCCTGTCCGAGATGGGGCTGCGCTACACGCTGAGCCCCGAGTACCTGGCCCGCAACGGCCGGACGCGCCTCGTGGACGTCACCGTGCACCCGAGCGAGCTCCGCGCGCCGATCGACAAGATCCACCCCATGCCGTTCCCGGGGCTCAACATCGACAACCTGCCGTTCTTCGCCGTCATCGCGGCGAACGCGCACGGTACGACGCTCATCCACGACTGGGTCTACGAGGGCCGCGCCATCCACCTCACCGACCTCACGCGCCTCGGCGCCGACGTGCGGCTCCTGGACGCCCACCGGCTCCAGGTCACCGGCCCGACGCGCTGGTCCGGCGCCGAGGTGAGCTGCCCGCCGGCCCTGCGCCCCGCCGTCGTCATCCTGCTCGCGATGCTCGCGGCGAAGGGCACCTCGGTCCTGCGCGGCGTCGACATCATCGCGCGCGGCTACGAGGGCCTGACGGAACGCCTGCGCGAGCTGGGCGCCAACATCGAGACCTTCCGCGACTGAGTCGACGACCCCACGACGGGCCGGCACCCGACCGTGCGGCCGCCCGGCGTGCGGCACATCAGGGAGACCGCGGCGACCACCACCCACCCCAGCCCGCCGCTCACC
>NZ_JBHXIC010000003.1:75015-75873 GCF_042723955.1 Cellulosimicrobium cellulans | reverse complement strand
CGCCGGGAAACGCCGGACTCCCCTCCCCCCTCCCGGTCCTGCGCCCCAACAGCTCCACCTACCGCTACTCCGTCCACCACCCCCCCCCGGCCCCCCACCCTCCGGGGCGCCGGCCCGTCGTGCGTCACTTCGGGTAGACCGCGTCGACCTCCACCTCCACGAGCCAGCCGTTCACGGGGAGGTTCTCGATCTCGAGCGCGAACCGCGACGGGCGCGCGGCGTTGACGACCATCGGGGCGGTCGTCGCCGAGCCGAGCTGGACGTCGATCGGCTTGCCGGTCGCGAGGTTCGTGTTGGCGAAGAACTGGCGGTAGGCGCGGTTCCAGCCGGCGAAGTCCATCTTCTCCTGGCCCGCGGGGTTCTGGAGGAACACGCGCATGGACACGACGTCGTCGTAGGACAGCCCGGCCCGCTCGAGGTTCTCGCCGATCCGCATGAGGACGTTGATCCCCTGCGCCTCGGTGATCGTCACGCCGGCCGGCAGCACCCCGCCTGGAAACACGTCGGTGGGGATGTAGCGCTCCTCGGCCCCCGTCCCCGGCGCCGTGTTCATCGCGGAGGGCCCGAGGCCCGAGGACTTGTACCAGGCGACGTTCCTGCCGAACGCGACGCCGTCGGCGATCGACGGGGTGTCGCCGGTGACGAACGAGAAGGACTCGGTGGGCTTCGGCTCGAAGAGCTTCCCTGCGGCGACGGCGGTGCCGGGGACGGCCACGGCGGCGGTGACGGCGACGGCGACGACGACCTTCGTGCGGTTCTTCATGCAGGCCTCCAGGCGGGGACGACGGGCGCCACCCTGGCGCCCCCGCCCGCGGCCCCACCCAGCCCCGCGCCGCCGCCCCAAAAGCCCCGCCCAGG
>NZ_JBHXIC010000003.1:69271-75005 GCF_042723955.1 Cellulosimicrobium cellulans | reverse complement strand
GGGGGGGGGGGCCCCCCCCCCCGCGGGGCCCCCCCCCCCGCCCCCCCGGGCCGCCCCCCCCCCGCCCCGCTCCGGCGGCCAGACGGCCACCGGAGCGGCGACGCTAGACGCCGACCGTTTCCGGGCCGTGACGGCTGCGTGTCCGCTCGTCGCCGCGCCCTCGGGCTCGCGACGCCCGTGCCGCGCGGTCCTGCGACCCGGCACGACGGCGACGACACGAGACGTTTACGCGAGCCGCCGCGCGTTGACGGACGCGAAACGTGCCGGACCCGCGTTCGCGACGACGCGTCCCTAGCGTCGGCGGCGGTGCTGACGGCGGCACCCGGCATCGTGGGCCGGGCACTCCGTCCGTCAGGCCGTGGACGAGAGGCTCAGCCACATGGTCACTGACGAGAAGACGTCCGGCGTCTCGCGCCGCAGCTTCCTCCAGGCCGTCGGGGTCGGCTCCAGCGCCGGCGTCATGTTCGCGACGATGGGCGCCGTCGGGCTCGCCCCGACGGCCGCCGCCCAGCCGCGGAACGAGTCGTGGACGCCGCCGCGGGGCAGCGACTTCAGCCTGACGGGCCGCTCGGCCAAGAAGGTCGTCGTCGTGGGTGCCGGGCCCGCGGGCCTCGCCTCCGCGTACGAGCTGCAGAAGGCGGGGTACCGGGTGACGGTGCTCGAGGCGCGCCACCGGCCGGGCGGGCGGACGCTGACCATACGTGGGGGCGACTCCGAGACGGACGTCAACGGCGTCACGCAGAAGGCCCGGTTCTCCGACGGCGTGTACATGAACGCGGGCGCCGGACGCATCGCGCAGTGGATGGTCACCATGGACTACCTGCGCGAGCTGGGCGTCCCCTACGAGGTGTTCACCAACGCGAACGCGGACGCCTACCTCTACAACGAGCGCTCGGGCGCCACCCCCGGCAACCCCGTCCGGTACCGCACGGCCAAGGCGGACGTCTTCGGCTACACGTCCGAGCTGCTGAGCTACGCGACCGACCAGGGCGCGCTCGACCAGAAGCTCACGGCCGCGGACAAGGAGAACCTGCGCGCCTTCCTCCGGTCCTGGGGGTCGCTGCAGTCCGACGGCAGCTACCGCGGCGGGGACAACCGGGGATACTCCGTCTACCCGTCCGCCTGGAACGAGCACGGCACGCCGCTCCCCGGCCCCGGCACGGTCTCGGAGGTGCTCGCCTCGAAGGTGGGGCAGTACTTCCCGTTCGAGATCAACTGGGAGCAGTCGATGCTCATGTTCCAGCCGAAGGGCGGCATGGACACGACCTACGACTACTTCGTCCGGGCCATCGGCAAGCAGAACGTCCTGTTCAGCTCGCCGGTCACCGGGGTGCGGAACACCACGAGCGGCGTCACGGTCACCTACACCGCGCCGAACGGCAAGGCCCGCCAGGTCGACGCGGACTTCGCGATCGTCGCCGCGCCCGCGGGGCTCATGCGGCGGTGGGACACCAACTGGGGCGCCGACATCGACGCCGCCCTCGGCGAGTTCGCCGTCGGGTCCCCGGCGGGCAAGATCGGGCTCGAGTACCGCTCGCGGTTCTGGGAGGACGACCACCGGATCTACGGCGGCATCACCGAGACCGACATGGACCTCGCCCACGTCTGGTACCCCTCCTACGGGTACGGCGAGCGTCGCGGCCTCGTCGTCGGGTACTACAACACCGGCGCCAACGCGCGCTCCTACGCGGACATGACGCCGCGGCAGCGCGAGATGCGCGCCGTCGAGCAGGGCGTGAAGATCCACGGCGAGAAGTACCGGACCGAGCTCGAGAGCTCGTTCTCCATCGCGTGGCACAAGGTGCCCTACATCGAGGGCGCGTGGGCCTACCCGAACACGCAGTCGTCGCGCTTCAAGCAGCTCCAGCAGGGCGCGGGGAACGTCTACTTCGCGGGCGACTGGATGTCGGAGATCTCGGCGTGGCAGCACGGCGCGTTCTGGGCGGCGCGGTACGCCGTCCAGGCCCTGCACACCCGTGTCATGGCGTCGTGAGGCGGTCAGCGCACCCGACGGTGCGCCGACCTGACGGTCCGCCGGTCTGACGGACCGCCGGCCTGACGGCGTGCCCTGGCACGACGACGGCCCGGAGCCCGGCCCTGTGGGGGCCGGACGCCGGGCCGTCGTGGTGGTGGCGAGCCGCCTCAGAAGCCGGTGTAGTTCGGGGCCTCGACGGTCATCTGGACGTCGTGCGGGTGGCTCTCCTTGAGCGACGCCGACGTGATGCGGATGAAGCGCCCCTTCTCCTGGAGCTCCGGGACGGTCCGCGCGCCGACGTAGAACATCGTCTGGTGCAGGCCGCCGACGAGCTGGTGCGCGACGGTGCCGAGCGAGCCCTTGTACGCGACCTGGCCCTCGACGCCCTCGGGGACGATCATGTCGTCGCTCGTGACCTCGGCCTGGAAGTAGCGGTCCTTCGAGTAGGACTTCTTGCCGCGCGAGGACATGGCGCCCATGGAGCCCATACCTCGGTACGCCTTGTACTGCTTGCCGTTGACGAGGATCGTCTCGCCCGGCGACTCCTCGGTGCCCGCGAGCATCGAGCCGAGCATGACCGACTCCGCGCCGGCGACGATCGCCTTGCCGATCTCGCCCGAGTGGCGCATGCCGCCGTCCGCGATGACGGGCACGCCCGCCGGGCGCGCCGCGAGGGACGCCTCGTAGACCGCCGTGACCTGCGGGACGCCCACGCCGGTGACGATGCGCGTCGTGCAGATGGATCCGGGGCCGACGCCGACCTTGACGGCGTCCGCGCCCGCGTCGACGAACGCCTGGGCGCCCTCGCGCGTCGCGACGTTGCCGCCGATCACCTGCACGCCGCGCGTCGCCGGGTCTGACTTGAGTCGCGCGACCATCTCGATGAGCATGCGCACGTTGCCGTGCGCCGTGTCGGCGACGAGCACGTCCACGCCCGCGTCGATCAGGGTCGTGGCGCGCTGCCACGCGTCGCCGAAGTACCCGATCGCGGCACCCACGAGCAGACGGCCCTGTCCGTCCTTCGACGCGTTGGGGAACTGCTCGGACTTCACGAAGTCCTTGACCGTGATGAGCCCGGTGAGGCGGCCGTCGGCGTCGACGAGCGGGAGGCGCTCGAGCTTGTGCTGGCGCAGGAGCGCGGTCGCCTCCTCGCGCGAGATGCCCGCCGGGCCCGTGATGAGCGGCTGCGGCGTCATGACCTCGTCGACCTTGGTCGTCGCCCACTCCGCGACGGGCGTGAAGCGCAGGTCGCGGTTGGTGACCATGCCGATGAGGCGGCGCTCGGCGTCGAGGACGGGGAAGCCGGAGATGCGGTACTCGCCTGCCGTCTTGTCGAGCTCCTCGAGCGTCGCGTCCGGGCCGATGGTCACCGGGTTGTCGATGATCCCCGTCTGCGTGCGCTTCACCAGGTCCACCTGGAGCGCCTGGTCCTCGATGGAGAGGTTGCGGTGCAGGACGCCGATGCCGCCCTGGCGCGCCATCGCGATCGCCATGCGCGACTCGGTGACGGTGTCCATCGCCGCCGAGACGAGCGGGACGCGGATCGAGATCTCGCGGGTCAGGCGCGTCGTGGTGTCGATGTCCGACGGCGCCAGGTCCGAGTAGCCGGGCTGCAGCAGCACGTCGTCATAGGTGAGACCCAGGAAAGCGAAGGGGTCGCGGTCGGGAGCGGCGGCGGGGACGGGCGAGGCGGTCACACCAGGATTCTACGCCGCGGGGCCCTCCGGCATTCCCGGCGCGATCCGCGCCCGGCACCCCGTGGGCCGCCCGCCCGAGACCTCAGCGGACGACCGCGAGGAGCTCGTGCAGGAGGCCGGTGAAGCTGCGCACGCGGTGCACCGTGGCGGCGAGCGGGAGGTCGCCGGCGGCCTCGTCGCTCGGCAGGCCGACGAAGAACGGCAGGCTCGGGTTCGCCTCGTGCGCCGCGTGGACGATCCCGAGGTCGGGGCGCGCCTGGGTCGTGACCATCGCGACCGCCGAGGGCCGCACCATCGTGACGATCTCCAGCGTGCGGTGGACGTTCGCCGGGCCGGTGACGATCCGGGCCATCGCGCCGTGCGACGCGAGCGACGCCGCGAGGGCGTGCGCGGCCAGCGGCAGCGGCTCGTCCGGCGCCGCGAACACGAGGACGATCCTGCGCATGCGGCTCGGGTGGTTGCGGGGCGGCCCCCCCGCCGCGACGATCGCGTCCTCGCTCGCCTGCGTGTACTCGCGCAGCGCGCCCAGCGTCGCGTTCGCGAGCACGACCTCGGGGACCTCCCCCGGGCCGGCGAGCACGGTGCGCTCGGCGAGGCGCTCGAGCGCCGGCTCGACGAGGTCGGACCACCAGGTGGAGGGGTCACCACCGGCAGGGATGCGCAGGAGCCGGTCGCAGGTGCGCTGGTCGTAGGCGATCGCGGCGTCGACGACGTCGGAGACGCGGGTCGGGCGCGGCGCCTCCCGCACGCCGAGGGCACGCGGCCCGCTCCCCCGCGCGGGCTCGCCCCCGGGCACGGCCCGCAGGAACGGGCGCGACGGCGGGGCCGGCTCGGCAACGGCGTCGTCCGCGTCGAGGTCGTCGTCGAGGTCCGACCCCTCGTCGGCACCGTGCTCGTCGAACGAGACGGAGCCGCGGTGCGCGTCGAGCTCGTCGGCGTCGGCCGCCAGGGCCGCGCGGGCCGCGTCGGCGGGTGCGACGCCGTCGAGCGTGAGGCGTCGCATGACGACGAGCCGCGCGACGTCGTCGTCCGTGTAGCGCCGGTGGGATCCCGCGCGGTGCTGCGAGGGGCCGAGCCCGTAACGGCGGTCCCACGTCCGCAGGGTCGCGGGCGCGACGCCGAGCCGGCGCGCGACGGCGGCGACGGCGAGGCCGGGGTTCGAGGACATGCTCGGTCGGGCTCCCTCGTGGTCGGGGGCGGACCGGACGGAGGTCATGGATCGATTCTGCCGACCGGCCTCGCGTCTCGCCACCTCGTCCAGGTCACAGTCGTGCACCCTTCGCTTCAGACTTGTGCAGGGTTTGTTCGCCACTCGCGCAAACGCGCCATCGAACCGACATCGCGCCAATCGAGGTCGGGCAGGGCCGCGGCCATGGATCGTTTTGGCCGGATGGCCCCGGGGCAGCGCGCCGGGAATCGCCGTGACCTGCCCGTTCACTTTTTCCCCACAAGGGACTTGAACAACTTCTGCAACGCTTGTAGGTTGTTCGCCATGGCAGAGATCTCGAGGCTCCCAGGGCCCGTCATGGAGTTGTGGGAATGGCAGTACCAGGGTTCGTGCCGCGACACGGACGACACCCTGTTCTTCCACCCCGAGGGCGAACGCGGTTCGACGCGACGACGGCGCGCGGAGGCCGCGAAGGCGATCTGCCACTCGTGCCCCGTCATGATGCAGTGCCGCGAGCAGTCGCTCCGCGTGCGCGAGCCGTACGGGGTGTGGGGCGGACTGAGCGAGGACGAGCGGGCGGCGATCCTCGCCGGCGGCGCTCGCCGCACCGGCTGACCGGCACCCCGCGGCACCACCAGCAGACCTGCACGGCACCGGTCCGACGTCGTACCGGGAGCGCGTGCGCACGACCCGTGGGAAACGGTGGGGCGACCGGCCACGGAACGCAGCAGGGCCCGCGACCGCGCCGCGGGGGGCGCGGCGGGGGGGCGGGCGCCGCGCGCGCGGCGGGGGGGGCCGCGACGGTGATCGGCGCGGCGGGGGCCCCGGTCAAAGGGGACGCCCCCCCCAACCCACGCCCCCGGTGGGGGGGGGGGGGGACGAAGGGGACTGGCT
>NZ_JBHXIC010000003.1:44518-69261 GCF_042723955.1 Cellulosimicrobium cellulans | reverse complement strand
TCGTCGGTCCCCCGATCCTGCCGCGGGGGGGGCCCCCCGCCCCGGCCCCCCGCCGGGCCCGCGCCGGGGCGGGGGGGGGGCCCTGCTGCTGGAACGGGTCGGCGTCAGCCGACCACCACGGCGAGGATGTCGCGCGCGGACAGGACCAGGTAGTCCACGCCGCCGTACTTGACCTCGGTGCCGCCGTACTTGCTGTAGATGACCTTGTCGCCGACGGTCACGTCGAGCGGGACGCGGTTGCCGTTGTCGTCGACACGGCCCGGACCGACGGCCAGGACCTCGCCCTCCTGGGGCTTCTCCTTGGCGGTGTCCGGGATGACCAGGCCGGATGCGGTCGTGGTCTCGGCCTCGAGGGCCTTCACGACGATCCGGTCCTCGAGCGGCTTGATGGGGACCGACACGTCGGACCTCCCCTTTCGCGGTGAGAACTGCAACGGATGGGTCGAGCGCACCGGCTGGCCGTCGTCGCGGGTGCCGGACAGCCTGGTCGCACGTGGTGCCGCCTCCGCGAGCGGTGGCGGCACGACCTCAAATCTAGGTCGCCGTTAGCACTCGGTCAAGGCGAGTGCCAACGTCCGCCCCTCGGGACGATCCGGGTCCCGGCTGCGCGTGGTCCCCCTCCCCCGTGGAAGGATCGACGCCATGGACGCCGCCACGCTGACCAAGCTGCTCAGCCCCGAGGGCTGGGCGCTGCTCGGCGCGCTCCCACCGTACGACGAGCAGCAGGCGCTCGTGCTCTCGGCGGGGCTGCGCGCGAAGGGCGTCGACCCGGACCTCGCCGCCGCGGCGCTCACGCAGTCGCGGCTGCGCGCGGCGGCCCGCGGCAAGCTCGGCGCGTTCGCCGACGGCATGCTCTTCACGCAGGCGGGGCTGGAGCAGGCGAGCCGGCTCGTCGTCGCGGGCCTGCACGCGCGGCGTTACCAGGAGGCGGGCATCGGGCGCATCGCCGACCTCACGAGCGGGATCGGCGTCGACGCCCTCGCGTTCGCCGCCGCGGAGCTCGAGGTGCTCGCGACCGACGTCGACGAGCTCACCGCGGCGATCGCCACCGTGAACCTGCGCCACTTCCCCGAGGCCGAGGTGCGCCACGGCGACGGGCTCGCGCTCGATCTCGAGGGCGAGCGGGTCGAGGGCGTGTACGCGGACCCCGCCCGGCGGACACGGGGCGGCAAGCGCGTGTTCGACCCGAAGGCGTACGCCCCGCCGCTCGACGCGGTGTGGGCGCTGCGCGAGCGCGTCCCCGCCGTGGGCATCAAGGTCGGTCCCGGGATCCCGCACGACGGCCTGCCCGAGGACGCCGAGACGGAGTGGGTCTCGGTCGACGGCGACGTGGTGGAGGCGGGCCTCTGGTTCGGGCCGCTCGCGCCCGAGGGACCGGGCCGCTCCGCGCTCGTCCTCACGACGTGGACCGGCCCGGACGGGACCGAGCGCACCACGACGCGCCGGGTCGCCCACCGCCCGGGCGACGAGGACGTCGCACCCGACGTGGGCGGCGTCGGGCACTACCTCTACGAGCCCGACGGCGCGGTCATCCGCGCGGGGCTCGTCGCCCACGCCGCCCGTGGGCTGGGCGGGCGGCTGCTCGACCGGACGATCGCGTACGTGACGACCGACTTCCCCGCGCCCCTCGACGCGACCGGGCTCGCGGACGGCCTCGCGCGCGGCTACCGCGTGCTCGACACGATGCCGTTCGGCCTCAAGCGGCTGCGCTCGTACCTGCGCGAGCGCGGCGTGGGACGCCTGACGATCAAGAAGCGCGGCACGGCCGTCACGCCCGAGCAGCTCCGCCGCCAGCTCGCCCTCACGGGCGACGCGACCGCCACGATCGTCCTGACGCGTGTGGGCGGGTCCCAGCAGGTCCTCGTCGTCGAGCCGCTCGCCGCCACCTCGACTGGCGCCCCGCAGAGCGGTGTCCAGGAGGGTCCGCGGTGAGCGTCCTGCCGCGGCGCACCGCGATCCCGTTCGCCCGGTCGGAGCGCTCGACCGTCGGGCTGGAGTGGGAGCTCGCGCTCGTCGACGCCGACTCGGGCGACCTGCGCCAGGTCGCGCAGACGGTCCTCGACGCGGTGCGCCCGGAGGGCGGGGGCACGCACCCGTCGATCAAGCAGGAGCTGCTGCTGAACACGGTCGAGGTCGTGAGCGGCGTGTGCCGCACCGTCGGGGAGGCGGGTCGCGACCTCGAGCGCTCGATCGAGGAGCTCCGGGCGGTGACCGACCCGCTGCGCGTGGAGCTCATGAGCGCGGGCACGCACCCGTTCGCGCGCTGGGCGCAGCAGAAGGTCACCGACAAGCAGCGCTACAACACCCTCATCGACCGCACTCAGTGGTGGGGCCGGCAGATGCTCATCTACGGCGTGCACGTGCACGTCGGCATCGAGGACCGCGCCAAGGTGCTGCCGATCCAGCGCGCGATGCTCACGACGTTCGCGCACCTGCAGTCGCTCTCGGCGAGCTCGCCGTTCTGGGGCGGCAAGGACACCGGGTACGCGTCGAACCGCGCGCTCATGTTCCAGCAGCTCCCCACCGCGGGGCTCCCGTTCCAGTTCGCCACGTGGGAGGAGCTCGAGGGCTACGTCGCGGACATGCTGCACACGGGGGTCATCGACGCGTTCGACGAGATCCGCTGGGACCTGCGCCCCGCCCCGCAGTTCGGCACGCTCGAGACCCGCATCTGCGACGGCGTCACGAACATCTCCGAGCTGCTCGCGCTCGCCGCGCTCACGCACTGCCTGGTCGAGCACTTCTCCACGCTGCTCGACGAGGGCCGCGAGCTCCCGAGCATCCCCCCGTGGTTCGCGCAGGAGAACAAGTGGCGCTCCGCGCGCTACGGCATGGACGCGATCATCATCCTCGACCGCGAGGGCAACGAGGAGCTCGTGACCGACGCCGTCGGGCGCCTGCTCGTCGAGCTCGAGCCCGTCGCCGCACGGCTCGGGTGCCTGGACGAGCTCGACGGCGTGCGCACGATCGTGCGGCGCGGTGCGTCCTACCAGCGCCAGCGGGCGGTCGCGCGCCGCAACGGGGGCGAGCTGGACGCCGTCGTGCGCTCGCTCGTCGCGGAGATGCGGGCGGGCCGTCCGCTCTGACGGTCCACCGGGGACGGTCAGTAGTCGCGCAGGACCACGCCGAGGTCCGCGGCGCGGTCGGCGAGCCACGTCGGCGACCAGTCGTCGGCGTCGCACGGCGACGACGTGCGGTCCGCCGCCGCCTCCGAGTACCCGCCCCACGACAGCACGCGGCACGTCGCGTCGGTCTCGAGCGCGTGCGTCCACTCCTCGTCCTCCGCGAACCCGGAGTCGACGGCCGACTGGAGCAGGTCGAACTCGTGCCACCACTGGAGCATGTGCGACAGCTCGTGCGCGAGCAGGACCTGCTTGGTCGCCGGGTCGGAGTCCTCGCCCCACCACACGAACAGCACGGTCGGGTGGGCGGGCTGGAAGCAGCCCGCCGAGCCCGTCGCGTACGCGTCGTGCTCCGCGACGTGCTCCATGCCGCAGTTGAGCGTCGGGTCGTCGGTGAACACCACCTGCACGCCCTCGTTGGCGGGGTTGAGGGCGAGCAGCCACGCCGTGGGGTCGGGGTGGTCGGGCAGGAAGGGCGTCGTCTGCGTCGCGCCCGGCACGGGGTCGGGCAGCGGCTCGGCGTACTCGCCCGCCTTCCAGGCGGCCTCCACGCCGGTGGCCGACGCGCTCGCGTCGGGGCTCGGGTCCTCCCAGACCGTGGGGGGCGGCACGGCGCCCTCCTGCGCGGTGGGCAGGACCGCGCCGTCGTCCCGCGCCTCGCGCACGTCGTTGACGAGGTACGCGACGACGGACACCACGAGCACGAGGACGAACATCACGACCCGCCCGGCACGTCCCCGACGGCGGCGCGGCACCTCCCACGAGACGGTGGACGCCCCGTACGCGGGTGCGGTCGCCGCCGGGGCCCCGTACGCGGGCCGGGTCGCGGGAGCGCCGGAGGACTGGCCGTACGGCGGAGCGGTCGTGGCGGCCGGCGTCCCGTAGGCAGGGACGTGGGCCGTCCCGGAGGAGGGGCCGCGCGGCGCTCCCACGGGCGCCGTGGCGGACCCGTAGGCGGGCACAGGCACAGGCACGGACGCGAGGAGCGCCCGGTGCTGCGCCGTCCAGTACGCCGCGGCGTGCTCGGCCTGGGCCCGCTCCGGCCCGGGGCGCGACGCGGCGGCCGCCTGGGCCCACGCGCGCGCGCGGCGGAGCGCCTCGTCGGGCGTCAGGCCGGGCTCGGAGGTCACACGTGCGTCACGGTCAGCGGCATCGACGAGTCCACGCCGATGTCGAGGCTCGACGGCGCCACGCCGGCCCGCACGACGGCCGACCCGAGCGCGGCGATCATCGCGCCGTTGTCGGTGCAGTAGCGGATCGGCGGGATGCGCAGCTCGATGCCCGCCTCCGCGCAGCGCTTCGCGGCCATGTCGCGCAGCTGCGAGTTCGCGCTGAAGCCACCGCCGACGACGAGCGTCGACACGCCGTTCCGCTCGCACGCCGCGATGGTCTTGGCGGTGAGCACGTCGGCGACGGACTCCGCGAAGGAGGCGGCGACGTCGTGCACGGGGATCTCCTCCCCCGCGTCCTGCCGGGCCTCGACCCACCGCGCGACGGCCGTCTTGAGGCCGGAGAACGAGAAGTCGTACGCGTGCTTCTCCTGGTCCTTGCGCGCCGTGAGGCCGCGCGGGAACCGGATCGCCGTCGGGTCGCCCTCGCGCGCGAGACGGTCGATGTGCGGCCCGCCCGGGTACGGGAGGCCGAGCAGGCGCCCGACCTTGTCGAACGCCTCGCCCGCCGCGTCGTCGAGCGTCGAGCCGAGCTCGGTGACGGACGTCGCGACGTCGTCGACGAGGAGGAGCGAGCTGTGCCCGCCGGACACCACGAGCGCCATGACACGCTCCGGGAACGCGCCGTGCACGAGCTCGTCGACGGCCGCGTGGCCGATGACGTGGTTGACGCCGTAGAGCGGCTTGCCGAGCGCGAGCGCGAGCGCCTTGGCGGCCGACGCGCCGATCGTCAGCGGGCCGACGAGACCCGGCCCGGCGGTGACGGCGATCGCGTCGACCTCGGACAGGTCGACGTCGGCCGTGCCGAGGCTGCGCTCGATGGTGGGGATCATCGCCTCGAGGTGGGCGCGCGACGCGACCTCGGGGATGATGCCGCCGTAGCGCGCGTGCTCGTCCATCGAGCTCGCGACCGTGTCGACGAGCAGCTCGCGACCGCGGACCAGCGCGACGCCGGTCTCGTCGCAGGACGTCTCGATGCCGAGCACCAGGGGCTCGCCGGAGCTCGCAGAGGAAACCATGGCGTCCAGGGTAGTCGCGCGCGCGGCCGGTCCGTGTCGTGTCGCGCACGTCACACCGTCTGCCGGGAAGATGGTTCAATCCTCAACCGTTGCCTCGGTCATGAGCACCGACACCCTGGCTCCCGCGAGCCTGCAGATCGACGAGACCACGGCCGACCGCCTCTTCCGCGAGGCGCGCACCACCGCGCAGTTCACCGACGCCGAGGTGACCGACGAGCAGCTCGCCGCGGTCTACGACCTCGTCAAGTGGGGCCCGACGGCCATGAACACCGTCCCGCTGCGCATCCTGGCCGTGCGCACGCCCGAGGCCCGCGAGCGCCTCGTCGCGCACATGAACGACGGCAACAAGGAGCGCGTGGCGAACGCGCCGCTGTCGCTCGTCGTCGCGTACGACCCCGCGTTCCACGAGCACCTCGACACGCTGTTCCCGCACGTGCCCGGCATGCGCGACAACCTCCACGGCGTCCCCGAGGTCCGCGACGGCATGGCGCGCGACAACGCGTACATCCAGGCGGGCTACCTCGTCGTCGGCCTGCGCGCCGCCGGCCTCGCCGCGGGCCCGATGAACGGCATGGACCGCGCCGGGATCGACGCCGAGTTCTTCGCCGACAACGGCTGGAAGTCGATGCTCGTCATCAACGTCGGTGTGGCCGACGGCGCCGGCACGCCCTACCCGCGCTCGCCGCGCCTCGCGCCCGAGCAGGCCATCGCGACCGTCTGACACGCACCGCGGCCCCGCCGCGACCGCACGTCCGCCGAGGCGGCGCCCCACCGGGCGCCGCCTCGCGGCGTCCTGGGGGAGCTCGTCAGGTCGCGGCAGGCCGGGCAGGGTCGTTCGACCACTGGGACCACGAGCCGGCGTAGAGGGCCGCCTCGACGCCGAGCGTCGCGAGCGCGGCGACCTCGTGCGCGGCGGTCACGCCCGACCCGCAGTAGACGCCCACGGCGGGACGGTCGTCCGCCGCGGTCTCCGCCGTCACCCCCACGACCCCGAGCCCGGCGAACCGCTCCCGCAGCGCGTCGTCGGCGAGGAACGCCCCGTCGGCGGCGAGGTTGTCCGTGGTCGGCGCGCTCACCGCGCCGGGGACGTGTCCCGCGCGCGGGTCGACCGGCTCGACCTCGCCGCGGTAGCGCTCGGCCGCGCGCGCGTCGAGCAGGACGCCCGACGTCGCGAGGTCGGCCGCGCCGTCGGCGTCGAGCACGGGCATCCCGCCCGGCGTGACGACGACGTCGCCCGGCTCGGGCCGCACGTCGCCCTCGTCGAGCGCGTGCCCGGCCGCCTGCCAGGCGGCGAGACCGCCGTCGAGGATCCGCACGTCGTCGTGACCCGCCCAGCGCAGCAGCCACCAGGCGCGCGCGGCGGACGTGCCGCCCACGGCGTCGTAGACGACGACCGGTCGGTCCGCGCGCACGCCCCAGCGCCGCGCCGCGGCCTGGAGGTCGGCGGGCTCGGGCAGCGGGTGCCGACCCGCGGCGGGCGACGGCGGCGCCGCGAGCTCGGTCTCGAGATCGACGTAGACGGCGCCCGGGACGTGCCCCGCCCGGTGCTGCTCGCGCCCGTCAGTGACGCCGAGCGCCCACCGCACGTCGAGCACGACGGGCGGGCGCTCCCCCGCGAGCGCCGCCGCCAGGACGGGCACGGTGACGAGGACGTGGTCACGGCGCGCGGCGTCGGGCCCGCGGTCGTCCGTGCCGTGGCCCGGGCCGCGCGGCGCGGGCGCGGTCATGCGACGGCGCCGGTCTCGGACGCCGTCCCGTAGTCCGGCGTGTCCGGTCCGTCGGGTGTCGTGGTCGCGCCGAGCTCGAGCCGCATCGTGTAGGCGTCGACGTCCTCGGGCTGGTAGTAGCGCTTGCGGACGCCGAGCTGCTCGAACCCGTACTTCGCGTAGAGCGCGAGCGCCGGGTCGTTGTCGACCCGCACCTCGAGCAGCACCGCGCTCGCGCCGAGCTCGCGCGAGCGGGCGATGAGCGCCTCCAGGAGGGTCGAGCCGACGCCCTGGTGCTGGAACGCGGGGTCGACGCCGAGGGTCATGACCTGGGTGACGTCGCCGTCGAACCACAGGCCCGCGTAGCCGACCACGGGCTGCGGGCCGGCGGCGTAGAGCCGCACGGGCTCCGCGGCGACGTACCAGCGCCCGAGGCCCGCGAGCTCGTCCGCGAGCATCCCGTACGTCCAGGCGCCGCGCCCGAACAGCTCGCGCTCGAGCTCGACGACGCGGTCGAGGTCGGCCGCCCTGAGCGGACGCAGGCGGATCTCGTAGCGGCGCACGCTCAACGGGACCCCTCGGGCGCCGGGGCGGGCACGGCGTCGCTCACGCGCTTGCGGGCGGCGGCCTCGTGGACGTCCGGGCGGCGCAGGTACAGCGGCTCGGTCGGCTGGTCCGTCCCCGCGGCGCGGCGCGCGATCGCGAGCCGCGCGAGGACGGCCGCGTCGGGCACGAGCGGCGCGTCGTCGGCGCCGTCGAGGGCGTCGGGGTAGAGCTCGCCGCCCTCCCCCACGACGACCGCGCCGGCGGCGTGCTCGGCGACGGCGGCCGCCGGTCCGACGTCGGGACCCGCGACGGTCTCCAGCACCGGGACGGCGTGCGGGCCCTCGTGCGCGACGACGCGGTAGCGCGCCCAGTACACCTCGCGGCGGCGGGCGTCGGTCGCGACGAGCAGCTCGTCGTCGGGCTCGAGGCCGAGGTCGCTCACGGCCTGCGCGGCGATCGCGTCGAGGCTCGGGACGCCGAGCACGGGGATGCCGAGCGCGAAGCCGAGCGTGCGCGCGGTGACGAGACCGACCCGCAGGCCCGTGAAGGGCGCGGGGCCCGTGCCGACGGCGACGGCCGTGAGGTCGCGGCGGTCGACCCCGGCCTCGGCGAGCGCCTCCTCCACGAGCGGGGCGAGCGCCTCGGCGTGCCGGCGACGCTCGGGGGCGTCGCGGCGGGCGAGACGGGCGCCGTCGTCGGAGACGACGGCGACGGCGACGGAGGCGGAGGTGTCGAGCGCGAGAACAGCCACGGCCCCCAGCCTACGGCCGGGACCGGGACTGTTCCCCTCGCGGTGCGCTACCGGGTCAGTGCGGCGACGTCGAGGCCGGACCAGCGCGTCCCGACCCCGCGCACGGTCACGCGCCGCTCCCCGGCGTCCGGGGCGTCGTCCGACCGAGCGTCGACGCCGCCGCGCGGGCGCTCGAGCACGATCTCGAGGCGGTCGCCCGCGAGCGCCTCCACGAGCCCGCTGCCCCACTCGACGACGGTCACCGACTCGTCCAGGCTCGAGTCGAGGTCGAGCGCGTCGACCTCGTCGAGCGAGCCGAGGCGGTACGCGTCCACGTGCACGAGCGCCGGGCCGTCGCCGAGCGAGGGGTGCTCGCGCGCGACGATGAACGTCGGCGACGCGACCTGGCCGCGCACGCCGAGCCCGGCACCGATGCCCTGGGTGAGCGTCGTCTTCCCGGCGCCGAGGTCGCCCGTGAGGATCACGAGGTCGCCCGCGCGCAGCACGCCCGCGAGGGCGCGGCCGAACGCGCGGGTCGCGTCGGCGTCGGGCAGCACGACGACGCCGTGCGCGTCGGCCACGTCGGCGGAGGGCGTCGAGGGGGTCGGGTCGTCGGTCATGCGCGGACCGTCCTTTCGGTGCTCTGCTGGCTCGGGTCGCGCGCGAGCAGCGCCCGCGCACCGTCGTCGAGCACGTGGGTCCCCACGTGCTCGCGCGGCACGCGCGCGCCGAGGCGCGTCGTGATCTCGTAGCTGATGGTCCCGGCGGCCCGGGCCCAGTCCTCGGCGGTGGGGACGCCGTCGTGCTCGACGCCGTCGCCCGCGCCGAACAGCGTGACGACGTCGCCCGCGCGCTCGGCCGCGTCCGGGCCGAGGTCGAGCACGAGCTGGTCCATGCACACGCGGCCCGCGACGCGCAGGACCCGACCGCCGTCTCCGGGACGCGCGCCGACGAGGACCGGGCCGCCGGGCGCCCCCGCGGGCCCGCCCCCCGAGGCGTGCCGCGGGATCCCGTCGCCGTAGCCGAGGGGGACGACGCCGAGCGTCGTGTCCTGCCGGGTCGTGTAGTGGTGCGAGTAGGAGACGCCGTGCCCGCCGGGCACGCGCTTGACCGTGGCGAGGCGCGCCTCGAGCGTCATCGCGGGGCGCAGCCCGTACCGGGACGGCGGCCCGAGCTGCGGCACGGGCGTCATGCCCCACACCGCGAGGCCGGGTCGCACGAGGTCGTAGTGGGTACGCGGCGCGGTCAGCGTCGCGGCCGAGTTCGCGAGGTGGCGCAGCTCGGGGGTGACGCCCGCGCGCTCGGCGAGGCGCACGGCCTCGTCGAGCACGTCGGCCTGCGCGACGACGCTCGGGTGCCCGGGCTCGTCCGCGAACGCGAGGTGCGACCAGAGCCCGACGACGCGCAGCGCCCCCTCGGCCTGGGCGCGCGCGACGGCGTCGAGCACGTCGGGCAGGTCGGCGGGCATGATCCCGTTGCGCCCGAGGCCGGTGTCGACCGCGAGGTGCACGCGCGCGGTCCGGCCCGCGGCCCGGGCCGCGGCGACGACCTCGTCGACCGCCCAGCGTGCGGCGAGCGAGACGTCGACGTCCGCCTCCACGAGCACGCGCAGCGGGGCGCCGGGCGGGTAGAGCCACGTGAGGACGCGCGCGCGGTCCACCCCGATCCCTGCGGCGCGCAGCGCGAGCGCCTCGCTCGGCTGCGCGGTCCCGAGCCACGTCGCGCCGCCCGCGAGCGCACCCAGCGCGCTCGCCACGAGGCCGTGCCCGTAGGCGTCGGCCTTGACGACCGCCATCACCTGGGCCGACGGCGCGTGCCCGGCGAGGGCGCGGACGTTGTCTCGGATCGCGGCCAGGTCGACGACGGCACGGGCCGGGTAGGCGCAGGGGTCAGGGGTGCCGGCAGGTGCGCCGGGCGGGGTCGTGCGCTGGGTGTCGCTCACGGTGGACGATTCTCTCACTCGCCCCCGGCGGACGGTCGAGCGGTCGCCGGCCGGCGGACCGGGGCGTCACCGGTCCGCTCACCACGAGCCGAGCACGCGGCCCGTCTCGAAGCGGCGCTCACGGCCCGAGAGCGGGTCGGCGAACGCGAGCGAGCGCGAGACGAGCTGGAGCGGGCGGGTGTAGTCCTCCGGAGCGACGTCGTACGGCTCGGGGTAGAAGTTGTCGTGCACGATCGGCACGCCGAGGCGCGCCATGTGCAGCCGGAGCTGGTGCGTCTTGCCGCTGTGCGGCTCGAGCCGGTAGCGCGCGAGACCGCGGGACGGGTCGGCCTCGATCACGTCGACGCGGCTCTCCGCGTTGGGCTCGCCGTCGACCTCCTCGGCGCGCAGGACGCCGCGGCGCTTGACGATGCGGCTGCGCACGGTCGCCGGCAGCTCCAGCGCGGGGTCCCACGGCGCCACCGCCTCGTACGTCTTGCGCACCTCGCGCCGCGCGAAGAGCTCCTGGTACGCGCCGCGCACCTGCGGGCGCAGCGTGAGGAGCAGGACGCCGGCGGTGACGCGGTCGAGGCGGTGCGCGGGGCTGAGGTCGGGCAGGTCGAGGTCGCGCCGCAGCCGCACGAGCACCGAGCGCGCCACGTACGACCCTCGCGGGATCGTCGCGAGGAAGTGCGGCTTGTCGACGACGAGCAGGTCGCGGTCGCGGTGCAGCACGCGGACCTCGAACGGCACCTCGGGCTCCACCGGCGGGTCCCGGTAGAGGAACACGAAGCCGCGCGGCTCGTACGGGGTGGTCGCGTCCACCGGCCGGCCGCGCCCGTCGACCACCTCGCCCGCCGCGACCTTCTCGGCCAGGCGGGTCGCGTCGTCGGGGAAGCGGTGGCGCACGTAGTCGAGCGTGCGCGTGTAGCGCGCGACGCTCTCGGCGTCGTGCGGCAGCACGAGGCGCGTCGGGTTGAGGCCGTCGCGCACGGGGAGGGGGACCACGCCCACCACGGTACCGGCGTGGGTCCAGCGCTCAGCGCGCGGCGAGCAGCTCCGCGACGACGGCGGGGACCGCGTCGGCGACGTCGAGCGCCGCGACCGGGCCGCCCGGGTTCGCCCGCTCCGCCGCGAGCCCGTGCACGACGGCGGCCACCGCAGCGAGCTCCGCGGCCAGCCCCGGCTCCCGGACGACCCGCGCGGCGTGCGCCGCCAGCACGGTGCCGAGGATCCCCGCGAGCACGTCCCCCGCCCCCGCCGTCGCGAGCCAGGCCGGCGCGTCCGCCTGGGACCACGCGCCCTCCGGCCCGACGACGACGGTCGCCGACCCCTTGAGCAGCACCGTCGCACCGGTGGCCTCGTGCGCGCGCCGCGCCCACCGCAGCGGCTCGGCCTCGACGTCCTCGCGCGTCACGTCGTCGCCGCGCGCCCGCAGGAGCGTCGCGAGCTCGCCCGCGTGCGGGGTGAGGACGACCGACGGCGGGCACCGGTCGGGCAGCAGGGACAGCGC
This sequence comes from Cellulosimicrobium cellulans, assembly GCF_042723955.1. Taxonomy (GTDB): domain Bacteria; phylum Actinomycetota; class Actinomycetes; order Actinomycetales; family Cellulomonadaceae; genus Cellulosimicrobium; species Cellulosimicrobium cellulans_H. The sequence continues at coordinate 57,535 of NZ_JBHXIC010000003.1, read as the reverse complement.
CCCGGCGTCGACCACCACGGGCACCCGCTCCCCCACGACGTCCGCGGCGAGCTCGCCCGTCGCGGCCGCGAGCGCGTACCGGACCCGTTCGTGCTGGCCGCCGTCGTCCACGGGGTCCTCGTCCGGTCCGGGGACGGGCGGCACGCCGGGTCCGAGCACCCAGGACTGCACGCGGCCCGCGGCGGGCACCACCTCGGGCCGGGCCGCGAGCACCGCACGCGTGACGTCGTCGGGCCCGCGGTAGCGGACCATGCCCGGGCCGGTGCGGACCGCGGCGTTCGCGACGAGCACCGCCGCGCCCGGGAAGGTCGGCGTGCCCGCGACGACGCCGACGACGCCGCGCGTGTACTTGTGGTCGGTCGGCCCCGGCACGACCCATCGAGCCGCGACGTCCGCGCGCTCGAGGCGCCGCACGACGGGCCGCGGGGCGCCGCCGCCCTCGGCCGGAGCGCCCAGGCGCAGCCCGATGTCCACGACCGCGCCGTGCCCGGCGAGGTGCGTCGCGGGCGGCAGGAGGAGCCCGGGCTTGGCCGCACCGAACGTCACCGTGCGGTCGGCCCGCAGCACCGGTCCGGTGACCGTGCCGTCGTCGACGCCGACCCCGCTCGGCGCGTCGACCCCGACGACCCAGGGGCGCCCGCGCACCCCGGCCCCGGAAGAGCGCCCGCCGCCGTTCCCGGGCACGCCGTCGCCGCCAGGCTCCCCGCCCGCGTGCGCGTCGCCGTCGAGCACCGCGGTGACGTGCCGCACGAGGTCCGCCGCGACGCCGCGCAGCGGTCCCCGGGCGCCGATGCCGACGAGGCCGTCCAGCACGACGTCGGCGCGCGCGACCTGCGCGGCGACCCGGTCGGCGACGTGCGGGTCCAGGTGGTCGTGCGGCCGGTCGGGCCGCGTCGTGTCGTCGGGACTGCCGACGAGCACCTCGACGCGCCCACCCGCGTCGAGGAGCGCCGCGAGCCCGCCCGCGTGCGCGTGCTCGCCGGTGAGGACGGCCAGCACCTCGACGCCCCGGCGCGCCAGGTACGCGCCCGCGTGGAGCGTGTCCCCGCCGTTGTTGCCCGACCCCACGAGCAGGACCGCCCGGGCCCCCGTCACGCGCCCGTCCCGGCGTCCGCCGTCGGGCAGGGCGACCGAGCGTCGTCGCGCCAGGTCGCGCGCGACGATCGTCGCGAGCGCGAACGAGGCACGCTGCATGAGCGGGACGCCCGAGGCGAGCAGAGGCTCCTCGGCGGCGCGCACGTCGGCCGCGGACCAGGCTTCGATCATGACCTCATCCTGCCGACCCCGTGCCCGGGTCGCCTCCGCGGACCACCGCAGGGTGAGACGGCGGACGTCGCAGGGCGGGCCTCCGCACGACCCCGCATAGGGTGACGACCATGCGATTCGGACTCTTCATCCCCCAGGGCTGGCGCTACGACCTCGTCGACGTCGCGCCCGAGGACCACTGGAAGACCATGCTCTCCCTCCTGCACTACGCCGACAACGCCGCGGCGGGCGAGCCCCTGCCGGGCGGCGAGTTCGCGTGGGACGGCGTGTGGGTCTACGACCACTTCCACACCACGCCGACCCCGAGCACCGAGGCGACGCACGAGGCGTGGACGCTCATGGCCGCGTTCGCGGCGGCGTCGCAGCGCGTGCGCCTCGGCCAGATGTGCACGTGCATGGCGTACCGGGACCCGACGTACCTGGCGAAGGTCGCCGCGACCGTCGACCACGTCTCCGGCGGTCGGCTCGAGATGGGCATCGGCGCGGGCTGGTACGAGCACGAGTGGCGCGCGTACGGGTACGGGTTCCCGAGCGCGGGCGAGCGCCTGCGCGCGCTCGACGAGGGCGTCGAGATCATGGCGCGCATGTGGCGCACGGGGTCGTCGGGCACGTTCGAGGGCCAGCGCTACCAGGTGGACGGCGCGCTGTGCTACCCGCAGCCCCTCCAGCAGGTCGTCGTGGACGGCGAGGGCGCGAAGCCGAGCATCCCGCTGTGGATCGCGGGCGGCGGCGAGAAGAAGACGCTGCGCATCGCCGCCCGGCATGCGCAGTACACGAACTTCGACGGCTCGCCCGAGGGGTTCGCGCACAAGTCCGCGGTGCTCGAGCAGCACTGCCGCGACCTCGGTCGCGACTTCGGCGAGATCACGCGCTCGGCCAACTACAACGTCGTCATCGGCGAGACCGAGCAGGACGTCGCGGACCGGCTGGACCGGATCGAGGAGCACGCGCGGCGCTGGTTCCCCGAGAAGGCGGACGACAACGTCGCGTCGTGGCGGGGCGGTCCGCTCGTCGGGACGCCGGAGCAGATCGTCGAGACGCTCACGGGTCTGCGCGACCAGGGCCTCGGCTACGCGATCGGCTACTTCCCGTTCGCCGCGACCGACCGCGACCAGCTCGAGCTCTTCCAGCGCCAGGTCATCCCGGCCCTCCAGTCCTGACCGCCGCACCGTGTGGGCGTGAAAAGGGCCCGGTTCTCGGCCGGTCACCGGGCGCATGAGATGCCCACAGCGCGCGGCGGGCGGTCAGCCCTCCGCGACGACCATGGCCGAGGCGATGCCGGCGTCGTGGGAGATGCTCAGGTGCCAGGCGGTGATACCGAGCGCGTCCGCGCGCGCCGCGACCGTGCCGGTGATCTCGACCTCCGGCGGGCCGCCGACGACGCGGTGCACCGTCGCGTCGTGCCAGCGCATGCCCGCGGGAGCCCCCAGCGCCTTGGCGATGGCCTCCTTCGCGGCGAACCGCGCGGCGAGCGACGCGGGCGGCAGGTCGCGCTCGGCGGCCGTGAACAACTTCTCCCGCAGCCGGGGCGTCCGCTCGAGGGTCTCCATGAACCGCGCGACGTCCACGACGTCGATCCCCACGCCCTTGATCATGCGCTCACCCTACGGCCGGACGCCGTCCCGCCTGGTCCCCGACCAGGCGATCCCACCACGACGAGCAGGTGGTCCTGGCTCGTCCGGGAGACGGGACGAACCAGGACCACCTGGTCAGTGCCTGACGGGTTCCGCGAGGGCTACTCGACCGTGACCGACTTCGCGAGGTTGCGCGGCTGGTCGACGTCGAGGCCCTTGGCCGTCGCGAGCGCCATCGCGAAGATCTGCAGCGGCACGACGGCCAGCAGCGGCGAGAGCAGCGTGGGCGACTCGGGGATCCAGAAGATCTCGTCCGCGTAGGGGCGCACGGCGTCGTCCCCGTCCTCGGCGATGACGAGCGTCCGCGCCCCGCGGGCTCGGATCTCCTGGATGTTCGAGATGACCTTCGAGTGCAGGCCCTCGCGGCCCTTGGGCGACGGCACGACGACGAACACCGGCTGACCCTCGTCGATGAGCGCGATCGGCCCGTGCTTGAGCTCGCCCGCCGCGAAGCCCTCGGCGTGGATGTACGCGAGCTCCTTGAGCTTGAGCGCACCCTCGAGCGCGACGGGGAACCCGACGTGCCGGCCCAGGAACAGCACCGACTTCGCGTCCTTCATGGACCGGGCGGTCGCGCGGACGTACTCGCCGCGCTCGATGACGGTCTGGATCTTGCGCGGCATGTCGCGCAGGTCCTCGAGGATCGCCGAGATCTCGTCGGGGAACTTGTTCCCGCGCAGCTGCGCGAGGTACAGGCCCAGGAGGTACGCGGCGGTGATCTGCGACAGGAACGCCTTGGTCGAGGCGACCGCGATCTCCGGCCCGGCGTGCGTGTAGAGCACGGCGTCGGACTCGCGCGGGATGGTCGACCCGTGCGTGTTGACGATCGAGATGACCTTGGCGCCCTGCTCGCGCGCGTGGCGCACGGCCATGAGCGTGTCCATCGTCTCTCCGGACTGCGTCACGGCCACGACGAGCGTCTTCTCGTCGACGATCGGGTCGCGGTAGCGGAACTCGTGCGCGAGCTCGACCTCGACCGGGATGCGGCACCAGTGCTCGATCGCGTACTTGGCGACGTGGCCCGAGTACGCGGCCGTCCCGCACGCCACGACGATGATCTTGTCGACCGACCGCAGCACGGCCTCGTCGATGCGCAGGTCGTCGAGCACGAGCTTGCCCGACGGGTCCGTGCGGCCGAGCAGCGTGTCCGCGACGGCGTGCGGCTGGTCGTGGATCTCCTTGTCCATGAAGGACGAGAAGCCGCCCTTCTCCGCGGCGGCGGCGTCCCAGTCGACCGTGTAGCGCTTGGCCTCGGCCGGGTTCCCGTCGAAGTCCGTCACCTCGACGGCCGTCGGGGTGATCGTGACGATCTGGTCCTGGCCGAGCTCGAGCGCCTCCTTGGTGTGGGAGATGAACGCCGCGACGTCGGAGCCGAGGAAGTTCTCGCCCTCCCCGAGCCCGACGACGAGCGGCGAGTCGTGCCGCGCGCCCACGACCGTGTCGGGCGAGTCGGCGTGGACGGCCAGGAGCGTGAACGTGCCCTCGAGGCGGCGGGCGACCTGCCCCATCGCGAGCGTGAGGTCCTTGGTCTCGCGGTAGGCACGAGCCAGGAGCTGCGCCGCGACCTCGGTGTCCGTCTCCGACCGGAACCGCACGCCCTCGGCGAGCAGCTCGGACTTGAGCGTCGCGAAGTTCTCGACGATCCCGTTGTGGATGACCGCGAGGCGGTCGTCGTCCGCGAGGTGCGGGTGGGCGTTGGTGTCGGTCGGGCCGCCGTGCGTCGCCCACCGCGTGTGCCCGATCGACGCGGTCGCCGCGGGGAGCGGGTGCAGGTCGATCTCCTCGACGAGGTTCGCGAGCTTGCCCGACTTCTTCGCGAACGCGACGGCGTCGATCCCGGGCGCGACGAGCGCGACCCCGGCCGAGTCGTAGCCGCGGTACTCGAGCCTGCCGAGTCCTTCGAGAGCGACGTCGAGGGGTCGCCCCGAGGCCTCTCCGACCATGGTTCCAGGGCCTACGTAGCCCACGATTCCGCACATGGTGATCGAGTCTAGCCACGGACGTGCGCCGCTCCGGAGCCGCACGATCCCGCGGCTTTTCGTGAGGTCCGCTGCCAAAAACGTCCCGCGGGCGAACGGCGCCCGGGCCGGTGAGGGTGGACCTCGTGCCCACCGTACGGATCGGTCTCTCAGGATGGCGGTACGCCGACTGGCGCGGCCCGTTCTACCCGCCCGGCGTCCCGCAGCGCCGTGAGCTCGAGCACGTCGCGTCCGTGTTCCCCGCGGTCGAGCTCAACGGGTCGTTCTACTCGCTGCAACGTCCGTCGTCGTTCGTCGCGTGGCGCGAGCAGACGCCCGAGAGTTTCACGTTCGCGGTCAAGGGACCGCGCTTCGTCACCCACATGAAGCGGCTGCGGGACGTGCGCACGCCCCTCGCCAACTTCTTCGCGAGCGGCGTCCTCGCCTTCGGCGACCGGCTCGGTCCCGTCCTGTGGCAGCTCCCGGCGCGCACGACCTTCGACCCCGCGCTGCTCGACGAGTTCCTCTCCCTCCTGCCCCGCACGACGGCCGAGGCCGCCCGCCTCGCCCGCGACCACGACGACCGCCTGCGCGCACCCGCCTGGACCGACGTGGACGTCGACCGTCCGCTGGTCCACGCGCTCGAGCCGCGCCACGAGTCCTTCGCGAGCGCCGAGGCGCTGGACCTCCTGCGACGGCACCGGGTGGCCTTCGCGATCTCGGACGGCGCGGGCCACTGGCCGCTCGTGGAGGCGGTCACGAGCCGCCTCGTGTACGTGCGGCTCCACGGCGACCAGGAGCTGTACACGAGCGGCTACCGGCCACGCGTCCTCGACGCGTGGGCCGAGCGCGTCCGGACCTGGTGCGAGGCCGGTCACGACGTCGAGGTCTACCTCGACAACGACGTCCACGCGCACGCCCCGGCCGACGCGCTCGCCCTCATGGCACGGCTGCCCGACCTCGCGCTCGCCGGTCCCGGCCCCGCCGTCGAGCCCGCGCCGCGCCGTCGTCGTGCCACGCACCCGGAGCGCGGCGCGGGGGCCGGTGCGCGCTGAGCACCCTCCCGTGACGTTCGCGAGGCCTGGCCCCCCGAGACGCGTCCGACGTCGACCGCTCGCGCTCCTCCTGTGCTGCCGGTGCCGGGGTCGCAGGCCCTCGTGCACCAGCACCGCCGCGGATCCGGCAGAATCGGGCGGGTGCCCTTCCCCGTCGACGACCCGTCCGACCTCCTGCCGGCCCATCTCGCGGCACCGTCGTCCTCGCCGTACGTCGACCTCGACCGCGCGGTGTGGAGCCGCCTGTCGGAGTCGACGCCGCTCCCCCTGACGGACGACGACGTCACCCGGCTGCGCGGCCTCGGCGACCCCATCGACCTCGCAGAGGTCGACGCCGTGTACCGCCCGCTCTCGCGCCTGCTCAACCTCTACGTGACCGCGACGTCGGGGCTCCACGAGGCGACGTCGACGTTCCTCCGGGAGGAGACGGGCAACACGCCGTACGTCATCGGCGTCGCGGGGTCGGTCGCGGTGGGCAAGTCCACGACGGCGCGCGTCCTGCGCGAGATGCTGGCCCGCTGGCCCGAGACGCCGCGCGTGGAGCTCATCACGACCGACGGCTTCCTCTACCCCAACGCGGAGCTGGCCCGCCGCGGGCTCATGGACCGCAAGGGGTTCCCCGAGTCCTACGACCGCCGCGCGCTCATCCGGTTCCTGTCCAAGGTCAAGGCGGGCCACGCCGAGGTCAAGGCACCCGTCTACGACCACCTCACGTACGACATCGTGCCCGGGGCGGAGGCGGTCGTGCGCAAGCCTGACGTGCTGGTCGTCGAGGGGCTGAACGTCCTCCAGCCGGCCCGGCCGAGCGCGCACGACGAGTCCACGGTCGCGGTCTCCGACTTCTTCGACTTCTCGATCTACGTCGACGCCCGCACGCGCAACATCCGGCAGTGGTACGTCGACCGGTTCCTCGCCCTGCGCCGCACGGCGTTCGCCCGGCCCGAGTCGTACTTCCGCCGCTACGCCGACCTCACGGACGAGCAGGCGGTCGAGAAGGCGAAGTCGATCTGGGACGCGATCAACGCCCCGAACCTCGAGCAGAACATCCTGCCGACGCGCGGCCGCGCGACGCTCGTGCTCACCAAGGGCTCGGACCACTCGGTCCAGCGGGTCCGGCTGCGCAAGCTCTGAGCCTGCGCGACCTCTGAGCCTGCGCGACGCCGCGGCGGGCGGGACCCGCCACCAGGATCCGGCCGACGGCCGCTCGGCTCAGGCGCGGGGTGCCGCGCCCGGCGTGCGCGGCGTGCCCGGCCCGCCCGTGCTCCCCGACGGCGACGGTCCCGGGGCGCCGGACGACACGCCCTCCTCGGCGCCGGTCACGTCGTCGCCGGTCACCTCGGTACCGGTTCCCACCGTGCCGGTCACGTCCGCGCTCGTACCCTGCAGGGCCGGATCGCTGCTCGTCGGCGCCGCGGGCACGGGGACCACCACGGGGAGCTCGCCCCGGTGCCGCGCGCGCATCATGAGCACGCGGTCGATGACGAAGCCGGTAGCAACCCCGAGGACGACGCCGACGACCATCGCGAGGAGCGGCTCGTGGCCCAGCCACTGGGCCGCGACGAGACCGATGAGGACCGAGTACACCGCCCACGTGACGGCCGCGATCCCGGAGAACGCCATGAAGCGGCGGCGCGGGTACCCCACGGCGCCGGCCGTCATGTTCACCGCGACGCGGCCGACGGGGATGTAGCGCGCGGCGAGGATGAACGACGCCCCGCGGTGCGCGAGCGCCCGCTCCGCCCAGGCCACGGCCTTGCGGCCCCGCGGTGAGCGCAGGAACCGGACGCGGTCGGTGCCGATGGCGCGGCCGATCGAGAACGCGATCTGGTCGCCCGTCCACGCGCCCGCCGCGGCGACCAGGAGCACGAGCAGCAGGTTGGGCTCGCCGGTCGCGTGCGCGGACACGGCGAGCGTGATGACGACGGACTCGCTCGGGATGGGCGGGAAGAACCCGTCGATCGTGGCGAAGCCGAACAGCGCGGGATAGATCCACGCGGACGCCGCGAGGGCGAGAATCCAGGTCTCCAGATTCTCCAGGAAGGTCGACACGGCGTCGGGCAACGGCGTCCTCGTTCGTCGGCTGGCGGGGAGGCCAGGCTGGCGGCGGCGGCAGGTCGGGCGTCCTGCGCCACGACAAGCCTACGGAGCGCGACGACGTCGACCATCAGGGAAACCCCCGGTTCACCCCTGAGGATTCCCGCCCGGCAGCGCCGCGCCCGGTGACGAGTCTTCCGTGCCGCGGCCGACGACGCGTCATCCCGACGAACGACTTCTCGCGACGAGAGCGTACGTCGTGAGGACCAGGGCCCTCCACCCGCTCACGCGTCGCGCCGGCGCGGGCGCGGCGTCCCCCGCAGCGGCTGGGCGGTGCTCGGGTCCTGCGGCCACGCGTGCTTGGGGTAGCGGCCCCTCAGCTCGGCGCGCACCTGCGGGTAGCCCTGCACCCAGAACGAGGCCAGGTCTGCCGTGACCGCGGCCGGGCGACCCGCCGGGGAGAGCAGGTGCAGCAGCACGGGCACGCGCCCGTCCGCGACGCGCGGCGTGCTCGCCCAGCCGAACGTCTCCTGGAGCCGGACGGCCAGCACCGGCTGGTCCTGCGCGTAGTCCACCGCGACGCGCGACCCGCTCGGCACCTCGAGCCGCTCGGGCGCGAGCGCGTCGAGGCGGGCGGCCTCGGGCCACGGCAGCAGGCGGCGCAGCGCGCCCGCGAGGTCGGTGCTCCTGCCCCGCGCGACGGCAGGGACGTCAGGGCCGAGCCAGGCGTCGAGGCCGTCGAGGAGCGCGTCGTCACCCACGTCGGGCCACGGGTTCCCCATCGCGCGGTGCACGAACCTCAGGCGGTCGCGCAGCCGGAGCGCGCCGCCGGACCACGGGAGGCTCGCGAGACCGTCCCGGCGCAGCCCGTCACGCACGGTCGCCACCAGGAGGTCGGCGGGCGGGTCGCGCCAGGGCTCGCGCACGAGCTCGATCGCGCCGAGCGAGGTCACCCGGGTGGCGCGCACGCGCCCGCCCGCCCACTCGGCGACGCCGGTCGACCGCAGCTCGGTCGCCGCGGCGGCCCGCGCCGTCGCCTCGTCGACGGGCGCGGCGGACCGCACGACGGCGTCCGCCCGACCCGCCGTCCGGTCCACGTCGGCGACCGCGAGCCACGGCGAACCCTGCAGCGGCGACGCTGGAGGCAGCCGTGCGCCGGCCCCCGAGACCAGGAGGTAGGTCTCGCCGCCCGGCCGCAGCCGGGCCAGCCGGTCGGGGTGCGCGAGCGCGACGACGTGCCCGACGGCGGCGTCGTCGGCCAGCCCGCGCCGCACGCCCCGCTCCGCTCCCCCGACGGCGTCGTCCTCGGACGCGGCGGCACGCGCCACCCGCTCGAGCCGGTCCCGCTGCGCGGCCCACGCGCCGGAGCCCGGACCCCCGCGGCGCAGCGCGCGCAGCGCGGCCGGCAGATCTGCCCCCGGGACGCGCACGTCCTCCGAGAGCAGCGCCACGACCTCCGCGGCGAGCCGCGCCCCCACCTCGGGGACGGCGTCGAGCAGCGCCCGCGCACGCCGAGGGTCGGCGGGGACGGCGGCGATGCGGCGCCCGAGCGGCGTCACCCCGTCGGGTCCCACGGCTCCCAGGCCGTGCAGCACGTCACGCGCGGCGGCCCAGGCGGCCGGTGGCGGGGGGTCCAGCAGCGCGAGCCCCGCGCCGTCGGGGCTGCCCCAGCACGCGAGCTCGAGCGCGAACCCGGTGAGGTCGGCCGTGCGGATCTCCGGCTCCGGGTGCCGCGCGAGCCGTGCGTGGTCGCCCTCCGACCAGCACCGGTACACGGCCCCCGGGCCCTCGCGCCCGGCACGGCCGGCGCGCTGCTCGGCGCCCGCGCGGCTGACGGCCACCGTCACGAGGCCCGGCAGCCCGCGGCGCACGTCCGTGCGCGGCTCGCGCGCGAGCCCGGCGTCCACGACGACCCGCACGCCCGGGACGGTGAGGGACGACTCCGCGACCGCCGTCGAGACCACGACCCGGCGCCGCGGCCCGGGTTCGAGCGCCCGGTCCTGCTCGCGCGGGGGCAGGCGGCCGTGCAGCGGGCGCACGTCCACGTCCGACAACCCGCGTGCCAGCAGGCCCGCGACGGTGTCCACCTCGCGCGCGCCCGGGACGAACACGAGGACGTCGCCCGTCCGCTCGCGCAGCGCGCGGTGCGTGGTGGCGACCACGTGGTCGAGCAGCGCCGGCGCGGTGCCGCGGGCGTCCGTGCGCGGGCCGCGCCCGGGGCACCAGACGACGTCGACCGGGTGGAGCCCGCCCTCGACCGCGACGACCGGCACCGCCCGCGAGCCCGTGGCGAGCGCCTCCGCCGTCCGCCCGGCCTCGACCGTCGCGGACATCGCGACGAGCGCGAGGTCGTCGCGCAGGTTCTCGCGCACGTCCGCCAGGAGCGCGAGCGCGAGGTCGTCCTCGAGGTGGCGCTCGTGCACCTCGTCGAGCACGACCCCGGCCACGCCCGGCAGCTCGGGGTCGCGCTGGAGCCGGCGGACGAGCGTGCCCGTCGTGACGACCTCGACCCGGGTGCGTCGCGACGTCCGCGACTCGCCCCGCACGGTGTAGCCGACGGTGTCGCCGAGGTCCTCGCCGAGCAGCGTCACGAGCCGCCGGGCAGCCGCCCGGGCCGCGAGCCGCCGGGGCTGCGTCACGACGACGCGACTGTCCGGGGCGTCCCCCAGGGCGACGGCGAGTGCCGGTGGCACCAGGGTCGTCTTGCCCGTGCCGGGCGGTGCCTGCACGACGACGGCCCCCGCCGCCCGCACCGCGGCGACCACCTCGGGGAGGTGGTGCCCCACCGGCAGGTCGGGCGGCGCGGCGAGAAGTCGGCTGAGCGGGTCCACCCCCGTAGTCTCCCGCGCCGACGCTCCCGTACCGCGCCGCTCAGGACCGCGTGACCCGGTCAGCCCGCCTCGCGCGACGCGCCCGGGAACCGCGCGACCCCGAGCGTGGACGAGAGGGTGCGCAGGTCGGCCCCGTCGACGTACAGCTCGCCGCGCAGGTGGTCGGTCTCGTGCTGGACGATCCGCGCCGCCCACCCGGTGAGCACGTCGTCGACCGGCCGGCCCGTCTCGTCCTGCCCGGTGAGGCGCACCGAGCGGGCACGCGTCCGCTCCGCCTGCCAGCCGTGCACGGACAGGCAGCCCTCGAAGAACGTCCTCGTCTCGTCGCCGACGGCCTCGTACCGCGGGTTGACGAGCACCCGGAAGGCGAGCGGGGGACGCTCACGCTCGTCGTCCGCGTCGGGGGCGCCAGGATCCTCCACGACGGCGACCGCGAGGCCGATCCCGACCTGCGGCGCCGCGAGACCCACCCCGGGCGCCGCGTGCATCGTCGCGCGCATCGCGTCGAGGAACCGCGGCAGCACGTCGCCGAGCTGCCCGGCGTACGGCACCGCCGGCGTGCGCAGCACGGGCTGACCCGCCTGCACGATCGGCAGGATGCCGTCGTCGTACGCGTCGAGGAGCGCGACCACGTGCTCGCGCAGCGCCTCGTCGACCCCCTGCCGCACGCCCGTCGTCCGCCCCGTCGCGCTCACAGCGCGAGCCGGTCCCGCACGACGCCCGCGAGCCGTGCGGCGACCGCGTCGGCCTGCTGCTGCGTCGCGGCCTCGACCATGACGCGCACGAGCGGCTCGGTGCCCGACGGGCGCAGCAGCACGCGGCCCGTCTCGCCGAGGGTCCGCTCCGCGTCCGCGACGGCGGCGAGCAGCGCCTCGTCGTTCGACGCGCGCGCCTTGTCCACGCCGGAGACGTTGAGGAGCGTCTGCGGGAGGCGCTGCACGACGCTCGCCAGGTCGGCGAGCTTCTGGCCCGTCGCCCGGACGCGCGCCGCGAGCTGAAGGGCCGTGAGCACGCCGTCCCCCGTGGTCGCGTAGCGCGACAGCACGATGTGCCCCGACTGCTCGCCCCCGAGCCCGTAGCCGTGGGCCCGCATCTCCTCGAGGACGTACCGGTCGCCCACGGCCGTCTGGACGGTCGCGATCCCCGCGTCGCGCATCGCGAGCAGGAGGCCCAGGTTGCTCATCACCGTCACGACGAGCGTGTCGTGCGGGAGCTCGCCCTCGTCCTTGAGCGCGAGCGCGAGGACGCCCATGATCTGGTCGCCGTCGACGACGGTGCCGCCGTGGTCGACCGCGATGCAGCGGTCGGCGTCGCCGTCGAACGCGACGCCGAAGTCCGCCTCGGACGCCACGACGACGGCCTGGAGCTGCTCCGGGTGGTTCGAGCCGCACGCGGCGTTGATGTTGCGGCCGTCGGGGCTCGCGTTGATGACCACCACGTCGGCGCCGGCCGCGCGCAAGGCTGCCGGGCCGACGTCGCTCGCCGCGCCGTTCGCGCAGTCGACCGCGATGCGCAGGCCGGCGAGCGGCTTGTGGTCCTCGTCGGCGCCGATGCTCGCCATGAGGTGCTCGACGTACGCGCCGCCCGCGCGACCGCGGTCGGGCGAGATGCGGCCGACCGTGCCGTGCGTCGGGCGCTGCCACTCCTGCCCGAGCAGGCTCTCGATGCGGTCCTCGACCGCGTCGTCGAGCTTGACGCCGCCGCGCGCGAGGAACTTGATCCCGTTGTCCTGCATCGGGTTGTGCGAGGCCGAGATCACGACGCCGAAGTCGACGTCCATGGTGCTCGTCAGGTACGCGACGGCCGGGGTCGGCAGCACGCCCACGTCCTTCACGTCGACGCCCGCGCTCGCGAGCCCGGCGATGAGCGCCGCGCCCAGGAACTCTCCCGAGACCCGCGTGTCCCGCCCGACCACCGCGCGCGGCCGGTGGCCCTCCTCCTGCCCGCTCGCGAGCACGCGAGCCGCCGCGACGCCGAGGTCGAGCGCGAGCTCGCCCGTCACGTTGCCGTTCGCCAGCCCGCGCACCCCGTCGGTGCCGAAAAGCCGTCCCATGGAAAGTCCTTCCTCGACCGGCCGTACGTCGACCGTACGACCGCCTGCCCTGCCACGCCCTCGACGGGGCTTGGTCACCGCCCCTCACAAACGACGTCGGGGCCCCCGGGGGGGGGGGGCGCGCGGGGCGCCGCGGGCCCGCCGCCCGGCGGGGGGGGGTTGATGGGGGGGGGGAAAAAGGGGGGT
>NZ_JBHXIC010000003.1:15634-44508 GCF_042723955.1 Cellulosimicrobium cellulans | reverse complement strand
CGCCGCGGTCGCCGCCCCCCCCCCCCGCCCCCACGAGCGCACAGCGCGGATCAGCGCTTGGAGTACTGCGGTGCCTTACGAGCCTTCTTGAGACCGGCCTTCTTGCGCTCGACGACGCGGGCGTCGCGAGTGAGGAAGCCGGCCTTCTTCAGCGCGGGGCGGTTGTGCTCGGCGTCGATCGCGTTGAGCGCACGCGCGATGCCGAGGCGCAGCGCACCGGCCTGGCCGGAGGTGCCGCCGCCGCTGATGCGGGCGACGACGTCGAAGCGGCCCTCGACGTCGACCAGCTTCAGCGGGGAGTTCACGAGCTGCTGGTGAACCTTGTTCGGGAAGTAGTCCTCGAGCGAGCGCCCGTTGATCTTCCACTGCCCGGTCCCGGGGACGAGGCGCACGCGCGCCACGGCCTCCTTGCGGCGGCCCAGGGCCTGGCCGGGGGCGGTGATGCTCTGGCCGCGGCCCGTGGGGGCGGCGGACTCAGAGGTGTAGGTGCTGGGCGTCTCGTCGCCCAGGGTGTCGGTCTCGACGGTGGTCTCGGCCACGGGTGGTGTCCTCGCGTCTCTCTGTGCGCTACGCCTGGGGGGCGATTACTGCGCGACCTGGGTGATCTCGAACGGCTTCGGCTGCTGCGCGGCGTGCGGGTGCTCGGCACCCGCGTAGACCTTGAGCTTGCCGAACTGGGCGCGACCGAGGGTGGTCTTGGGGAGCATGCCGCGCACGGCCCGCTCCACAGCACGCTCGGGGTGCTTGTCGAGCAGGTCGCCATAGGCGACGGCACGCAGACCACCCGGGTACCCGGAGTGGTTGTAGGCCATCTTCTGCTCGCGCTTGTTGCCGCTCAGGGCGACCTTGCCGGCGTTGATGACGATGACGAAGTCACCGCCGTCGACGTGCGGAGCGAAGGTCGGCTTGTGCTTGCCGCGCAGCAGGGTGGCCACGTGGGTGGCCAGGCGGCCCAGGACGACGTCGGTCGCGTCGATGACGTACCAGTCGCGCTGGACGTCGCCGGGCTTCGGGGTGTACGTACGCACGGTCGTAGCCTTCGTTTCTGTCTCAGAATGTCTTCTTCGGCCGCTGAAGCGTGCGGCCGAGAGGGCAGGTCGTTGCGCGGCGGGCTCGTTCGACACCCGCTCCTTGGCCGGCAGCGAGTGGGCGCGCTAGCGACACGGGCGTCGTGAGATGAGCACAACGACTCACCAGACTACCCGCGAGGCACGGCACCGGTCAAAGCGGCAGGGCTGGTGGGCAGGCCGGCGGGCAGGCCGGTGGCCGGGCGCTCGCCCACGCACGTCGCGCACCGCGTCGACCGTGCGACGTGCACGCAGCCCGGGCAGTACAGGCGCAGCGTCCGACAGCTCGGGTCGGCGCAGTTCTCGTACTTCGCCGTGGCCGCCCCGCACCCCGTGCACGCGCCGAGCGGCGTCGACCCCGGGCCGAGGTCGACGTGCATGCGCTCGTCGAACACGTAGAGCGAGCCCTCCCACAGCCCCTGCGACCCGAACGCCTCGCCGTACCGCACGACACCGCCGTCGAGCTGGTACACCTCCTCGAAGCCGCGGGCGGTCAGGAGCGCGGACAGCACCTCGCACCGCACGCCGCCGGTGCAGTACGTGACGACCGGCCGCTGCTTGAGGTCGTCGTAGCGGCCCGAGTCGATCTCGGCGACGAAGTCGCGCGTCGTGGCGACGTCCGGCACGACCGCCCCACGGAACCGCCCGATCTCCGCCTCGAACGCGTTCCGGCCGTCGAACATCACGACGTCGTCGCCCCGCTCGGCCACGAGGTCGTGCAGGGCCTGCGGGCTCAGCCGCGTGCCGCCTCCCACGACGCCGCTCTCGTCGACCACGACCTCGTCGGGGACGCCGAACGCCACGAGCTCGGGACGCACCTTCACGGACAGGCGCGGGAAGTCTCGACCCGTGCCGTCGGACCACTTGACGTCGATGCCCTCGAAGCCGGGGTACTGCCGGGTCGTCTTCACGTACTGCTTGAGGTCCTCGACCGTCCCGCCCAGCGTCGCGTTGATCCCGTGCTCCGCGACGATCACGCGCCCCGTGAGGTTCCACCGCTCCCCCAGCGCCCGCTGCCAGAGCTGCACCGCGCGCGGGTCGGGCAGCGGCGTGAAGGCGTAGAAGAGCACGATCTTGTGGACGGCCATGCCCACCAGGATAGGGACGGCGGTGACCGCCCGGCCACGCGGCGGCTAGCGGGCCCGCTGCACGCGCTCGACGTCCCAGACCGGCTCCGACGCCTCGACGACCTCGCCGTCGCCGCGGAACACCAGGTAGCGGTCGAACCCCCGCGCGAACCACCGGTCGTGCGTCACGGCGAGCACCGTGCCCTGGAACGACGCGAGGCCGGCCTCGAGGGCCTCGGCCGAGTGCAGGTCGAGGTTGTCCGTCGGCTCGTCGAGCAGCAGGAGGGTCGCGCCGTCGAGCTCGAGCAGGAGGATCTGGAACCGCGCCTGCTGCCCGCCCGAGAGGGTCTCGAAGCGCTGCTCCGCCTGGCCGACGAGCTCGTAGCGGTCGAGCGCGCGGCTCGCGCCCTCGCGGCCCATGCCCGCCCGGTGCCCGTCGCCGCGGTGGAGGATCTCCAGGAGCGTCCTCCCGCGCAGCTCCGGGTGGTCGTGGTTCTGGGCGAACCAGCCCGGCCGCACGCGCGAGCCGAGCACCGCGCGACCCGTGTGCGCCACGGGCTCGGGCCGGACGCCGTCGGACGTCGCGGGGTCGGGCACCACCCCGGGCTCGGGGTCGCTCCCGCCCGCGGCGAGGAGCCGCAGGAAGTGCGACTTGCCCGACCCGTTGGAGCCCAGCACCGCGACGCGCTCGCCGAAGAACACCTCGAGGTCGAACGGCTTCATGAGCCCCGTGAGCTCGAGCGACCGGCACGTCACGGCACGCTTCGCCGTGCGCCCGCCCGCGAGACGCACGGTGACGCGCTGCTCGCGCGCGAGCACCTCCGGGGGGCCCGCCTCCTCGAACTTGCGCAGGCGCGTCTTCGCCGCCTGGTACCGGCTCGCGAGCCCGTCGTTGTAGGCGGCCTTGGTCTTGAGCGTCTGCACGAGCTCGCGCAGCTTGGCGTGCTCCTCGTCCCAGCGCCGCGCGAGCTCCGCCAGGCGCTCGCGCCGGTCCGCGCGCGCCTGCGCGTAGGTCGCGAACCCGCCGCCGTGCACCCAGACCGTCCCGCCGCCGGGCGTCGGCTCGAGCGTCGCGACCTGCGTCGCCGTTCGGGACAGCAGCTCGCGGTCGTGCGAGACGTAGAGGACCGTCTTGGGCGACGCGACCAGCCGCTCCTCGAGCCAGCGCTTGGTCGGCACGTCGAGATGGTTGTCCGGCTCGTCGAGCAGCAGGACCTCCTCGGGCCCGCGGAGCAGCGCCGTGAGCGCCAGGCGCTTCTGCTCGCCCCCGGACAGCGTGCGCACGTCGCGCCACTGCGCCTTCTCGAACGGGACGGAGAGCACCTCGTCGGTCACCTCGTCCCACGCCGCCTCGGCGTCGTAGCCCCCGACGTCGGCCCAGTCCACGAGCGCCTGGGCGTACCGGAGCTGGGCGGGCTCGTCGTCGACCGTCATGATGTCGTGCTCGGCCGCGGCGAGCTCGAGCGCCGCCTCCTTGACCGTGGCCGGCGCGAGCTCGACGAGCAGGTCGCGCACCGTGCGGTCGTCGTCGATGCGCCCCACGTCCTGCCGCATGACGCCGAGGCCGCCGCTGCGCACGACCGCCCCGCCGTGCGGCGCGACGTCGCCCGTGACGATGCGCAGCAGCGTCGACTTGCCGACGCCGTTCGGCCCGACGAGCGCGACGCGCGCGCCGTCCGCGACACGCAGGCTCACGCCGTCGAGGAGCGTGCGCCCGTCGGGCAGGTGATACGTGACGTCGCTGAGGTCGAGGTGTCCCACGAGGCCATCGTCCCCCGGCGCTACCCGCCGGGTCACGCGGATTCCGCGCGCCCCCGACCGCTGCGGCGTGGACCTGCCCCGAGCGGGACGCCCCTCGCCGGCCCCGGGCTCAGCGCCGGCCGCCGCCGAGGAGGCCGCCCAGGCCGCCCAGGAGGTCCCCGAGGCCACCGCCGGAGCCACCCGAGCCGCCGCCCAGAAGACCGCCGAGCAGGTCGCCCAGGCCGCCGCCGCCCGCGCTCTCCTGCGCCGTCGGGGAGGACCCCGCGCCGGCGTCCTTGCCCCCGAGCTGCTTCGCGAGGAACGCCAGCGCGATCGGGGCGAGCGCGGGCAGCACCTTCGACAGCAGCCCCTGCTGCGTGCCCGTCGAGTCCGCGAGCTGCGCGACGACGGCCTCCTCGTTCGACCCGAACACGTGGCGGACGATCTTCTCGCCGTCGGCGGTGTCCACGTCGTCGAGGTCGACCCCGCCCTCGACGAGCGACGGGTCGTGCTGCGTGAGGGCCTCGCCGAGCGACGCCGCGCCCGCAGGGTCCTGCGCGTTCGCCTGGAGCCCGCCCAGCAGGGCGGGGAGCGCCGCGCCCACGGCCTGCTGCGCCGTCGCCTCGTCGACGCCGAGCCGACCGGCGAGCTGGTCGAGCGGGATGGTGGACAGGATGTCGTCGATGCCGGCCATGGTGGTCCTCGGTTCTCGGGGTCGTTCTCGCGCTGAGGCGGCCTCGGAGCAGCCGCCGCGAGGACGGCCTCGGCCACCGGGCCACGGCGGCCGCGACCCGTCCCACGGTATCGCCGGCGACACGTCGGTGCAGGTCGGGGCGCAGATGCTGCGTCCGACCGCACGAGGTGCCACTGTGGACGCATGAGCGAAGACACCACCGGCACCAGCCCGGACCCGGAGACCGGCGCCGAGGGCGACAACGACCAGCTCCAGGCCGAGGACACGCTGCTCGACCGCGGCGTCGACGACGTCCTCGACGAGGGCTACTCCCCGCCCGACCGCCCGCGGAAGAACCACTTCGGCGAGACGCCGTGGGAGGAGGTGCACGGCGAGACGCTCGACCAGCGCCTCTCCGAGGAGGAGCCCGAGGAGTGGGACCGAGACCCGCTCGAGCGACCCGACGACACCCGCTCGGGCCGCCTCGTCGCGGACCCCGACGCCCTCGACGGGCGCCAGAACGACACCTACGCCGAGGACGAGGGCATCTCCGGGGGCGCCGCGGGCGCCGAGGAGGCCGCCGTGCACGTCGTCGAGGAGCCCTGAGGACGAGCGCCCGCCCGCGGCCGGCTCAGGCCGGTCCGCGGGGCGGCCCGTCCTCCCAGACGTCCTCCTCGTTGCGCACGGCACGGATGCGGTCCGCGCGGGCCGCGAGCTCGGCGTCGGGCGGGTAGGTGACCTCCTCGAGCACGAGCCCGTGCGCGGGGACGACGCCCGCCCCCGCGTCCCGGCGCCGGCTCGCGAGGAGCTGCGCCGGCCACTCGGTCGTGCGCCGCCCCTCCCCGACGGCGAGCGACGCGCCGACGAGCGCGCGCACCATGTTGTGGCAGAACGCGTCCGCGCGGACGTGCGCGACCACGAGGCCCGCGTCGGGCCCGTCCGCGGGACGCGACCACGACAGGTGCTGGAGCTCCCGGATCGTCGTGGCCCCGGGCCGGGGCTTGCAGAACGCGGCGAAGTCGCGCACCCCGAGCAGCGGCCGGACCGCGGCATCCATCGCGGCGACGTCGAGCGGGCGCCGGTTCCACAGGACCCACGCCCGCCGTAGCGGGTCGCGCTGCACCGGGTCGTCCGCGACCCGGTACGTGTACGCGCGGTGGAGGGCCGAGAAGCGCGCGTCGAACCCGACGGGTGCCGGCGCCGCGCGGTGCACGACGACGTCCCCCGGGAGCACCCCGCCGAGCCGGGCGACGAGCGCGTCGCCCGGCGTGCGGTCCGAGCGCCCGGGCAGGGCCTCCCACTGGTCCCGCGTGAGGTCGACGTGCGCGACCTGGCCGCGCGCGTGCACCCCCGCGTCGGTGCGACCCGCGACGGTCAGGCGGGGCGCAGGGCCGCGCAGCAGCGTCGCCAGACCGTCCTCGATCGCGCCCTGGACGGTCCGCAGCGCGGGCTGGCGGGCCCAGCCGGCGAAGTCCGTCCCCTGGTAGGCGAGGTCGAGGCGGACCCGCACGACGTCGTCGGGCGGGTCCTGCCGCGCGCTCGGCCCGGGGCCGGCGACCGCGCCCGGCGCGCCGGGGGCGGGGTCGTCGGGGCGTGCGTCGGGGGCAGGGGCGTCGCTCACGGGAGTTCACCGTAGTCGCCCGGCCGTGCGGTGCGCGCGGCGTCTGCCTACGCTGCCGCTCATGACCGGCGACCGCGCTGACGTCCGCACCCTCGCCGTCGACTGCGGCGGGGGCGGGATCAAGGCGAACGTGCTCGACGCGTCGGGCACCGCGCACGCCACCGCCGTCCGCGTCCCGACGCCCTACCCGCTGCCGCCCGGGCTGCTCGTCGAGACGATCGCCGAGATCGCGGCCACGCTGCCCCCCGCCGACCGGGTCACCGTCGGCATGCCCGGCATGGTGCGGCGCGGCGTCGTCGTGCACACGCCGCACTACGTCACCCGCAGCGGCCCCCGCTCGCGGGTGGACCCGGCCCTCGTCGAGGCCTGGACGAGCTTCGACGTCCAGGCCGCGGTGGCCACGCGCCTCGGCGTGCCCGCCCTCGTGCTCAACGACGCCGAGGTGCACGGTGCCGGCGTCGTCGCGGCGTCCGGGCTGGAGCTCGTGCTGACGCTCGGGACGGGGCTGGGATCGGCGCTGTTCCACGGCGGACGGCTCGCGCCGCACCTCGAGTGGTCACGCGCGCCGGTGCGCCGCGGCACGACCTACGACGAGTACGTCGGCGAGCCCGAGCGGCGTCGGCTCGGCAACGGGCTGTGGTCGCGGCGTGTCCTCGCGGTCGTCGAGGGCCTGCGGCCCGTCTTCTGGTGGGACCGACTGTACCTGGGCGGTGGGAACTCGCGCCAGATCACCCCGAGCGTCCTCGACCGCCTCGGCGACGACGTCGTCGTCGTGCCCAACTCGGCAGCACTCGTCGGTGGGGCGCGCGCCTGGGACCTGCCGCCCGCCTGACCGCCTCAGCGCGCGACGGTGCGGCGCGGCCCGGTGCCCGGACGCGCCACCCCGTCCGTGCCGGACGGTCCGACCGTCGCGACGGCCCGGTGGGCGTCGAGCAGGACCCGGTTGAACGCGACCGGTGCGTCGAGGCTCACGAGGTGCCGGGCGCCCGGGACGACGACGAGCCGCGCGGGCGCTCCCCCGCGCCGGGCCGCCTCCACGAAGCCGCGCTCGCCGAACCGGAAGTGGTCCCACCGGCCGTTGACCAGCCACACGGGCGAGCCGGAGGCGGCGAGGGCCGCCACGGGGTCGACCGCCTCGACCTCGCGCAGGATCGCGCTCATCACGTCGAGCGCGAACCCGCCGGCCGCGAGGTCGGCCGCGCCCTGCGGCGTCAGCGCGCGGTCGACGAGCGCCTGGTTGAGCCCTGCTCCGCCGTCGGGCAGCCGCTCGATGCCGCGCGCGACGAGGAGCCAGCCCCCGCGCAGGCGCGTGGCAGGCGGGGTCGAGCACGCGGCGGCCACGAGGCCGACGACGCGCTCGGGGTGCCGAGCTCGCGTCTCGATCGCGACGTAGCCGCCGAGCGACAGGCCGACGACGAGCGCGCGGCCGCCCACGTCGTCGATCCCGGACGCGACGGCCTCCACGGCACCGTCCAGGGTGAACGCCTCGCCTCTCCGCGCCCCGTGCCCCGGCAGGTCCACGGCGAGCGCGTCCACCCCCGCACGACGCAGGGCCGCGAGCTGGTCACGCCACATCGACCGCGACGTGCGCGAGCCGTGCACGAGGACGACGGGCGGCCACGCCGCCCGCCCCGTACCGGCGGTGGTGTCATCAGGAGGCACGCGTCGACCCTAGGTCGCGGCGCGGCCGTGCGCTCGACCGGGGGCCCGCCGTCGGGCAGACCGCGCCTCGGACGACACCACCCCGCTCGGTGTCGGGGACGTCGCGGACCCCGCGAGGCGCAGACCACGGGACCGCGCGGACCCGGGGACGGCGCAGGGCCCGGGACCATACGGTCCCGGGCCCTGCGGCGTGGGGTCGCGGAGGACCCCGAGAGTCGATCGAGGAGGCTCAGGCCTCCTTCTTCTCCTCGGCGGCGTCCTCGACGGGCGCGTCCTGGACGTCCTCGACGGGAGCGTCCTCGACGGCGGCGGGAGCGTCCTCGACGGGCGCGTCCTCGACCTTGTCGGCCTTCTTGGCCGGCTTGTCCGCCTTCTTCTTGCTCGCCTTCTCGGCGGCCTTCTCCGCCTCGCGGACGACGGCCTGCTTGGGGCTGACGGGCTCGGTCACGAGCTCGATCACGGCGAGGGGCGCGTTGTCGCCCTTGCGCGTGCCGACCTTCGTGATGCGCGTGTAGCCACCCTCACGCTCCGCCATCTGCGGGGCGATCTCGGTGAACAGCGTGTGCACCACGGACTTGTCGCGGACGACGCGCAGGACGCGACGGCGCGCGTGCAGGTCGCCGCGCTTCGCGAACGTGATGAGGCGCTCGGCCACCGGGCGCAGGCGCTTCGCCTTGGTCTCGGTGGTCGTGATGCGGCCGTGCTCGAACAGCTGGGTGGACAGGTTCGCGAGCATCAGGCGCTCGTGAGCCGGTCCGCTGCCGAGCCGGGCGCCCTTGGCGGGGGTAGGCATGGGATGTGCTCCTTGGGAAGTGTTCGCGCCGCAGGTACCGACCCGGACGCGCTGAGGTGTCTAGAGCCGCAGGCTCAGTACTGCTGCTCGGTGTCCGAGAACGTCGCCTCGTCGTCGTCGCCGTCGTAGTACGCGGCGGCCGACGGGTCGAAGTCGAGCGGCGAGTCCTTGAGGGACAGGCCGAGCTCGGCGAGCTTCTCCTTCACCTCGTTGATGGACTTCGCACCGAAGTTGCGGATGTCCAGCAGGTCCGCCTCGCTGCGTGCGACGAGCTCGCCCACCTGGTGGATGCCCTCGCGCTTGAGGCAGTTGTACGAGCGGATCGTGAGGTTGAGCTCCTCGATCGGCAGCGCCAGGTCCGCGGCGAGAGCCGCGTCCGTCGGCGACGGGCCGATCTCGATGCCCTCGGCCTCGACGTTGAGCTCACGGGCCAGGCCGAAGAGCTCCACCAGCGTCTTGCCCGCCGACGCGAGCGCGTCGCGCGGCGAGATCGCCGGCTTCGTCTCGACGTCCACGACCAGCTTGTCGAAGTCCGTGCGCTGCTCGACACGCGTCGCCTCGACCTTGTAGGTCACCTTGAGGACCGGCGAGTAGATCGAGTCGACCGGGATGCGCCCGATCTCGGCGTCGAACGACTTGTTCTGCGAGGCCGAGACGTACCCACGGCCGCGCTCGACGGTCAGCTCGATCTCGAGCTTGCCCTTGTCGTTGAGCGTGGCGATGTGCAGCTCGGGGTTGTGGACCTCCACACCCGCCGGCGGGACGATGTCCGCCGCGGTGACCGCACCAGCACCCTGCTTGCGCAGGTACATCACGACGGGCTCGTCGTTCTCCGAGGAGACGACGAGGTTCTTGATGTTGAGGATGACCTCGGTCACGTCCTCCTTCACACCCGGCACGGTGGTGAACTCGTGGAGCACACCGTCGATGCGGATGGAGGTGACCGCCGCGCCCGGGATGGACGACAGCAGCGTGCGACGCAGCGAGTTGCCGAGCGTGTAGCCGAAGCCGGGCTCCAGCGGCTCGATGGAGAAGCGCGAACGGTTCTCCGAGATGACCTCTTCGGTCAAGGTGGGGCGCTGTGCGATCAGCACTGGTGGTTTCCTTTCGGTGAGCGTCCGCCATATGACGCTGCACGGTTCAAGGCGAGGTGCGTGCCTGCGGCACGCGGCCCCGGCCGGGACTCTGTCCACCCGGCCGGGAAGGGTGCGTCGACCCCGTCAGGAGGCGGCTGCCCCGTGACGGGCGCCGCCGACGGGCTCGGCCGGTCGATGACCGGGCGGCCCGTCGACGGCACGCCGACGACGAGGGTCAGACGCGACGACGCTTGGGCGGGCGGCACCCGTTGTGCGCCTGCGGCGTCACGTCCTGGATCGAGCCGACCTCGAGGCCGGCCGACTGCAGCGAGCGGATCGCGGTCTCACGACCGGAGCCCGGGCCCTTGACGAAGACGTCGACCTTCTTCATGCCGTGCTCCTGCGCCTTGCGGGCAGCGGCCTCGGCCGCGAGGCCGGCGGCGAAGGGGGTCGACTTGCGGGAGCCCTTGAAGCCGACGTCGCCGCCGGAGGCCCACGCGATCACGGCGCCCGAGGGGTCCGTGATCGACACGATCGTGTTGTTGAACGTGCTCTTGATGTGCGCCTGGCCGGCGGGGACGTTCTTCTTGTCCTTGCGGCGAGGCTTGCGCCCAGCGGCGGCGCGAGTCTTGGGAGGCATCTTTCGTTTCTCTCCTGGTCTGAGGTGGTCTGACCGCGGGGATCTCCGACCGGGACGACGTGGACCGTACGGCCGACGTCAGCACCCGAGCGGGGCCCGCCCTGCGGACTGGCTCAGCGGGCCTTCTTCTTGCCGGCCACGGTGCGCTTGGGTCCCTTGCGCGTACGCGCGTTGGTCTTGGTGCGCTGGCCGCGCACGGGCAGGCCGCGGCGGTGACGCAGGCCCTGGTAGGTGCCGATCTCGACCTTGCGGCGGA
This sequence comes from Cellulosimicrobium cellulans, assembly GCF_042723955.1. Classification (GTDB taxonomy): domain Bacteria; phylum Actinomycetota; class Actinomycetes; order Actinomycetales; family Cellulomonadaceae; genus Cellulosimicrobium; species Cellulosimicrobium cellulans_H. The sequence goes on along the minus strand of NZ_JBHXIC010000003.1, from coordinate 33,913 downwards.
TGTCGGCGGCCACCTCACGACGGAGGTCACCCTCGAGCTTGTAGTTGCCCTCGAGGTAGTCGCGGAGCGCGACGAGCTCGGCGTCGCCGAGGTCCTTCACGCGCGCGTCCGGGCTGATGCCGGTCGCGGCCAGCGTCTGCTGGGCGCGGGTACGGCCGACGCCGTAGATGTAGGTGAGCGCGACCTCGAGCCGCTTGTCGCGGGGGAGGTCGACGCCGATGAGACGTGCCATGTGCCTTTCGGCTCCTCGTGCTTCGTCGGAGGTCTGTCGCACCGCCCTCCCACGGGGAGCTCCGTGGGCCCCGGCCTCCGAGCCGGGGGTTCCCCTGCCTGTGGCGCTCTCCTCCCGGACTCGCGTCCGGGGTGCCAAGCAGGTTCGTGGTGGTGCGCTGGTGGCCGGCCGTCGTCGTGACGGGCGGCCTGGTGATCACGGCCCCGAGGGACCGTCAACCGTGGCGCAGGCGCGGGCTCAGCCCTGGCGCTGCTTGTGCCGCAGGTTGTCGCAGATCACCATGACGCGACCGTGCCGGCGGATCACCTTGCACTTGTCGCAGATCTTCTTGACGCTGGGCTTGACCTTCATCTTCGTTCCCTCAGTGGTGCCCCGCTCCGGGCGCGACCGACGAGCGGTCCCGGGATCCGGGTGGCGAGGCGGGTGAGTGGGTGGACGCGTGGCGACTACTTGTAGCGGTAGACGATCCGGCCGCGGGACAGGTCGTACGGGCTCAGCTCGACCACGACCCGGTCCTCGGGGAGGATCCGGATGTAGTGCTGGCGCATCTTGCCCGAGATGTGCGCGAGAACCTTGTGACCGTTGGCCAGCTCCACGCGGAACATCGCGTTCGGCAGGGCCTCGACCACGCTGCCCTCGATCTCGATGACACCGTCCTTCTTTGCCATGTCCTCCGCTAACTCTCGTCTGAACTGCTGGTACTCCCGCGCACGCCCGACCCGCGGGCCGTCCGTTCGTGGGAGGTGCGTGGAGCCGCGTGCGGGGGTCGGTCGCCCGGGTCCCGAGGGACGGGGGCCGGTTGAACGACGTGCACGGACTACACCCGACGGACCATCCTACGGCATCCGACAAGAGTCGCGAAACCGTGGCGTGCGTCGGGAACCGTGCGACGCGTCACTCCCCCGCCGGACGCAAGACGGACCGACGCGTCGGGCGAACCGAGAGCTCAGGCAGCGAGCGGTGCGACACGGACGCCGAGCTCCGCGAGCTCGGCCGCCCCGCCGTCGGGTGCGGTGAGGACCCAGATCCCCTCGTCGAGGATCGCGACGCTGTGCTCCCAGTGCGCGGCACGGGCGCCGTCGTCGGTCACGACCGTCCAGTCGTCCTCGCAGACCTCGGTGAACCGGTCGCCGAGCGTCAGCATCGGCTCGATCGCGAGGCACATGCCCGGGCGCAGCCGCGGGCCCTTCTCGCGGGTGCGGTAGTTCGGGACGTCGGGCGGCTGGTGCATCGCGGAGCCGATCCCGTGACCCACGTACTCCTCGACGATCCCGTAGGAGACGCCGTCGGTCTCCCCCGAGACCCGGACCGAGTCCTCGATCGCGGCACCCACGCCGCCGAGCCGCTCGCTCGTCGCGAGCGCGGCGATGCCCGCCCACATCGCACGCCGCGTGGCCTCCACGAGGGCCTCGTCGCGCGGCTCGCCCTCGCCGAGGACGAACGAGACGGCCGAGTCGCCGTGCCAGCCGTCGACGATCGCCCCGCAGTCGACCGAGACGATGTCGCCCGTGCGCAGCTCGCGCGGACCGGGGATGCCGTGCACGACCTCGTCGTTCACCGACACGCACAGCGACGCCGGGTAGCCCTCGTAGCCGAGGAACGACGGCGTCGCGCCGGCGTCCGCGATCACCGCCGCGGCGAGCGCGTCCAGGTCGGACGTCGTCATGCCCGGACGGACCGTCTCGCGGACCGTCTCGAGCGCTCGCGCGACCACGAGGCCGGCACTGCGCATGGACCGGACCTGGTCGTGCGTCTTGTACTCGATGCGCTCGCGACCGAACACCCTGCTGCTCCCCAGAACCTGACGGACGAACGACCGGCGCTCAGCCGACGAGCGCGGTCAGCGCCGAGACGATGCGCCCGGTGATCTCGTCGACGTCGCCGATGCCGTCGACGCGGACGAGCAGGCCGCGCTCGTCGTACGCCGACGTGAGCGGCGCCGTCTGCTCGGCGTAGATGTCGAGGCGGCGCGCGATGGCCTCCTCGGTGTCGTCCTCGCGGCCCTCGATCTCCGCGCGCTTCGCCAGGCGAGCGAGAAGCTCGTCGCGGTCCGCCGTGAGCTCCACGACGCCGTCCAGGGCGACGCCCAGGTCCGCGAGGATCGTGTCGAGCTCGACGACCTGGGCGGCGTTGCGCGGATAGCCGTCGAGGATGAACCCCTGCGCCGCGTCGTCCTGGGCGAGGCGGTCGCGCACCATCGCGTTCGTCACCGAGTCGGGGACCAGGTCACCCTTCGCGGTGTACTCCTGCGCGAGCCGGCCGAGCTCCGTGCCGCCCTTGATGTTCGCCCGGAAGATGTCTCCGGTCGAGATCGCGGGGATGGCGAGCTGCTCGGCGAGCCGGGCGGCCTGCGTCCCCTTGCCCGCGCCCTGCGGGCCCATGATGACGAGGCGCGCGGGACGCGAGGTGGACTGGCCGTCGGTGGCGTTGCTCAACGGAGGAACCCTTCGTAGTGGCGCTGCTGCAGCTGGGAGTTGATCTGCTTGACCGTCTCCAGGCCGACGCCGACGACGATGATGATCGAGGAGCCACCGAACGGGATGTTCGTGCTCACGCCGAGCCCGATGAGGACCAGCGTCGGCAGCAGGGCGACGAGCGCGAGGTAGATGGAGCCCGCGGACGTGATGCGGGTGATGACGTAGTCCAGGTACTCGGCGGTCGGCCGGCCGGCACGGATGCCGGGGATGAAGCCGCCGTACTTCTTCATGTTGTCCGCGACCTCGTCCGGGTTGAACGTGATCGACGTGTAGAAGAAGCAGAAGAACAGGATCATCAGCACGTAGAGCACGATGTGCAGCGGCGCGGCCGGGTCGGCGAGGTTCGTGCTGACCCAGATCACCCAGTCGGCGCTCTGGTCGCCGAACTGTGCGATGAGGCCCGGGACCGCGAGCAGCGAGGCCGCGAAGATCACCGGGATGACGCCGGCCATGTTGATCTTGATCGGGATGTAGGTGCTCGAGCCGCCGTACATGCGGCGCCCGACCATGCGCTTGGCGTACTGGACCGGCACGCGGCGCTGCGACTGCTCGACGAACACGACCAGGCCGATGACGACCACGATGACCGCGATCATGATGATGAAGTTCGTCGCGCCGTTCGCACCACCGGCGATCGACCACAGCGCGGTCGGGAAGCTCGCGGCGATCGACGTGAAGATGAGGAGCGACATGCCGTTGCCGACGCCGCGCTCGGTGATGAGCTCGCCGAGCCACATGATGAGGCCGGTGCCTGCGGTCATGGTGATGACCATGAGCGCCATCGTCACGAAGCTGCCGTCGGGGATGACGTCCACCGAGCAGCCCTGGAAGAGCAGGCCGTTGCGTGCCGTCGTGATGACGGTCGTCGACTGGAGGATGGCGAGCGCGATCGTCAGGTAGCGCGTGTACTGCGTCAGCTTCGCCTGGCCCGACTGGCCCTCCTTGTGGAGGGCCTCGAAGCGAGGGATCACGACGCGCAGCAGCTGGACGATGATGCTCGCGGTGATGTACGGCATGATGCCGAGCGCGAAGATCGACAGCTGGAGCAGTGCGCCGCCGCTGAAGAGGTTGACGAGGCCGAGCAGGTCGTTGCCGTCGGCGGTCTCCGCGATGCACTGCTGCACGTTGGGGTAGTCCACACCCGGCGTGGGGATGAACGACCCCACCCGGAAGATCGCCATGATCGCGATCGTGAACAGCAGCTTGCGCCGCAGGTCGGGCGTCCGGAAAGCCCGGGCGAATGCGCTGAGCACCTATCCTCCTGGCCCGCCGAGGCGGGATGTCGTGTCGCCGGGAGGCCCGGCGAGGTGTGACGCACGGCACCGGCGCCAAGAGGCACCCTAGCCGTAGCGCCGCGTCGAACGGCAAGTCGGTCCCGACGAGCGGACGGACCGACCGCGGACCTGCGAGTGACGGCGGTCACCCCGGGGTGCGGGGAGACAACCGTCGGAGAGTCTAACCGTGGTGCGCTGCCGGACGGACCACGGGTCGTGCGGGAGGGCCTCCCCAGACACGGACAGGGCCGACGGCGCGAGCGCGCCACCGGCCCTGTCCGGGGGTGTCAGTCCTCCGAGACCGAACCGCCGGCCGCGAGGATCTTCTCGCGAGCGGCGCCCGAGAGGGCGTCGACCGCGACCTCGAGCTTGACGGTGATCTCGCCCGTGCCGAGCACCTTGACGAGCTGGCCCTTGCGGACCGCGCCCTTCGCGACGAGGTCCTCGACGGTGACCTGGCCACCCTCGGGGTACAGCGACGCGAGCTTGTCCAGGTTCACGACCTGGTACTCGGTGCGGAACGGGTTCTTGAAGCCGCGCAGCTTCGGGAGGCGCATGTGCAGAGGCATCTGCCCGCCCTCGAAGCGCTCGGGAACCTGGTAACGAGCCTTCGTACCCTTGGTACCGCGGCCCGCCGTCTTACCCTTCGACGCCTCGCCACGACCCACGCGGGTCTTGGCCTTCTTGGCGCCGGGAGCCGGACGCAGGTGGTGGATCTTGAGCGTGCCGCCGGCACCCTCGGTCTGCTTGCCCGACTGCTTCGCAGCAGTCGCGGACTCCGCCTTCGCGGGGGCCTTCGCAGCAGCCTTCTTCTTCGGAGCCTCGGCGGTCTCCTTGGTGGCCTTCTCAGCCATGGTCACTCGACCTCCTCAACGGTGACGAGGTGCGCCACCGTCGCGACCATGCCGCGGATCTCCGGGCGGTCCTCCTTCACGGCGGTGTCGCCGATCCGCTTGAGGCCCAGAGTGCGCAGCGTGTCGCGCTGGTTCTGCTTGCCGCCGATGGCGGACTTCGTCTGGGTCACCTTGAGCCTGGCCATCAGGCGTTCACCCCCGCAGCACGGGCACGCAGGAGCGCGGCCGGGGCCACGTCCTCGAGCGGGAGACCACGGCGCGCGGCGACAGCCTCAGGCTGCTCCAGGTTGCGCAGGGCCTCGACGGTCGCGTGCACGATGTTGATCGCGTTGGACGAGCCGAGCGACTTGCTCAGCACGTCGTGGATGCCGGCGCACTCCAGCACGGCGCGCACCGGACCACCGGCGATCACACCGGTACCGGGAGCGGCCGGACGGAGGAACACGACGCCGGCGGCGGCCTCACCCTGGATGGGGTGCGGGATGGTGCCCTGGATGCGCGGGACCTTGAAGAAGTTCTTCTTGGCCTCCTCGACACCCTTGGCGATGGCCGCGGGCACCTCCTTCGCCTTGCCGTAGCCGACGCCGACGGTGCCGTCGCCGTCGCCCACCACGACCAGCGCGGTGAAGCTGAAGCGGCGGCCGCCCTTGACGACCTTGGAGACGCGGTTGATGGTGACGACGCGCTCGACGAAGGCGTTCTTCTCGGCTGCGTCGCCACGGCGACCGTCGCGACGGTCACCGCGACGGTCGTCGCGGCGCCCCCCGCGCGCGTTCTGGTCGCTCGACTCGTTGGCGGCACCCGTGGGGGCGCCGGTGTTGCTGCGCTGCCCTGCAGCCATCAGAGAATCCTTTGCTTCCGTGTGGGGATGGTCGGCGTCGTCACAGGGACAGACCGCCCTCGCGGGCGCCGTCGGCGACCGCAGCGACCCGACCGTGGTACTTGTTGCCGCCACGGTCGAAGACGACCGCGTCGACGCCCTTGGCCTTCGCACGCTCGGCGACGAGCTCGCCGACCTTGCGGGCCTTGGCGCTCTTGTCGCCGTCGAGCGCACGCAGGTCCGCCTCGAGCGAGGAGGCCGACGCAACCGTCTGACCGATCGTGTCGTCCACGACCTGGGCCGTGATGTGGCGCGTGGAGCGCGTCACCACGAGGCGCGGACGAGCGGCGGTCCCCTTGATCTTCTTGCGCAGGCGCAGGTGGCGGCGCTGACGCGCGACGGCCTTGCCCTTGCCGAGAACCTTCAGAGCCATCGTTACTTACCAGCCTTTCCGACCTTGCGGCGGACGACCTCGCCGGCGTAACGCACACCCTTGCCCTTGTACGGCTCGGGCTTGCGGATCTTGCGGATGTTCGCTGCGACCTCGCCGACCTGCTGCTTGTCGATGCCGGAGACCGAGAACTTCGTCGGGCTCTCGACCGCGAACGTGATGCCCGCGGGCGGCGTCACGACGACCGGGTGGCTGAAGCCGAGGGCGAACTCGAGGTCCGAGCCCTTGGCCGTCACGCGGTAACCGGTGCCGACGATCTCGAGCTTCTTCTCGTAGCCCTGCGTCACGCCCTGGACGATGTTCGCCAGGAGGGTGCGCGTGAGGCCGTGCAGCGCGCGGGACTCGCGCTCGTCGTCCGGGCGCGACACCACGAGGGTGGCGTCCTCCTGGGCGACCTGGATGGGGGCGGGCACGTTGTGCTCGAGCGAGCCCTTGGGGCCCTTCACGGTCACGAGCGCACCGCTGATGGTGACGTCCACTCCGGCGGGAACCGGAACGGGGATCTTGCCGATTCGAGACATGGCGTATCTCCTTTCCGATTACCAGACGTAGGCGAGGACTTCGCCGCCCACGCCCTTCGTGGCGGCCTGCTTGTCGGTGAGCAGGCCGGAGGACGTGGACAGGATCGCCACGCCCAGGCCGCCGAGAACCTTCGGCAGCTCGGTGGACTTGACGTACTTGCGCAGGCCCGGCTTGGACACGCGGCGCACGCCGGCAAGGCTGCGCTCGCGGTTCGGGCCGAACTTCAGCTGGATGGTGAGGTTCTTGCCCACCGTCGCGTCCTCGACGCTCCAGCCGGAGATGTAGCCCTCGGCCTGGAGGATCTCGGCAATGTGCGACTTCAGCTTCGAGTACGGCATGGTCACCGTCTCGTGGTAAGCCGAGTTCGCGTTCCGCAGACGCGTCAGCATGTCTGCGATCGGGTCGGTCATCGTCATCGGGCTCTAGCCCTTCCTCGACGTGGTATCCGGGCGGAGGCGCGCCGTGCGGCGCGCTCCGCCAGGACCTACGACGTAGTTGTTACCAGCTGCTCTTGGTGACGCCGGGAAGCTCACCACGGTGGGCCATCTCGCGCACGCAGATGCGGCACAGGCCGAACTTGCGGTACACCGAGTGCGGGCGACCGCACTTCTGGCACCGGGTGTAGGCGCGGACCGCGAACTTGGGCTTGGCGGCCGCCTTGTTGATCAGGGCCTTCTTCGCCATGTCAGTTCTCCTTGAAGGGGAAGCCGAGACGGCGCAGCAGGGAGCGGCCCTCGTCATCGGTCGTCGCCGTGGTCACGATCGTGATGTCCATACCGCGGACACGGTCGATCTTGTCCTGGTCGATCTCGTGGAACATCGACTGCTCCGTGAGGCCGAACGTGTAGTTGCCGTGCCCGTCGAACTGCTTGGGCGACAGGCCGCGGAAGTCGCGGATACGCGGCAGGGCGATCGACAGGAGACGGTCCAGGAACTCCCACATGCGGTCGCCGCGCAGCGTGACGTGCGCGCCGATCGGCATGCCCTCGCGCAGCTTGAACTGCGCGATGGACTTGCGGGCCTTGGTCACCTGCGGCTTCTGGCCGGTGATCGCGGACAGGTCGCGGATGGCGCCCTCGATGAGCTTCGAGTCCTTGGCGGCGTCACCGACACCCATGTTCACGACGATCTTCGTGACGCGGGCGACCTGGTTGACGTTCTCGTGCCCGAACTCCTCGCGCAGACCGGAGACGATCTCCTCGCGGTAGCGCTGCTTCAGACGGGGCACCTCGGGGGCGACGATCTCGGTGCTCATCAGATGTCCTTCCCGGAGCGCTTGGCGACACGCACGCGCACGGTGCGCTTGCGGCCGTCACGCTCGACCTCTTCGGTGCGGTACCCGACTCGGGTGCCCTTCTTGGTCTCCGGGTCGACGACCATCACGTTACTGATGTGGATCGGGGCCTCGACGGTCTCGATCCCACCGGTCCGCGTGCCGCGCTGCGACTGGCCGACCTTGGTGTGCTTGGTGACGCGCTGGACGCCCTCGACGACGACGCGGTCACGGTCGGTGAGCACCTCGAGGACGCGGCCCTGCTTGCCCTTGTCCTTGCCGGCGATGACGACGACGAGGTCGCCCTTCTTGATCTTGGCCATGGTCAGAGCACCTCCGGAGCCAGCGAGATGATCTTCATGAACCGCTTGTCGCGCAGCTCGCGCCCGACCGGGCCGAAGATGCGCGTCCCGCGCGGCTCGCCGTCGTTCTTGAGGATCACGGCGGCGTTCTCGTCGAACTTGATGTAGGAACCGTCCGGACGACGGCGCTCCTTGGCGGTGCGGACGACGACGGCCTTGACCACGTCGCCCTTCTTCACGTTGCCGCCCGGGATCGCGTCCTTGACGGTTGCGACGATGACGTCGCCGATTCCGGCGTAGCGACGGCCCGAGCCACCGAGAACACGGATGCAGAGAATCTCCTTGGCACCCGTGTTGTCGGCGACACGAAGTCGCGACTCCTGCTGGATCATGTAATGAACTCCTGTCGTCGAGCCGGTTCTCGCGCGGGGCGAGCCTTGCCGAACGGATAGCTGTCAGTGCCGGGTCCCTCGCGGGTGAACCGGCCAGGACCGGGCGGTGGACCCGCCCGACCTGTCCTCACTGGTTGCCGCACCGCGGTGCGGCACGAGAGCGGTCGTGACGAGCGAGCCGGGGGCCCGCCCGTCACGACCGGTGGATCACTTGGCCTTCTCGAGGATCTCCGCGAGGCGCCACCGCTTGGTCGCGGACAGCGGGCGGGTCTCCATGATGAGCACCAGGTCGCCCACGCCGGCAGAGTTCTGCTCGTCGTGCGCCTTGACCTTGCTCGTGCGGCGGATGACCTTGCCGTAGAGCGGGTGCTTGACCCGGTCCTCGACCTCGACCACCACGGTCTTGTCCATCTTGTCGCTCACGACGTAGCCGCGGCGCGTCTTGCGGTTCGCGCGCTCCTCGGCCGCCTCGGGCGCGTTCGTTGCGTTCTCGCTCATTCCAGCCTCACTCACTCGGCACTCGGCGCGGTACGGATGCCGAGCTCGCGCTCACGCAGGATCGTGTAGATCCGCGCGATGTCGCGGCGGACGGCCTTGAGGCGCCCGTGGCTCTCCAGCTGGCCGGTGGCCGACTGGAAGCGGAGGTTGAAGAGCTCCTCCTTGACCTTCTTGAGCTCGGCGACGAGCGTCTCGTCGTCCATGGCGTCGAGGTCGACGGGGGCGAGCCCCTTCGTTCCGATTGCCATCAGTTGCCACCACCCTCGCGCACCACGAAACGGCACTTCATCGGGAGCTTGTGGATCGCGCGGCGCATCGCCTCGCGAGCCAGGTCCTCCGGGACACCGGCCAGCTCGAAGACGATCCGGCCCGGCTTGACATTGGCGACCCACCACTCGGGCGAACCCTTACCGGAACCCATGCGGGTCTCGGCAGGCTTCTTGGTCAGGGGACGGTCCGGGTAGATGTTGATCCAGACCTTGCCGCCACGCTTGATGTGGCGGGTCATCGCGATACGAGCAGCCTCGATCTGGCGGTTCGTCACGTACGCCGGCTCGAGAGCCTGGATGCCGTACTCGCCGAACGCGATCTGCGTGCCACCCTTCGCCGCGCCGGAACGCGACGGGTGGTGCTGCTTGCGGTGCTTGAGCCTGCGCGGGATCAGCATGACTCAGGCCTCCGTTCCGGTCTCAGGGGCCTTCGCCTCTGCGGCGGGAGCAGCCTGCTCGGGCGCCGCCGGCGACTCGGACGCGGGGGTCCGCTCGGCCGAACGCTCGGGACGACGGCCGCCACCACGACGGTCGCCGCCGCGCTCACCGCGCGGGCCGCCACGGCCCTGGCGCGGAGCGGCCGTGGCCTGCTGCGCGGCGAACTCCTTCTCGGTGACGTCGCCCTTGTAGATCCAGACCTTCACGCCGATGCGGCCGAAGGTCGTGCGGGCCTCGAAGAAGCCGTAGTCGATGTACGCACGGAGCGTGTGCAGCGGCACACGACCCTCGCGGTAGAACTCCGACCGGCTCATCTCCGCGCCGCCGAGGCGGCCGGCGACCTGCACGCGGATGCCCTTGGCACCGGCGCGCTGGGCCGACTGGATGCCCTTGCGCATCGCACGGCGGAACGAGACGCGGCTCGCGAGCTGCTCGGCGATGCCCTGCGCGACGAGCTGCGCGTCCGTCTCGGCGTTCTTCACCTCGAGGATGTTGAGCTGCACCTGCTTGCCCGTGAGCTTCTCGAGCTCGCCGCGGATGCGGTCGGCCTCGGCGCCACGGCGGCCGATGACGATGCCCGGGCGCGCCGTGTGGATGTCCACGCGGACGCGGTCACGGGTGCGCTCGATCTCGACCTTGGAGATGCCTGCGCGCTCGAGACCGGTGCTCATGAGCTTGCGGATCTGGACGTCCTCACGGACGTAGTCGCGGTACCGCTGTCCGGGCTTGGTGCTGTCGGCGAACCAGCGCGACCGGTGGTCGGTGGTGATGCCGAGGCGGTACCCGTGCGGGTGAACCTTCTGTCCCACTATCGGGCACTTCCCTTCGTGTTCTCACGCGGAGCGACGACCACGGTGATGTGGCTGGTGCGCTTGAGGATGCGGTTCGCACGGCCCTGGGCCCGCGGGCGGAAACGCTTGAGGGTCGGGCCCTCGTCGACGAACGCCTCACGCACGACGAGCTCCTGCTCCTCGAACGCCTCGCTCGCACGGTCTGCCTTCACCCGGGCGTTGGCGATCGCGCTCTCCACGACCTTGCGGACGGGCTCGCTCGCCGCCTGCGGTGCGAACTTCAGCACCGCGACGGCCTCGGAGGCCTGCTTGCCACGGATGAGGTCCACGACGCGCCGGGCCTTCTGGGGCGTGACACGGACGAACCGCGCCTGCGCCTTGGCTTCCATTGCTGTCCTGCCTTCTTGTCTCTTGACCGTCCAGGTCGTCACCAGACTGACCCGGGGGTCAGCGGCGACGACCCTTCTTGTCGTCCTTCACGTGGCCGCGGAAGGTCCGCGTGGGAGCGAACTCGCCGAGCTTGTGGCCGACCATCGACTCGGTGACGAACACCGGCGTGTGCTTGCGACCGTCGTGCACGGCGAACGTGTGACCGAGGAAGTCGGGCGTGATGACCGACCGACGGGACCAGGTCTTGATGACGTTCTTGGTCCCCTTCTCGTTCTGAGCGTCCACCTTCTTCTGCAGGTGGCCGTCGACGAAGGGGCCCTTCTTCAGGCTACGAGGCATGTCTCCAGGCTCCTATCAGCGCTTCTTGCCGGTACGGCGACGACGCACGATCAGCTTGTCGCTCGGCTTGTTCGGACGGCGGGTACGACCCTCCGGCTGGCCCCACGGGCTCACCGGGTGACGACCACCGGACGTCTTGCCCTCACCACCACCGTGCGGGTGGTCGATCGGGTTCATGGCGACACCACGGACGGTCGGGCGCTTGCCCTTCCAGCGCATGCGGCCGGCCTTGCCCCAGTTGATGTTCGACTGCTCGGCGTTGCCCACCTCGCCGACCGTCGCGCGGCAGCGCAGGTCGACGTTGCGGATCTCGCCGGAGGGCATGCGCAGCTGCGCGTACGGCCCGTCCTTGGCGACGAGCTGCACGGACGCACCGGCCGAGCGGGCGATCTTCGCGCCGCCACCGGGCTTGAGCTCGATGGCGTGGATGACCGTACCGGTCGGGATGTTGCGCAGCGGCAGGTTGTTGCCGGGCTTGATGTCCGCGCCCGCACCGTTCTCGACGACGTCGCCCTGCTTGAGCTTGGCCGGCGCGATGATGTAGCGCTTCTCGCCGTCCGCGTAGTGCAGGAGCGCGATGCGCGCCGTGCGGTTGGGGTCGTACTCGATGTGCGCGACCTTGGCGGGCACGCCGTCCTTGTCGTGGCGACGGAAGTCGATCACGCGGTACGCACGCTTGTGGCCACCACCCTTGTGACGGGTGGTGATCCGGCCGGAGCTGTTGCGGCCGCCGCTCTTGGAGAGCGGGCGGACCAGAGACTTCTCCGGCTGCGAGCGCGTGATCTCGGCGAAGTCGGCGACGCTCGCGCCGCGGCGGCCGGGCGTCGTCGGCTTGTACTTACGGATTCCCATGGGGATCTGTCCTCAATCTGCTCTCGTCGGCTCAGCCGAAGATGTCGATCGTGCCCTCGCGGAGGGTGACGATCGCACGCTTGGTGTCCTTGCGCTTGCCCAGGCCGAAACGCGTGCGACGCGTCTTGCCCTTGCGGTTGATCGTGTTCACCGAGGCGACCTTGACCGAGAAGATCTGCTCGACGGCGATCTTGATCTCGGTCTTGTTGGCCCGCGGGTCGACGACGAACGTGTACTTGCCCTCGTCGAGCAGGCCATAGCTCTTCTCGGAGACGACCGGCGCGAGGATCACGTCACGGGGGTCCTTGGTCACGGTGGTCACTTCGCGGCCTCCTCGGCAGCAGTCTCGTCCGCCTCGGTGGAGGTGGCGACGGCCTTCGCGGAGCGACCCGTGGCCGGGCCCGTCAGGAACGCGTCGAGCGCGCCCTGCGTGAAGACGACGTCGTCGGAGACGAGCACGTCGTAGGTGTTGAGCTGGTCGGCCACCAGGAGGTGGACCTGCTCGACGTTCCGCAGCGACTTGATCGTCAGCTCGTCGCCACGCTCGGTGACGACGAGGACGTGCTTGCGCTCGGAGAGCTTGGCGAGCGTCGAGACGGCGGTCTTGGTCGACGGCAGGCCGTCGACGCCGAAGCCGGTCACGACGTGGACACGGCCGTTGCGGGCGCGGTCCGAGAGGGCACCGCGGAGCGCGGCGGCCTTCATCTTCTTGGGCGTCCGCTGGTCGTACGAGCGCGGCGTCGGGCCGTGGACGGTGCCACCGCCGGCGAACTGCGGCGCACGGGTCGAACCCTGGCGGGCGCGGCCGGTGCCCTTCTGCTTGTACGGCTTGCGACCACCACCGCGGACCTCGCCGCGGCTCTTGGTGTCGTGGGTGCCCTGGCGTGCAGCGGCACGCTGGGCGACGACGACCTGGTGGATCAGCGGGACGTTGAGCTCGACGTCGAACACCTCGGCGGGGAGCTCGGCGGTGCCGGCCTTCTTGCCCTTGGGGTCCAGCACGTCAACGGTCAGAGCGGACATGGTGTTCACGCTCCCTTCGCGGCGCTGCGCACGAGGACGACGCCGCCCTTGGGGCCGGGAACCGCGCCCTTGACGAGCAGCAGACCCTTCTCGGCGTCGACCGCGTGGACGGTCAGGTTCTGGGTGGTCTGGCGGGCGTTGCCCATGCGACCGGCCATGCGCAGGCCCTTGAACACGCGCGACGGGGTCGAGGCCCCACCGATCGAGCCCGGCTTGCGGTGGTTGCGGTGGGCACCGTGCGAGGCGCCCACGCCGGAGAAGCCGTGGCGCTTCATGACACCGGCGGTGCCCTTGCCCTTGGTCGTTCCCGAGACGTCGACCGTCGCGCCGGCCTCGAAGGCCTCCGCGGTGATCTCCTGGCCGAGCGTGTACTCGGCGGCGTCCGTGGTGCGGACCTCGGCCACGTGACGGCGCGGCGTCACGCCGGCCCTCTCGAAGTGGCCCTTGAGGGGCTTGGTGACCTTGCGCGGGTCGATCTGGCCGTAGGCGAGCTGCACGGCGGCGTACCCGTCGGCGTCAGCGGTGCGCACCTGCGTGACCACGTTGGTGCCGACCGCGACGACCGTGACGGGGACCAGGCGACCGGCCTCGTCCCACAGCTGCGTCATTCCGAGCTTCGTGCCGAGCACGGCCGTGACCGCGCGGGCGTTCTGCTGGGGGGTAGTCATGATGTCCTCCAGCCTCAGAGCTTGATCTCGATGTTCACGTCGGCAGGCAGGTCGAGACGCATGAGCGAGTCGACGGCCTTCGGCGTGGGATCGATGATGTCGATCAGCCGCTTGTGCGTGCGCATCTCGAAGTGCTCGCGGCTGTCCTTGTACTTGTGAGGCGACCGGATGACGCAGAAGACGTTCTTCTCCGTCGGCAGCGGCACCGGACCCACGACCGTTGCACCAGCGCGCGTCACCGTGTCGACGATCTTGCGCGCCGAGCTGTCGATGACCTCGTGGTCGTAGGACTTGAGCCGGATGCGGATCTTCTGTCCCGCCATGGCGTCGTCTGACTCTCTCTCTCGAACCGCTAGCTGTCCGACCCCCGCGCTCGGGCGTGTCGCGTAGTCGCGACGCACCTGGGCGCACACGCCGAGAGGCGCAGGGCCGTTGGATATGTGGACCGGCGTCCGCACCGTGCTGACGCACGGCTCCGCGGAGCGGACCACAACGTTTGTGCGAGCCTGGTCGGAACGTGTGTTCCGCGGGGTACTCGATCCATGGCGACAGAGAGCTCAACCCGCAGACCCGGGACGAGGTCCCGGGGTCCTGGTCCTCCTCGAGAGGACCGGTTCAACACACTGTTCGACACGTGAAAGAGCGCACCCGTAACAGGCAACCTGAACAGTCTGCCACACGAAGGCCGTCCGGGCCAAGTCGAGACCGGGACGGGCCCTGTGACGGTGACCGCAGGGGCGGTGGTGCAGGCCGAAGGCCCGGCCCCGCGGACGGGACCGGGCCTTCGACGAGTGCTGCGGAGGCAGCGTCAGATCACTTGAGGATCTTGGTGACGCGGCCCGAGCCGACGGTGCGGCCACCCTCACGGATGGCGAAGCCGAGGCCCTCCTCCATGGCGATCGGCTGGATGAGCTCGACCGTCATCTCGGTGTTGTCGCCGGGCATGACCATCTCGGTGCCCTCGGGCAGCGTGATGACGCCGGTGACGTCCGTCGTACGGAAGTAGAACTGCGGACGGTAGTTCGAGTAGAACGGGTTGTGACGGCCGCCCTCGTCCTTGCCCAGGATGTAGACCTGCGCCTCGAACTGCGTGTGCGGGGTGATCGAGCCCGGCTTCACGACGACCTGGCCGCGCTCGACGTCCTCGCGCTTGATGCCGCGCAGGAGCAGACCGGTGTTGTCGCCGGCCTGAGCCTGGTCCATCTGCTTGTGGAACGTCTCGATGCCCGTGACCGTGGTCTTCTGGGGGGCGCGGATGCCGACGATCTCGACGTCCGAGTTGAGGTCGAGCGTGCCACGCTCCACCTTGCCGGTGACGACGGTGCCACGACCGGTGATCGTGAAGACGTCCTCGACGGGCATGAGGAACGGCTTGTCGAGCTCGCGGACGGGCTCCGGGACGTTCTCGTCCACGGCCTCCATGAGCTCGAGGATCTTCGCGGTCCACTCGGGGTCGCCCTCGAGCGCCTTGAGACCGGACACGCGCACGACCGGCGCGTTGTCGCCGTCGAACTCCTGCGAGGAGAGGAGCTCGCGCACCTCCATCTCGACGAGCTCGAGGATCTCCTCGTCGTCGACCATGTCGGACTTGTTGAGCGCGACGAGCAGGTACGGCACGCCGACCTGGCGCGCGAGCAGGACGTGCTCACGCGTCTGGGCCATCGGACCGTCGGTCGCGGCGACCACCAGGATCGCGCCGTCCATCTGGGCGGCACCGGTGATCATGTTCTTGATGTAGTCGGCGTGACCCGGCGCGTCGACGTGCGCGTAGTGGCGCTTCGGCGTCTCGTACTCGATGTGCGCGATGTTGATCGTGATACCGCGCTGCTTCTCCTCGGGAGCCGCGTCGATCTCGTCGAAGTTGCGCTGCGTGTTCGCCGGCAGGTCCGGGTACGTGTCCGCGAGCGTCTTCGAGATCGCCGCCGTGAGCGTCGTCTTACCGTGGTCGACGTGACCGATGGTGCCGACGTTGACGTGCGGCTTGGTCCGCTCGAACTTGGCCTTAGCCACTGGGGTCCTCCTGGGACTTGGGTAGATGTGCCGAACGTTGCGAATGTCGACCGAGAGATCCTACATCCGCGGGGCGTTGCGGTTTTCCTACAGGTTGATGGTTGTGCGGGTCTTCGACCTGTGGGGACTCACTCGCCCCGGGTCTTCTTGATGATCTCTTCGGCAACGTTCCGAGGAACCTCGGCGTAGCTGTCGAACTGCATCGAGTACACCGCGCGACCCTGGGTCTTGGACCGGAGGTCGCCGATGTACCCGAACATCTCTGACAACGGTACTTGGGCCCGGACGACCTTCACACCCGTCGCGTCCTCCATGGACTGGATCATTCCACGACGTGAGTTCAGGTCGCCGATGACGTCGCCCATGTACTCCTCGGGCGTACGCACCTCGACCGCCATCACCGGCTCCAGCAGAACCGGGTCCGCCCGCTTGACGCCCTCCTTGAGGACCATCGAGCCGGCGATCTTGAACGCCATCTCCGAGGAGTCGACCTCGTGGTAGGCGCCGTCGAGCAGGGTCGCCTTGACCCCGACCAGCGGGAAGCCGGCGAGCACGCCGAGCTCCATCGCGGACTGGATACCGGCGTCGACGCTCGGGATGTACTCACGCGGGATGCGACCACCGGTGACGGCGTTGGAGAACTCGTAGAGCTCGCCCTCGGCCGTGTCGAGCGGCTCGAAGGTCACCTGGACCTTCGCGAACTGCCCGGAGCCACCGGTCTGCTTCTTGTGCGTGTAGTCGATCTTCTCCGCCTTGCGACGGATCGTCTCGCGGTACGCGACCTGCGGCTTGCCGACGTTCGCCTCGACCTTGAACTCGCGACGCATGCGGTCGACGAGGATGTCGAGGTGGAGCTCGCCCATGCCGCCGATGACGGTCTGGCCGGTCTCGTCGTCCAGCTTGACGCGGAACGTCGGGTCCTCCTCGGCGAGCTTCTGGATCGCCGTCGAGAGCTTCTCCTGGTCGGCCTTCGTCTTGGGCTCGATCGCCACGTCGATGACGGGCTCGGGGAAGGTCATCGACTCGAGGATCACGGGCGCGTCGAGCGCGCTCAGCGTGTCACCCGTCGTGACGTCCTTGAGGCCGATGAACGCGTAGATGTGCCCCGCGCTCGCCTCCTCGACCGGGTTCTCCTTGTTGGAGTGCATCTGGAAGAGCTTCCCGATGCGCTCCTTCTTGCCCTTGGTCGAGTTGAGCACCTGAGCGCCCTGCGCGACCTTGCCCGAGTAGACGCGGACGTAGGTGAGCTTGCCGAAGAACGGGTGCGACGCGACCTTGAACGCGAGCGCGGAGAAGGGCTCGGTGGCGTCGGGGTGACGCTCGACGATCTTCTCCTCGTCCTTGACGTCGTGGCCCTCGATCGCGGGGACGTCGAGCGGCGACGGCAGGTAGTCGATGACCGCGTCGAGCATGGGCTGCACGCCCTTGTTCTTGAACGCGGACCCGCACAGGACCGGGAAGGCCTCGCCGGCGATGACGAGCTTGCGGATCCCGGACTTGATCTCCGCGATCGTCAGTTCCTCGCCACCGAGGTACTTCTCGAGCAGCTCCTCGTCGGCCTCCGCGACGGCCTCGATGAGGTCGCTGCGGTACTGCTCGGCCTTCTCGAGAAGGTCGGCCGGGATCTCCTCGGTGTCGTACGCCTCGCCGAGCTTGGTCTCCCCGTGCCAGACGAGGGCCTTCATCTCGAGCAGGTCGACGACGCCGGTAAAGTCGTTCTCCGAGCCGATCGGGAGCTGGATGACCAGCGGCTTCGCCTTGAGGCGGTTGATGATGGTGTCGACGGTGAAGTAGAAGTCCGCGCCGAGCTTGTCCATCTTGTTGACGAAGCAGATGCGCGGCACGTTGTACTTGTCCGCCTGGCGCCACACCGTCTCCGACTGCGGCTCCACGCCCTCCTTGCCGTCGAAGACGGCGACGGCGCCGTCGAGCACGCGCAGGGAGCGCTCGACCTCGACCGTGAAGTCGACGTGGCCGGGCGTGTCGATGATGTTGATCTGGTTGTTCTTCCAGTAGCAGGTCGTCGCGGCCGACGTGATCGTGATGCCGCGCTCCTGCTCCTGCTCCATCCAGTCCATCGTCGACGCGCCGTCGTGCGTCTCACCGATCTTGTAGTTCACACCCGTGTAGAACAGGATGCGCTCGGTGGTCGTGGTCTTCCCGGCATCGATGTGGGCCATGATGCCGATGTTGCGGACCTTGTTCAGGTCGGTCAGCACGTCAAGTGCCACGGTCTGTTTCCCTCGCTAGGTGGGTTGAGTCGGGGGCGCTGCTCGGACCGGGGTGGCCGGCCGGAGATCCGCCGACGGCCTCGGGGGGCGCGGGCGGGCGCGCCCCGCGCGGGGGGGGGGGCCCCAGCGGGGGGGGGGGCGCGCGGTGTGCTGACGCCCCCATCGTGGGGAGG
>NZ_JBHXIC010000003.1:0-15624 GCF_042723955.1 Cellulosimicrobium cellulans | reverse complement strand
TGTGTGGGTGGGGGGTCGTGTGGGCGCGGGTGGGGTGGGCCTCACGCCCGCTTGTTCTGTCTGTCCGTTGCCCCCCCCGCCGGCCGGTCGGGCGGACTACCAGCGGTAGTGGGCGAAGGCCTTGTTGGACTCCGCCATCTTGTGCATGTCCTCGCGACGCTTGACCGCGGCGCCGAGGCCGTTGCTCGCGTCGAGGATCTCGTTCATGAGGCGCTCCGTCATCGACTTCTCACGACGCGCGCGCGAGTAGTCCGTGAGCCAGCGCAGCGCGAGCGTCGTGGCACGCGCGGGACGCACCTCGACGGGGACCTGGTAGGTCGCACCACCGACGCGGCGCGAGCGGACCTCGAGCGCGGGGCGGACGTTCTCGAGCGCACGCTTGAGGACGACGACCGGGTCGCCGTCGGTCTTCGCACGGACGCCCTCGAGGGCGCCGTAGACGATCGACTCGGCGGTGGACTTCTTGCCGTCGAGCAGCACCTTGTTGATGAGCTGCGTGACGACGGGCGACCCGTAGACGGGGTCGACGATGAGCGGCCGCTTCGGGGCCGGGCCCTTGCGAGGCATCAGCTCTTCTCCTTCTTGGCGCCGTAGCGGCTGCGGGCCTGCTTGCGGTTCTTCACGCCCTGCGTGTCGAGCGCGCCGCGCACGATCTTGTAGCGCACACCCGGGAGGTCCTTCACACGACCGCCGCGCACGAGCACGATGGAGTGCTCCTGGAGGTTGTGGCCGACGCCGGGGATGTAGGCCGTGACCTCGACCTGGGAGGAGAGCTTCACGCGAGCGACCTTGCGCAGCGCGGAGTTCGGCTTCTTCGGGGTGGTGGTGTACACGCGCGTGCACACACCGCGCCGCTGCGGGGAACCCTTGAGGGCGGGGGTCTTCGACTTCCCCACCTTCGAGGTCCGCCCCTTGCGGACGAGCTGCTGGATCGTAGGCACTACGTCTCCGTGTCTTCTCGAGCTACCGGGGCTATCCCCGATGGTGGTCGTGCTGGCTGCTGGAGCCGATCGCACGAGGCACCCGCAGCGCGAGAACGCTGCAGCAGCCACCTACCACCGGCTCGATGGTCCGTCCCCCGTCCACGGGCACGAGGCGCCGTCAGGACCGGGATCCGGAGTGCCCGGGCACTCACATCGGCCCGTCCGGAGCCCGCTGCGCGGAGGTGGGAGCGATCGCTCGCTGACACCGCCCCGCCAGGGACATCACGGAGGGCCCGACGGCGCGGGCACGGTTTACCAGGTTACCTGCCGCCCGGCAGGTAGTCAAAGGAGCAGGTCACCCCCCCCCCGCCGCCCGGGGGGGGGGCCCCCCCCTCCCCCCCCCCGGGGCGCCCCCCCGCCCCCCCCCCCCCCCCCGGGGGCCCGCCCGGCCCCCGCCCCCGCCGGGGGCGCGCCCACTCAACACACTCCCCCGCCCCCCCCGCCAGTACCCCACACCCCCCCCCCCCCCCCCGCCGCCGCGGCCCGCTGCGCTCCCCCAGGACGCCGAACGGGTGCCCAGCGGCGCCCGCACCCGAGGTGCGGGACGCCGTCGGGCACCCGTCCGGCTGTCGAGGAACGTCAGCGGTAGTCGCCGAAGTCCAGGTCCTCGAGCGGGATCGCCTCGCCGGAGCCCATGCCGAGCGCCGGGAAGTCGATCTCGTCGTAGCCGAAGCTCGGGTAGAGCTCCGTCTTGGCCTGCTCGGTCGGCTCGACCTGGACCTTGGTGTACCGGGGCAGGCCGGTACCGGCCGGGATGAGCTTACCGATGATGACGTTCTCCTTGAGGCCGAGGAGCGGGTCGCGACGACCGCTCATCGACGCCTCGGTGAGCACGCGCGTCGTCTCCTGGAAGGAGGCCGCCGACAGCCACGAGTCCGTCGCGAGCGACGCCTTCGTGATGCCCATCAGCTCGGGACGGCCGGAGGCCGGCTGGCCACCCTCCGCCACCGCGCGACGGTTCGCGTCCTCGAAGCGGCCGCGCTCGGCGAGCTCGCCCGGCAGGAGGTGCGAGTCGCCCGAGTCGAGCACGGTCACGCGACGCAGCATCTGCCGCACGATGACCTCGATGTGCTTGTCGTGGATGTCCACGCCCTGGGAGCGGTAGACCTCCTGGACCTCGTCCACCAGGTGCTTCTGCGTGGCGCGCGGGCCGAGGATGCGCAGGACCTTCTTGGGGTCCACCGCACCCTGGACGAGCTGCGTGCCGACGTTCACGTGGTCGCCGTCCTGCACGAGCAGGCGGGCACGCTTGGTCACCGGGTACGCGATCTCCTCCGAGCCGTCGTCCGGCGTGAGGACCAGACGGCGCGAGCGCTCCGAGTCGTCGATCGCGATGCGGCCCGAGAACTCCGCGATGGGCGCCTCACCCTTGGGGGTGCGGGCCTCGAAGAGCTCCGTGACACGCGGCAGACCCTGCGTGATGTCGTCCGCGGAGGCCACACCACCGGTGTGGAAGGTACGCATCGTCAGCTGGGTGCCCGGCTCACCGATCGACTGGGCGGCGATGATGCCGACCGCCTCGCCGATGTCGACGAGCTTGCCCGTGGCGAGCGAGCGCCCGTAGCACTTGGCGCACGTGCCGACGCGCGACTCGCACGTGAGGACCGAACGCACCTTGGCCTCGCGCACGCCCGCGGCCACCGCGGCGTCGATGAGGACGTCGCCCGCGTCGTCGCCGGCCTTGCCGACGACGTTCCCGTCGGGGTCGACCAGGTCGGCCGCGAGGGTGCGCGAGTAGACGCTCGTCTCCACCTTGGGGTGGCGCACGAGGATGCCCGCGAGCTCCTCCGCGATCGGCAGGGTCAGACCGCGCTCGGTGCCGCAGTCCTCCTCGCGGACGATGACGTCCTGCGACACGTCCACGAGACGACGCGTGAGGTAGCCCGAGTCGGCGGTCCGCAGCGCGGTGTCCGCCAGACCCTTGCGGGCACCGTGCGTCGCGATGAAGTACTCGAGGACGGACAGGCCCTCGCGGTAGTTGGACTTGATCGGGCGCGGGATGATCTCGCCCTTCGGGTTCGCCACGAGACCGCGCATACCGGCGATCTGACGGACCTGCATCCAGTTACCACGGGCACCCGAGCCGACCATGCGGTACACGGTGTTGCGGTCGTTCGCCTCGAGGTTCTCGCGCATGACGGAAGCGACCTTGTCCGTCGCCTGGGTCCAGATCTCGATGAGCTCCTGACGACGCTCGTCGTCCGTGATGAGACCACGGTCGTACTGCTGCTGGACCTTGAGCGCGCGCTCCTCGTGCTGCTCGAGGATGACGGCCTTCTCCTTGGGCGTCGCCACGTCGGAGATCGCGATCGTGACGCCCGAGCGCGTCGCCCAGCGGAAGCCGGCGGCCTTGAGCGCGTCGAGCGACGCCGCGACCTCGACCTTCGGGTAGCGCTCCGCGAGCTCGTTGACGATCGCCGAGAGGCGCTTCTTGTCCACCACCGAGTTCACGTACGGGTAGTCGACGGGGAGCGTCTCGTTGAACAGCGCGCGACCGAGCGTGGTGTCGAAGAGGATCGGCTGACCCTCCTCCCAGCCCTCGGGAGCCTCGAAGCCGGAGACCGGCGGGACGAGGTCCGTCGTGCGGATCTTCACCTCGGCGTTCAGGTCCAGGGTGCCCTGGTCGAACGCCATGATCGCCTCGGCCACCGAGCCGAACGCGCGGCCCTCGCCCTCGGCGCCCTTGCGGTCGCTCGTCAGGTGGTACAGACCGATGATCATGTCCTGCGACGGCATGGTCACCGGACGACCGTCCGACGGCTTGAGGATGTTGTTGCTCGAGAGCATGAGGATGCGGGCCTCGGCCTGCGCCTCCGCGCTCAGGGGCAGGTGGACGGCCATCTGGTCACCGTCGAAGTCCGCGTTGAACGCGGCGCACACGAGCGGGTGCAGGTGGATCGCCTTGCCCTCGACGAGCTGCGGCTCGAACGCCTGGATACCCAGGCGGTGCAGCGTCGGCGCACGGTTGAGCAGCACGGGGTGCTCGGTGATGACCTCCTCGAGCACGTCCCACACGACCGGGCGGGCACGCTCGACCATGCGCTTGGCGCTCTTGATGTTCTGCGCGTGGTTGAGGTCCACGAGCCGCTTCATGACGAACGGCTTGAACAGCTCGAGCGCCATCTGCTTGGGCAGACCGCACTGGTGCAGCTTGAGCTGCGGGCCGACGACGATGACCGAACGGCCCGAGTAGTCGACACGCTTGCCGAGCAGGTTCTGGCGGAAACGACCCTGCTTGCCCTTGAGCATGTCCGAGATGGACTTCAGCGGGCGGTTGCCCGGGCCCGTGACCGGACGACCACGACGGCCGTTGTCGAACAGCGAGTCCACGGCCTCCTGGAGCATCCGCTTCTCGTTGTTGACGATGATCTCCGGCGCACCCAGGTCGAGCAGACGCTTGAGGCGGTTGTTCCGGTTGATCACGCGGCGGTACAGGTCGTTCAGGTCGCTCGTCGCGAAGCGGCCACCGTCGAGCTGCACCATCGGGCGCAGGTCCGGCGGGATGACCGGGACGGCGTCGAGCACCATGCCGGTGGGCGAGTTCGTCGTCGTGAGGAACGCGTTGACGACCTTGAGGCGCTTGAGGGCACGCGTCTTGCGCTGCCCCTTGCCCGAGCGGATGGTCTCGCGCAGGGACTCGGCCTCCGCCTCCAGGTCGAAGTCCTGGAGACGCTTCTGGATCGCCGCGGCGCCCATCGAGCCCTCGAAGTAGGTGCCGTAGCGGTCCTGGAGGGCGCGGTAGAGCATCTCGTCGCCCTCGAGGTCGGCGACCTTGAGGTTCTTGAAGCGGTCCCACACCTGGTCGAGGCGGTCGAGCTGGGCGTCCGCGCGCTTGCGGATCTGCGCCATCTCGCGCTCGGCCGAGTCGCGGACCTTGCGGCGCGCGTCGGCCTTGGCACCCTCGGCCTCGAGCTCGGCCAGGTCGGCCTCGAGCTTCTGGGCACGGGAGTTGATGTCGTTGTCGCGGGCGTCCGCGATCTCCTTCTTCTCCAGGTCGATCTCGTTCTGGAGGTTGGGGAGGTCTTCCTGGCGGCCCTCGTCGTCGACCGACGTGATCATGTACGCCGCGAAGTAGATGACCTTCTCCAGGTCCTTCGGGGCGAGGTCGAGCAGGTAGCCGAGGCGCGAGGGCACACCCTTGAAGAACCAGATGTGCGTGACGGGCGCGGCGAGCTCGATGTGGCCCATGCGCTCACGACGCACCTTCGAGCGCGTCACCTCGACGCCGCAGCGCTCGCAGATGATGCCCTTGAAGCGCACGCGCTTGTACTTGCCGCAGTAGCACTCCCAGTCCCGGGTGGGGCCGAAGATCTTCTCGCAGAAGAGGCCGTCCTTCTCGGGCTTGAGGGTGCGGTAGTTGATGGTCTCGGGCTTCTTCACCTCTCCGTGCGACCACGCACGGATGTCGTCGGCCGTGGCCAGGCCGATGCGCAGCTCGTCGAAGACGTTGACGTCGAGCAAGTTGTCCTACTTCCTTCGTCTGCCGGGACCGGCCGGGGCCGGTGCCGACGCCATAAAGACGGTTGGTGTGGGGGTCGTCGGCGGGAGCGGTGTGACCCGCTCCCGCCTGCCCGAGATCAGATCTCGTCGACGCTGGACGCCGCGTTGGGGCGACGCGACAGGTCGATGCCGAGCTCTTCTGCTGCGCGGTACACGTCGTCGTCCGACTCCCGCATCTCGATGGAGACGCCGTCGCTCGAGAGCACCTCGACGTTCAGGCACAGCGACTGCATCTCCTTGAGGAGAACCTTGAAGGACTCCGGGATGCCCGAGTCGGGGATGTTCTCGCCCTTGACGATCGCCTCGTAGACCTTGACGCGGCCGGGGACGTCGTCCGACTTGATGGTGAGGAGCTCCTGGAGCGTGTAGGCCGCGCCGTACGCCTCGAGGGCCCACACCTCCATCTCGCCGAAGCGCTGTCCACCGAACTGCGCCTTACCACCCAGCGGCTGCTGCGTGATCATCGAGTACGGGCCGGTCGAGCGCGCGTGGATCTTGTCGTCGACCAGGTGGTGGAGCTTGAGGATGTACATGTAGCCCACCGACACGGCCTCGGGGAACGGCTCGCCGGAGCGGCCGTCGAAGAGGCGCGCCTTGCCGTCGGCGCCGACCATGCGGTCGCCGTCGCGGTTCGGGATCGTCGTCGAGAGCAGTCCCGTCAGCGCGTCCTCGTGGACGCCGTCGAACACCGGGGTCGCCACGGGGCGACCGGGCTCGGACGTCGCGGCGATCTCCGGGACGTTCTCCCGCCAGGAGAGGTCCTTGCCCTCGGCCAGCGAGATGTCCCAGCCCTGCTTCGCGACCCACCCGAGGTGCGTCTCGAGGACCTGGCCGACGTTCATACGACCGGGGACACCCAGCGGGTTGAGGACGACGTCGACCGGCGTCCCGTCCGCGAGGAACGGCATGTCCTCGACGGGCAGGATCTTGGAGATGACGCCCTTGTTGCCGTGACGGCCGGCGAGCTTGTCGCCGTCCGTGATCTTGCGGCGCTGCGCGATGTAGACGCGCACGAGCTGGTTCACGCCCGCGGGCAGCTCGTCGCCGTCCTCGCGGTTGAACTCGCGCACGCCGATGACCGTGCCGGACTCGCCGTGGGGCACCTTGAGGGACGTGTCGCGCACCTCGCGGGCCTTCTCGCCGAAGATCGCGCGGAGCAGGCGCTCCTCCGGGGTCAGCTCGGTCTCGCCCTTCGGGGTGACCTTGCCGACCAGGACGTCGCCCGCGCCGACCTCGGCACCGATGCGGATGATGCCGCGCTCGTCGAGGTCCGCGAGGACGTCCTCGGAGACGTTCGGGATGTCCCGCGTGATCTCCTCGGGGCCGAGCTTGGTGTCGCGCGCGTCGACCTCGTGCTCCTCGATGTGGATCGAGGAGAGCACGTCGTCCTGCACGAGACGCTGGCTGAGGATGATCGCGTCCTCGTAGTTGTGGCCCTCCCACGACATGAACGCCACGAGGAGGTTGCGGCCGAGCGCGAGCTCGCCCTCGTCCGTCGCCGGGCCGTCCGCGAGGACGGAGCCGGGCTCGATGCGCTGGCCCTCGTCCACGAGCACGCGCTGGTTGTAGCTCGTGCCCTGGTTGGAGCGGCGGAACTTCGCGATGCGGTAGCTGCCGGTCGTGCCGTCGTCGTTCGCGACGAGCACGAGGTCGGCCGAGACCTCGGTGACGACACCGGGCTTCGTCGCGACGACGACGTCGCCCGCGTCGACGGCCGCGCGCCACTCCATGCCGGTCCCGACGAGCGGGGCCTCGGAGCGGACCAGCGGCACGGCCTGGCGCTGCATGTTCGCACCCATGAGGGCGCGGTTGGCGTCGTCGTGCTCGAGGAACGGGATGAGCGCGGTCGCGACCGACACCATCTGGCGCGGCGAGACGTCCATGTAGTCAACCTGCGCGCCGGGCACGATCTCGACCTCGCCGCCCTTGGTGCGCACGAGCACACGCTCGTCCGCGAAGGAGCCGTCGGCGTTGAGCACCTGGTTCGCCTGCGCGATGACGTGGCGGTCCTCGTCGTCGGCCGTGAGGTAGACGACCTCGTCGGTCACCTTGCCCGCCGTCACCTTGCGGTACGGCGTCTCGATGAAGCCGAACGGGTTGATCCGCCCGTACGAGGCGAGCGAGCCGATCAGGCCGATGTTCGGGCCTTCAGGGGTCTCGATCGGGCACATGCGGCCGTAGTGCGACGGGTGGACGTCACGGACCTCCATGCCGGCGCGGTCGCGCGACAGACCACCCGGGCCGAGGGCCGAGAGACGACGCTTGTGCGTCAGGCCCGCGAGCGGGTTGTTCTGGTCCATGAACTGCGAGAGCTGCGACGTGCCGAAGAACTCGCGGATGGACGCCACGACCGGGCGGATGTTGATGAGCGTCTGCGGCGTGATCGCCTCGACGTCCTGCGTCGTCATGCGCTCGCGCACGACGCGCTCCATCCGGGACAGGCCCGTGCGGACCTGGTTCTGGATGAGCTCGCCGACCGCGCGGATGCGACGGTTGCCGAAGTGGTCGATGTCGTCCGTCTCGACGCGCACCTCGACGGCCTCGCCGTTCCGGGTGCCCGGGATGGACGCGTGGTCGGCGTGCAGGGCCGCGAGGTACTTGATCGTCGCGACGACGTCCGAGACGGAGAGCGTGGAGTCCGTGAGCGGCGCGTCGATGCCGAGCTTCTTGTTCGCCTTGTAGCGCCCGACCTTCGCCATGTCGTAGCGCTTCGGGTTGAAGTAGAAGTTCTCGAGCAGCGCGCGGCCGGCCTCGACGGTCGGCGGCTCGCCCGGGCGGATCTTGCGGTACAGGTCGACGAGGGCCTCGTCCTGGGTGTGGACGTGGTCCTTCTCGAGCGTGTCGAGCACCGACGGGAAGTCGGCGAACTGCTCGCGGATCTCCGACTCGGTCAGGCCGAGCGCCTTGAGCAGCACCGTGACGGACTGCTTGCGCTTGCGGTCGACGCGCACGCCGACGGCGTCGCGCTTGTCGATCTCGAACTCGAGCCAGGCGCCGCGCGACGGGATGATCTTCGCGGAGAAGATGTCCTTGTCGCTCGTCTTGTCCGCCGCGCGCTCGAAGTAGACGCCCGGCGAGCGGACGAGCTGGGAGACGACGACGCGCTCGGTGCCGTTGATGATGAACGTGCCGCGCTCGGTCATGAGCGGGAAGTCGCCCATGAAGACCGTCTGGCTCTTGATCTCACCGGTGTTGTAGTTGACGAACTCCGCGGTGACGAACAGCGGCGCGGCGTACGTGAAGTCCTTCTCCTTGCACTCGTCGGCCGTGTACTTCGGCGGCTCGAAACGGTGGTTGGAGAACGACAGGGACATCGAGGAACCGAAGTCCTCGATCGGGGAGATCTCCTCGAAGATCTCCTCGAGGCCCGACGTCGAGGGCACGTCCTGGCGGCCGGCCTCGGCCGCGGCGGCGACACGCGCCTGCCAGGCCTCGTTGCCGAGGAGCCAGTCGAAGCTCTCGGTCTGGAGGCCCAGCAGGTCGGGGACCTCGAGGGGCTCGTAGATCTTGGCGAAGGAGAGGCGACGCGATGCGGTGCGGTTCGCGATGGCGTCGGCGGTCGGAGCAGAAGGGGTGCGCGAGGCAGCCAAGAGGGGTCCTTCCCTGCAGATCGAAAGAACGCTGCACCGCCGGGCTGGACACGATCACCGCCGCCACGACACCTCGCGGACGCGCACGTACGTCGACGAGGGGGTCGGGGGTATATGAGATCGGGGGCACAGGACAGCGCAAAGCGTGAGCATAGCCCAACACGCATCGCAACACAACCCCGGGGCGTGCGACCCCGCCCGGAAGCAGACGCCTGCGCGTCTCACCGGTACTCGCGCGGGCCTCGTCGCCCGCCTCCGACCCTCGCGGGTCACGAACCTGCTGCTGTCGACCTCGCTGTCCTGCGTCGTCGACCCGCACATGGTGGCATACTCGCGGCCGTTCCGTGAAGCCGGTGCGCCCGCCCGGGTGCCCGACGACGTGCTCGCCCACCTCTGCGCCGCACTCCCCCGCCCACCCCCGCCGTCGGGCGGCAGGAACGACGACGAGGCCCGCACCCCGGTCGGGGTGCGGGCCTCGTGCGGCGTGCTGACCGGTCCCGTCAGGACGGGACCGGCGAGATCACTTGAGGGTGACCGTGGCGCCGGCGCCCTCGAGGGCAGCCTTGGCCTTCTCGGCCGTCTCCTTGTTCGCGCCCTCCAGGACCGGCTTCGGGGCACCGTCCACGAGGTCCTTGGCCTCCTTCAGGCCGAGGGACGTGAGCGCGCGCACCTCCTTGATGACCTGGATCTTCTTGTCGCCGGCAGCCTCGAGGATGACGTCGAACTCGTCCTTCTCCTCCTCGGCCGGGGCGTCGCCCGAGCCACCCGCGGGGGCGGCGACCGCGACGGCGGCGGGGGCGGCGGCGGTGACCTCGAAGGTCTCCTCGAAGGCCTTCACGAACTCGTTGAGCTCGATGAGGGTGAGCTCCTTGAACTGCTCGATGAGCTCGTCGGTGCTGAGCTTCGCCATGATGGCGTTCCTTTCGGTCGGTGCTCGGCAGCGGCCCGGTGCGGGCCTGCCAGAAGCGGGGTGTGTGCTTGCGCTGCGTGGATCACGGGTCCGGGGCGAGCCCCGGGCGCGGGATCAGGCGGCAGCGCCCTCCGATTCCTGCTTCTGACGCAGGGCATCGATGACGCGGGCGGCCTGGGCGGTGTTCGCGGTGAAGACGTAGGCAGCCTGGAAGAGCTTGGCCTTCATCGCGCCGGCCGCCTTGGCCAGCAGGACCTCGCGGGACTCGAGGTCCGCGAGCTTCGTGACCTCCGCGGCGGTCAGGGGGCGCCCGTCGAGGACACCGCCCTTGATGACCAGCGCGGGGTTCGCCTTGGCAAAGTCACGCAGACCCTTGGCAGCCTCGACCGGGTCCCCGGTGACGAAGGCGATTGCCGACGGGCCCTGCAGGTCGGCGTCGAGTCCCTCGACACCGGCCTCCTTGGCCGCGATGGCGGTCAGCGTGTTCTTCACCACGGCGTAGGTTGCGTTGCCGCTGAGCGACCGACGCAGCTGCTTGAGCTGCGCGACGGTGAGCCCGCGGTACTCGGTCAGCACGGCAGCGTTCGAGTCGCGGAACTTGTCCGAGATCTCGGCGACTGCGGCTGCCTTGTCCGGCCTCGCCATGGCAATCCTTCCGGTGGTGGTACCACCGGCGTCCGTCCCGGAACGAGAAAGAGCCCCGCGCAGGCGCGGGGCTCGTGGCCGTACGCACGGCGGGGCCGGGCGGACGTCGTCGATTCGCTACCTGCGCTGGCCTCCACCTCGTGGTGGGACTTCGATCCGTCACGTCCTGCAGACGGAGTCTGCGGGCAGCGTCGGACGACCGGCGGTCTTGGGTACACGCCCATCGTACGGGACGACGGCGGGTGCTCCAAACCGCGGTCGCCCACCGGGGGTGCCCTCGCTCCCCCACCCGGTCAGAGCACCAGCGGGCCGAAGCACACGAGCGGGACGGGCTCGGGCTCGTCGGCGACCGCGCGGGCGAGCGCCGTCCCCGGCATCGCACCGTCGCGCAGCTCGGCGTGGAGCGACGGCATGACGCGCGCCGCGACGTCGTCCCGCAGCGGGGCGACGCTCGCGACCACGGCACGCGCGCCGAGCCGCAGCAGGACGCTCGTCAGGCCGAGCGACTCGCCGCCGATGCGCGGCGTCGACAGCCCCACCTCGCACGCCGACAGGACCACGACCACGCCGCGCAGGTCAATGCCGTCGAGCTCGTGCGCGAACATCGGGCCGTCTGCCAGGCGGAGCGAGGAGAAGAGAGGGTTGTCGGTCTCGTGCGTCCCGTGCGCCGCGAGGTGGACGACCCCCGCGGTCCGGAGCCCGTCGACGACGGCGGAGCACGTCGCCTCCTCCCCGACCAGCGCCTCCGTCCCCTCCCAGACCGACGCGACGAGCTTGGCCTCCGCGCCCGAGAACCGCAGCCCGGGACCGGCGACGACGAGCGCCTCGTCGGCTCGCCGCGTCGGCTCCCCGACGCGCAGGTCCACCCACGAGTTCGCCCACGTCCGCAGGCTCCTCCGCGACGGCAGGGCGGCCCACGGGACCGCGAGCAGCAGGTCGCGCGCCGCGACGTGGAGGTCGCCCGTCACCTCCAGGGGCCCGACGAGCGTGTCGTCGAGCGCGGTCAGCGTGCGTGCGAGCGACGCGACCGCCGCCTCGCGCATGGGGACGGGGATGAGCACGTTCGAGAGCACCGCGAGGTCGGCCCGGGCGCGGCGCACCTGCTCCGCGACCGTCGCGCGCGGCGCGAGCCGCACGAGCCGCGTCCCCGACGCGGACACGCGCACCGCGAGCACGTCGTCGCCCTCGAGCACGAGGTCGGCGACCACGGCGTCGGAGCCCGCGGCCGCGAGCGCGGCGTGGAGCCGGCGCTCCGTCGTGGCGACCGGGGTCGCGGCCCCTCCCCCGTGCTGCCAGGTACGGCGTCGCACGTCGTCCTGCAGCCGCCGCGCCGCCCGCAGGTGGTCCTGACGCCGGGCGAGGTGCGCAGGGTCGGAGGGGGCGCCGAGCGCTCGGGCGGCCTCGACCTCGCGGCGGGCCGAGGCGAGGAGGTCCGCGAGGACAGGGTCCGACGGCGGGCGCACGCGACCCGTGCCGGCGAACGCCGCGCGGCCCCGCTCGACCGCGTCGAAGATCGTCCCCGGCCGCCGCGTCCGGAGCGCCGCCTCGACGTCGACGTTGCCGAGCCGGACCCCGTGCACGGCCGACGCCGTGACCGCGTCCACGGAGCCCAGCCGGGCGCGGTGCTCCGCCAGCGCAGACTGGCCGCGCCGGACGGCGCGGACCCCGGCGCGGCGGTCACCGGCCACGAACGCGAGCTGGGCGCGCACGGCCTCGTGCTGCAGCCGCACCGGGAGAGGGGCCCGGTCGAGCCGCGCGGGGACCTGCGTGAGGACCTCGTGGGCGGCACGTACGTCTCCTGCGGCCACGAGCCACTCGGCCGCGAGGAGCTGCGCCGGGATCGTCACGCCGAGACCCGCGACGCCGCCGAGCGCGTCGCCCTCGTTCGCGAGGGCGAGCGCCCAGCTCGCGTGGCGGCGCGCGGTCCTGGGCGACACCTTGTCGGCACGGTGCTCCGTGAGCGCTGCCTGCAGCTCGGCGACGCGCGCCCGCAGCATCCACGGTGTGTTGCCGAGGCGCTCGAACCGGCGCGAGGCCGATCGGGCGAGCCGGCGCGCGTCACCGTACCGCCGCAGGCCCAGGACGACCCGAGACCGCACGAGCTCGACCTCTGCGAGGTCGCGCAGCATGCGGTAGCGCGAGAGGTGCTCCCGCGCCTCGCGCAGCGCGTCGTCGGCCTCGGTGAGCAGCCCTGCGTCGAGCAGCACCTGCGCCCGGTCGATGAGCCCGACGGCGGCGTGCCGGTCGGGCGCCCGCTCCGCTGCTTCGTCCATGGTCCGCAGCGCCGTGGGGAGGTCGCCCTGCAGGTACACGACCCAGCCGAGGTTGTGCGCCGCCATCGACGCGTACATGTCGTTCTCGATCAGGTGCGCGAGCTCGAGCGACGCGGCGAAGTCCTCGCCCGCCTCCGCCAGCCGTCCGAGGTCGGACCGCAGGCTTCCCCGGTTCATGTGCAGGACGGCGCGATCGCGCGACCACCCGACCGGCACCCGCGCGAGCGCGGTGTCGAGGTCTCGGAGAGCGCCGCGCGCGTCGCCGGACCGCTGCCGCAGGAGGCCACGCTGTCCCACGACGAGAGCAGCGAGCTCGGCGTCGGCCTCCGCCTCCGCCGTCCGCAGCTGGGACAGCGCACCCTCGACCTCCCCGTGGACCTCGAACCGGCACATCGCCAGGCCGATCCGAGCCCGGACGAGGAGGTGGCGGCGCTGGGACGCACCCTCCTCCTCGTCCGGCTCGGTCGTCGCGCGCTCGGCGACGCACCAGTCGATGACCTCCTGGAAGCGTCGCTCCGCGTGCATGTGTCGGCCACGGGCGTTGAGGCTGTGCCCGTCGGCGAGCACGACGGATGCCTCCGCCACGGTCGTGACCGCCACCCGCGTACTCCCGTCCCCGGGGCGCGGCCGCATCACGTCGCGGGCGGCTCCGGCCTCTCGATCCCCGTCGCCGCGGTGACCGCGGCCCAGGCGGCGTCGACCCTGGCCGTCACCTGTGAGGCGAGCGTACCGCCACCGTCCGCGGCAGGGACGGCGTCGAGGGCCGCGGCGAGCTCGGCCGCGAGCGCCGGTGCCGCGAACGACGTGCCGCTCCAGGTCCCGAACCCGCCGACGAAGCTCTCGGGGTCGATGGTCGCGCGCAGCCCTCCGAACCGCGTGTCCGGCAGCTGCCTCGACGGGGTCGTCGGGCCGTTGAGCGTCACGGGGAACGTGCTCACGAGCGCGGCACCGTGACGGAGCGCGGTGACCCACGGGCCCTCGTTGCTGAACAGCGCCGTGGACCCGTCCGGGTTCTTGGCGCCCACGGCGAGGAGCGGCGGGTAGTCGTGGGAGAGCTCCTCGTCCGCGACGGTCACCTCGTCGTCCCGGCGCGAGGCGTGCGGCGCGAACGCGGCCGGGTACATCGGCCGCGTCGAGCCGTCGTTGCCGGCGGCGACGGCGACGGCCACCCCGGAGCGCCGCAGCGCGCGCAGGACCGAACGCAGCGGACCGTCGTAGGCGACGTCCTCCGGCTCCTCGTGGTAGTAGCCCATCGAGAGGACCGCGACGTCCACGGGGAAGCAGCCGTCGACGCCTCGCAGCCCACGCAGGTGGAACCGCAGGAGGCGGCGCAGCGACTGGAGCACGTCCCACTCCGGGACCGTGCCGGAACCACCGAACACACGGATCGGCAAGATCTGGGCGTCGGGCACGACCTGGTGCACGATCCCTGCGATGAAGGTCCCGTGGCCTGCGATGGGGTCGAGGGGCCCGGTCAGCGGGGCCGAGGACGCGCCTCCCCACTCGGCGTCGTCCTCGCGCCGGGCCGCGATCGGGAACGTGCCGATCGGGCCGTCGTCGAGCGTCGCCGACCTCAGGACGACGCCGTTGCCGTCGCCCCGCGTCGGGTCCTCGGGGTCGTACGTGCCGAACCACGGGTGCGTGCCCACGCCGGTGTCGAGCACGGCGACCACCGGGCGCCGACGTCCTTCGTGGTCGACCAGCGCGGACTTCCCCGCCGGTCGCCGTCGCGGCGGACCGCCGACGCGCTGCACGGGCGAGCGCCCCCCGGTCCCGGCCTGCCCGTACTCGGCCAGACCGCGGACCGGGAGCGGCGTCGTGTACGGCAACGGCGTCGTGTACGGCAACGGCGTCGTGTACGGCAGCGGCGCGGAGACCGGGAGCGGCGTCGTGTACGGCAACGGGGTCGTGTACGGCAGCGGCGTGGTGTACGGCGTCGCGGTCATCACGTGGTCCAGCGTGATCGACGGGCTCTCCCCGTCGTCGGGGTCGAGACGTCCGCCGAGCTGTTCGACGAGCTTCCAGGCGTCGGGGACGTCCTCCTCGTCGTCGGGGACGAGACGCAGGGCGAACCCGTAGTCGTCGTCGTCGGCGTGCTCGGGGCCTTCGCCCTCGACCCCTCCGAGACGCCGGGCGACGGACAGCGGGGCCCGGTCACCACTCGTGTCGAGCGCGACCGACCATCCGAGCTGCCGCGCCGTCCGCTCGACCGCCAGGAGCGCGGACCTGTCGTCGGCCTCGGCGAACTCGACGAGCTCGTCGACGTCCGCCGCCTGGTCCAGGCGGTCGCGCAGCGCTCGCGGCGGAGGGCCCTGCACGATGAGGCGGTCCGCGACGTACCAGGTCGACTGCAGCGGCGGGCGCCCGCGGCGCGGACGGATCTCCACGGGGTCCAGCAGGCGCATCGCGCGCCCGGCGTACGTGGTAGCGCGCGGAACGGCGGGGGGTTCTGGGGTCTCGCTCACGTGCTCCTCCTCGAGGGATGGCGTTCAGTCGGTGCCGCGGGCGTCGTCGTCGACGGGCAGCGGCTCGCGCACGGGTGCGCGGAGAGGTGGGCTCGGGACGCCGTCGGTGTGGGGGGGGGGGGGGGTGTTGGGGGGGGGGCGGCCGCCGGCGGGGGATCCGGACGGGTCGGTGGTGGTCCTGTTGGGGGGGGGGGGGGGGGACTGGCTCGGGGTGTCGCGGGACGTGGTGGGGCCCTTCGGGTTCGGGTGGACCGAGAG
>NZ_JBHXIC010000002.1:134910-141397 GCF_042723955.1 Cellulosimicrobium cellulans | reverse complement strand
GGCGCCCCCCCCCCCCCCCCCGACCGCCCCGCCCCCCCCCGCCCCCCCCACCCCGCCGGGCGCCCCCCGGGACCGGGGATCGTGCGCTGCGTCATGCGTCCCGGTCGCTCCGGACGGGGTGCGTGGCCTGCGCGTGCTGCTCACGCCAGGCGCGCGCGAGCATGACGAGCGCCGCGACGAGCAGCAGCCCGAACAGGGACGCGCCGAAGGCGATCGCGACGCCCGTGGCGGTGCTGCTCGGTGCCTCGGCCGCGAGGCCGGAGAGACCGGCGGGTACGCCGGACGGCGACGAGTGAAGCCCCTCGACCGTCTGCGTGGCCAGGGCGAGGTTGCCCGCCTCGAGGCTGCCCCACGCGTAGGCGACCGTGTTGACGCCCTCGGCGACCGTGAGGTCGGCCGGCCCGAGCACCGGGTCCGTCGTGCCGGCGGCGGCGATCGAGGCCGACACCGTGCCGGCCGGGAGGTCGAGCACGGCCTCCTTCGGGTTCTCGAGCCCCGTGACGACCGCGGTGCCGCCCGCGAGCACGTCGACCGCGGGTGCCGCCGCGACGTGACGGACGGTCAGCCGGCCCTGGCCCGCCGCCGTCGGCTCGGTCGAGTTGGTGAAGAGCGTCGCGGTCGGCGTGCCACCCGCGTCGAGGTGCGCGACGGCGGTGTAGCTCGTCCCCGCCTCGAGCTGGAGGTCGACCGGGCCGATGACCGGCGAGCTCGTGTCGGTCGCGTCCGGCGCGGTGATCGCGACGCTGTACGACCCGGCCGGGAGGTCGAGCGGGCCGGCGAGGTCGCCCGGCTGGAAGTCGTCGAGCGTGAGCTCGTCGTTCACCCAGACGTCGACGGGGGTGTCGGGCACGCCGTGCAGGACGGACAGGGACGCGCCGTCGGCGGTGGCGGCGTGCGCGGGGAGCGCGAGGGCTCCCACCCCGGCGAGGGTGGTGACGAGGGTGGCTGCGCCCGCGAGCGCGGCGCTGCGTCGTGCGGTGCGGTGCATGGTGTCCTCCGGTTCTCGGCCCGGTCGGTGCCGGGCGCTCGGGCAGTTGACACCCCCTCTTCCGGCGGGGAGGCGGGTACGGATGCACCGTCGCGCCACGAGTCTCGGCACGAGCTCTCGGGGGGGCGGAGCGCGCGGCGGACCGGTGTCGGGGCAGGGAACCGTGCCCGTCGGGCAGGTGAACTTCGCGGACGGGGTCTTGAGGCTGCCCGGTCCGCCACGTACCGTGGGCGCGGCGAGGCGGAGCAGCCTCGGCACGACCCCCCAAGGAGAGCTTTCGTGGCCAGACCATCTGCCGCGCGTCTTGACAGCGCTGTCGGACGACGCGGGGCCAGCCCGACGTCCGACCCCCACCCCCGACGCGGCCGCCGCAGCCGGCTCGGCGGAGCCCTCGCCGGGGCTCTCGCCGCCGGACTCGTCGGCGTGCTCGCCGTCGGCGTCCTGCCGCCCGCCGCCGCGGTCGCGGCACCCGCGGCGCCGACCGCGGAGAGCGACCTCGCGTCGCTCGTCGACGTGTTCGTCGGCACCGAGGGCGACTACGGCAACGACATGCCGGCCGCGCAGGCGCCCAACGGCCTGGCCAAGGTCAACCCGCGCACGACACCGGGGCGCAACAACACCGGGTACGACTACGCGCAGTCCAAGATCTCGGGCTTCACGCACACCAACCTCGACGGGGTGGGGGGCTCCGGCGGCGGCGGTGACATCCTCGTGGTCCCGACGTCCGGGTCGTACACGGCGCGCCCCGGCACGGGCACGTACGCGCACCCGTTCTCGCACGACGACGAGCAGGCGGGCCCGGGCTTCTACTCCGTGGGGCTCGGCAACATCGCGGGCAAGGACGGCGCGATCGCGGCCGCGCCGGGCACGATCGAGGCCGAGGTCGCGGCGACCACGCGCTCGGGCGTGCACCGCTACGCGTTCCCCGAGGGCTCGACGCCGAGCCTCGTCGTCGACCTCGAGACGAACAACACGAGCCGCCGGTCGTCCTCGGTGGACGTCGAGACGCGGGCGGACGGCACCGTGGAGCTGTCCGGGCAGGTCACCGGCTACTTCTACAACGCCGCCTACACGCTGTACTACACCGCGCGCACGCTCCAGCCCGCGACGGTGCAGACGTGGGGCGACGACGACAAGCTCGTCGACGCGACGGCCCAGGACGGCGTCGACACCGGCGCGATCCTCACGTTCGACCCGGCCGACGCGGGGGACGTCGGCCTCCAGGTCACGTTGTCGCCGGTGAGCGTCGAGCAGGCGCGGATCGACCAGCAGGTCGAGCTCGGTGACCTGTCGTTCGACGCGGTCCGCGACCGCACGCGCGCGGAGTGGAACGCGACGCTCGGGCGGGTCGCGATCGACGCCTCGACGGCGACGGACCCGACGGGCGAGCTCCAGAAGCTCTTCTACACGCACCTGTACCGCATGTTCGCGATGCCGATGAACGCGACGAGCACGTCGGGCACGTACCGCGGCGTCGACGGCGCGGTGCACGCCGCGCAGGGCTTCACGTACTACGACTCGTGGGCCACGTGGGACGACTTCCGCAAGTTCTCCGTCATCGCCTACATCGACCCGGCGCTGTACCGCGACATGGTGCAGTCGCTGGTCTACCTGTTCGCCGACGCCGAGGCGACCGGCACGGGTAGCGGCCTCGGCGGGTTCGTCCACTCCGTCCCGACGGTCCGCTGGGAGCGGTCGTCCGTCGTGGTCGCGGACGCGATCGCCAAGGGCTTCGACGGGTTCGACCGCCTCGACGAGGCATACCCGGCACTCAAGCGGCTCGTAGGGCAGTACAGCGCGGACGAGCTCCAGCGCGGCTACGTGGCGGGCAACCCCGGCGCGTCCGTGCAGCGGGGCTACGACCAGTACGGCCTGTCCGTGGTCGCGGACGAGCTCGGCCTGACCGACGAGGCGCAGACGATGCGCGAGCAGGCGTCGTGGCCGATCGAGAAGCTCACCAAGCCGGGCGCGTGGACCGCGGCCGACGGCACGCAGGTCGGCCTCCTCACCCCGCGCGCCGCCGACGGCTCGTGGCAGAGCGCCGACTACGCGAAGTTCGAGGCCGCCAGCCTCTACCAGGGCACGCTCTGGCAGTACCACTGGTACGACGCGTACGACATGGACGCGCTGGTCGAGGCGATGGGCGGCCCCGAGGCGGCGCGCCTCGCGATGCGCCACATGTTCGGAGAGCACGCGCCGGACGACGGCACGGCCATGCTCCACTCGAACGCCAACGAGATCGACCTCCAGGCGCCGTACCTCTTCAACTACACGGGCGAGCCCAGCCTGACGCAGAAGTGGGCGCGCGCGATCTACACGAAGGAGACCTGGAACCGGTACATCGCGACCGGCTCCTCCAGCGCCGTCCCGAGCGGCGGCGGCGAGTTCACGCCGCCCGTGAAGACGAAGGTCTACCAGCTCGACCCCCGCGGCATGCTCCCCACGATGGACAACGACGCCGGCACGATGTCGACGATGTTCGTCGCCGCGGCGGTCGGCCTGTTCCCGGTGACCGCCGGGTCGTCCGAGTTCCAGATCGGGTCGCCGTTCTTCGACTCGACGACCATCACCTACGACGACGGCAACGCCTTCACGGTGACGGCCGACGGCGTCTCCGAGGACGCGTTCTACGTCCAGTCCGCGACGCTCGACGGCGCGACGTTCGGCAACACCTGGGTCGACTACGCGACCGTGATCGGGGGCGCGGACCTCGCGTTCCGCATGGGCGAGCAGCCGAGCGACTGGGGCACGGACACCGAGCCCGCGTTCTCCATGAGCACCGCCACCGACGAGCCGGCCGAGGGACCGCGCGTCAGCGCGGACCCCACGACCGTGCAGACCGGCGACGGCGGCGCGCTCGACGCGACCGTGACCCTCACGCTCGACGGCGCGCGGTTCGCCGCGTCCGCCGGCACGGACCTCGTCGCGAGCGGGGCCGCGAGCGTCGTCGGGCTGCCCGACGGCGTCACCGCGGCCGTGACGGTCGCGTCGCCCACAGCGCTCACCGTCTCCCTGACGGGGACGGCGTCCGCCGATGCACGCTTCTTCGTGCACCTGGGCGACGGCGCGCTCGCCGACGGCGTCGCCGCGT
The DNA here is from genome assembly GCF_042723955.1 of Cellulosimicrobium cellulans. Taxonomy (GTDB): domain Bacteria; phylum Actinomycetota; class Actinomycetes; order Actinomycetales; family Cellulomonadaceae; genus Cellulosimicrobium; species Cellulosimicrobium cellulans_H. The sequence continues at coordinate 137,318 of NZ_JBHXIC010000002.1, read as the reverse complement.
CGTCGCTCCGCGGCCAGGGCGTCTCGGTACTCTCGCCGCTGCGCCTCTCGGTCGCGTCGGCCGAGCGCGACGCGCTCGCCGGGCTCGTCGAGGACGCCGTGCTCGTGCGGCACGGCAACTACTCGTCGGCGACGTTCGACCGGTTCTCCACCGCGCTGACGAAGGCGCGGGAGGCCCTCGGCGACGAGGCCGCGACGAGCATCGCGCTGCGGTTCGCGGCCGACCGGCTGGACGCGGCGATCGACGCGCTCGACCTCACGGGCGGCGGCTACCGCACGCTCGAGGCCGAGCAGTCCGAGGCGTGGTCGGGCGGCGAGCTGAAGAACGAGGCGAACAACTCGTCCGGCAACCTCGGCGGCGTGCGCTCCGGGTCGTGGGTGCAGTACCGCGACATGACCTTCGAGACCGCCGCCGGGGACACCCCGCCGCGCTTCCTGACGGTCCGGTACGACACGAGCTTCGCCCCGACGGACACGCCGAGCACCGTGCGCGTGCACGCCGGCGACGTGAGCGGCCCCGTGGTCACGACCGTGGACCTGAGGGGCACGAGCGGCTGGGGCAAGTACACCGAGGTGACGGCGGAGCTCGGCGACGTGCAGGCGCTCGCCGACGCGAAGGTCGTCACGTTCGAGCTCCTCGCGCCGTCGGGCCGGAGCTGGGTCGGCAACTTCGACTGGTTCCGGTTCAGCGCCGAGGACCCCACGGCACCGGGCCAGCCCGGCGAGTCGCCGACCGTGACGATCGAGGCCGAGGACTGGACCGCGAACTCCGGTCGCGGGCTCAAGAAGGAGTCCTCGACGTGGACGAGCGGGCCGGTGACGAACGTCGGCGGCACCGCGGACGGCGACTGGCTCGCGTACGGCGAGGTCGACCTCGGTGAGCTCCCGCTCGGCGAGCTGTCCGTCCACTACGTGCACAACTCGAACCGCTCCGGGCGGAACTCGGCGCTGTCGGTGTACCTCGACGCGTTCGACCCGGCGAACCCGGGCGAGCCGTTCGTCACCGTGCCGCTGCCGACGACCGGGTCGAGCTGGACCGCCGACGGCACAGCGACCGTCGTCCTCCCGGAGACGGTGCAGGGGACGCACGAGGTGTTCGTGCGCCTGTCGACCGAGGCGTACGCCGACCACCCGTACGTCGCGAACCTGAACAGCCTGACGTTCGCGCCGGGTGGCCCGACGTCGGTCGTCGTCGAGTCCGAGGCCTGGACGTCGAACTCGGGCCGCGGGCTGAAGAACGAGAGCTCGACGTGGACGAGCGGTCCGGTGACGAACGTCGGCGGCACCGCGGACGGCGACTGGCTCGCCTACGGCGAGATCGACCTCGGTTCCGCCGCGCTCGACCAGCTCTCTGTGCACTACGTGCACAACTCGAACCGGTCCGGGCGGAACTCCGCGTTGTCGGTGTACCTCGACGCGTTCGACCCGGCGAACCCGGGCGAGCCGTTCGTCACCGTCCCGCTGGCGAACACCGGGTCGAGCTGGACGACGGACGGCACGGCCGTCGTCGACCTGCCGACCACGGTGCGCGGCAAGCACCAGGTGTGGGTGCGCCTGTCCACCGAGGCGTACGCCGACCACCCGTACGTCGCGAACCTCGACAGCATGCGGTTCTTCACCGACGCGTACGATGTCGAGGCTCCCTCCACGGACACCGCGGCGCTCGCCGCGTCGGTCGAGGACGCCGAGGCGTTCGAGGCGGAGATCGACCGGTACGGCCGGATCGACGCGGGCGTCTTCTCGCGCGAGCTCGCGGCTGCGCGCACGCTGCTCGACACCGACGGCGCCACCCAGGCGCAGGTCGACGAGCGGGCGCGCCGTCTCGGGCTGGCGACCGACCAGCTCGTGCCCGCCGAGCGCCGTCGGCTCGAGAACCTCGTGACGAGCGCGGAGGCCTTGACCGACGAGGGGTACAGCCCCGAGTCGTGGCAGGCGTTCCGCACGGCGCTCGCCGCGGCGACCGAGACCCGGGACGACGCCGCGGCGTCGGACGAGGCGCTGCGCGACGCGCGCCTCGCGCTCCAGGGCGCGATCGACGCCCTGGAGGAGCCGGCCGACGTCGAGCTCGTCGAGGTCACGCTCAGCCCGCGCTGCCTCGCCGGCAAGCCGTACGTCGCGGTCCGCGCGGTGAACGTCTCCGACGCCGCGGTGGACGTCGAGCTGGCCTCGGCGCTCGGGGCCAAGACGTTCACGGACGTCGCGCCCGGGGCGAACGCCTACCAGTCGTTCGCGGCGCGCGGCGCGACCGGTGACCTCGTCGTCACCGTGACCGCCACCGGTCCGGACGGCGAGCAGACGGTCGAGCAGACGGTCACCGTGCCGACCTGCTGACCCGCACCCGAGGTGCGGGCGCCGCGCCCGCGCTGAGGGCGGGCGCGCGCCCGGTGGAGGCGCGCGCGCGGGGCGGGG
>NZ_JBHXIC010000002.1:120596-134900 GCF_042723955.1 Cellulosimicrobium cellulans | reverse complement strand
GCCGGTGCGGCCCCACTCGGCCCCTCCAGCCCTCCCCCCCCCCCCCGTGCCACCCCCCCCCCGCGGCCCCGCCCCCCCGCCCGGGGCCCCGCCCCCGGCCACGGTCGTCTCGCGGGACGCGCGCGGGTGTGGGGAAGAATGCGCGGAGGTCGGCCCCGGCCGAGGGGCCGGGACGGGGAGGCGTGCGATGGCGGTCGAGGCGCAGAGGCGTCTGGTGACGGTGCTGGCGCGGGAGCTGGCGGCGGCCCAGACCGAGCCCTGGGAGGAGCTGTCGTACCGCGCGTTCGTCGTGGCCGACCGGACGCAGGAGCACGTGTCGATCGTCGGCGGATGGCCACCGCCACCCGCGCAGAAGCCGACCTCCCCGGTGTTTCGGGACGCCCTCGCCGAGCTGCGGGCCGTCACCGCGCCGACCGGTCTGGGCGCCTGGTTCACGATCTCACTGACGGTCCGCGCCGACGGCGAGGTCGACGCGTCGTACGACTTCGACACCGAACCCGGCTTCCTGCCCCCGGCCGGGCCCGCCGACTTCGCCCGCGACCTGGAGCGGTTCCCGCGGGCGGTCGAGACGCAGCCGCCCTGGCTGCGCGAGCGCCTCTCCTGGGCGCGGCTGACGCCGGAGCAGAGGTCGCGCGCCGAGGCCGGGGTGGGTGCCCTCCAGCCATACCCGGCGTTCGGCGGGAGCCGGCCGCTGTTCACCGTGACGGTGACTCCGGACGACGACGTCATCGGCGTGCTCGAGAACGCGTCCGGTCGGCGGGCGCTCGTCGACCAGGACGGCGCCGTCCGGCTCGTCGCGCCGGACCCCTCGGCCCGCCCGCGCTGACCGCGCCCTACCGAGCGAGTGCTCGCACCGCGCCGATCGTGTCGGCCTCGTCGGCGGTCTTGTCGTCGCGGTAGCGGAGCACGCGCGCGAACCGGAGCGCGAGGCCGCCGGGGTAGCGGGTGGAGCGCTGGAGGCCGTCGAACGCGATCTCGACGACCTGCTCGGGCCGCACGTGCACGACGTACCCGTCGTCGGAGGTCTCCAGCTCGCGGAACCGGCGCGTCTGCCACTCCAGCATCTCGTCCGTCATCCCCTTGAACGTCTTGCCGAGCATGACGAACCCGCCGTCGGGGTCGCGCGCGCCGAGCCAGATGTTCGACAGCCACCCGCGCCGGCGGCCCGAGCCCTGCTCGACCGCCAGCACGACGAGATCGAGCGTGTGCCGCGGCTTGACCTTGACCCAGCCCGCGCCGCGCCGCCCGGCCGCGTAGGGGGTGTCGAGCGATTTCACGACGACGCCCTCCTGCCCCTCGGCCACGGCGCCCTCGAAGAACGCGGTGGCGGCGCCGGGGTCGTCGGTGACGAGGCGCCGCACGGCGTGCGGTCCGGCAGCGTCGGCGAGGAGGTCGTCGAGCACCGCGAGCCGGTCGCGCAGCGGCTCGTCGAGCAGGTCGCGCCCGTCGACGTGCAGCACGTCGAAGAAGAACGGCGACAGCTCGAGCGACGCCGCGAGCTCGGCCTCCTCGGCAGCGCTCCGCTCGCCCTGGGTCGCGGAGCGGGCCGCGGTCTCCTGGAAGGGGCGCGGGACGCCGTCGGGCCCGACGACGAGCGCCTCGCCGTCGAGCACGAGCGCCCGGGCCGGGAGGGACCGCGTCGCGGCGACGATCTCCGGGACGCGCTCGGTGATGTCGTCGAGCGAGCGCGTGAAGACGCGCACGTCGTCGCCGTCGCGGTGCACCTGGATGCGGATCCCGTCGAGCTTCACGTCCACGGCCACGGCGGTGCCCGACGGCGGGTGCTCGCCCCCGGCGTCCCCCTCGCCGCCGGGTCCGGCGCCCAGCTTCTCGAGCGCGGCGCCGACGTCGGGCGCCGACTGCGCGAGCATCGGCCGGACGGGCCGGCCGACCGTGAGCCGGAACGTCGCGAGGGCCTCGGTCGCGGCCTCGGGGCTCCCGGCCGTCAGCGCGGCGCGCGCGACCGGTCCCGTCGCTCCGGCGAGCATGACCGCGCGGCGCACCGCGTCGGCGGGCACCCCGGCGGCCTCGGCGACGGCGTCGACCACGACCGAGTCGAGCGCGCCCTGTCGCAGCTCGCCCGAGACGAGCCCCGCGAGGAGCGACTGCTCCCGCGCCGTCGCGGCACCGAACAGCGCGGCAGCCTCGGCCTGGCGGGCCGTCGCCGAGCCGGGACCGGAGAGGTCGGCCATGCGCGCGAACGCGGCGTCGACCGCAGTCAGCGTGAGGCTCGGCTCCTCGGCCGGGGTGGGCAGGTCGCGCAGCGAGCGCCACCCGAGTCCCGTGCGCCGCTGGCGCAGCTCGCCCGCGAGGTACGCGACGGCGATCTCGACCTCGTCGCGCCCGCCCCGGCCGTCGGTACCGTCCGCGGTGCCGGCCGTGTGGGCCGGGCCGACGTCGGCGGCGACGCGGCGCAGCAGGTCCGCGATGGCCGCGCGCTTGGCGAGGCGCGAGCGGGTGGCGGCGACGGCGTCGGACGTGGCGGCGACCTCGGCGAGCAGCATGCTCCATCCTCACGCCGACCACCCACGCCCGCCCGCGCTCCGTCCCACACCGAACCCGGGGTTCCGCGCGAGCCCTCGCGCGGCCCGGCGTCGAACCCGGGTCTGCGTGGCACGTCGGGTCGCCGATCACGCGCAACCCCGGGCTCGACGGCGACGGGTAGCCGTGAGCCCCGGGCTCGACGGCGCGGCGCGGGCATGTGACCCGGCCGGGGCGTGCCGGTCAGGGGGTGGGAGCCACCACCACGTCGACCGTCCCGACCGACGGCAGCGCGCCCCGCAGCCTGGCCTCGGCTGCGGCCGAGGTCCGGTCGGCGACGGCGACCGGCGTCTGCGGCGGCACGAGGACGCGCGCCTGGACGGCCAGGCGGTGGCCCGACCAGCGCAGCCGGACGTCGTCCACACCCTGCAGCCCGTTCACGCCGTCGAGCGCGTGGCGCGCACGGTCCGTGAGGTCCGGGTCGACGCCGTCGAGGAGCCGGCGCCCGACGTCGCGCGCGGTGCCCCACAGGAGCACGAGGATCGCGGCCGTGATGAGCAGGCCGACGGCCGGGTCCGCGAGGGGGAGGCCGGCGAGGACGCCCAGCGCGCCGAGCACGACCGCGAGGGACGTGAAGCCGTCGGTGCGCGCGTGCACGCCGTCGGCGACGAGCGCGGCCGACCCGATGCGGCGCCCCACGCGGATCCGGTAGACGGCGACCGCCTCGTTGCCCGCGAAGCCGACGATCCCCGCCGCGATCACCCAGCCCAGGTTGTCCACAGGCTGGGGATCCGCGAGGCGCCGCACCGACTCGACGCCCGCGACGACTGCGGAGAGGGCGATCATCGCGACGATGAACAGCCCCGCGAGGTCCTCAGCCCGGCCGTAGCCGTGGGTGTACCGGCGCGTCGCCGCGCGGCGACCGAGCACGAACGCGATCCACAGCGGCACGGCCGTGAGCGCGTCGGAGAGGTTGTGGACGGTGTCCGCGAGCAGCGCGACCGAACCGCTGACCGCGACGATGCCGAGCTGCGCCAGCGCCGTCGCGCCGAGCACGACGAGCGACACCTTGACCGCCCGGATGCCCTGCCCGCTCGCGACGAGCTCGTCGTCGATCGAGTCGGCGGCGTCGTGCGAGTGCGGCACGAACACCTCGTGCAGCCAGCCGCGCAGCCCGCTCGGGTGAGGATGGTCGTGGTCGTGGTCGTGGTCGTGGTCGTGGTCGTGGTCGTGGTCGACGGCGGCCGGGCGGGTCGTGCTCATCGGTCCGCCGCGGTGGACGTGGTGGCCTCGGTGGCGGGGGAGGACCCGTCGACCGCGCCGTGCGCGTCGTCGGCGTGGTGCGCGGGGTGGTCGTCCACGGCGTGCTGCGCCTGGAAGACGGCCTGGGTCACGAGCGTGCGCGCGTGCTCGTCGACGAGCGAGTAGAAGACGCGGTTGCCCTCCTGGCGGGCGCGGACGATGCGACCCCAGCGCAGCTTGGCGAGGTGCTGCGAGACCGCCGTCGGCGACTTGCCGACGATCTCCGCGAGCGCGTTGACCGGCAGCTCGGTGTCGCGCAGGGCGAGGACGATCCGGACCCGCGTCGCGTCCGCGAGCAGCGAGAACACCTCCGCCGCGAGCTCGACGTACTGGCTCTCCACCCCGAAGGTGCACCCCTTCGTATCTTCACGCATGCGCAGATACTAACGGAGCGTGCGCCGCCACGGCGCCGAACCCGGGGTTGCCCCCCACAGCCGCCCCGCCGTGAGGAGCAACGCCGGGTTCGGCGGCTCGGGTGGCGGGTGGGTCGGGGCTGCGGCCTCGGCGAGGTGGTCCCGTGCTCGGTACAGGGTTTCCTGAATACAGGAGCGCGTGTACTGTCGGCCCCATGGTCGAGACGGTCACGCTCACCCACACCGCGGCGCTCGCGCGGCTGGGGCACGCCCTGTCGGACGAGACGCGCACGCGGGTCCTGCTCGCCCTGCGGGAGGCACCGGCCTACCCGTCCGACCTCGCGGACGCGCTCGGCGTCTCGCGCCAGGTGATGTCGAACCAGCTCGCGTGCCTGCGCGGGTGCGGGCTCGTCGAGGCGATCCCCGACGGCCGTCGCACCTGGTACCGCCTCGCCGACCCTCACCTGGCCCCGGCCCTCGACGACCTGCTGCGGCTCGTCGTCCAGGTCGACCCCACATGCTGTGGTCCCGACGGGTGCTCGTGCTCGTGACGCCCGTCTCGCTCGGCCGCACGCCGCCCGGACCCGCTGCCCCGACCGTCGCGCGTCGTGCCGTCCTCGAGCGGAGGGTCCGGTGGGTCGTCGCGGCGACGATCACGTGGAACGTCGTCGAGGCGGTCGTCGCGATCACCGCGGGCCGTGTCGCGTCGTCGGCCGCGCTCGTCGGGTTCGGGCTCGACTCGCTCGTCGAGGTGCTCTCCGCCGCCGCGGTGGCCTGGCAGTTCGCCGCGCCCGACCCGCACCGGCGCGAGCGGACCGCGCTGCGCGTCATCGCCGTCTCGTTCTTCGGGCTCGCCGTCTTCGTGTCCGTCGACGCCGTCCGGACGCTGCTCGGCGCGGCCGAGCCCGAGCACTCCGTCGTGGGCATCTGGCTCGCGGCGGTGAGCCTCGCCGTCATGCCGTTCCTGTCGTGGTTCGAGCGCCGCACGGGCCGGGAGCTCGGCTCGGCGTCCGCCGTCGCGGACTCGAAGCAGACGCTCCTGTGCACGTACCTGTCCGCGGTGCTGCTCGTCGGGCTCGTGCTCAACGCGACCCTCGGGTGGACGTGGGCCGACCCGCTCGCTGCGCTCGTCATCGCCGCCGTCGCCGTCAAGGAGGGCGTCGAGGCGTGGCGCGGCGACGCGTGCTGTGCGCCCGTCTCGGCGCTCGTCGGCGAGGGCGAGGCAGACACCTGCGCCGACGCGTGCTGTGCGCCCCGGGGCGACGGACCGACGTCGCGCCCCTGAGCGTCGTGGCCGCGCAGCAGGCCCTACGATCGCGACGTGAACGCCTCGGGAGCACCGGCGCGCCGCCGCGTGCCGCTGTGGCTCCTTGCGGCGGTGGTCGTCGTCGTGCTGCCGGCGACCGGGCTGCTCCCCGCCGCCGATGCGCGCGACCTGCTCGTGCGCACCGGACCGGTCCTGGTGTTCCTCCTCGCCATCACCGTGGTCGCGGAGCTGTGCGCGGGCGCGGGCCTGTTCGACGCCGTCGCCGGGCGGGCGGCACGCGTCGCCCGGGGGCGGCGGTTCGCCCTGTGGGGGCTCGTCGTCGTCCTCGCGACGGCGAGCACGGTCGTGCTGTCCCTCGACACGACGGCGGTGCTCGTCACGCCTGTCGTGCTCGCCCTCGCGCGCCGCACGGGCACGCGGCCCCTGCCGCTCGCGCTCACGGTCCTCGCGCTCGCCAACACGGCGTCGCTGCTCCTGCCCGTCTCGAACCTGACCAACCTGCTCGCGGCGCACCGGTTCGGCACCGGGTACGTCGGGGTGATGTGGGCGCCGGCGCTCGCGGTCCTCGCCGTCACGGTCGTCGTCCTGCTCGCGCTGCACGGTCGTGACCTGCGCGGGCGGTTCACGCTCGCGGGAGCAGGCCCGACGCCGCCCGACCGGGTGCTCCTGCGGGTCACCGGCGCGGTCGTCGCACTGCTCGCGGTCGCGTTCGCGATCGAGCTGCCGGTCGCGCCCGCGGCGCTCGCCGGCGCCGCGGTGCTCGCGCTCGCGACGTGGTGGCGACGCGTGCGGCCCCTCGTGCCGGTGCGCGAGATGTTGCCGTGGCGGTCGGCGCTCGTCGTCGCGGCGCTGTTCGTGCTCGTCGAGACGTGGCACGCGCACGGTCTCGGCGACCTCCTCGCCGTCGTCGCAGGCACGGGCGACGGGCCGGGCGACCTGGCGCGGCTCGCCGCGACCGGCGTCGTCGCCGCGAACCTGGTGAACAACCTGCCTGCCTTCCTCGCGCTGCTGCCCGCGGCGGGGGAGAGCGTCGACCGGCTCGCGACGCTCCTCGTCGCGGTGAACGCCGGGCCGCTGATCACGCCGTGGGCGTCGCTCGCGACCGTGCTGTGGTGGCAGCAGTACCGCCGCCACGCGTTCGAGCACGGGCCGCCGCCCACGTGGCACGTCGTCCGGCAGGGCCTCGTGCTCGCGCCCCTCGCGGTGGCGGCGGGTGTCGCCGTCGTCGCGCTCGGCTAGGAAAGGGCGGGCTCGTCGCACGGGTTCGTGGTCGGCGTCTCGCCGTCGTGAGCGCGGCGCACGGCGTCACGTCACAGGCGGTCGAACGGGGCGGCATAGGTGAACCGTCCCGCGTACTCCCCGCGCCAGGTGCTCAGTGCGCGTGCCTGGAAGTAGTCGCCCCACGCCGGCTCGGGAGCCTCGATCCCCAAGGAGCTGGCGGGCACGAACCCGAACCGGGAGTAGAGGGCCGGCTCCCCGAGCAGCACCACGACCGGCTCTCCCAGACCGTCCGCCGCACCGAGGAGCGTGTGCATGAGCGCGGAACCGACCCCGCGCTGCTGGTGGTCGCGACGGACGCTGAGCGGCCCGAGCCCGAGCGCCGGCCGGTCCCCGACCCGCCCGCGGGTGGCGACGACGTGCCCGACGACCTGCGGGTCGGGCAGCCCGGTCTCGGCGACGAGCGACAGCTCCGGGATCCACCCGGGGTCCTCGCGCAGCCACCCGACCAAGGTCGCCTCACCGGGTACGCCGTCAGCCTCGACCGGTGGGGCAGCGTGCTCGACCGCGGAGAAGGCGTCTGCGGTGACTGCGCGGATCGCCGGGGCGTCCGGCGGGCGCTCGCGTCTGATCAACATGCCGACACTCTTGAGGGGCACGTGCGGGAGAGCAACGGAAATATCCCGGCCGCGCCGTCGTGCGGACGTGACGGCTGACGAACGATCGGTCGTGCTCACAGGGAGGACGCGAACAGCGCATCCTGACGCGCGAGAGCGGCCGAGGCGGCTCCCGGGGTCGCCGGGAGCAGCGGGAGCCGTACGCGCGGGCTGGCGATCCGGCCCTCGGCTGCGAGGACGGCCTTGATCACGGCGGGGTTGGGCTCGGCGAAGAGGGCACCGGTCAGGGGCACCAGCGCGTCGTGCACGGCGAGCGCCCGCTCCGACGGGCCGTGCCGCCAGGTGCGGACGAGCTCCGCGTACGCGCGGGGGGCGACGTTGGCGCTCGCGAGGATCCCGCCCCGCGCACCGAGCGCGATGAGCGGTCCCGCGTACAGGTCGTCACCGGCCAGCACGGACACGTCCGAGCGGGCGGTGCTGAGGAACGCGACCGTGGTGTCGTCGATCGAGCCGACCGTGTGCTTGAAGCCTGCCACGCCGGGCAGGTCGGCGAGCCGGTGGAGCGTGTCCACCGTCAGCGCGAGCCCCGTCCGGTAGGGGACGTTGTACACGACCAGGGGGACGGGCGCCGCGGCGGCCAGGGCGCGGAAGTGCTCGACGACGCCGGCCTGGGAGGGCCGCGTGTACGCGGGGACCGCGACGAGCGCCGCGTCGGCCTGCGGGTGGAGGTCGGCGAGCAGGTCGACCGACGTGGCGGTGCTGCTCGTCCCCGTACCCACGAGCAGGTGCCGACCTCGCGCCGCGCACACCTCGGCGCAGACCTCGACGACCTGGCGCGCCTCCGCCCGGGTGAGCGTCGCGGGCTCCCCGGTCGTGCCCACGGAGACGACGCCCGCCGCGCCCTCGTCGAGGACGGCCGTGGCGAGCGCGGCGAGCGCGTCGAGGTCGAGCCGGTCGTCGTCGGTGAACGGGGTGACCAGGGGGACGTAGAGGCCGGAGAGCTCCATGACGGCAACTCTCCGGCCGTCACTGACCACCAGTCCAGTTCACGTTCCTCCGCAGTGCCGTAAGTTCTTCTTATGCTCGACGTCCGCAGGCTCCGGCTGCTCCGCGAGCTGTCGCACCGCGGGACGATCGCCGCGGTGGCCGAGGCGCTCACCTACACGCCCTCGGCCGTGTCGCAGCAGCTCTCCGCGCTCGAGCGCGACGCCGGGGTGCCGCTCCTGGAGCGGTCGGGGCGCCGGGTCCGGCTCACGGCGGCCGCGGAGACGCTCGTCGGGCACACCGAGAGGATCCTCGAGATCCTCCGCGAGGCCGACGCCGACCTCGCGTCGGCCGCCGCGACGCTCCGCGGGACGCTGCGCATCGGCGTCTTCCCGACGGCCGTGCCGACCCTGCTCACGCCCGCCGTCGTGCGTCTGAGCTCCGACCACTCCGGACTGCGCCTCCTGGTCTCCGAGCTCGACCCCGCCACGGTCCCCGACGCGCTGCGCGGGGACGCGGTCGACGTCGCCCTGGTCCAGGAGTACGACCACGTCCCGCTCACGGTCGGCCCCGGCGTCGAGGCGGAGCCGCTGATGGAGGAGACGGTCCACCTGGCCGCCCTGGGCGCGGGGTCGATCGCCGACCGTCGGGACGCGCCCTGGATCGCCGGCACGCTCGGGACCCTGTGCCACACCCTGACCGTCCGGGCGTGCGAGGCGGCGGGCTACGCACCGGGCATCCGTCACCACGCCGACGACTTCGGCGCCGTCCTCGCCCTGGTCGCGGCGGGGCAGGGCGTCGCCCTCGTGCCGGAACTCGCGGCCGGGGGCGCCCCGGACGGCGTGGTCCTCACGCCCCTGGCGATCCGCCGCAGGACCTCCCTGGCCTACCGCCGCGGGTCCGGGACGCACCCGGAGGTCGCGGCCGCCCGCGAGGCGCTGCACACGGCAGCGGTGGCGGCCGGCCTCGCGCACGCCGCCGGATAGCCGCGGCCGGTCGGTGCGGCGTCACCCCTCGTCGACGGTGCCCGGAGCGGGGACGTCGGTGAACACGTCGCCGGGGTTGCGCAGCAGGCCCAGGTGGGACAGCGGCCAGACCTTGACGAACGCCGTCCCCACGACGTTGCCCGTCGGCACGAACCCGCCGCCGGGCTTGCCCGTGTTGTAGCGCGAGTCACCCGAGTTCTGCCGGTTGTCACCCATGACGAACAGCATGTCCGTGGGCACGGTGGTGTCGAAGGCGAGCTCGCTCGGGTCGGAGCCGGGCTTGATGTACGTCTCGTCGATCGACACCCCGTTGACGCTCACCCGGCCCTCCGCGTCGCAGCACACCACGTGATCACCCGGTGTCCCGACCACCCGCTTGATGAGGTGCTCACCGGTGTCCTGCGGCAGCAGACCGACGAAGGTCAGCGCCGCGCGCACCGCCTCCGACACCGGGCTCTCCTCCTGCGGCACCGGCGGCGGCAACCACCCGCCCGGGTCCTTGAACACCACGACGTCACCCCGGTGCACGTCGAACGCGCCCGGCACGAGCCGGGACACCATCACCCGGTCGCCCTCGACCAGCGTGTCCTCCATCGACGGGCTCGGGATGAAGAACGCCTGCACGAGGAACGTCTTGAGGAGCAGCGAGAGCACCAGCGCGCTGACGACGATGATCGCCGTCTCGCGCAGCAGCGACGGTCGACGAGGGCGATGCCGGGGGAGCGCGGCAGAGGTGTCGTCAGCGACGCCGGACGCTGGCCGGGCGTCGGCCTCGGTGTCCACCGTCGAGTCGGGGAGCGGATCGCGCAGCGTGGCGTCGTCGGGCACGGGCCCACCCTGTCACGTCGGCGCTCGGCGCCAGGCCACCCGGTCCGGGCGGCATTCGGGGGCGCCGTCAGCTCTCGGGGTCGTCCTGGAACATGCGCACCTCCTGCCGGCACCGGCAGGCGACGGCGATCTTGCTGGCCCACCGGAGCGCCTCGTCGCGCGTGGGCACCTCCAGCACGGTGTGACCGCCCTCGAGCCGGGCCGTCTGCGGGTACGTGCCGTCGGTGACGGTGCCGTCCCCGGAGACGAGGACCGGCGGGACGCTCTCGTCGATCCCGCCGCCGAACACCCAGACGCCTGCGGCCTTCGCCTCCTGCACGACCGCGTGCGCCGCGTCCGCGGCCGCCTGGAGCCCGCCGGGACCGAGGTCCATCTCGCCGCTGGGGAACGAGATCAGGTACTTCGCCATCGCACGACTCCTTCGTCTCCGGGGATTCGCCCCATCGTCGCGCGGGTCCCCGCATCACGCCGACCCTTGACGCCCCGGATGTCCGTCTCGTAGCGTCCGTCCTGCACGACGCAAGAAGTTGACAGAAGTCCAGCACAAAGCAGTGCACACGCTGCAACTCTCGTATGCCGCCACGGGTCCGACCGGTGACCATCCCCGCCGGTCGTTCGTGGCACCCGGACGACCGGTCTCGACCTCGTCGGTCCCGGTCCCGACCCTGAACCAGCCCTGACCCGACCCACCCGTGACGGTGGCGCGGCACCAGCACGGTCGCGCCCGCCGTCGGGCACCGCTGCCCGCGGGTGGACGAGCCCGCCCCGGCGGGAGAACGAGGACGTTCATGAGAACCCCCTGGAAGCACACGGTCGTGGCGGGCGCCGCGCTGGCGCTCGTCGCGCCGCTCGGCGTCGTCGCCGTGGCGCACGCCGCGGACGCCACCAACCTGGCGCTCGGCAAGCCGATCGCCGCGTCGTCGGTGACGCAGACGTACGTCGCGGGCAACGCCAACGACGGGAACACCGGCTCCTACTGGGAGGGCGCGGGCGGGCAGTACCCGTCGCACCTCACCGTCGACCTCGGGGCGGAGGCCGACGTCGACCGCGTCGTCGTCACGCTGCCCCCGCCTGCGGTGTGGTCGTCACGCACGCAGACGTTCAGCGTGCTCGGTCGCTCCGACGGCGAGTCGTCGTTCCGGACGCTCAAGGCGTCGGCGGCCTACGGGTTCGACCCCGCCAGCGGGAACACGGTCGAGATCCCCCTCGACGCCGAGGTCGACGAGGTGCGCCTCGCCTTCACGGCCAACACCGGCGCGGGCAACGGCCAGGTGTCCGAGCTCCAGGTGTGGGGCACGCCCACGGGCGGCACCGACCCGACGGACCCGACCGATCCGACGGACCCGACCGGCACCAACTACGCGAAGAGCCGTCCAGCGACGGCGTCGTCGACGGAGTGGCAGTTCGTCGCCGCGAACGTGGTCGACGGCAGCGCGACCACCTACTGGGAGGGAGCGGGTGGGCAGTACCCGTCGACGCTCGACGTCGCGCTCGCCGCGCCCACGCAGCTCAGCAGCGTGCGCGTCCGGCTCAACCCCGACGCCGCGTGGGGGCCGCGCACGCAGACGTTCTCCGTGTGGGGCCGCACCGGCACGGGCGCCTGGCAGGAGCTCAAGGCGTCCGCCGGCCACGCGTTCGCGCCGGGCAGCGGCAACCTCGTCGACGTACCCGTGACCGGCACCGCCACCGACGTGCGCCTGCGCTTCACCGGCAACACGGGCGCGGGCAACGGTCAGGTCGCCGAGCTCGAGGTCTACGGCGCCCCGGCGCCGAACCCCAACCTCACCGTCACCGCGGTGACCGCGTCCCCGGCGTCGCCCACGGCGACGACCCCCGTCACGCTCACGGCGACGGTGAAGAACACGGGCGACCGCGCGTCGTCGGTCACGACGCTCGACGGGAGGCTCGGCGGGTCGACCGCGGGCTCGACCGCCGTCGCGGCGCTCCAGCCGGGAGCGAGCGCGCAGGTGCAGGTCGCGGCGGGCACCCGGCCCGCGGGCGAGTACACGGTCGGTGCGGTCGTGGACCCGGCGAACACCGTGGCCGAGCAGGACGAGACGGACAACGCGTTCACCGCGACGGCGAGGCTCGTCGTCGGCGAGGCGCCCGGGCCGGACCTCGAGGTCGTCTCGGTGTCGTCGAACCCGGCCAACCCGGCCGTCGGTCAGGCCGTGACGTTCTCGGTCCAGGTGCGCAACCGCGGCAACCAGCCCGTCGCGGCCGGTTCGGTCACGCGCGTCGTGGTCGGGTCCACCACGCTGAACGGCACGACGCCGGCCGTCCCCGCGGGTGCGACCGTCACCGTCACGCCGAGCGGCACGTGGAGCGCCACGAACGGCGGGGCCGCCGTGACCGCGACGGCCGACGCGACCGGCGTCGTCGCCGAGACGAACGAGGGAAACAACACGGGCACGCTCGCCGTCACGGTGGGCCGCGGCGCCGCCGTCCCGTACACGACCTACGAGGCCGAGGACGGCCAGTACACCGGCACGCTGCTCCAGACCGACGCGCTGCGCACGTTCGGGCACACGAACTTCGCGACCGAGTCGTCGGGTCGCGAGTCCGTGCGCCTGACCAGCACGGGCCAGTACGTCCAGCTCACGTCGACGAACGCGACGAACTCGATCGTCGTGCGGAGCTCGATCCCGGACGCCCCCGGCGGCGGTGGCCAGGAGAAGACGATCAGCCTCTACGCGGACGGCCAGTTCGTGCAGAAGCTCACGCTCTCGTCCAAGCACTCCTGGCTCTACGGCACGACCGACCAGCCCGAGGGCCTGGTCAACACGCCGGGCGGCGACGCGCGCCGGCTCTTCGACGAGTCGCACGCCCTGCTCGGCCGGTCCTTCCCGGCCGGGACGGTGTTCAAGCTCCAGCGCGACGCGGGCGACGACGCCGCGTTCTACGTCATCGACCTCGTCGAGCTCGAGCAGGTCGCGCCCCCGCTGAGCAAGCCCGCGCAGTGCACGTCGATCACCGAGTACGGGGCCGTCCCGAACGACGGGCTCGAGGACACGGCGGCCATCCAGGCCGCCGTCACCGCGAACCAGGAGGGCGAGATCCACTGCGTCTGGATCCCGGCGGGGCAGTGGCGCCAGGAGAAGAAGATCCTCACCGACGACCCGCTCGACCGCGGGATGCACAACCAGGTCGGCATCAGCGACGTGACGATCCGTGGTGCGGGCATGTGGCACTCGCAGCTCTACAGCCTCATCCCGCCGCACCTCGCCCCGGGCGTCATCAACCACCCGCACGAGGGCAACTTCGGGTTCGACGTCGACGACAACACCCAGATCTCCGACCTCGCGATCTTCGGCTCCGGCACGATCCGCGGCAACAACGGCCAGGAGGAGGGCGGCGTCGGCCTCAACGGTCGGTTCGGCAAGAACACGAAGATCACCAACGTGTGGATCGAGCACGCGAACGTCGGCGTGTGGGTCGGTCGGGACTACTCGAACATCCCCGAGCTGTGGAACCCGGGCGACGGGCTGGTCTTTTCGGGCATGCGGATCCGCAACACCTACGCGGACGGCATCAACTTCAGCAACGGGACGCGCAACTCGACGGTGGTGAGCTCGACGTTCCGCAACACCGGCGACGACGCGCTCGCCGTCTGGGCCAACCCGTACGTCAAGGACCGGAACGTCGACATCGGGCACAGCAACACGTTCCGCAACAACACCGTGCAGCTCCCGTGGCGCGCCAACGGCATCGCGATCTACGGCGGCTACGACAACTCGATCGAGAACAACCTGATCTACGACACGATGAACTACCCCGGCATCATGCTGGCGACCGACCACGACCCCCTGCCCTTCTCGGGGACGACGCTGATCGCCAACAACGGGCTCTACCGCACCGGCGGGGCGTTCTGGAACGAGGACCAGGAGTTCGGCGCGATCACGATCTTCCCGCAGACGCACGACATCGTCGGCGTCACCATCCGCGACACGGACATCGTCGACTCCACCTATGACGGCATCCAGTTCAAGAACGGCGGCGGGAACATGCCGGACGTGAAGATCACGAACGTGCGGATCGAGAAGTCCAACAACGGCTCCGGCATCCTCGCGATGGCCGGCGCCCGCGGCAACGCGATCCTGTCGAACGTGACCGTCACGAGCTCGCGCGACGGCGACGTCGCGAAGGAGCCCGGCTCGCCGTTCGTCTTCACGGGCCAGTAACCCGAGGGTGCACCGGACACGGGGGGGGGGGGGGGGGGGGTGCGGGGCGCGGCCCCACACCACCACCCCGCGCCGCCGCGCGGGCCG
>NZ_JBHXIC010000002.1:78210-120586 GCF_042723955.1 Cellulosimicrobium cellulans | reverse complement strand
GGTTCGCCAGGGGGCGCGGGGGCCCCCTCCCGCCACTGCGGGGGCGGGCCCGCCTCCGGGTCCCGGGCCGCGCCCCCCCCCCACCCCGTTCTCGACGGCGGGGGGCCGTGCTCGGCGCCGGACGGGTCGAGGTGCGCTCGTCGGGGGCCCGTGTTCGGATGGGGAGCGATGACTTCGCGATCGATGACGACACGAACAGTCCGCGCCGCAGCCTCGTCGCTGGCGGCAGTCCTCCTCCTCGGCGGCGTCCCTGCCGCCGCCGTCGCGGGCCCGGGGGGTGAGCCGACCCGCACCAGCGCAGCCGCGCCGTCGGCCCGCACGACCCCGGGGACGACGGCGGCAGGCCAGGTCGAGGCGCCCGTGCCGGACGTCGCGTGGGGTCCGTGCGAGGGCGACGGCCTCGACGCGTTCGAGTGCGCGAGCGTCGAGGTGCCCACGGACTACGACCGGCCGCAGGGCCGCACGACGACGATCGGCCTGACCCGCATGCCGGCCGCCGACCCGGCCCAGCGGGTCGGCAGCCTGTTCACCAACTTCGGCGGCCCCGGCGGGCCGGGCGTCGAGACGCTGCACGCGCTCGGCGGCACGCTGTTCGACGACGACGTGCTCGCCCGGTTCGACGTCGTCGGGTTCGACCCGCGCGCCGTGGGGACCTCCGATCCTGCGACGTGCTTCCGCGACGCCGAGCGCGAGAACGCGTTCCTCGCCGGGCTGCCGGCTTTCCCCGTCACGAGTCGCGAGGAGGTGCGCTTCCTCGGCCAGATGGCGACGTTCGGGGCGTCGTGCACGTTCTTCTCGGGCGACCGCATCGCCCATGCGTCGACGGCGAACGTCGCGCGCGACATGGACCTGCTGCGCCAGGCCGTGGGGGACGAGCAGCTCAGCTACGTCGGCTACTCGTACGGCACCGTGCTCGGCGCGACGTACGCCGTGCTGTTCCCCGACCGTGTCCGCGCGATGGTGCTCGACGGCACGATGGACGTCGACGCGTGGTCCGGGGTCGGGTCGCGCGAGCTCGTCGGGGCGCGCATCGGCCAGGCCGCGGGGGCGACGGAGACGTTCGACGAGTTCGCACGGCTGTGCGGGGAGGCCGGGCCGGCGGGCTGCGCGTTGTCCTCGCTCGGTGACCCGGGCGAGGTCGTCGAGGCGACGTACGCCGCGCTGCGCGAGGCGCCGGTCGACGTGCCGATGCCGGACGGCACGTCGGTCTCGATCGGCTACCCGGACACCGTCGCGCTCGTCTTCCAGTACCTCTACGAGCCCGCCGCGTGGGGCGACCTGGACCTGACGCTCGCGTCGCTCGCCGTGCTGAGCGGCGCGGTCGAGCCGCTACCCGCGCCGGCACAGCCGCGTGCGCGGGGCGCCGCGCCGTCGCTCGGCGAGCTGCTGCGGCGCGCCGGGTTCGCGGAGGACTACCCCTCCGTCGGCGGCGCGCTCGCGAGCCTGTGCGTCGACACGACGACGCCCGGCCGCCCGTGGGAGTACCCCGCCAAGGTCGACGCGCTCGACGCGCAGTACCCGCACTTCGGCCGCTTCCGTGGGTGGGTGGGCGTGCAGTGCGAGTTCGTCCCCGTCGAGGACCGCGACGCGTTCACCGGGCCGTGGGACCAGGCGACGGACGCGCCCGTGCTCGTCGTCGGCACCCGGTTCGACCCGGCCACGCCCTACGGGTTCACGCAGCCGTACGCCGACCGCTGGCCGGACGCGCGCGTGCTCACGGTCGAGGGCTGGGGCCACACGATCATCGGCAAGAGTGCGTGCGCCGACGCCGTGGTCGCGCGCTACCTGGTGGACCTCGACGCGACCGACGGCGCGACGTGCGCGCAGGACGTCGTGCCGTTCCAGGGCCCGTCCGTGCCGCTCGGCGAGGCGTTGCGCCTCCCGGTGACGTGACCTGACGCGCGACTCCTCGGCGGCGTCGTCGGACGCTGTCGAGGGGTCGCCCTCAGCGGGGCGGCAGCCGGTCGGCGACGGGCTCCGGGGGCACCGTGTCCTCCACGAAGCGGGGACGGCAGGCGAACCAGCCGCCGACCACCCCGGGGACGGCGGTCGCGGCGAGCACGAGGAGGGGGGCCGACCACGACCCGGTCGCCTCGCGCAGCAGGCCGAGGCCGATCGGGCCGAAGCACGCCAGCGCGTACCCGAGGCCCTGGACGAAGCCCGAGACGGCCGAGGCGGACTGCGGCGTCCGGGTCCGCCGGTTGATGAGGGTCATGCACAGGGGGAAGGTGCTCACCCCGATCCCCAGCGCGCACATCCACAGGACCGTCCCGTCGAGCGGGGACAGGAGCAGGCCGAGGTACCCGGCCACGAGGACGACGGCGCACACGACGACCACGACGAACGGGTTCGCCATCCGCGTGGCCAGGTGCGGGACGATCAGTGCGGCGACCATCCCCCAGGCGGAGTAGAGCGCGACCATGGTGCCGCCGAGCGCCGCGCTGCCGCCCGCGTCGGTGAGCACGGCCGGGACCCACGTGATGATCCCGTAGTTGGACCACGAGATCGCCGCGAACAGGACCACGAGGCCCCAGACCGTCGACGACCGGCCGATCCGCAGCCTCCCTCCGGTCCCGGCGGCCGCCGCAGGCGCGTGGTGGTCGGCGCGCCGCCGGGTCGCGAGGACGAGCCAGACGGCGGCGGCCAGCGCCGCGGGCCCGGCCCAGATCCCGACGGAGAACCGCCAGCTCGTCGCCTCGGCGACCGGGACGGCCAGGAGTGGGGCGACGAACTGCCCCGTCTGCATGAGGATCAGGTAGAGCGACGTCCACAGGGCGATCCGGTCGGGGAACCACGCCTTCACCAGGGGCACGATCACGACGTTCGCCGCCCCGATCCCGGCGAGGGCCAGCACGGTCGACGCGACGACCCAGGTGGTCGTGGGGGAGACGGCGCGCAGGACGAGCGAGAGCGCGGTCAGGGCGAGCGCGACCGTGGCCGTGCGCTCGAGCCCGAACCGGCGCGTCACCACCGGGGCGAGGAACCCGAAGAGGCCGAACGACACGGCGGGCACGGTGCCGAGCAGGCCCGCGACGGCGACGCCGTAGCCGAGGTCCGCGCCGATGGTCTCCAGGAGCGGGGTGAACCCTGTGACGGCTGTCCGCAGGTTGAGCGCCGTCAGGGCGATGGCCAGCCCGGCCCACGCGAGCTGCTGGCCACGACGCACGGGGGTGCGCGAGGGGGAGAGGGTCGCCACGCTAGACTCCGGTATCAGATCGGCCGATGATGGGATCATGGGATGAATCGCGAGCAGTCTGGCACGCGCGAGCCGATGCGTCGAGTGGGGCTCATCGACCAGGCGGCGGCGCGCTTCCGCGAGGAGGTGGTGTCCGGGCGCTGGCCGGTCGGCGAGCGCATCCCGACCGAGGCCGGCCTCGTGGCGGAGTTCGGCATCGGGCGGAACACCGTCCGTGAGGCGCTCCAGTCGCTCGTGCACGCCGGACTGCTGCGCCGCGAGCAGGGGCGCGGCACGTTCGTCATCTCGAGCTCCGAGCTGACCGGCACCCTCGAGCGTCAGCTCGCGGGCGGCAGCCGACGCCACTACCTGGAGCTGCGCCTCGCCCTCGACAGCACCGCGGCGTCGCTCGCCGCCGCGAGCCGCACGGACGCCGACGTCGTGCTGCTGCGCGAGCTGCGCGACCGGCGGGAGGCGGCGTGGTCGACCGACGACCCCGACGCGCGCGCGAGCGCGGACCTCGACCTGCACCGCGCGATCGTCGCGGCGACGCACAACCCCCTGTACGTGACCCTGTACTCGAGCATGCTCGACGTCTTCGCCGTGCACATGCGCGACGACGAGAGCGGGGACGAGGACGCGGCGCACCGCAGGCACCACGAGCTCGTCGAGGCGATCGCCGACGGGGACGCCGACCGTGCTGCGGCGTCGGTGGCCGCCATCATGGACCCGTTCCTGCGCTGAGCCGCAGCGCGGCAGCCGAGCCCGCGGTCAGTCCAGGCAGAACTCGTTGCCCTCGACGTCCTGCATGACGATGCACGACTCGTTCTCCTCGTCCGCGACCATCACGCGCACGCACGTCGCGCCGAGGGCGACGAGCCGGTCGCGCTCGGACTCGAGCGTGGCGAGGCGCTCGGCGCCCACGAGCCCGGTGCCGACGCGCACGTCGAGGTGCACCCGGTTCTTCACGACCTTGCCCTCGGGGACGCGCTGGAAGTACAGGCGCGGCCCGACCCCGCTGGGGTCGCTGCACGTGAACCAGGTGTCGCGCTGCTCGGGCGGGAGTGCGGCGTTCGCGTCGTCCCACGTCGCGAAGCCGTCCGGGGGCGACGGCGGGACGTAACCCAGCACCTCGCACCAGAACCGGGCGACGCGCTCCGGCTGCGCGCAGTCGAACGTGACCTGGACCTGCCTGACCGTCGTCGTCATCCCGCCACCCTAGGCGTGCGGGTTCTCCTGGTCGGAGGGCATCTCCGTCACCACCGCGTCCGTCACCACCGCGTCCGTCACCACCGCGTCCGTCACCACCACGTCCGTCACCGGCGCGGTCGGCGTCGCTGGGAACGTGCGCCGGGCGACGAGGACCACGACGAGCGCGACGGCGACGATCCCCGCCCCGACGAACGGGACGACGTCGAGCCCGGAGCGCGCGAGGACGAGCGCGCCGAGCGCGGCGCCACCGCCGATGCCGACGTTCGACGTCGCGTTGACGAGCGCGCCCGTGAGGTCCGGCGAGGCCCCGTGCGCGCGGATCGCCGCCGCCTGGAACACCGGCGCGACGGCGCCGAACCCCGCGCTCCACACCCCGATGGCGACGAGCACCCCGACGGTCCCGGGGAACGCGAGCCCCACCGCGAGCATGCCCCCCCACGACTGCGACGAGCGTCACGACCGTCGTCCGGCGCGGCCGGTGGTCGAGCCGCGCGGCGGCGAACGCCGTCCCGACGAGGCCGAGCGCCCCGAGCACGAGGAGCGCCGGGCCGAGCGCCGACTCCTGGAGGCCCGCACCCAGGAGCAGGAGCGACACGAAGGTGTAGACCGTGTACTGGCCTAGGTACGCGAGCGAGTTGGTGGTCGTCGCCACCGCGAGCGCGGAGCGCCGGCTCGCGCTCGACGCGTCCGACGGCGGAGCCCCGCCCCCCGGCACGGGCGGCAGCAGGAACGCGATGAGCACGGTGGCCAGCGCGCACGCGCCCGCGAGCACGCCGAACGCGGGACGCCAACCGATCGCGGTGCCGAGCGTCGTCGTCAACGGGACGCCGAGCACGAACCCGACCGCCGCGCCCGCGGTGACGAGCGAGAGCGCACGCCCCGTGAGGTGCGGCAGCACGAGCCGCGACGCGTACCCGATGCTCACCGAGAAGAACACCGCGTGCGACGCGCCGCCCAGCGCCCGCGCCGCCGCGATGACGGCGAACGTCGGCGCGACGGCGACGAGCACGTTGCTCACGGTGTAGAGCCCGAGCGTCGTCAGCAGCAGGCCCTTGCGCGGGAGCCGGGCCGTCCCCAGCGTCAACGGCACGGCGAGCGCCGCCACCATGACCGCGTACGCCGTGACCAGGAGCCCCGCCACGGACTCCGTCACGTCCAGGTCCGCGCTGAGCAGGGGGAGCAGCCCGACGGGGACCAGCTCGGTCGTGATGGCGACGAACGTCGCGAGCCCCAGGGCGACGATGCCGCCCATGGCCTCGCGGACCGTCCCCGGACGGAACGTCGTGGTCATGCGCCGTGCCCGTGCGGTCGCACGTCGCGCCGCACGGTGGGCTCGCCGTCGTTCTCGCTCGGGTCGAGCACGTCGTCCTCCTCGGGTCGTCCCCCCACCCTAGGAGGCCGGCGTGCCCGGGGAGTCCGCGGCGAGCGCAGCGACGGCCTCGACCGCCGCTGCGACGGCGGGCGCGTCCTTGCGGAGGATCGCGCCATGGTTGCTCCGCACCTTGGCCGCGAGCGCGACGTGCGGGTTGCGGAGCGTCACCTGGTCGAGGCTCGCGCGGATGACCTCCTGCTCGTCGCCGCGGCTGCCGAACGACGTCCCCGAGGCGACGACGTACCGGGTCGGCACGGTGATGCGGTCCAGCACCGGGGCGAGCGCACGCTCCCGGGAGATCCGCCCGAGCTCGATGTTGCTCTCCGCCTGCTGGGTGGCCGTCATCTGCGGGAGCAGGCCGAGCGGTCGCAGCACGGGCCGCAGGAACGCGAGGCGCCGGAAGAGCATCCGGATGCGCTCCTCCATCGCGTCGTCGAGCCAGTCGTGCGGGAAGGCGCCGTCCACCAGGACGGTGCCGACCGTCCGCTCGGGGTGACGGGCGGCCCAGTGCGCCGCGACGACGGCGCCGTAGGACCAGCCGATCAGGAGCGCGCGCTCGACGCCGCGCGCGTCGAGCACGGCGGCGACGTCGCGGACCGCGGCCTCGAAGGTGTAGTCGGCCGAGGTGCGCGACCGGCCGCGGGCGCGCTCGTCGAAGGTGAGGTGCCGGTACCCGGGACCGAGCCCGGCGACGACCCGCTTCCAGTAGCGCTGCGTCGCGAACTGGCCGTTGCAGTAGAGCAGCGGCAGGCCGTCGCCGCCGCTGTCGTGGACGGCGAGCGCGGTGTCGTCGACCGGCACCATGCCGGTCCAGGCGGAGCGGGGCGAGGGGTCCGGGGACTCTGCCGGGGACATGGGGTCTCCTTGTCGGGGGCGGGGCTGCGGGGCGGACGGGGTCCGGGGGTGCGGGGCGGCGTCGGGCGTCGTGGGGCGGGCGCTCGCCGGGTGGCGGGCCGTCAGTGCGCGGCCTCGGGCTGGGCGACGGCCTGCTCGGCGGCGCGGCTGACGTGCTCCCACGCGGCCCAGGTCTCGAGGCGCTGGGCCGTGACGTGCTGCGCGACGTCGTAGACCATGCTGCCCAGGAGCAGGCGCAGCGGCGGGTCGTCGCTGTCGACGAGCGTGAGCATCGCCTCGGCGGCGAGCCGCGGGTCGCTGTCCACCGACCCGTCGGCCCACTGGCGCTCGAGCTCGGCGCGCAGGGGCGCATACGGCTCGGCCGGGGTGGTCGAGGCCATGCTCGTGTAGAGGTCGGTCCAGTAGCCGCCTGGCTGCACGACGGTGACCTTCACGCCGAACGACGCGGCCTCCGCCGCGAGGGCCTCGCTCATGCCCTCGAGCGCGAACTTGCTCGCGCTGTACAGCCCCGTGCTCGGGAAGCCGCCGAGCGCGGCGATGCTCGAGACCTGGAGCAGGTGCCCCGAGCCCTGCGCCCGCAGGTGCGGCAGCACCGCCTGGCTGACCCACAGGGCGCCGAAGAAGTTGACCTCGAGCTGGGCGCGGGCCTCCGCCTCCGTGAACTCCTCGACCATGCCCATGGACAGGGTGCCGGCGTTGTTCACGACGACGTCGAGGCGGCCGAAGCGGTCGACGGCGGTCGCCACCGCGGCGTCGACCGCGCTCTTGTCGGTGACGTCCAGGCTCAGCGCGAGGAAGCGGTCGCGGTGCCGGGCGTCGAACGCGTCGGCGCTCGCGGTCCGGGCCGCGGCGACCACCTGGTCGCCGCGCTCGAGCGCGGCGACGGCGAGCGCGCGCCCCAGGCCGCGGCTTGCTCCGGTGATGAACCAGGTGCGGGGAGAGGGGGCGGTCTGACGCAAGGCTGCTCCTGAGATAAGACGAGACGTTGCGTCTCGTTGTGAGAGCGACCGTAGACCTTGTCGCCCGGTTTGACAAGACGGAACGTCTCGTCTTATCTCGACTACCCTGAAGGCATGCCGCATCCCGATCCCGCACGTCGTAACGAGAGCTCCCGCCGTGCCGTCCTCACGGCCACGCTCGAGCTGCTCCAGGAGGTGCCGTACGCACGCCTGAGCATCGAGGGGATCGCCGCGCGCGCCGGCGTCGGGAAGCAGACGATCTACCGCTGGTGGCCCTCGAAGGCCGCCGTCCTCTTCGACGCGTTCCTCCTCCTCAGCGAGGCGGGCGAGGGCGAGGCGCCGCAGCTCCCCGACACGGGGGACCTCCGGGCCGACCTCACCCTCGTGCTCCGGGCGACCGTCGCCGAGCTGAACGACCCTCGTCTCGCCGAGCCGATGCGCGCGCTGGCCACCGAGGTCGCGCACGACGAGGCACTGGCCGCGGCGTACCACGAGCGCCTCGACGCGCCGCTCCGCGAGGCCAAGCGAGCCAGGTTGCGCAGCGCGCAGGAGGCCGGGGAGCTGGCCGACGACCTCGACCTCGACGTCGCGGCCGACATCATCTGGGGTCCCGTGCTGAACCGGTGGCTCCAGCGCAGCGGTCCCCTGACCGACGAGTACGTCGACGCGCTCCTCGGCACCGCGCTCCGCGGGATGCTGCGGCGCGCCGAGGCCTCCTGACGGCCGTGCACGTCGAACCGGTGACCGAGGGCGTCCTCGTGGACCGGGTCGTGGACCTCGTCCTCGGGTTCCGGCGCCGCGACCGGGGGGCGGAGCCCGACGGCGCGGTGCGGCTCCTCGTCGACGGCCACCCGTCCACACGGCCCGAGGCGCTCGCGGACCTGCTGGTCGCACCCCTGCGGGCTGCCGGCCGACCGGTCGCGCGGGTGCGCGTGCAGGACTTCTGGCGCCCCGCGTCGCTGCGGCTCGAGCACGGCCGCGAGGACCCGGACGCGCTGCTCGGCGCGTGGATCGACGTGGCGGGCCTCAACCGCGAGGTGCTCGACGCCGTCGGCCCGGGCGGGACGGGTCGCTACCTGCCGAGCCTGCGCGACCCCGCGACGAGCCGGTCCACGCGCGCGGCGTACGTCGCCGCGGAGCCGGGGCTCGTCGTCGTGCTCGACGGCGCGCTGGCCCTCGGCCGCGGGCTCGCCGTCGACCTCTCCGTCCACCTGGCGCTGCGCGCGCCGACGCTCGCCCGCCGCACCGCGGCGGAGGACGCCTGGACGCTCGACGCGTACGGGCGCTACGAGCGGGAGGTGCGTCCCGCGGAGGTGGCCGACGTCGTCGCGCGGGTCGACGACGCCCGGCACCCCGCGCTCGTCGTGCGCTGACACCCCGCTGGCACCGCGCGCCGGTGTGCCCGTCCGCGAGCCGGCGCGCGCTCAGCGCGGCAGGTGCGCCTCGACGAGGTCGACGATCGCCGGGTCGTCGGGCAGGGTGCGCGGGCGGAAGCGGTGCACCTCGCCGCCGGGCACGACGACGAACTTCTCGAAGTTCCAGGTGACCCGGCCGGCCTTGCCCTCGGCGTCCTCGGCCTTCTTCAGCTCCTGGTAGAGCGGGTGGGCGTGGCGCCCGTTGACGCGGACGCGGTCGACCACGGGGAACGTCACGCCGTACGTCAGCGAGCAGAACTCCTGGATCGCCTCGTTGGTGCCGAGCTCTTGGAGGAACTGGTTGCTCGGGAACCCGATGACGGTGAACCCACGGTCGCGGTACTTCTCCTGCATCGCCTCGAGCGTCGCGTACTGCGGCGCGAGCCCGCACCGCGACGCGACGTTCACGACGAGCACGACGTCGTCCGCGTGCTCGCGCAGGGTGTGCGTCGTCCCGTCCATGGCGTCGAACGGGATGTCGTACAGGCTCATGCGGAACTCTCCTGACGGTCGGACGGCGGTGGTTCGCCTCCCATCCTGCACCCGACGGCGCCCGAGATGTGAAGATCCCGGGTCGAGGTCGCGCCCGCGGTCGCCGCGGAGCACCCTGCCCGCAAGACTCGCCTCATGGCCACCCCGGACCCGGACGACCTCGCCTCAGACGGCACCTCGCGCCTCGGGCGCGCGGTCGTCGGCGTGGTCGTGGGGATCGCGATCTTCGCGTTCGTGGGAGTCGTGGGGTACTTCCTCTTCATGTCGTACGCGATGCAGCAGTGGGCGGACTCGTACGACTCCTCGCAGCCCCAGGTCACGGTCACGGCCGAGGACACGACCGCCGTCGAGCACGAGACCGGGCTCGACGCGTCCAACGAGGCCTACCGGCAGCGGGCCGGAACGCCCGCGAGCGACGCCGAGGCCGCGCTCTCGGTCCCCGCGGTCCAGGCTGCGCTCGACCCCGTCGCGGACGGGACCGCGGTCGACGGCGACGAGGTCTGGGACGCGCTCGTCGCCGCGGGCTTCGAGCACGTGCAGACCTCCGACCGGACGGCGAGCGGAGAGATCTCGCCGGTCGTGGGCGTGGGCGTGTCCGTCCCCGGCGGCTGCGTGTACGGGGCGGTCACGCCCGACGCCGTCACGCTCGATGCCGGCGGACCGATCGCCGACGGCGGGTGCCTGGAGATGCCGTCGCACTGACGTCCCGCAGGTGCGACGCGAGATCGGCCTGCGCGTCCGAGATCGACCTCCGGTGGGTCGTTCTCGCGACCCAAGGGTCGACCTGGGTACGGTCAGCGGGGCGGGCGACGGCGCCCGCGCGGCTGACGGAGGGTGAGACATGCGGATCGAGGGCACGGTCGCCCTGGTGACGGGAGGGGCCTCGGGCCTCGGGCGCGCGACGGCGGAGGGCCTGGTCGCGGCGGGGGCGCGGGTGGTCCTCGCGGACCTCGCGTCGTCCGACGGCGTCGCGGTCGCCGACGCGCTGGGCGACGCGGCGCGGTTCGTCCCCACGGACGTGACGAGCGAGGACGACGTCGCGCGGGCGCTCGACGCGGCGGATGCCCTCGGCGGGGCGCGCGTCGTCGTGAGCTGTGCCGGGATCGTGCTCGCGCAGCGCGTGCTCGGGAAGTCCGGCGTGCACGCCCTCGACGCGTTCCGGCGGGTCGTGGACGTCAACCTCGTGGGGACGTTCAACGTCGTCCGGCTCGCGGCCGAGCGCATGCTCGCGCTCGACCCGCTGGGGCCCGGCGGGTCTGAGGGGGAGGACTCAGCGGGGGAGGAGCGCGGCGTCGTCGTGCAGACGGCGTCGGTCGCGGCGTTCGACGGGCAGGTCGGCCAGGCCGCGTACGCGGCCTCCAAGGCGGGCGTCGCGGGCCTCACGCTGCCGCTCGCGCGCGACCTCGCGCAGCACCGCATCCGCGTCATGACGATCGCGCCCGGCATCTTCCGCACCCCGATGATGGCGTCGCTGCCCGAGGCGGCGCAGGAGTCCCTCGGCGCGCAGGTGCCGCACCCGAGCCGGCTCGGCCGCCCGGAGGAGTACGCGCACCTGGTGCGCGCGATCGTCGAGAACCCGATGCTCAACGGCGAGGTGATCCGCCTCGACGGCGCGATCCGCATGGCGCCCCGCTGAGCGCACGGACCACGGGCGCGCCGCGGCGCGGACCGCAGGATCGCGGGCGACCGCCCGCACGAGAGGAGGAGGACGATGCCGCCGTACACGACGGCGACCGACTTCCGCGCCGACCTGCTCGCGCGCGCGAACGCGGCCCAGCGCCGCGCGTACGCCCGCTACTTCCCCGGCGACGACACGCTCGCCGGGGTCAGGATGGGCGACGTGTTCACGCTCGCGAAGAGCGCGCTGGACCTGCCGGTGGACCAGATCGAGCTGCTGCTGGAGGACCGGGTCCACGAGGTCCGTGCGGGCGGCTGCTCGATCATGGGCAAGTCGGCGACGGCCCGGCGCGTCACCGTCGAGCGTCACGCGGAGCTCGTCGAGCTCTTCCTGCGCCGCCACGACCGGATCGACACGTGGGACCTCGTGGACCTCACCGCGTACCAGGTGCTCGGGTCGTGGCTCCTCGACCGGCCGCGCGACGTCCTCGACAGCCTCGCCCGGGCGCCGGACTGGCCGCGCCGGCGCACCGCCATCGTCGCGACGGCCGCCTTCCTCCGCCGCGGTCAGGTCGACGACACGTTCCGGCTCTCCGAGGTCCTCGTCGACGACCCCGAGCCCTACGTGCAGAAGGGCGTCGGCTGGATGCTGCGCCATGCGGGCGACGTCGAGCCCGAGCGGCTGCGCGCGTTCCTCGAGGACCACGCCGCGACCATGCCGCGCGACGTGCTGCGGGCGGCGGTGGAGAAGCTGCCGCCCGCGGAGCGCAAGGAGTGGCTCGCGCGCTGACCGGGCGAGGAGGAGCGGGGGAGCGACGTCATGACGGAGGACCCGAGGATCCGTACGGCCTTTACCGCGCTGCTGCGTGCGTGGGGTGACGCGCTCGTCGCGAACGACCCCGCCGCGATCGACGCGTTCGTCGAGCCGGGCTGGGTGGTCGTGGGGACGGACGGGAACGTGCAGCCGCGCGCCGGCTTCCTCGCGGTCGTCGCGTCGGGCGAGCTCGTGCACACCGAGATGTCGTCGGAGCTCGTCTCGGTGGGCGTGCACGACGACGTCGCGGTCACCCTCGCGCGCGGCGTCTCGGCGGGCACGTGGCGGGGGACGCCGTTCCGCGACGAGGAGTGGTCGGTCGACACGTTCGTCCGTCGCGGCGACGCGTGGCGATGCGTCCATACCGCGATCGTCCCCGCCACGTCGGGCGGGACCTGACCGACGGGAGCCGACGGCTCAGCCCGGGGGCGGCGTCGTCGAGTTCGTCGAGGTGGACCCATCGATGAACTTTCGACTTTTGATTGACACCCGACAGAAGCCTCGTAGGATGACGACCGGGTGGTAGGTGAGAGTCCACCCGAAGGAACGGTCGGACGCGCTCCTCCGGCACGACGACGTGCGGAGGACTCGCTCGAGGACGAGACGAGGAGGCCAGACGCAGGGCGCTGTTCGGCCCTGACCAGGACGGACGACGAAGCGGGCCGCCCGAGGACCCGTCGTCGACGACGAGCGCCGAGTGCCGCTGACTCGCTGCCGACCTGTACCACCGCGGTGCGACTCGCCCGAGCCGCACCGTCACATCCCTCGAAGGAGAGACGATGAGCAAGTCTCAGATGACGCGCCGCAGCCTGATCAAGGCGCTCGCGACGTCGACCGTGGCCGTCGGCCTCGGTGCCGCCGTCGCCCCGGTGGCCAACGCCGCCCCCGCTCCGACCGCGGCCGGGCCGCTCGCGGCCGCAGGCAACGGTCGCCTGGTCCCCCCGGGAAAGATCGGCATCCAGCTCTACTCGATCCGTGACAAGGTCTCGAGCCTCGGGTTCCGCACGGTGTTCGAGCAGCTCGCCGACATCGGCTACTCCGAGATCGAGTTCGCCGGCTACACGCAGGGCCAGGTCGGCGCGATCACCCCGGAGGAGATCCGCCAGCTCCTCGACGACAACGGGCTGCGCGCCGTCGGCTCCCACGTCAGCCTCAACGCGCTGCGCAACGACCTCCCGCGCCAGCTCGAGATCGCCAACATCCTCGGCATGCCGCACGTCGGCACGGCGAACGCTCCGACGAACGTCAACACGGTCGACGGGTACCGCGCGGCCGCGGAGGAGTTCAACGCGTGGGGCGCTCAGGCGAGGGCCGCGGGGCTCAAGCTCTACCAGCACAACCACGCCGGGGAGTTCGCGTTCGCGACCGACCAGCCCGAGGTGCGCCTCTACGACGTCTTCTTCGACAACACCGACCCGGACACGGTGTTCCTCGAGATGGACGTCTACTGGGCCTTCGTCGGCCAGTACCGCTTCCCCGGGTTCGAGCCCATCGACTACGTGCGCAACAACCCGCACCGCTACCCGCTCCTGCACCTCAAGGACGGCGCGCGCAACGAGGCGAACCCGAACGGGTTCGACATCATCGAGTTCGACGCGGGCGACCTGCCCTACCGCGAGTTCCTCCGTGCGACGAAGGCACGCGGCACGCGCTGGGGCATCTGGGAGCAGGACAACGCCCCCACGACGGCCGTCCCGCCGAACCCGGTCGACTCGTTCGGCAACGCCCGGCGCAGCTACACGTCGATCCTCGGCCTGCGCGGCTGAGCCACCCGACCCCGAGAGCCCCGTCCGCGCACGCGCGGGCGGGGCTCTCGCGCGTGCGCGGTCCCCGTACCCGCCGTCCGCCCGTCCTCGTGACCGGGGCGAGCCGGCCACGGTCCTGCGTCGCAGACCAGGGTTCTACCTCAGCGGACCACGGTTCGACTTCGCGGGCTCGGGGCCCTGGGCCGGGGACGTCGAGGCGGGGTGGGGTGCCGGGCGGGGGAGCGGGCGCACCTGGCCGGCCACGGCCAGCGACAGGACGGTCGCGGCACAGATCACCAGGAGCATGTGCCGTGCCCCGACCTGGTCGACCATCAGGCCGAGCAGCGGCGGCGCGGTGAGCATGGCGACGGTCGAGAACGACGTCGCGACCGCGACGCGCGGTGCGGCGTGGGCAGGGTCGTCGGACGCTGCGGCGATCGCGACGGGGTTGGCCAGCGCCGCGCCGCAGCCCCACAGCACGATGCCGACCCAGGCGAGCGGCAGGCTCGGCGCGAGGCCGAAGACGAGCAGGCCGACGAGCGCCGAGACGCCCGACGCGCGCAGCACCGACACGCGCCCGAACCGGTCGATGAGGCCCGTCCCGGCGAACCGGAACACCGTCATCGCTCCCACGAACGTCCCGTACGCGACGGCGCCGAGCGCCTCGCGCACCTCGAACCCGTCGACGACCGCGATGGAGAGCCAGTTGCCCGCCGACCCCTCGGACAGCGACGACGCGAGGAGCACGAGCCCGATGAGCAGCGTGCGCGGCTCGCGCCACGCGGCGAGCGCGGAGCGCACCCCGGCCCCGCGGCGGGGCGAGGTCGCGGCCGAGGGCGCGGCGCCGTCGTCGACCAGGTCCGTGGTGCCCGACGGCGCGGCCGCTCGGGCCGGGGCCGGCGCTGCCCGGTCCGGCGCGAGCGCGGTCGCGGGGGCGATGAGCACGGCGCGCGCGACCGTGACGGCGAGCGTCACGACGAGGATCTGCGCGGTGATGCCGACGTGCGCCCAGGAGAACGCGGCCGCGACGAGTGCACCGCCCGCGGCGCCGATGGAGAACGCGGCGTGGAAGTGAGGGAGGATCGCCCGCCCCACGTGCTGCTCGACGGACGCCGCGCAGATGTTGATCGGCACGTTGGTCAGGGCGCCGCACACGCCGTTGAGGAACGCGCCGACCGCGAAGAGGACGACGCCGCCCGTCCCGGTGCCGAGCGCGACGAGCCCGAACCCGACGACGTTCCCCACGGTCGCGACGACGAGCGTCGTGCGGCTGCCGAACCGTGCCACGACCGCGCCCGCGGACACCACCGACACGAGAGACCCCAGGCCGCCGACGACGAGCAGCAGGCCGAGCTGGCTCGCGCTGATGCCCAGCGCCTCGCGCACCGAGGGCAGGCGGCTCATCCATGACGCACCGATGACCCCGAACAGCCCGAACTGCACCATGAGCGCCCAACGGGCGCGCGCGACGACCGCGCGGTCCGTCAGGGCGCGGTCGGAGGAAACTGGTGGGGTTCTTGACACTTGCCCCAGTCTACGGAGCCCGAGACCCGTCGAGCCCGTGGATTTCGCCGGGATCGGGCGCCGGGCCCGGCGATGTCCCCGGGTTCGGCAGCTGGGCCGCGCCCGTCACCGGCGCACGGCTCAGAGGCGGACGGTCCCCGCGACGCACGTGACGCTCGCGCCGCCGACCCAGACCGTGCCCGACCCGTCGCGCTCGACGTGCACGCGGCCGGCCCGGCCGAGGGCCGCGCCCTGGGCGGCGACGTAGCGGTCCGGGAGGCGCCCGTCGCGCACGAGCCACTGCCCGACGACGGCGTTGAGGCTCCCGGTGACGGGGTCCTCGGGGATGCCCATGGCGAGCGCGAACCCGCGGACCTCGACCGCGGCGCCGTCGGGGCCGCCGTCGTCCCCGTACAGCCCCGCGACGCCCACGGAGAGGTCGGGGTGCTCGACGCGCAGGCGCGACCAGTCGGGCGCGAGCCCGGCGACGCGGTCCACGGAGTCGAGCAGCACGACGCGCCACCCCGGCCCGTTGTCGAGGACGCGATGGTCGAGCACGGCGTCGTCCGGGACGCCGAGGGCGGCGACGATCGCCGCGAGGTCGCCGGCCGGGACCGGTTCGTCGGCGAGCAGGTCCGGCGCGGCGAACGCGAGCCTGCCCGGGTGGTCCCCGTCGGGCTCCTCGTCCGGCCCGACGGCGGCGCGTGCCTCGCGTCGGATCGTCACCAGGCCGACGCCGCACTCCTGCACGACGACGTCGCCCGCCCGGGGCTCGCCGCCCGCCTCGAGCCACGCGTGGCACGAGCCGAGCGTCGGGTGCCCGGCGAAGGGGAGCTCCCCGCCGGGGGTGAAAATCCGCAGGCGGTAGTCGGCGCCGCCGACGGCCCCCTCGGGGCTGGGCGGCAGGAGGAATGTCGTCTCCGAGAGGTTCGTCCAGCGGGCGAACGCGGCCATCTGCTCGTCGGTGAGACCGTCGCCGTCGAGGACGACCGCGACGGGGTTGCCGAGCGTCGGGACGTCGGTGAACACGTCGACCTGCGCGAACGGCCGGGACGCGGTGCGGTCGGCGATGTCGCCGTGGCGTGCACTCATCCTCCGAGCGTACGTCCGGGCAGGCCAGAGCACTTTTGTCGATCACAAGTCGGAAGTTGTAGACACATCGATAGAACGGGAGCTAGCCTGTCCAGCGTTGTCATCGACGGAGCCAGGCAGGGGTTACGCTCCGTGGACTCGAAGTCCGACCGAGTATGAGGGAGCAACGATGCTCGAACGCACCAGCCTGCCGGTGTCCCGCCGGATCAGGTACCGACGCGGCGCGGCCGCCCTGACCCTTGGCGCCGTGGTCGTCGCGGGCTGGGCCGTCCCCGCCGCGGCAGACCTCCCCGAGCAGGAGCCCGGCGTCACGCTGCGGACGTTCCAGCTCGCGCAGAACCCCGGGGCGGTCTGCACCCTGAAGTCCGGCCAGACCCCCAACGTCGACAAGCTCATGCCGACCATCGACTGGTCGACGGCCGAGCAGTTCGGCGCGGAGGACAACTTCATCTCGCAGGTGAGCGCGAACCTGCACGTCCCCGCCGACGGCCAGTACCAGTTCCGCGTGACCAACGACGACGGAGCGCTCGTCTACATCGACGGCCAGCTCGTCGTCGAGAACGACGGCCCGAACGACTCGACCTCCGTCGAGGGCAGCGCGACGCTCACCGCGGGCGTGCACGACCTGCGGGTCGACTACTACGAGGGCAGCGACAAGCAGCGCCTCACGCTCGCGTGGAAGACGCCGGGCAGCTCGACGTTCGAGGTGATCCCGACGTCGGCGCTCAGCACCGAGGCGGGCGTCGTGCGCGTGACCGCGCCCGGCTACAAGTACTGCGAGGGCGCGACCGACACGGCCGGAGACGGCCTGCGCCTCGACACGGTCAACCCCAACTACGACCTCGTCGACCTGCGCCCCGAGGGCTTCGAGCCCAAGGTCTCGGGCCTGGCGTTCACGCCGGACGAGAAGCTCGCCGTCGTGACGACGGGCGAGGTCAGCTCCGGCGGCTGGCGACCCGACCCGGTGTCCGGCGAGGTGTACTTCCTCGACGGCGTCGTGGACGCGGACGGCCCCGAGGACGTCACGGCGACGAAGGTCGCGGACGAGCTGCTCAACCCCATGGGCATCGAGGTCGTCGAGGACTCCATCTTCGTCTCGGAGCGGTACCAGCTCACGCAGCTCACCGACCCTGACGGCGACGGCTTCTACGACACGCACACGAAGATCGCGGAGTGGCCCGACGGCGGCAACTTCCACGAGTTCGCGTTCGGCCTGATCCACGACGAGGACTACTTCTACGTCAACCTCTCCGTGGCCATCAACAACGGCGGCGCGACGACCAACCCGCAGCCGGCGGCCAACCGCGGCACGTCGATCAAGATCGACCGCGAGACGGGAGAGGTCACGTACGTCGCGGGCGGCCTCCGCACGCCGAACGGCATCGGCTTCGGCCCCGAGGACGAGATCTTCGCGACGGACAACCAGGGCGCCTGGCTCCCGTCGAACAAGCTCATCCACATCCAGCAGGACAAGTTCTACAACCACTACACGAACCCGGCCGGGCCGTTCGACGCGAACCCCGTCGCCCCGCCGGCCGTGTGGCTCCCGCAGAACGAGATCGCGAACTCCCCGGGCAACCCGATCCTCGTCAAGGACGGCGAGTTCGCCGGCCAGATGCTGCTCGGCGACGTGACGTACGGCGGCATCCAGCGCGCGTTCCTCGAGAAGGTCGACGGCGAGTTCCAGGGTGCGGTCTTCCGCCACACCGCGGGTCTCGAGGTCGGCGTGAACCGCGTCATCTACGGCCCCGACGGCGCGCTCTACGCCGGCGGCACCGGTGAAGGCGGCAACTGGGGCGAGTCCGGCAAGCTCCGGTACGGCCTCCAGAAGCTCGTCCCCGTGAACGAGGACTCCTTCGACATGAAGGAGATGCGCGTGGTCGAGGGCGGCTTCGAGATCGAGTACACCGACCCGGTGTCCGACGAGGTCGTCGAGAAGCTGGCCGACGCGTACCAGGTCAAGCAGTGGCGCTACGTGCCGACGCAGCAGTACGGCGGCCCGAAGGTCGACGAGGAGCCCCTCTTCGTCACCGACGCCACCGTGTCCGAGGACCGCACGACCGTCACGCTGAAGATCGACGGTCTCAAGCCCGGCCACGTCGTCTACATCCGCTCGCCGCGCCCGTTCGCGTCCGCGGAGGGCACCGAGCTCCTCAGCACCGAGGCGTGGTACACGCTCAACTCGCTCCCCGGCTACGTCGCCCCGGCCGACCGCGGCTGGTACGAGGCGGAGCTCGCGCAGCCGCTCGGCAGCTCGAGCATCGGCTCGGACCACAGCAACTACTCCGGTTCGGGCTTCGCCGCGGGCATGACGAACGTCGGCGCCGGCCGCACGTTCTCCGTGACCGTCCCCGAGGCGGGCACCTACCCGGTCAACGTGCGCTACGCCAACGGCATCCACCCGTACACGTCGCTGCGGGCGAAGAACGTCTCGCTCCACGTGAACGGCCAGGACCTGGGCCAGTGGAACTTCCCCACCACGGGAAGCTGGAAGGACTGGGGCGTGCAGACGCGCGACCTCCAGCTCCAGGCCGGCACGAACACCATCACGCTCGCGTACGAGGCCGGTGACGAGGGCAACATCAACATCGACGTCCTGTCGATCGGCGAGAACCCGGACATCTGCTCCCCGGGCGAGGTCGAGGACGGCTACACCGCGATCTACGACGGCACCCTCGCCAGCCTCCAGGAGGGCTGGCGCATGGCCGGTCCGGGTGGCTTCGGCCGCCAGGAGGACTGCTCGATCCGCGGTGCGGGTGGCATGGGCCTGCTCTGGTACGACCAGGAGCTCGGCGAGAACTACAGCCTGAAGCTGGACTGGAAGCTCACGAAGGACGACAACGGCGGCGTGTTCGTCGGGTTCCCGAACCCGGGCGACGACCCGTGGGTGGCCGTCAACAAGGGCTACGAGATCCAGATCGACGCGACGGACGCCGACGACCGCACCACCGGCGCGGTCTACACGTTCCAGGGCGCCGACGAGGCAGCCCGCGACGCCGCCCTCAAGCCGGTCGGGCAGTGGAACGCGTACGACATCCGGGTCGAGGGAGACCGCATCCGCATCTACCTCAACGACGTGCTCGTCAACGACTTCACGAGCACCGACCCGGCACGCCTCGTGAACAGCTTCGTCGGCATCCAGAACCACGGCAGCGGCGAGATGGTCAACTACCGGAACATCCGGTTCAAGGAGCTGACCGACGAGCCGGTCGAGGAGCTCGCGATCTCGACGACGGTCCAGACCCGCTGCATGGCGGGCAAGGTCTACGTCGCGGTCCGTGCCACGAACGACGACACGGTGCCGGCCGACATCACGCTGACGACGCCCTTCGGCACGAAGACGGTGACCGGCGTCCAGCCGGGTGCCTCCGCGTACCAGTCGTTCGCGTCGCGCTCGACCTCGGTCGAGGCGGGTACCGCCCAGGTGTCCGCGACCGGCGGCGACCTGACGTTCCAGGCGGACGTCGCCTACGAGGCCGCGAGCTGCGGCTGAGCTGAGACCCCGGGGCGGGCGGCGTGAGCCGTCCGCCCCGGGACGGACCGGGCGGGGGCGGCAGCACGAGCCGTCCCCGCCCGTCCCGTCTCACCCCTTCTCCACCTCGGTCTCCCGAGGCGCCCCCTCGCACGGGCGGAGCGTGGTCCGACGGCGCTCCCACCCTCGCGTAGGGTGCTCACCTCAGCCCACGGCCTCGTGGCCTCGCCAGCACGACCCCGCACGACTCTCTCCGCACGACGTCCCTCGACGAGGAGGACAGCCCATGGCGCTCGGACGCCTCCTGCACCGGACCGGACGGTTCGCCGCGCGCCGCCGCGCCGTCGTCCTCGGCGTCTGGGCCGTCCTCCTCGTCGTCGGCGCGGTGCTCGGCGGCGCCGTCTTCGACAAGACCACCGACGTCGAGCCCGCACCGCCGGGCAGCGCCTCCGCCCTGGCGGCCGAGCGCCTCGACGAGCTCAAGCCCGAGGGCGAGACCGTCGTCGCCGTCCTGTCCGGGCGCGACTACTTCTCCACGGAGCTGATCGCCCAGGCGAGCGAGGTGATGCACGACATCCGCGCGATGCCGGGCGTCGTCGAGCTGTTCGACGCCTACACGGGCGGTGGCCTCATCGCCGACGACGGTCAGGGCTCCCTCGTGATCGTCGAGCTCGACCCCGCGCTGTCCGACGACGAGGCGCTGACCCTCGCGCACCAGGTCGCCGACGCCCTCCACACCGTCGACACCCCCGAGGTCCTCGTCGGTGGCGCACTCCTCGCCGAGGAGGCGTTCGTCGACCAGGCGATCACCGACGCCGCCGTGGGCGAGGGCGTGGCGATCGCCGTCCTGCTGGTCGTGCTCGTCGTCGTCCTCGGTGGCCTGCGCGCGGGCCTGGTGCCGCTGCTGTCCGCGCTCGCCGCCATCGCGGTCGCGCTGCTCGTGCTCAGCGGCCTGCTGGGGATCGTGCCCGTCAACGAGTTCGCCGTGAACGTCGTGACGCTGCTCGGCCTCGGGCTCACCGTCGACTACTCCTTGCTCGTCCTGGCGCGCTTCCGCGAGGAGCGCGCCGAGAACCCGGGCCTCCCGCTCGACGAGCTCGTCGGTCGCACGCTCGCGACCGCGGGGCGCGCCGTGCTCGCGTCCGGCCTCGCCGTCGCGATCGCCCTCACCGGCCTGCTCCTGCTCGGCGACTCGTTGCTCTCCGGCATGGCCGTCGGCGGTGCCGTCGTCGTGCTCGTCGCGACCGCCGCCGGGCTCACGCTCGTGCCCGCGCTCGTCGCCACGTGGCACCGCGCCATCCCCGCGCCGGGCGCGCGGACGTGGTCCCACCCGTGGACCGGGCGCGGCGGCGCCGGCACGCTCGGCCGCCTCGCACGCACCGCGCAGCGCCACGCCGTGCTCGTCACGCTCGGCGCGACGGCCCTCCTCCTCGCGCTCGCCGCCCCGCTCGGCTCGATGACGCTCGGCAGCTCCGAGGTCCACTCCCTGCCCGCCGACGCCGAGGCGCGGCTCGCCGCCGACGCGTCCACCTCGCGCTTCGCCGACCTCGGCGTCACCCCGATCACCGTGCTCGTCGAGGCGCCGCGCGGCGACGAGGCCGCCTCCGCCTACCTCGACCGCGTCGCGGCCCTGCCCGGCGTCGACGACGCGATGCAGGACACCGACTACCCGCCCGAGGTCCTCGTCGTCGACGTCACCCCCGACGTCGGCGAGGGCGGCGACGCGACCGCCGCCGAGGCCCAAGACCTGCTGCGCGTGATCCGCGCGATCGACACCGGCGACCTCGACGTGCACGTCGCCGGGCCGGCCGCCGAGGTCGTCGACACCCAGGAGCACCTCGCGCAGCGCCTCCCGCTCGCCGCGGGCGTCGTCGTGCTCGCGACGTTCGTGCTCCTCTTCCTGCTCACCGGCTCGCTCGTCGTGCCGCTCAAGGCGCTCGTGCTCAACCTGCTCACGCTCGCCGCGACGCTCGGCGTGCTCGTCTCCGTGTTCCAGCACGGCGTCGGCGCCTCGCTGCTCGGGTTCGAGCCGTGGGGTGCGCTCGACGTCACGACGCCGCTGCTCATCGGCATGCTCGTGTTCGGCCTGTCGACCGACTACGAGGTGTTCCTCCTCGCGCGCACCTCCGAGGAGTGGCGCGCCCGCACGCCCGGCGAGGACCCGCGCGTCGCCAACGACCGGGCCGTGCTCCGCGGCATCACCGCGACCGGCCCGGTCGTCACGACGGCGGCCGTCGCCATCGGCATCGTGTTCCTCGGCTTCGCGGCGGGCGAGCTCGTCGCGATGAAGGAGGTCGGCGTCGGCATGGCCGTCGCCGTGCTGCTCGACGTGACCGTCGTGCGTGGGCTCCTGCTCCCCGCGACGATGACGCTCCTCGGGCGGTGGAACTGGTGGCCGGGCGGTGGCGCGGACGGTTCTGAGCGTTCCGTCCGGGCGACGGCTACGCCGGGGCGGGGCGGGTCTACCATCCGCCGCTCGTCCCCCGCGGCTCCCGCCAGACCCGCCACGACCCGCCCCACCCCCGCTCCGCCCTCGCCCTCGGCGTCCGGCTCACCCTCCGCTCCGCCGAGGTAGAACCCCGGTCCATCGAGGTAGAGCTCTGGTAGGCCGAGGTCGAGGCGTGGTCCGTCAGGCGTCGCGCATGACCTCGGTGACGAAGCGGGCGGAGCGCTCGCGGAGGCCGTCGACGCGCAGCTCGACGAAGACCTCGCGCATCGACTCGTCGTCGCCCATCTCGGTGCGGGTGGGCGCGCGGCGCACGTTCTGCGAGCACAGGAACTCGGTGCAGATGAGCGTGCCGACGGTGTTGCCGCGACGCCCCGCGGCGCCGGCGCGGCGCGCGACGTAGAGGCTCACGTCCTCCGTCACGACGACGTCCTCGCACCACGCGCAGACGGCGCGCTTGCGCATCCCGCCCGTCTTGGCGTCGGTCGAGCGCAGCAGGACGCCGCGCGGCTCGCCGTCGACCTCGACGACGGCGTACGCGAGCAGCGGCGCCTTGCGGTCGCGCCACCCGAGGTAGTCGAGGCGGTCCCAGTCGAGCGTGTCGAGGTCGGGGAGGGTCGCCTGGGCGGCCTCGCGCTTGGAGGCGTTGACGAACGACGCGCGGATCTGCTTCTCGGTCAGGGGGTTCATGGGTTCAGGGCTTCCGTGTCGGTACGGTCCCACCCTGCCCGACGGCGCGCGGAGGCGCAGGCGGTCGGTTCACGACGACGTGCGGTCGCCGTGGCGCACGACGGCGCCGCTCGGTCGAGGCGGGGAGGGCGAGGATGAGGACATGCCCGCACCGTCCTCGGAACCCGCTGAGTGCTGGGTATCTGTCGTGCTGACGTCCGTGCGGCGACGGATGTCCAGCACTCACGGGGCACGCCGACCGTCGGGTCGGCGTCCGCGTGGTGGTCTCAGCGGGCGACGGTGCGGGAGGGGAGGGCGCCCGAGCAGGCCGTCATGGCCACCTCGCAGCCTGCGGTGCCGTGCATCCGCGTCTCCTCGTCCCGTGCGGTGCGCCGTCCGGCGCGACCTGTTCCCTGGTCGTGCCCGTCCGGCACGACGAACGGCTGCCCTCGGCAACCGTCACCCTCGATGGTGCGCCTCGCACAGGGCCGTCGTCAACGTGATTGCGGTCGCTCGGTGCCGCCCGACCGTCGAGCCCGGGGTTCCTTCCCAGAGTGCGCGCCGTGCGGGGAGCGACCCCGGGTTCGGTACGAGCGGCGTGCCCGGTGACCTCCGGCGACGGGGACGGGACGAAAGGCGGCGGGTCCGAAGCTGCCGTGGGCGGGAGACTCGGAGGCTCCGCCACCCGTCGTCGAGGAGGATCCTCCGTGCCCGTCGCGCCGTCACCGTCCCAGACCGCCGCAGCCGTGGAGGAGCGCCTGGTGTCCGTGGAGGTGGTGGTGCCGTCCGGCGTGTTCTGGTCGGGCCCGGCGCGCAGCGTCACGGTGCCGTCGGTGTCCGGCACCCTGGGCATCCTCGCGCGGCACCAGCCCGTCGCGGCGACCCTGAAGGCCGGGCGCGTGCGGCTGCGCACGCCCGACCGTCCGACGGCGGAGCTGCGCATCACCGGCGGTTTCCTCGTGGTCGACGACGACGAGGTGACGATCCTCGCCGACGACGCGATCTGGGTGCAGGCCAGGTAGCCCTTAGGAGGGGTCGGCCACCGGACCGAGCTGCACGACGACGATCCGGTGCCCGTCGGGGTCGTTGACGTGGGCGTACCGGTCCCCGGACTCGGCGTCGGCGTCGGGGCCGACGAACGGCTCGACCCCCGCGGCGGCGAGCCGGGCGAGAGTCGCATCGAGGTCGTCGACGTAGAGCACGAGGTTCGGCAGCCCGTGGCGCACGAGGGGCGCGCCGCCGTCGGGGAGCGGGACGAGCCACAGACCGGGCTCGTCGACACGGCCGGGGCCGACGTGCAGCAGCGGGAACCCCTCGGTCTCGCCGCGGAACAGCGTGCCGAACCCGAACCCGTCCGCCCAGAACGCGGCGCTCGCGTCGAGGTCACGGCAGAGCAGGACCGTGCGGCCGATCGTCGTCGTCATGCGGCGAGCCTAGGCCGTGCCGCCGATGCAGTGCGCGACCGCCCCCGCCCGCCCGACCAGACCTCCCGGGCGCATCTGCGCCGTCGGGCATACCGTGGGATCCATGGCGACCGACGGCGGCATCCGCAGGACGATCAGCGACCTCGTGGCGCAGGAGCGCGAGCTCCGCGAGCAGTTCGCGCAGGGGGAGATCACCGGGGGCCAGGAGCACGAGCGGCTCCGCGCGATCGAGGTCGAGCTCGACCAGTGCTGGGACCTGCTGCGCCAGCGCGACGCGGCGCGCGAGTTCGGGAGCGACCCGGATGCGGCGACCGTGCGCGACCCCGGTACGGTGGAGAACTACCTGGACTGATCGTCGCCGACGACGACGTCCGGGCCCCCGCACCGACCTCAGAAGGAGAACGCCATGACCACGACCAGCGAGCAGGCGGCCGACAGCCCCCTCCCCACCGGGACGGAAGGCCGCGACATCCCCGGGCACGCTGGCGCGCTGGCGCGGTTCGTCGTCTCGTTCGCCCTGTTCGTCGGCGGCCTCGTTCTCATGGGGTCGGGCATGTCCGGCGTCGACGGCGGCGTGTGGCTCTCGGGCGGGCCCCGCCCCCCCACCCCCCTCGCGGCCCCCCCCCCTGTGGGGGTGGCGCTACCGCCGGCGCGCTGACCCGCGCGACGGGGTGGCCGGGTCCCGACGGGACCCGGCCTCCGGCGTGTCCGGGGGTCAGCCGAGCGTGGCCCGCACGGCCTTCGCCGCCGTGACGAGGTGCTCGAGCGACGGCACGGTCTCCTCGTAGCGGCGGGTCTTCAGCCCGCAGTCCGGGTTGACCCAGACGACGCGCGGGTCGATCGACTTCACGGCGAGCTCCAGCAGCTCGGTGACCTCCTCAGTCGAGGGCACGCGCGGGCTGTGGATGTCGTAGACGCCCGGCCCGATGCCGCGCGCGTACCCGGCGTCGCGCAGCTCCGGGACGATCTCCATGCGCGAGCGCGCCGCCTCGACCGACGTCACGTCGGCGTCGAGGCCGTCGATCGCGCCGATGACCTCGCCGAACTCCGAGTAGCACAGGTGCGTGTGGATCTGCGTCGCCGCCTCCACGCCCGACGTCGCGAGGCGGAACGAGCCGACCGACCAGTCGAGGTACGCGGGCTGGTCGGCCTTGCGCAGCGGCAGGAGCTCGCGCAGCGCAGGCTCGTCGACCTGCACGATCCCGATGCCCGCGGCCTCCAGGTCCGCGATCTCGTCGCGCAGCGCGAGGCCCACCTGGTTCGCCGTGTCGCCGAGCGGCTGGTCGTCGCGCACGAACGACCACGCGAGGATCGTCACCGGCCCGGTGAGCATGCCCTTGACCGGCTTCTCGGTGAGCGACGCCGTGTACGCGGACCACTCGACCGTGATCGGCGCGGGCCGCGTGACGTCGCCCCACAGGATCGGCGGGCGCACGCAGCGCGACCCGTACGACTGCACCCAGCCGTTCGCGGTGACCGCGAAGCCGTCGAGGTGCTCCGCGAAGTACTGCACCATGTCGTTGCGCTCCGGCTCGCCGTGGACGAGCACGTCGAGGCCGAGCTCCTCCTGGAGCGCGACGACGCGCGCGATCTCCTCGCGCATCGCGGTCGTGTAGTCCGCGTCCGAGAGCTCGCCCTTGGTCCACAGCGCGCGGGCGCGGCGGATCTCCGGCGTCTGCGGGAACGAGCCGATCGTCGTCGTGGGCAGCGGCGGCAGGTTCAGGCGCTCCAGCTGCGCGGCCGCGCGCTCGGCGTAGTCGCCGCGCGCGAAGTCCGCGTCGGTCAGCGCCGCGGCCCGCTCGCGCACCGCGGGCACGACGACGCCGCTCGCCGCCGCACGCGACGCCACCGCCGCGCGGGACGCCTCGACCTCCGCCGCGACGGCCTCACGCCCCTCGGTGAGCGCGCGGGCGAGCGTCGCGACCTCGCCGACCTTCTGGTCCGCGAACGCGAGCCAGTCGCGCAGGCGCGGGTCGAGCGTCGTGCCCGATGCCGTGCCGGGCTCGGCGAACGTCTCGTCCTCCACGTCGTGCGGCACGTGCAGCAGCGACGTCGACGTGCCGACGGCGACCGCGCCGAGATCCGTCCCGGGCCGGTACGCCTCGACCAGGTCGAGCTTCGCGGCCAGGTCGGCCCGCCACACGTTGTGCCCGTCGATGACGCCGAGGACGAGCGTCTTGGTCTCGAGCCCCAGGGGCAACCCGTCGGGGAGGTCGGCCGCGACGCCGTCGAGCGCGATCGCTTCGACGTCGGTGTGCGAGAGAACGGCCAGGAAGTCGTGGTACCGGCCGTCGGGTCCGGGCGAGGTCTCGAGCCGACCGTACGGCGCGGCGACGAGGATCGCGGGCCGCACGTCCGATGCTGAAACCCGGGTTTCACGCGATCCCGAGGTCTGGCTGACGTCCAGACCCGGGTTCGGCACGGTGTCGAGGTCCGTCGCGAGCGCGCGGTACGCCCTCTCGACCGCTTCGGTGAGCTCCTCGGAGTTCGCAGGGTCGGTGACGAGGATCGGCTCGTCGAGCTGGACCCACGGTGCCCCTGCGGCGGCGAGCGCGCGCAGCAGGTCGGCGTAGGCGGCGACGACGTCGTCGAGGCGGTCGAGCGGCGAGTACCCGGCAGGGGCGTCGTCCGCGGCCTTGGACAGCGCGAGGAACGTCACCGGCCCGACGACGACGGGCCGCGTCACGACGCCCGCCTCCTTGGCCTCGACGAACTCGCGCACGACGCGGTCGTCGACGAACCGGATCGGGGTGTCCGGGCCGATCTCGGGCACGAGGTAGTGGTAGTTCGTGTCGAACCACTTGGTCATCTCGAGCGGGGCGTCGTCGCCCTTGCCGCGCGCCACGGTGAAGTAGCCCGCGAGGTCGAGGCGGCCGGCGTCGTCGGTGAGCGACGCGAACCGCGACGGGACAGCCCCGAGCGAGGCGGCGACGTCGAGCACCTGGTCGTAGTAGGAGAACGAGCCGGGGACGGACGCGTCGTCGGCGCCGAGCCCGAGGTCGACGAGGCGGCGCACGGTCGCGAGGCGCAGCTCGCGGGCCGTGGCCTCGAGCTCGTCGGCCGACGTCGTGCCGGCCCAGAACGCCTCGACGGCCTTCTTGAGCTCGCGGCGGCGCCCGATGCGCGGGTAGCCGAGCACGGTCCCCGCGGGAAATGCGGTGTCGACGG
This sequence comes from Cellulosimicrobium cellulans, assembly GCF_042723955.1. Classification (GTDB taxonomy): domain Bacteria; phylum Actinomycetota; class Actinomycetes; order Actinomycetales; family Cellulomonadaceae; genus Cellulosimicrobium; species Cellulosimicrobium cellulans_H. The sequence goes on along the minus strand of NZ_JBHXIC010000002.1, from coordinate 93,156 downwards.
GAGGAGCGACCGGGTTCTGGGTAGGGGAGGGTACGGAAGTGGCCATGATCGAAACCTCTTGCTGGTCCGGAGGACCGGTCAGACGGGCGTGCCGTACGTGGCGGCGCTCGTCGTGGGCAGGGAGGTGCCGGTGACCCACGGCCCGCTGGCCAGGTCCGGGACGAGCGGGGCGGCGGCAGCGCTGGTGCTGCCTCCCGTCCCGGCCGACCCGCCGCCGAGGTGGACACCCTCGAGCAGGTCAAGAGCGGCGCGGTGCTTGTTGAACGTGTACACGTGCAGACCGGGCGCACCCGCGTCGAGGACGCGCTGCGCGACGTCCACCGTGTACGCGATCCCGTAGGCGTGCTGCGCCTCCGGGTCGGGCAGGGCGTCGAGCGCGTCCAGCAGGTGCTGGGGCGCGCGCACGCCCGTGAGCTCCTCGACGCGGCGGAGCCGCGCGGGCTCCGTCGTGGGCAGCAGCCCGGCGAGGATGGGGATCGTCACGCCGGCCGCGCGGGCCTCGGCGACGAAGTCGGTGTACGACGACGCGTCGTAGAAGAGCTGCGTGATGGCGAAGCTCGCGCCGGCCTGCTGCTTCTGCCACAGGCGACGCACCTCCTGGGTGCGCGTCGTGCCCGCCGCGGGGTTGCCGTCGCAGAACGTCGCGACGGCGATGGTCAGCGGGCGGGCCGCGCCGCGCAGCGCCGCGGCGGGGTCGGACGCGCAGCGCGACGCCTCGACCTCGCGCAGGAGCGCGACGAGCTCGGTCGACGACCGGACGCCGTCGGGCGCGGGCTGCCAGTCCGGCTGGTCGCGCGGCGGGTCGCCCCGCAGCGCGAGGAAGCTCCGCACGCCCTCGTCGAGGAAGTCGGAGATGACCTCCTCGACGTCCTCGCGCGACGCCCCGACGCACGTGAGGTGGGCGATCGGCAGGACGGGCGTGCCCTGGAGCAGGCGGCCGACGACCTGGCGCGCGGTCGCGCGGTCGGTGCCCGCCGCGCCGTACGTCACGGAGACGAAGTCGGGGTGCGTCGCGACGAGACGGCGCGCCGTCTCCCAGAACTTGGGCGCCGCGTCCGGCCGCCGCGGGGGCATGAGCTCGAACGAGACCGTCGGCCGTGCCGCCCCGCCGTGGGCCTGCCCGACGGCGTCCGCGACGCTCACGACGTCGCCTCACCGGCGGTGCGTGCGGGCGCGACCGCCGTCGGGCACGTGCTGCCCGGACGGTGCGCGAAGGATGCCTCTGAGACCATTAGTCGCTCCATCGACCCTGGCGTTAGCACCTTTGTCCTCGGGAGGCTTCCGTCGGCGGGTTGCTGCGGTGTCGTCGAGCCAGGACTCTCGACCGCTCTGGATGGTTGACACGATCCTACGGCCCATCCGGCATGCGGTCGAGGGCGCCCGCCAGGTGAGACGTCCCGACCGGGGGTGATCTCGCGTGACCCCCTCTAGGGTGAGTCGCGACCCGTCGACCGACCCGAGCACAGGAGCCCACCGTGTACGCGACCCCGACCCGCCCGATGACGCAGGACGAGCTCGACCGGATCTGCCGGGTGTGGGCCGACTGCGGCAGCGACGACCCCACCGACCAGTGGCTCGAGCTCTGGGACGGCGGCGACGCCGACGACCACCCCGAGGAGCGCGACGCGATCGTCGCGATCGCGCGGGAGGTCGGCCTGGTGGCCGGGGTCGAGGACGGCATCCTGCGCGTCCAGAAGACGCAGCAGCTCCACGACGAGATCGGCGCGCGCTGGATCTGACCGGGGTCCTCACCGGCGCCGGAGCTCCGGGACGTGCAGGCGCCGCAGGAACCGGTCGGTGCGCAGCGGCGGGCCGTGGCGGTCGCGCAGCGACACGACGACGACGGTCGCGGTCGCGAGCGGGATGGTCCAGGCCGCGGGCTGGGCGAGCAGGGCACGCACCACGCCGGGGACGCCGTCGGCCGTCTCCTCGGACGGACCGCTCCCGTACCCCGCGGCGGCGAGCGCGGCCGAGGCGAGCAGCGCCGTCGCGCACAGGACGGACCCCACGACCATCCCCGCCACCGCGCCGCGCGCGGTGAGGCGGCGCCACCACACGCCGAGCAGGATCACGGGGGACAGCGCGGAGGCGGCGAACACGAACACCGTCCCGACGCTCGTCACGAGGCCCTGGGGGATCGTGACGAGCGCGAAGGCGAGCGGGATGAGCGTGCACGCGACCGCAGACCACCGGAACGACCGCACGGTCCCGCCGAACAGGTCCTGGCTCACGACGCCCGCGAGCGCCACGACGAGCCCCGACGACGTGCCGAGGAACGCGGCGAACGCCCCGGCGACGACGAGGGCCGCGAGCAGCTCGCCCCCGAGCCCGGGCACGAGGCGGGTCGGCAGGGTGAGGACCACGGTGTCCGCGACGCCGGGCGCCGCGAGGTCGGGCGCGACGACCCGCGCGACGAGCCCGAGCGTGCTCGACACCATGTAGAACACGCTGATCATCACGAGCACGACGACGGTCGTGCGACGGGCCGAGCCGCCGTCGGGCGAGGTGTAGAAGCGCACGAGGACGTGCGGCAGGCCGGTCGTGCCGAGCAGGAGCGCGAGCAGGAGCGAGACGGTCGCGTACGCGTCGAGCCCGCCAGGCCCGGCGTCGTGGGGGAACACGGAGGCGGGGTCGAACGTGACGATCGCGCCGCCGGGCTCGAACGCCCCGCCGAGCGCCATGAGCACGAACACGAGGGGCAGCGCGAGGGCCGTGAGCTTGACCCAGAACTGGAACGCCTGGACGAACGTGATGGAGCGCATGCCGCCCGCCGCGACGACCGCGCTCACGACGACCGCGATCCCCACCGACCCGACCCACGGCGGGACGGGCGCGACGCTCGTGATGACGAGCGCCGCGCCGTGGAGCTGCGGCACCACGTAGAGCCACCCGATGACGAGCACGAGGACGCTCGTGACGCGGCGCGCGACGACGGAGTCGAGCCGGGCGTGGACGAAGTCGGGGATCGTGTAGGCGCCGCTGCGGCGCAGCGGGCCGGCGACGAACAGCAGGACGAGCAGGTAGCCCGCGGCGTACCCGACGGGGAACCAGAACGCCTCGGCGCCGGAGAGCAGCACGAGCCCCGAGAGGCCGAGGAACGTGCCCGCGGAGAGGTACTCGCCGCTGATCGCCGACGCGTTCCACACGGGCCGCACCGTGCGCGACGCGACGAAGAAGTCGCTCGTGGTGCGGGAGATGCGCAGGCCGTAGAACCCGATGAGGCCGGTCGCGAGCAGGAGCAGCCCGATCGCGACGAGGGGCAGCGCGCTCACGGGGCGCCCGCCTCGTCGGGGACCGCCTCGTCCGGGCTGGCCTCGGCGGGCCCGGCCGATCCCTCGGCGAGGGCGCGGTACCGGCGCTCGTTGCGCGCCGCCGCGACGGCGAACACGACCGCGAACGCGACGATCACGGGGTAGAAGCCGTACGCGTGCACGAGCCAGGGGAGCGGGACGCCGAGGATCACCACGGCGTCCAGCGCGGGCACCGCGCTCATCGTCACCGTGAGCAGCGCGACGACCGCGAGGAACGAGACCACGCAGGCGAGCCCGAGCCGGAGCTGCGCCCGGACGAGACCGCGCGTGTAGTGGGCCACGTCGTCGTCCGGATCCTCGGGACGACGCGGGGTGGCCGCGGACGTGCCCGACGGCGGTCCGCCCGCCGGGACGCCGGGCGCGGGTCCGGCGACAGGCGGGTGATCGGTCGACCGGACGCGCACGCGCTCGGGTCTGCGTCCGCCGGGTGCTGCACCCCGGGCCGGGGAGCGCACCTCGGGGTGCGGCTCTCGACCGGGAGCGCGCCCGTCGGCGGTCGAGAACGGGTCCGACGACGGGTCGGGGCCGCTCACGACGGCCCCCGGTGCGGGCCGAGCAGCGCCTCCCGCACCGCCGGGACCATCCGGCGGCTCACCGGGACCTCGTGGCCCGCGACGACGAGCGCGGGCTGTGCGCCCCCGAACCGCGCCGCGGTCACGGCCGCGCGGTCCACGAGGTACGACCGGTGGACGCGCAGGAACCCGGCCGGGGCCCACCGCTCCTCCAGGTCGGACAAGGGCTCGCGCACGAGGAACTGCTCGGTGTCCGTCACGAGCCGCGAGTAGTCGCCCTGCGCCTGGACCCACCGCACCGCGCCGCGGCGGACGAGGCGCGTCGTCGTCCCGACCGTCACGACGAGCGTCTCGTCCTCCGGCGCCTCGCGCGGCGCGCCGGACCCTGCGGCAGGGGGAGCGGCGCTCGCGGGCGGCGATCCGGCGTCGGGCACGACGCCCAGCCCGCCGACGCGGCCCGCGCGGTCCGCGACACGCTCCACGACCCGGTCGACGGCGCGCGTCAGGCGCTCGCGGCGCACGGGCTTGAGCACGTAGTCGACCGCCTCGACGTCGAACGCCTCGAGCGCGCGGGCCTCGTCGGCGGTGACGAACACGACCGCGGGGCGGTCGGTGAACCGCGACAGCGCGCGGGCGAGGTCGAGGCCGGTCAGCCCGGGCATGTGGATGTCGAGGAACGCCGCGTCGACCGTGCGCGAGGAGAGCTCGCGCAGCGCCTCCGATCCCGTCGCGACGCCGAGCACGGTCCGTACGCGCGGGTCGCGCCGCAGCAGGGCGACGAGCTCGTCGAGCACGGGCCGCTCGTCGTCGGCGACGAGCACGTCGAGCCCGACGGCGGCCGGGTCCTCGGGCGCCGGGCCGGGGGCCGGGTCGGTGCCGGTCACGGCACGCTCACCTCCGTCTCGTGCAAGGGCTGGGACCGCGGCACGCGCAGGCGCACGAGCGTGCCGGAGCCGGGCGCGGTCTCGATGTCGAGCGCGTGGTCGTCGCCGTAGAGCTGGCGCACACGTCGGTCGACGTTGCGCAGGCCCACGTGCTCGCTCCCGCGGGACGTGAGGAGCTCGCGCACGACGGCGGGGTCCATGCCGACGCCGTCGTCCTCGACCGTGATCTCCGTCTGGGTGCCCTCGTCGCGCGCGGTGATGACGATCGTGCCGCCGCGCTCCCTGGGCTCCAGCCCGTGCCGGACCGCGTTCTCGACGAGCGGCTGCACCGACAGGAAGGGGATGACGGTCGTCAGCGACTCGGGCGCGATCTGCAGGGTCACGGCGAGGCGCTCGCCGAACCGGGCGCGCTCGAGCTCGACGTAGGAGTGGATGGAGCGCAGCTCGTCCGCGAGGGTCGTGAAGTCGCCGCGGCCGCGGAACGAGTAGCGCGTGAAGTCGGCGAAGTCGAGCACGAGGTCGCGCGCCCGCTCCGGGTCCGTGCTGATGAACGACGCGATGGCGCCGAGCGCGTTGTAGACGAAGTGCGGGCTGATCTGGGCGCGCAGCGCGCGCAGCTCGGCCTGCGCGAGCGCGGTGCGCGACGCCTCCAGCTCACCGAGCTCGAGCTGGGCCGAGCACCACTGCGCGACCTCGCCCGTCGCGCGCACGAGCGGCGGGCGGACCGTGCCCGCGAACGCGACGACGACGCCCGCGACGCGCCCGCCCGCGACGACCGGGGCCCCGACGGCGTCCGCGACGTCGCCGCCCTCGTGCCCGGCGGCCCCGCTCTCGACGTGCCGCCGACCGGTGGCGAGCACGCGCTCGGCGACACGCCGCGCGTCGGGCTCAAGGGTCGTGCTGCCGTCGAGCGCGACCGCGCCCTCGGCGGTGACCACGGCGAGCGCGTCCGCGCCGAGGAGCTGGCGCAGCGAGCGGGCCGCGCGGCCGACGTCGTCGCCGTCGAGCCCGCCGCGCAGGTGCGTCGCGGCGCGCGACGCGAGGTGCAGGGTGCGGAACGTGGCGCGGTCCGAGTCGCTCCCGAGCTCGCGCGACCCCCGCGCGAGCCGCCACGCGAGCACGAGCCCGAGGGTGAGCAGGGCGCCGACGACGAGACCGGCGACGGCGCCGGCGAACACGGGCCCGGACATGCAGCGATCGTAACCAGCGTCACGTCGTCTCCCGCCTCCACCGACGGGTAAGGTGAGGCAAACCTACTCACGTTGAAGGAACCCCTGTGCCGATCTTCCGGACCGCATCGTCCAGCCTCCGCGTGCGCCGCGGCGCCCTCGCCGGTGCGCTCGTGCTCGCCTCCGCCCTGCTCGCCGCCTGCTCGTCCGGCCCGGCGGAGCCCGCGCCGACCGTGACGGAGGACGCTCCCGCTGCCGGGTACGCCGTCGAGCACGCGCGCGGGACCGCCGAGCTCGCGGCGGCGCCGCAGCGCGTCGTGACGCTCGAGCCCGTGGAGACGGACACCGCGGTCGCGCTCGGCGTCGTGCCGGTCGGCGCCGCCGTGCTGAGCGTCGAGGCCGGCGTGCCGGGCTACCTCGGAGAGGACGCGCAGGCGATCGAGGTCGTGGGCACGGTGCCCGAGCCGAGCCTCGAGGCCATCGCCGCGCTCGAGCCGGACCTCATCCTCGGCACGGAGTCGCGCCACGCAGACCTCTACGACCAGCTCGCGGGCATCGCGCCGACGGTGTTCATGGCGACGCAGACCGACCCGTGGCAGGAGAACGTGCTGCTCGTGGGCCGCGCGCTGGGCCGCGAGACCGACGCCCAGGCCCTGCTGACCGCCTACGACGAGCGGTGCGCGCAGCTCCAGGAGGACTACGACGTCTCCGGGACCGCGCAGCTCCTGCGCCCGCGCGACGGCATCGTGTCCGCCTACGGCCCGCGGTCGTTCGCGGGGAGCACGCTCGAGTGCGTCGGGTTCACGACGCCGGAGCAGGACTGGGGCGAGGACATCTCCGTCGACCTGTCGCCCGAGCGCGTGACCGAGGCCGCCGCCGACCTCGTCCTCGTCTCGGCCGCCGACCCGGCCGACCCGGCCGCGGTCCCGGCCGAGATCCCGCTCAACGCGGGGTCGTTCCCTGACGTGCGCGTCGTCGACCAGTCGTACTGGATCAGCGGCGTCGGCCCGCTCGGTGGCCAGGCCGTCCTCGACGACGTCGAGCAGTTCCTGCAGGACCGTGCCGGGTCCTGACCGGCCGGCCGGGCCCGCGTCCCCGGCCGTGGGCACGACGGGGTGCCGGTTCCACCGGTCGCCGAACGTGCTCTTCCGGGCGACGGTCGCGTGCGTGCACGACGTCGGTCCGCGCCTCGTGCGCGTGACCCTCGCCGGGCCCGACCTGGCCGGGTGCGCCGACGTCGGCCTCGACCAGCGCGTGAAGATCCTGCTCCCCGGGCCGGGGGCGGACGAGCTCGCCCGGCGTGCGGGGCTCGCGGACGAGAGCGCGTGGCGGCGCGAGTGGTCCGCGCTCGACGACGACGTGCGACCGGTGATGCGCTCGTACACGCCCGTGGCCGTGCGGCCGCAGGACGCCGAGGTGGACCTCGACCTGTACCTGCACGAGCCCGCGGGACCGGCGAGCGCGTGGGCTCGCCGCGCGGCTCCCGGCGACCGCGTGCTGCTGTCGGCCCCGCACGCGCGGTTCGGCGTGACCGACCACGGCACCCAGTGGGACCCGGGGCCCGACGTCGTGCACGTGCTGCTCGTCGGTGACGAGACCTCGGCGCCCGCGGTGCGCGGCATCCTCGCGAGCCTGCGCCCGGGCGTGCGGGTGCACGCGCTCGTCGAGGCGGACGACCCCGCGGACGCCCCGGTGGGGGACGTGCGCGGGACCGTGCGTGTCGAGCACGTGCCCCGGCGTCGCCGTGGGGGCGAGCGGGCCGTGATGGGCGCGGTCCGGGCCTGGGCCGCGGAGCACGGCCGGTCCGCGGCCGAGGCGGGCCACGGCTTCTACGCGTGGTGCGCGACGGAGAGCGCCACCGTCGCGCGGGTGCGCGCCGAGCTCGTCGCGGCGGGGATCGAGAGGTCGCGCGTGCACGCGCAGGGCTACTGGCACGACCGGGCCCGGCGTCGGCCGGAGCCGGACGGCGGCGCGGCGCGAGCCTGAGGACCGCTCGTCTCCTCCGGGGGCGCGCCCTCGCGACGCTCAGACGAGGATCGCGACCAGGACGACGAACAGCACCATGAGGACGAGGAGCGTGCCGAGCCCGACGAGCAGGCCGAGGGCGACCGGGTGCGCCTGCGGCCAGGGCACGAGCCGCCGGTCGAACGCGCGGAGCTGGGCTGGAGTGACCGGCTGGTGCCAGGGCGTGAGCGGGACGCCGCGGCGCGCGAGGTCGAGCGCGACGGCCGAGAGCTGGTCGCGGTCCCACATCTGCCCGACGAGCAGGAGCAGCCGCTTCGTCGGGCCGAGGACGATGAGGTGGTGCGTCGCCCCGGTCATCCCGAACGCCATGCGGTCCACGGTGACGACGCGGTCGACGTCCGCGACCGTGAAGCGCTTGGCTCTGCCCCACCCGTGCACGGTGTACGTCCCGTCACCCAGGACGATCCGCGCGCGGTCGACCATGCGTCGTCCGATCGCGTACGTCAGCGGGATCATGGACAGCGCGAAGACGAGGAACCCGACGGCGAGCGCCAGGTTCCCGCCCGTGATCGCCGCGGGGAGCTGAGCGAGGCCCACGAGCGGCGCGAGGATCGAGATCAGCGTCATGTTGGAGCGCAGCACCTGACGCTTCGCGGCGTCGCTCATGGCCAGCTCGATCATGGGCGGGAACGTCCCACGTCCGGTCGTCGTCGCGTCAGCCACGCCCGTCACCGTAGCCCTTCCGGGACGGGTCTCTCGCCGAGGCCGGCGAGCGTCGGGAGGAGGACGTCGTGACCGGCCCGCGCGGCTCCGGGGAGCCAGGCGGCGAAGACGGCCCCGAACGCGAGCGGGAGGAGCGCGACGCACCACGCGACCCCGCTCTGGAAGACGGCGCCGAGCGTCCCGAGCCCGACCGCCGCGGCGAGCCAGATCGCGACCAGGAGGAGGTCCAGCCCGCTCGGCGCGACCGCCCCGCGCACCCGGACGCCGTCGCGCTCCTCCGTGAGACGGGCCCGCAGCACGCTGTGACCGCTCGCGTGCGCACCGCTGGCCCAGCGGCGCGCGACCAGCACGTCGCCGCGCACGCGGACCCGGACCTCCTGCCCGCGGCGGGGCAGCTCCGCGACGCGGCGCCGGACGTCAGCGGTCGAGACGCGCGGCAGGAGCAGGTCGAGGGGGACGCGCAGCACGGCGCCGAGCCTAGGCCGTCAGCAGCAGCGCGAGCCCGGGTTGGCGTCCTGCTCGGCGTGGCGCATGCGCCAGAACTCGCGCTCGGTCATCACGACACCGCCCGGGTGCACCGCGCGCTGGTGCGCGGCGTAGGTCGCGTACGCGTCGTCGCCCATGACCTGCCGCACGTACCAGCGGACGGCGCGGAGCCCCGCCACGACGGTCGCGCGGACCGTCGTGGCGGGACCCTGCGAGCCCTGCCGCACCGTCACCGGTGCCCCGTCGCGGCAGGACGCTTCTCGGGCGGCAGCGCCGCCCACTTCTTCTGGATCTCCTTCTCGGCCTTCGTCGCGAACAGGTCGGCCGGCGCGAAGCGGCGCGACGCCACGGGCGGGTCCTCGTGGTTCGTGCCGCCGCCGACGCGCAGCGCCTTCGCGGTCACGAGGACCGAGGCGACGATGACGACGATCGCGAGCACGACGAACACGATCGAGAGCGTGCCCTGGACGAACGTGTTGCGGACGACCGCCTCCATGGCCTCGACCGAGCCGGCCGTGCCGAACGACGTCTCGCCGGCGGCGAGCGCGTCCTTGAAGGCGTTGTGGTTGGCCCAGTACCCGACCGCGGGGACCGGGGAGAAGATCTTCTCGATCGACGCCCAGATGGTGATGACCGCGGTGAACGCGAGCGGCACCGCGACGATCCACAGCCAGCGCTGGTAGCTGCGTCCGCGCTTGGCGACGATCGCCAGCACGACGGCGAGCGCGATGGCCGCGAGGAGCTGGTTCGCGATGCCGAACAGCGGGAAGAACGTGTTGATGCCACCGAGCGGGTCGGTGACGCCGAGGTAGAGGATGCTGCCCCACCCGGCGACCATGATCGCGGTGCACAACCACACGCCCGGCCGCCACGTCACGTCCCGGAACTTCGGCGCCACGTTGCCGATCGTGTCCTGGAGCATGAACCGCGCGACGCGCGTGCCGGCGTCCACGGCGGTGAGGATGAACAGCGCCTCGAACATGATCGCGAAGTGGTACCAGAAGCCCATCATCGCGGTGCCGCCCACGAGCTGCTGCATGATGTGCGCGAGGCCCAGGGCGAGCGTCGGGGCGCCACCCGTGCGGGACACGATCGACGGCTCACCCACCGCCTCCGCCGTCCAGGTGAGCATGTCCGGCGTGAGGTTCACGCCCATGAGGCCGAGCCCGTTGACGAACGCGACCGCGCCCTCGACGGTGCCGCCCGTGGCGGCCGCCGAGGAGTTCATCGCGAAGTAGATCCCGCGGTCGATCGAGATCGCGGCGACGAGCGCCATGATCGCCACGAACGACTCCATGAGCATGCCGCCGTAGCCGATGAATCGCGTCTGGCGCTCCTTCTCGACGAGCTTGGGCGTCGTGCCCGACGCGATGAGGGCGTGGAACCCGGACAAGGCACCGCACGCGATCGTCACGAACAGGAAGGGCCAGAGGGCTCCGGACACGACCGGGCCGGTCTCGCCGCTCGCGAACTCGCTGATCGCGGGGACGGTGATCTCCGGCCGCACGACGATCACCGCGACGGCGAGGACGACGATGACGCCGACCTTCATGAACGTCGACAGGTAGTCGCGCGGGGCGAGCAGGAGCCACACGGGCAGGACGGCGGCGACGAAGCCGTAGACGATCACGCCCACGGCGATGGTCGTGCGGTCGAGGGTGAAGAGGTCGGCGCCCCAGGCGGTGTCGGCGATCCAGCCGCCGCCGATGATCGCGGCGAGCAGCAGGACGAAGCCGATGACCGAGACCTCGGTGATCTTGCCCGGGCGGAGGTAGCGCAGGTACACGCCCATGAAGAGCGCGATGGGGATCGTCATCGAGACGGAGAAGACGCCCCACGGGCTCTCGCCGAGCGCGTTGACGACCACCAGGGCGAGGATCGCGACGATGATGATCATGATGAGCAGCGACGCGACGATCGCGGCGGTGCCCCCCACGCGGCCCAGCTCCTGGCGCGCCATCTGGCCGATGGTCCGCCCGCCGCGGCGCATCGAGAAGAACAGGACGAGGTAGTCCTGCACCGCGCCGGCGAGCACGACGCCGACGATGATCCAGATGGTGCCGGGCAGGTAGCCCATCTGCGCGGCGAGCACCGGGCCGACGAGCGGGCCCGCGCCGGCGATCGCGGCGAAGTGGTGGCCGAACAGCACGTGGCGGTCGGTCGGGACGTAGTCCTTGCCGTCCTCGCGCACCTCGGCGGGGGTCGCCCGCCGGTCGTCGGGGCGCGTGATGAAGCGCTCGATGACCTTGGAGTAGAAGCGGTACCCGATGAGGTAGGTGCAGACGGCTGCGAACACGAACCAGATCGCGTTGACCGTCTCGCCGCGGACCACCGCGAGCACGACCCACGCGACGCCACCGAGCAGCGAGATCGCGACCCAGAGGGCGATCTTCTGCGGCGTCCAGCGGGTCCGCGTCTGCGCTCCGGGGACGGAGTCGGGCACTGCGGTGGGGGGCAGCGACGGGTCCGGCACGATCTCCGGCTCGTCGGGGGCGGCGTTCCGCGCCGCGCGGGTGTCTGTCGTCATCGAGCCTCTCCAGGGTCGCGTCGTTGCGTCCGACCACGGAAGGCTAGGGAGGCCGCGAGGGGGTGATCCAGGTCACGTCGACGGGCGGTCGTGGTGTGCGACGAACGGTGGCCCGCGTGCGACGAACGGCGGTCCCCGCGCGCCCCCGGGAGCCGGGCGTTACGTTCGATCCGTCCCTACCGGAGGTGCCTGTGCCGATGCCGTCCCCCTCGTCACCCCGCACGTCGCTGCGTATCTCCAGGCCCGCCGCGGCGCTCGCGGCGGTCGTCGCGCTCGTGCTCGCCCTCGGCACCGTGCTCGCGCTCGGTGCCGCCGGTGCCCTGCCCGCCTCCGCGCAGGTCGAGACCGGGCGGCTCTCGCTCTTCAAGCGCATCGAGAACCTGGACACGGGCTCGTCGGAAGGGCGGCGCGAGCTGTGGACGATGCACGCGCGCAACGTCGAGACCGGCGCGGTCATCGAGGGCGACGGGCTCAACGGCGTCCAGTCCCTCGAGGTCCCCGCGGGTACGTACCGGATCTGGGAGACGGGCGGCGTCGCGGGCTTCCGGTTCCAGAACTGGAACTGCGGCGGGGAGGACATCCTCGACCCCACGCCCGACGTCGTCGTCCCGCCCGGCGGGACGCTCACGTGCACGGTGGACAACGAGGCGATCTCCCCGACGCTCACGCTCGTCAAGGCGGTGGTCGGGGGCACGGCGTCGCCCGAGGACTGGACGCTGCGCGCGCAGGGACCGTCGTCGATCGGCGGGCCGTCCGGGTCCGACGCGGTGACGAACCAGACGGTCCGCATCGGGCAGTACACCCTCTCCGAGGAGGGCGGCCCCGACGGCTACCGCGCCGAGGGGTGGGTGTGCGAGGGCGCGGAGGTCGTCGGCAGCACCGTGACGATCGACCTCGCCGACTCGGTGACGTGCGTCGTCACCAACGTCGCGCCGGTGGTGCCGACCGTGCCGACCCTGACGCTCGTCAAGGAGGTCGTCGGCGGTCCGGCCGCGGCCGGGGACTGGACGCTCACGGCGGAGAACGGCGCGACGACGCTCACCGGGACCACGGGGGACGCGGCGATCACCGCGGCCGAGGTGAGTCCCGGGAGGTACACCCTCAGCGAGGACGGCCCGGCCGGGTACGACGGCGCGTGGTCGTGCACGGGCGCCACGTCGGGCGACGGCTCGGACGGCGCCGTGACGGTCGCGGAGGGCGACGACGTCGTCTGCACGGCCACGAACACGTGGGCCGGCGGCACCCTCACGCTCGTCAAGGAGCTCGCGGGCGAGACCCTCGCCCGCCCCGTCGACTGGACGCTGAGCGCGACGGGGTCCGACGCCGAGGTCGTGGGCCGGTCCGGGACCGCGGAGGTCACGGACGTCCCGGTGCCCGCGGGCGACTACACGCTCGCGGAGGACGGCTGGTCCGGGTTCACCGCGGGGGACTGGGCGTGCGACGGCGGCACGGTGACCGGGGCCGTCGTGACGGTCGACCCGGGCGCGGACGTCACGTGCACGATCGTCAACACGCCGCTGCCCTCGCGGCTCACGCTCGTCAAGGTGGTCGACGGCGGCCCGGCGGCCCCGGAGGACTGGACGCTGTCCGCGTCGGGTCCACAGGCCGACGGGACGACCGGGACGATCTCCGGGCCCTCGGGCGGCGCGGCCGTGAGCCACGTCGACGTGGGCGAGGGGATCCACGAGCTGTCCGAGTCCGGCGGGCCCGCGGGGTACGAGCCGGGGGCGTGGGTCTGCGTCGGTGGGGTCCAGCTCGGCTCGTCGAGCGTGCTCGTCGGTCCGGACGACGACGTCGTCTGCACCGTGACGAACACGTACGTCGGGTCGATGCTGACCCTCGTGAAGGTCGTCGTCGGCGGGTCGGGCGACCCGGAGGCCTGGACCCTCACGGCGACCGACGTGGGCGGCCAGAACGTCGCGAGCGGGCCGGTGGGGAGCGAGGAGGTCACCGCGGTGCCGCTCCCGCCCGGAGCCTACGAGCTGGCGGAGTCCGGGGGGTACGGCGGTTACGACTCCGAGGGCTGGACGTGCGACGCCGGGACGCTCGCGGGCTCGACGGTCACGCTCGGTCCCGGCGACGAGGCCACGTGCGTGGTGACGAACCGTGCGCGGCTGCCCCACCTCACGCTCGTCAAGGAGCTCGACGACCGCGGCTACACGGGCGACGCCGTCGCGACCGACTGGACCCTGACCGCCACGGGCGAGGGGCAGGAGATCGCGGGCGTCACGGGCTCCGCCGACGTCTCGCACGTCGCCGTCGGGCCGGGGCGGTACGCGCTCGGCGAGACCGGCGGTCCCGACGGCTGGACCGCCTTGCGCTGGGTCTGCGACGGCGCGCGCGTCGTGCAGACGCGCGGGCTCGGTGACGCGCTCGTGTCGACGGTCGTCGTCGAGACGGGCGACGACGTGACGTGCACGGTGACCAACCACTGGCTCGCGGGCACGCTGACGCTCCACAAGGAGGTCGTCGACGACGTCGCGCCCGCCGACGACTGGCAGCTCACCGCCGCGGGGCCCACGCCGCTGTCGGGCTTCGACGGGAGCGGGGACGTCACGGACGTCCCGGTGGCCGCCGGGACGTACGACCTCACCGAGTCGGGCAGCGACTGGGACTACACCCAGGAGGAGTGGACGTGCGACGGCGGCGAGCTGGTCGACGCGGACACCGTGCGGGTGCAGGACGGCGCCGACGTCGAGTGCACGGTCGTGAACGCGGTGCTCGACCCGCCCACCCCGGGCCCGAGCCCGACCCCGACCGAGCCGACGGCACCGCCCACCGACGGGCCGACGTCGGACGTCCCGGAGCCGGACGGCACGGCGACACCAGGAGCGACGCCCGGCGACGACCTCGCCGCGACCGGGACCGACGTCGTCGTGCTGCTCGCCCTGGCCGCGGTGGCGCTCGCCGTCGGCGGGACGCTGCTCGGCGTCCGGCGCCGACGCGGGTGAACGGGTCGGCGCGGCGCCGGCGCGGCCGAGGCTCGCCGCGCGGTGCGCGTGCCTCCGGGCTACTGTCCTGCCGTGGCCGACGAGGGCGAGCGGGTCGAGCAGACGGAGCAGACCGAGACCGGGCCGGTCGAGAGGACCGAGCCGGGTGAGACGGCCGAGCGCGACGAGCACGCGGGACGGTCGTGGCGCGAGACCGTCACCGTGGTCCTGCTCGCCGTGACCGCGGTGCTCACGGCGTGGAGCGGGTTCGAGTCGAGCAAGTGGGGCGGCGAGATGTCGATCGCCTTCTCGCGCGCCTCGACGCAGCGGATCGAGGCCTGGGGGGGGGGGGGGGGGCGCCCCCGCGCCGGCCCCCGCCGCCGGCGCGCGGGGGGGAAGAGTGGGGGGGGGGGCGCGCGCGGGCGGGACGCGCGGTGGC
>NZ_JBHXIC010000002.1:55046-78200 GCF_042723955.1 Cellulosimicrobium cellulans | reverse complement strand
CTGGGGGGGGGGGTTGTTGAGCTTCGCCTTCGCGCGCGCGCCGCCGCTGGGTTTGGGGCCCGCCCCCGCGGTGGCGCGTGCGACGGCGGCGCGCTCGGTCGACCTCCAGGTGTTCTCGCTGTGGCTCGAGGCGTACGCGACCGGGGACACGGTGCTGGAGGAGTTCACGCGCGCGCGCTTCACGCCCCATTTCCAGCCCGCGTTCGACGAGTGGCTCGCGTCGCGCCCTCTGCAGAACCCCGAGGCCGCACCGAGCCCGTTCGCTCTCGACGTCTACGTCCCGCCAGGAGAGGCGGAGGCGGTCGAGGCGGACGCGCGCGCCGACGCCCTCTTCGCGCAGGCGCTCGAGAACAACCAGCGGGGCGACAACTACACGCTCACCACCGTGCTCTTCGCGCTCGTGCTGTTCTTCGGGGCGTTCGCCGGTCGGTTCCGTTCGGAGCGCGCGGCGTGGGCCATGACCGGTCTCGCATGCGTGGTCCTCGTCGTGGGGGTGGGCTTCCTCCTCGCGTTCCCCAAGATCGTCTGACGCCGCGCGCCCAGAGCCCCGCGTCGGGCCCGTAGCCTGGGCCGATGCAGACCCTGACGACGCCGCGCCTCACCCTCCGGCCCTGGCAGCCCGACGACGCCGACGCCGTGCTCGACATCTACTCGCGCTGGGACGTCATGCGGTTCATCGGCGTGACGCCGCGCGTCCTGGAGCATCGCGACGAGGCGCTGGAGCGGGTCGAGCGCTGGGCCGCCGCCGACGACGGCACGCACGGGGTGTGGGCCGTCGTCCCGCGCGAGGGCGAGGGCACGGGCCTGCCCGACGCCGCGCCCGTGGGGACCATCCTGCTCAAGCTCATCCCGGCGTCCGGCACGGGTGACCCGCTGCAGCCGTCGGGCGACACGGAGATCGGGTGGCACTTCCACCCCGACGTGTGGGGCCGCGGGTACGCGACGGAGGCGGCCGCCGCGGTGCTGGAGCACGCGTTCGAGCGCGGGCTCGACCGCGTCGTCGCGGTGACGCACGCCGACAACGCGGCGTCCCAGGCGGTGTGCCGGCGGATCGGCATGACCCACCGCGGCACGACCGACGCCTACTACGACACGACCTGCGAGCTGTTCGAGGTCACCGGGTCGCCGGGCGAGGACCACGGCGCCGAGGTCAGCAGACCGTAAGGTCCGCGGGCCCGCGATCACGGGACCGGGGCGCGCCCGGCCGGTAGCGTCGACAGCACCCGTCCGCAGGAGGTGCCGTGCCACGACCGACGCGTGCCCGCCCACGGCCCTCGTGGCTCGTCCCGGTCGCCGCGGTCGTCCTCGTCCTGCTCGCGGTCCGCGGCCTCGCCGCCTGGGCGTGGGCGCTCCGCGACCGCGACGGCGTGGTGCTGCTCACGGGTGCCGAGCCGTTCGTCGGCCACTGGGACGTCCGGGCCGGGGCCGGCACGGTGGTCGCGCTCGCGCTGGCCGGGGCCGTGGTCGCGCTGGGCCCGCGGGTCGCGACGACGCTGCGCTGGCCCGCGCTGCTCGCGGTGTCCGGGGTCGTCGCGCTCGCGTTCACCGTCGCCCTGGGCGCGCTGACCTCCTGGGACGCCCTCGCGGCCCCGATGCGCGGCCGGCACGACTACCTGCCCGTCGTCCCCGGAGCCGCGGCCGACCCCGCGGCGTTCGTCGCGACCTTCACGGAGCAGCTCGCCGAGTACCCGATCCACGTGCGCGGGCACCCGCCGGGGTTCGTCGTCGTGCTCGCCGCGCTCGACCGCCTCGGCCTCGGAGGCGCCGGGTGGGCGAGCGCGCTCGTGGTCGTCGCGGGCGCGAGCGTCGCGGTGGCGGTCGCGGTCACGGTGCGCCGGCTCGGCGGCGACGCGGGGGAGCGGACCGCGCGCCTCGCGCTGCCCGCCGTCGTCCTGGCCCCTGCCGCGCTGTGGGTCGCGACGAGCGCCGACGCCTTCTTCGCAGCGGTCCTCGCGTGGGGGGTCGCCGCGCTCGCCGTCGCGTCGACGACGCCGCGCGCGGGCGTGCGCTGGCCGGTCGCGGCGCTCGCCGGGGTGCTGCTCGGCTCGTGCCTGTTCCTGTCCTACGGGCTCGTGCACATGGGGGTCGTGGCGCTCGTCGTGCCGTGGGCGACGCGGCGGTGGGCGCCGACGGCGGCGGCGGCGCTCGCCGTCGTCGTCGTGGTGGTCGCCTGGGGCGCCGCGGGCTTCTGGCTGTGGGACGGCGTCGTGGCGACCCAGGCCGAGTGGGCCGCGGGGTCGGGGACCGGCCGGCCCTACCTCTACTTCCTCGTGGCGGACGTGGTGCTGCTCGGCGTGCTCGTGGGCCCCGCGGGCGTGGGCGGCCTGACGCGCGTGACCCGCCTCGACCGGACGACGCGCGCGCTCGTCCTCGTCGCGCTCGGCTCGGCCCTCCTCGGCGCGGTCTCCGGGTTCGAGCGCGGCGAGGTCGAGCGCATCTGGCTGCCGCTCGCGTGCTGGGTCGCGCCGGCCGCCGCGGCGCTCGTCGACCCCCGGCGCGCCACCGGCTGGCGGTGGTGGCTCGCCGCGCAGGGCGCGGCGACCGTCGTCCTCGCGACGGTGCTGCGCTCGCCGTGGTGAGCCGCCGGGCGCCCCGGAGACCGGAGGCACCGTCAGACGACCGTCAGGTGCCGCCGCCGGACGCCGCCCTACGCTCGAGGGATGAGGACGACGGCACCGCGGACCGCGGACTTCCGGTCGCCCGTCCACGACCCGCGCGTCGTCGCGCGCGTGGGCGCGCTCCTGGGATCGGCCGTGGTCGTCCTCTTCCTCACGGGGCTGCTCTCGCACCTGCACCAGCACCCGGTCACGTGGCTGCCGTTCGGTCCGGCGCCGTCGTGGGGCTACCGCCTGACGCAGGGCGTCCACGTCGGGGTGGGCCTCGCGTGCGTGCCGCTCCTGCTCGCCAAGCTCTACGCCGCGTACCCGCGCCTCTTCGAGCGCCCGGCGCTGCGCGGCGCGCGCCACGCGCTCGAGCGCGCGTCCGTCGCGGTGCTCGTCGCCGCGACCACGTTCCAGGTGGTCACGGGCGTCCTCAACGTGTTCCAGGTCTACCCGTGGCGGTTCAGCTTCGTGCGCGTGCACTACGCGGTGGCGTGGGTGGTGCTGGGGTCCGTGCTCGTGCACGTCGGGGTCAAGCTCCCCACGATCGTCGCCGCGCTGCGCTCGACGGTCGACGACGCGCGCGAGTCGTCCCCGGTCGAGCCGGCCGCACCCGGAGCCGCAGCCGCCGCCGACACGGCCCCCGCCGACACGGCCGCGGCCGGCACGACGCGCCGCGGCTTCCTCGCCGCCGTCGCGGCGACGACGCTCGGCGTGGTCGCGCTCACCGTGGGGCAGACGGTCCGGCCGCTCGCGCCGTTCGCGGTGCTCGCGCCCCGGGACCCGCGGGTCGGGCCGCAGGGGCTGCCCGTGAACAAGACCGCGCGCTCCGCCGGGGTCGAGCAGACCGCCGCCGACCCGGCCTGGCGGCTCGGCCTCTCGGGCCCGGCCGGCGAGCGGTCGCTCTCGCGCGACGAGCTCGCGGCACTGGGCCTCGTCCGCGCGGTCGTGCCGATCGCGTGCGTCGAGGGCTGGAGCGCGACCGCGACGTGGGACGGGGTGCGCGTGCGGGACCTCGCGGGGCTCGTCGGGGGGACCGGGCGCGAGGACGTCCGCGTCGAGAGCCTGCAGCAAGGGGGCTCGTACCGCGAGTCGACGCTGCCCGCGGCGTACGTCGCCGCGGACGACACCCTCCTCGCGCTCCGCCTCGCGGACGAGGACCTCGACCTCGACCACGGCTACCCGGCGCGCGTCGTCGCCCCGAACCGGCCCGGGGTGCTCCAGACCAAGTGGGTCTCGCGGATCGTCGTCCTGCCCGCCGGGGATGCGGCGTGAGCCGCGCCCAGCCCACGGGCCCTCTGCGTCCCGCGGATCCCGCGGCTCCCCCCGGCGCGGCCCGCCCGGCGAGCGCCGTCGTGCGTGGGGCGCGGCGGGTCCTCGTCGCGGGCGGGGCGGCCGCCGTCGCGTTCGGCGCCTGGACCGCGTGGTCGACCGTGCCGCGCGGCCAGTGGACGTCGGTCCTCGCGTGGCTCGCGGGCGGTGTCGTCGTGCACGACGCCGTCCTCGCGCCGCTCGCGCTCGCGCTCGGTGCCCTCGTGCTGCCCCGGGTCCCGCCGGTGTGGCGGGCGCCGCTGCGCGGCGGTCTGCTCGCCGCCGGGGCGCTCGCGGTGCTCGCGGTGGCGGTCGTGGCGGGCGCCGCGGACCGGCGGCACTGGTCCGTGGTGCCGCAGGACCCGCTGCCCGCGATCGCGACCGCCGTGCTCGTGGTGGGCGCCGGCGTCGTCGTGGGCGCGTTCCTCAGCGCGGGACGCGGGCCCGGCGGAGCACGACGACGCTCCGCCCGCCGGCCGTCCACTCCTCGACCTCGGTGAGCCCCGCGCTCGCGGCGACGTCGCGCAGCGCGTGCGCTCCCAGGCGCGCCCACGGCATGGGCCGGCTCAGACGCCCGTCCGCGGCGCGCAGCACGACGGGCGAGAGGTCGTGCACCTCGGGGTCGGGGTCGGTCTCCACGAGCACGGACCCGTCCGGTCGCACGAGGTCGCGGCAGCGCGTGAGCAGCGCGCCGGGGTCGCCGCCGATCCCGATGTTGCCGTCGGCGAGCAGCACCGTCCCCCACCGTCCCTCCCCGGGGAGCGCGGCCTCGACCGCCCGGCGCAGCGCGACCGCGCCCCGCTCGCGCGCGCGCCGGACCGCGTCGCGCGACACGTCGATGCCCAGGCACGGCACCCCGCGCCGCGCCAGCTCGGCGGCGAGGCGTCCGGGCCCGCAGCCGACGTCGAGCACGGGCGCCTCGCAGCGCGCGAGCAGCACGTCGTCGGACGCCGTGGCGGGTGCCGCCCACGTGCGCACGTCGAGCGGTCGCGCGGTGCCGCCGTCGAGCGCGACGACGGGCACCCCACCGAGCGCGGCCTCGTAGAGGACGACGGGACTGACCCGGCCCACTGGGGAGACCGTCACGGTCGCCCGGTCCGGGCCCCGCGCCCGGTGCGCGCCACGGCCTCGCGCCACCGGTGCGCGAACGCGGTCCCGGGGGCGTCGCGCGCGACGGCCTCGGCGTCGGACGGCTCGTCCACGTCGCGCAGCGTCGGGAGGAGGCCGACGTCGAGCCCGTGCGCGCGCAGGCGCTCGAGCTGCGCGGCGCCCGTCGTCGGCCGCGACATGGGGACGCCGAGGAAGAGCGCCGGGTCGGGCGAGCGCAGCCCGACGGCCCAGAAACCACCGTCCTCGGCGAGGCCGAGCACGGCGTCGTGCCCGTGGAGGTCGACCGCGGCCAGCTCTCCAGCGAGCTGCGGCGTGTCCATGCCGACGAGCAGCACCGGGCCCGGCCGGCGCGCGAACACGTCGTCGAACGCGGCGGCGAGCCGGTCGTCGAGCCCGCCCGCGGACTGGGGGAGGACCTCGAACCGCCGGGGGACCCAGGGGCCGGGCTCCCCGTCCAGCACGAGGACGTGGTCGCCCGGCAGGCCGGCCACGGCGTCGAGCGTGTCGGCGAGCGCCGCCGCGGCGACGTCCGCCGCCTGCGCCGGGGTGAGCCGGGCGGTCAGGCGCGTCTTGACCCGCCCCGGCACGGGCGCCTTGGCGAGCACGACGACCGTGCGCGGCGGGTCGAGCGGCCGGACGACCGCCGTCACGACGCCAGCACCCTCGACATGTCCCGCACGGCGCGCCACGCGCCGAGGGGGGTGCCGGTCACCTTGGAGCGGCCGAGGCGCGGCCGGTACGGCACCTCGACCTCGCGCACGCGCCAGCCGGCGTCGGCCGCGGCGACGAGCATCTCGAGGGGGTAGCCGGAGCGGCGGTCGGCGAGGTCGAGGGCGAGCAGCGCCTCGCGTCGTGCGGCGCGCATCGGCCCCAGGTCGTGCACGTCGACGCCCGTCCGGCGCCGGGCCCGGCGCGCCACCTCGTGGTTGGCGAGCCGCAGGTGCCACGGCCACGCGCCGGCGGAGGGGACGCGACGCCCGAGCACGAGGTCGGCGTCGCCGCGCGCGACGGGCCCGACGACGCGCGGCAGGTCCGCGGGGTCCAGGCTCGCGTCCGCGTCGCAGAAGGCGACGACGTCCGCCGTCGCGGCGCGCAGGCCGGCGTCGCACGCGGAGCCGAACCCCCGCACGGGCGCGTCGACGACGAGCGCCCCGTGCGCGAGGGCCACCGCGCGCGAGCCGTCGGTGGAGCCGTTGTCGACGACGACCGCGCGCACGCCCGCGGGCAGCCGGGGGAGGAGCCAGGCGAGCCCGGCCGCCTCGTCGAGGCACGGCAGGACGAGGTCGACGCTCGGTGCGGCGCCCCCGGCGGCGTCGGCGCTCGCGGGAGCGTCCGGGGGGACGCTGGTCACCCGTCGACCGTACGGCGCGCCCTGTGCCCGGGGCGCGCGGGGGCACCTGACGGTTCCCTGACGGCTCCCGCGACCAGGCCACAGGGAGCGCCGT
This sequence comes from Cellulosimicrobium cellulans, assembly GCF_042723955.1. Classification (GTDB taxonomy): domain Bacteria; phylum Actinomycetota; class Actinomycetes; order Actinomycetales; family Cellulomonadaceae; genus Cellulosimicrobium; species Cellulosimicrobium cellulans_H. Next base: position 71,734 of record NZ_JBHXIC010000002.1, on the reverse strand, counting down.
CCGTCCGGGGCGGGCCGGGGCGCGGCGCTACTGTGCTGGCATGACCACGACTGCGCACGACGGGCCGGCGGGGTCCGCGTCGTCGCGGGTCCTCGTCGTCGACGACGACGCCCTGACGGTGGCGAGCGTCGCCGCGCACGTCGAGGCGTCGGGGCACGCGGCGCGCACCGCGACGGAGGCGCTGGAGGGCGAGCGGGTGTGGCGCGCATGGCGGCCGGACGCCGTCGTGCTCGACGTGCGGCTCCCGGGTCGCTCGGGGCTCGACCTCCTCGCGCGCCGACGCGCGGACGGCGACGGGACGCCGGTGCTCCTGCTGTCCGGGCTCGGGACGGTGGACGACCGGATCGGCGGGCTCGAGGTCGGGGCGGACGACTACGTCGTCAAGCCGTTCGACGCGCGCGAGCTCGTGCTGCGGGTCGAGGCGCTGCTGCGGCGCGGACCCGTCCTCGTCGACAACGCGCCCACGCGGCTCGCCGTGGGCGACCTCGTGGTCGACGCGACCGACCGCACCGCGCGGTACCGCGGGCGGACCGTCGCCCTCACGCCGCGCGAGTTCGCGCTGCTGCACTTCCTCGCGCGCCACCCGGGACGCGCGTTCGGCCGCGCGGAGCTGCTGCACCGCGTGTGGGGGTGGAGCTTCGGCGACGACTCGACCGTGATGGTGCACGTGCGCCGGCTGCGCGCGAAGCTCGAGGACGACCCGGGCGAGCCGACGCTCGTCGTCAACCGGCGCGGCTCGGGGTACGCGCTCGTCGCGCCGTCGGCGGACGCGCCGGGCACGACCGACGTCCCGGCCGGGCCAGGACGGTGGGGGCCGTGACCGACGTCGGCTTCATGCTCGCGGTCACCGCCGGCTGCGCGGTGGTCGTCGGGCTCCTCGGGGCGTGGGCGGTGCGCGCGGCGCGGCGCGTGTCGCTCGTCCTCGCGCTCGTCGTCGCGGCGCTCGTCCCGTTCGCCGCGGTCGTGGTGGCGCTCTCGGTCAACGTGTCCGCGATGTTCCTGTCGGAGCACGACGCGGGCGTCGTGCGCCTCGTGCTCGGGGCGTCGTCGGTGCTCGCGGTCGTGATCGCGCTCGTCCTCGGTCGCACGGTGGCCGACGACGCCCGCCGGGTCCGTCTCCTCGCCCGGCGCCTCGGCGACGACGCGGGCGGCGACGTGGACGACGCCGGGGCCGGCGACGTGCCCGGTGCCGCCCCGGGCCGCCCGGGCGTCGGTGCGGCGGGGGCTCCCGCCACGGCGGAGGGGGGCCCCCCCGGGGGGCGCCGGGGGGGCGCCCGCCCCGGCCTTGACTTTCGGCGCCGTCGCGGCCGACGGCACGGGCCCGTGGCTGCGGACCGGGGACCTCGGCGCGCTGCACGGCGGCCAGCTCGTCGTCACCGGGCGCATCAAGGAGCTGCTCATCGTCGCGGGGCGCAACCTGTACCCCTACGACCTCGAGCGCGAGCTGCGCCGCCTGCACCCCGGGGCCGAGGGCCGGCCGGGCGCGGTGTTCGAGGCGGAGGGCCTGCCGGGCACGCTGTGCGCGGTCCAGGAGTTCCGGCCCACGCCGGGCGCGCGGCTCGACGGCGCGAGCGCCGAGGACGAGCTCGACGCCGTCGTGCGACAGATGGCCTCCCACCTGGCCTCCGTCTCGGGCGCCGCGGTGCACGACGTCGTCCTCGTGCGTCCCGGTCAGGTGCCGCGGACCACGAGCGGCAAGATCCAGCGCGGTCGGGCGCGCGACCTGCACGGCCGGGGCGACCTCGCCGAGCTCCACTCCCTGCGCGCGTCCCGGGACCGCGCGCGCACCGAGCTCGCAGGGACCCGATCATGACCGCACCGCTGCCCGACGCTCTCGACGACCTCGTGCTGCGCCACGTCGCCGCCGCCCTGGGGATCGCCCCGGCCGACGTCGACCCGGCGGGCGACCTCGCCGGGCTCGGCCTCGGCTCGGTCCAAGTGCTGGCCCTGCTGGGCGACCTGGAGGACGCGCTGGGCGTGGACCTGGACCCGGAGGCCGTCGTCGACAACCCGACGCCCCGCGCGCTCGCCGAGCACCTGCGCAGCGTCGTCGACGTTCCCGGGACCGCGGCATGACGACCCTCGTCGACGTCGGCGCGCACGTCCCCGCGACGCGCGTGCCCATCCGCGACCTCGCGGACGAGCTGGGCCTCGACCACCTCGAGCTCGGCGTGTTCGAGCGCTTCTTCGGGCTGCGCGAGGTGTGCACGGCGCCGGACGAGAGCCTCACCGACCTGCTCGTCGCCGCGGCGCGCGCCGTGCCCGGCCTCGCGGGGAACGAGCATCGCGTCCGGTACGTGCTGGGCGCGCGCACCATCGCGACGGTCGCCCCGGTCGGGGTCAACCCCCTGCACGACGCCGCGGAGCGCCTCGGGCTGGACCACGCGGTCGTGTGGACCCTCACCCAGCACGCGTGCGCGTCCGCGCTGCTCGCCGTGGACGTCGCGGGGCGCCTGCTGGCCGCCGACGGCGACCCCGACGCGCTCGCGCTCGTCCTCACCGGCGAGAAGGCGTTCAGCCCCGGGTCCCGCCTCATCGACGGCACGACGATCATGGGCGAGGGCACGGCGGCCGTCCTCGTGGCGGCGTCCGGGCGGGTGGGCGGGCCTGCCGAGGGCCCGACCGGCAGCCCCGTGCTGTCCTACGCGACGCGCACCCTGGGCGAGTACCACCAGGTCCCGCTCCCGGAGGACCTCGCCGGGCCGTTCGGCGTCGCGTACACCGAGGTGCTCGCGGAGGTCGTGCTCGAGGCGGTCGAGCGCGCGGGCCTCGCGCTCGACGACCTCGCGCTCGTCCTGCCGCACAACGTCAACCGCGTGTCGTGGCGGCGCCTGTGCTCGCGCCTCGGTCTGCCGATCGCGCGCGTCCGGCTCGACGACGTGCCCGTGACGGGCCACTGCTTCGGCGCCGACTCGTTCATCGGCTACGCCGCCGCGCGCGCCGAGGGCCGGCTGCGCCCCGGCGACCCGTTCCTCATGGTGGCGGTCGGGCTGGGTGCCACGTTCTCCGCCATGGTCCTGCGCTACGCGCCCCACGAGACGGAGGAGCCCGCATGACGGTCGAGCAGGTGGCGGAGGCCGCCGCCGCCCCGGACGCTGCCCCGGATGCCCTGGAGGCAGCCGGCACCGAGCCGTTCCTCGCGCGGACCAAGCGCGCGCTCGCGGGCGCCCCGGACGCGCCGCTGGTGCTGCTCGGGAACTTCGAGGTGGAGGACGCGTGGGCGGTCGGGGAGGTCGGCCTGCCCTCGGTCGGGGGCGCGTCGGCGACGGCCGCGCTCGTCAACCGCATGGACGAGCTCGCGCTGCTCCTCGCCGGCCCGGACGACCACGTCGTGCTCAAGTCCGAGCCCGACCCGGACCACCTCGCCCACCTGGACGCGCTCGGCGTCGGGCTCCCGACCGTGCACGTCGCCGAGTCGAGCGACCCGCTGCGCACCGTCACCCTCGACGCGCTCGACTCGCCCGTGCTGCTCGCGCGCCTGCGCGACCTGGCGGCGGACGGCGTGCGCCTCCTCGCGCACGGGACGTCGTCGGCGGAGGAAGACCTCGCGGTCGCGACCGGGCTGCGCTCGGTGCTCACCGACGCCGCGACGACCAAGGCCGTCAACAGCAAGGTCTACAGCCGCGGCCTGTGCGACGAGCTCGGCATCGAGCAGGCGCGCGGGTGGGCGTGCCGGACCGTCGAGGACTTCGAGCGCGCGTGCGCCGAGGCGGGCCGGCTCGTCGCGGACGGCGCGACCGTGGGCGTCAAGGACGCGTACGGGGTCTCCGGCAAGGGGATCCTCGTCGTGGACGACCCGCGCCGCCTCGACCAGCTGGTGCGCATGGTCACGCGCCGCGCCGCTCGCTCGGGCGACGACCGCCTCGCCGTCGTGGTGGAGGTCTGGGCGGACAAGGCCACCGACCTCAACTACCACTTCACGGTCGCGCAGGACGGCTCGGTCGCGTTCGACTTCGTCAAGGAGGCGATCACCGAGGGCGGCGTCCACAAGGGCCACCGCATCCCGTCGCGCCTGCCCGCCGAGCAGGTCGACGCGCTGGCCGCGCTGTCGGGCCGGCTCGGCGCGCGCCTCGCCGCCGACGGCTTCCACGGCCTCGTCGGGGTCGACGCGCTCGTGCGCACGGACGGCTCGCTGCTGCCGGTGCTGGAGATCAACGCGCGCAGCAACATGTCCACGTACACCGTCCCCCTCCAGGAGCGGTTCCAGCCGGAGGGGTGGGTCGCGCTCGCGCGGCAGTACCCGCTCGTGCTCGACGCCCCGCTGTCGTTCGCGGCGCTCCACGACGTCCTCGGCGACCTGCTCCCCGGCGCGGCCGGGCAGGCGGGCCTCGTCGTCCAGGGGACGGGCACGGTCAACGCCGGCGCGTCGTCCCCGACCCCGGGCGGCACGTTCGCCGGCCGGCTCCACGGCCTGCTCGTCGCGCCCGACGAGCAGGCGCTGACCCGCCTCGACCGCGCCGTGACGGAGCGGCTGGCCGGGCGCACCGCCGCAGGACCGACCGCGGACCCGACCGAAGGAGACCCCCGATGACCGCGACGCCGAGCCGGCCGACGCCCGGGAGCGCGGACCTCGCCGCGGTCGCGGAGGAGTTCGGCACGCCCGTGTACGTGTACGACGGCGACGTGCTCGCCGCGAACTACCGCGCCCTGCGCGAGCGGCTGCACCCGGCGCTGGGGATCTTCTACTCGCTCAAGGCGAACCCGAACGTCAGCGTCTGCGGGCTGCTGCACTCGCTCGGCGCGAACGCCGAGGTGTCGTCGCTCACCGAGCTGCGCACGGCGCTCGCGGCGGGCGTCGAGCCGCAGGACGTGCTGTTCCTCGGGCCGGGCAAGAGCCGGGACGAGCTCGTGGCGTGCCTCAACTCGGGCGTGCGCGCGATCATCGTCGAGTCGCTCCCGGAGCTGGCGCTGGTGGACGAGCTCGCCCGCGCGACCGGGCGGCCCGCGCGCGTCGTGCTGCGCGTCAACCCGTCGTTCTCCGTCAAGGGCTCCGGGCTCACGATGGGCGGCAAGCCGCGCCAGTTCGGCATCGACGAGCAGCAGCTGCTCGACGCGCCGGACCTGTGCGCCGGGCTCACGACGGCCCGTGTCGTCGGGGTCCAGGTGTACATGGGCACCCGCATCCTCGACGAGGGCACGATCGTCGAGAACACGACGCGCATCTTCGAGCTCGCGGAGCGCCTCGCGGACCGGCTCGGCTTCCCGCTCGAGCTCGTCGACGTCGGCGGGGGTCTGGGCGTGGCGTACTTCGAGCGCGAGCGCGACCTCGACGTCGAGGTCCTCACCGCGGCGCTCAACCCCGTGGTCGAGGCGTTCGTGCAGCGGCACCCCGCGACGGACCTCGTCATGGAGCTCGGCCGCTACCTCGTGGCGCTGTGTGGCACGTACGTCGCGCGCGTGCGCTACGTCAAGGAGTCGATGGGCGAGCGGTTCGCCGTCGCCGACGGCGGGACCAACCACCACATGGCCGCGGTCGGCATCGGCTCGTTCGTGAAGCGCAACTTCCCGATGCGCAAGGTGGGCCCCGCGTCCGGCGCCGAGGACGTGCCGTGGAACGTCACCGGCCCGCTGTGCACGCCCAACGACACGATCGGCAAGGCCGTCCCGCTCCCGGCGGACCTCGCGGCCGGCGACCTCGTCGCCGTCGACCGGTCCGGCGCGTACGGCGCGACGGCGTCGCCCGTGCACTTCCTCAGCCACGGCTACCCCGCGGAGGTGCTGACGCTGGGCGACGAGTCGTTCCTCGTGCGGCACGCGGACACGCCCGACGACCTCCTGTCGCGCCAGGTCTTCCACGACCTGGGCGCGCGCGTCGCCCCGGCCGAGGCCGTCGCCGCACCCTGACCCGCCGGCCGTCCTGGCCGCCACCCGCCACCCGCTCCCGCGGGCGCCCGACCCACCACCCCGGAGGAACAGCGTGAGCACCAGCACGAACACCGAGTCCCAGGAGGCCCTCGGCCGCGAGCGCGTCGTCGGCGCGGTCGTCGAGGCGCTGTCGAGCGTCCTCGGGCGCCCGCTTCCCGACGTCACGGACGCGACCCGTCTGTTCGACGACCTCGACCTCGACTCCACGAGCGTCCTCGGCCTGCTCATGGCCCTCGAGGACTCGCTCGACATGGAGGTCGACCCGGAGTCGCTGGAGCAGCACCACCTCGAGAGCGTGGGCTCGCTGACGGACTTCGTCGTCGAGCACTCGACCCGGAACTGACGTGACGCTCGGGGGCGGGAGCAGGGCGGCATCCTGGGCGACGCCCGGCGGCGCCGTCCTGCGGGTGCGGGGCGTCGTGGACGTCCCGGTCGACGACCTCGTCCCCGTCGGGGACGGCACGCGCCGGTCGGTCGCGGAGGACCTGCGGTACGTGTACGGGGAGGGCCAGCCGACCGACTGGCTGGAGACCGGCCCGGGCCGGGACTACCCGACGATGATCCGCGCGGCACGCTCCGCGCTCGCGGGGCGCGGCCTGCTCGACGACGTGCGCCTCGTCGTCCTCGTCGTCACGACCCCCGACCTCCAGCACGAGCGCTTGCTCGGCGGGTTCGTCGCCGACCTGTTCGACGACCGGCCGTACACGTTCTGCGTGACCGAGCAGGGGCTGGCCGGGCCGTTCACCGCGATGCGCCTCGCGCACGAGGAGCTCGCGCACGGCGGCCCGCAGGGTGTCGGGCTCGGGGGAGACGCCCTCGTCCTCGTCCTGGAGCAGTGCACGCTGCCCCCGACGGCGACGCGCGTCCCCGCGCGCGACCGCGTCGTCGCGCTCGTCGTCGGGCACGACGGCGCGGGCCGGCCGGTCGAGGCGCTGTCGGTCGCGCGTGCGCCTCGCGGGCCCCGTCCGGCTGCCGCGGCGCACGACGTCGCTCAGGTGCCGGGGCGTGAGGCGTCGCCCGACGCCCGGCGCGTGGTCCTCGGCGTCGACGTCGACCCGGGAGCGGTGCCCGACGTCGACGGCGGCGTCGTCCTGCACGCCGACCCGGGCGCGGCGGCGACGGGCGTGTGGGAGGTCCTCGCCGCGTGCGACGACGTCCCGGACGCGCCGGTCGTCCTGCACGAGCGGTGCCTCGAGCTGGGCTACCGCTGCTCCCTCGTGCTCGGCCCCCGCGCTGTCACGGTGACCTCCCCGGACGCCGACGACCTGTCCCGAGAGGCGGTGCTCGCATGAGCACCGACGTCGTCGCCCCCGTCGCGACCGGCGGGGTGCTGCCCGAGGAGGGCGGCGCAGCGGTCCGCGTGGACGGCCCCGCCGACCTCCGCGCCGTCGCGCGCGAGCTCGGCGCGGTCGCGGCGCTCACCGCCCTCGTGGGCCTGCTGCCCGTCGCGGCGCTGCCGGGCGAGTGCGTCCTGCTGCCCGACGACGTCCCGCCGCCGGGAGGGTGGGCGCGGGTCGGCGAGGTGGTGTCGGACGTCGGCACGCTGCTCGTGTGGCGGGCGCCCCGTGCCGCCGAGGCGCCCGGACCGGCCGCGCGCGCCGCCGAGGTACCCGGACCTGCCGCACCCGACGAGGGCGTCGCAGCCGGCGCGGCCGACGCCGCCTGGCGCGTCGGGGTCGCCTGGGTCCGGACCGGGCTGTGCGAGCGTCTGACCGACCGGGCCGTCGAGCGGCTGCGCGGCCGGACGGTCGGCGGCACGGCGACGGTGAACCTGCCGCCCGTCCGCCTGGTCCTCGCCGACGCGGCGCTCGCCCACCTCGAGGCGCAGGCGCTCCTGGGCGGGGTCGCCTCGCGGGACGAGGCCCCGGCTGCCGGGTCGCCGGACCGACGCCCCGTGGTCTCCGGGTCCTCGCTCGCGCGTGTCACGGCGGTCCTCGACCGCTCGTCGCGTGCCGTCCACAACCTGTTCGGCGCGTCCGGGTACGTCGACGGCGACGCCGCGCGGCTCGCGCGCACGATCGACCTGCTCGGCCACGCGAGCGGGACGCTGCCGGCCGGGGCGCTCGGCCGCGAGGAGGGGCAGGACGCATGACCACGGTCGACCTCGTCGCGCTGCGCGACCACCTGCGACCCGTCGGCGCGGCGCTCCGCGAGCACGCGCTCGCGATCGACGCCGACCCCGCCGCGCTCCAGGTGCTCCTGGACTCCGGCGCCCTGCCGTACCGGCAGCTCGGCGGATTCCCACCCGGCTACCTCGACGACCCGCTGCGCGTGCGGGGCGTGCCGGTGCACGTGCGCACGTGCGTGGAGCGCGTCGTCGTCGCCGAGGCGCTCGCGTGGGGCGACGCGTCCGTCGTCGTCGGTGCGCCCGGGCCGTCCATGTCCGGGGTCGTCGTGGACGACCTCGCGGACGACGAGCAGCGCGACCGCTTCTACCGTCGCGTGGCGCAGCCGGGCACGTGGACGTTCTTCGGCCTCACCGAGCCCGACCGCGGCTCGGACGCCGCGGCGCTGGAGACGGCGGTCGTCGAGGTCGACGGCGCTCCCGTGCTGCGCGGGCACAAGAAGTACGTGGGCAACGTCGCGCGCGCGAGCCTCGGGGTCGTGTTCGCGCGGCACCGCCCCGGCCCGCTGGGCGTCGGGGTCTACCTCGTCGACACCGACCGGCCGGGGTTCGACGCCGCGCCGCTCGTGACGACCGGGATGCGCGCGGTGCAGCTCGGCGAGGTACGGCTGCACGACGTGCCCCTGTTGGCGCAGGACACGCTCGGGCGGCACCTGTCGCCGTCGCGCCGCGGCCTCCTCGGGGCGGTGCGCACCTTCAACCGGCTGCGCCCCGTCGTCGCGTCGCTCGCGGTGGGCGTCACGCAGGCGGCGCTCGACTACGTGCGCGCCGAGCGGTCGTCGTTCACCGCCGACGAGCGGTGGCGCCTGGAGACGTTCGACGACCGGCTCCACGCCGCGCGCGCCCTCGTGAACCAGGCCGCGCGCGGCGCCGACGCGGACCCGGCGGACGGGACGCTGCCGGCGGCGGCCAAGGCCACCGCGCTCGACCTCGCGGAGGAGGTCACGCACGCGGTGCCCGCGCTGCTCGGCCCCGGCGCGCGGTGGGAGCACCCGTACCTCGACAAGCTGGTCCGCGACGTGCCCGGCCTGGAGATGATGGAGGGCACGCGGACCGTCCAGCGGCTCACCCTCGCGCAGGGCTGGTTGCAGGGCAGGGCACGGCATGCCGAGCTCGTCTAGGGAGGCGGCCGCGACCCCGGTCGCGACCGCCTCGCCGCAACCGGAGGTGCCGCCGCCACCGGCCGCAGAGCCGACGGTCGGGACCCTGCGCCGCCGCGTCGTGCGCCTCGCCGCCCCGATCTGCGCGGCGCTCGTCGTGGGGGCGCTCGCGCAGCTCGTCATCGCGGCGCTGCTGGGGCACATGGGCGACGACGCGCTCTACGTCCGGTCGCTCTTCATCCCCGTGACGTTCCTCGTGCTCGCGGTCCAGGAGGGCCTCGACGTCTCGACGCAGGTCGGCTTCGCGCGCCTGCACGGGTCTCGGGTCCGGGACAGGGCGCGCGACACCGGTGACGGCGTGGGCGACGACGTCGCCGCCGCCGTCCCGACGTCGGCCACCACGGCGCTGCTGGGGCGGTTCGTGGGCGGCGGTGCGGCGGTGCTCGGCGGGGTCGCGCTGCTCGTGGTCCTCGCCGCCCCGGCGCTCGCCGAGGTGCTGTCCGTGCCCGCACCGCTCGTCGCCGAGTTCGTCGCGTTCGCGCGCTGGACCGTGGTCGCGAGCGTGCTGTCCGTCCCGACGGCGGTCGCGGCCGCCGCGCTGCGGGGGTGGGCGCGCACCGGGGCGTCGGCGACCGTGGCGCTGCTCGTCGCGGGGCTCCAGGTGCTCGTCGTGTGGCTCGTCGGGCTCGTGGGCGGGTTCGGCGCGCTCGCGGTCCCGGTCGCGATCACGGGCTCCACGCTCGTCGGCGCGGCCGTCGCCTGGGCGCTCCTCGTGCGGGCCCGGCTCCTTCCGCGGCCAGGCCACGTCCCGGGGCTGCGACGCCTGCTCGCGCTGCGTCACCACCCCGCGCCGCAACGGCTCGCCGCCGCGTGGCGACGGGCGCTCCGCGCGCTCCCCGCGGGCTCGTGGACCACGCCCACCCCGCCGCCGCCTCCGTCCTCCCCGCCGCCGCCCCCGGTCGCGGCGCCGTCCGCCCCGCTCTCCGTCGCGCCGGCCGCCGAGCCGACGGCGTCGGACGGTCCTCCCGAGGACGCGGCGGTCGAGCGGGTCGACGTGCGCGGGCTGCTCCTCGGCGTCGGCCTGCCGGTCGGCCTGTCCTACCTCCTGCTCACCGTGACGAACCTCGTCATGGTGTGGATCCTCGGGCCGTCGGGGACGGACGTCGTCGCGGGGTTCGGCGGCGCCGCGACGGTCCAGACGCTCGTGATCGTGCCGGCCATCGGGCTCGCCGCGGCGGTGAGCATCGTCATGAACCAGCAGTGGGGCGCGGGGGAGCTCGGCCTGCTGCCGCGCACGCTGCGCGCGGGCACGGTCGTCGTCGCGGGCGTGTACGTGGTGGTGGGGGCGCTCGTCCTCCTGACCGCGCCGCTCGTCGCGGGCCAGCTCTCCGCGGACCCGGACGTCGCCGCGCAGGCGGCGCTCTACCTGCGCGTGGTCGGCCCGTCGTACGCGGGCGTCGGGCTCGTGCTCTTCCTCCTGACCCTGCTCGAGCAGCTCGGGTACGGGCGCGTGGCCGTGACGCTCAACGTGCTCTACCACGCCGTCTCGCTCGGCGTCGGCGGCATCCTCGCGCGCGCGGGCGGCGGCCCCACCGCGCTGTACACGACGATCGCCGTGACGAACGTCGTCGGGCTGGTCGTCATGCTCCCCGTCGCGGTGCGCCTCGTCCGACGGCGGGCCAAGGGAGAGCCGGCCGAGACGGCCGAGACAGCCGGGTCGGCCGTGGAGGTCGCGCCGTGACCGCGCGGGGGTCGACGTCGCCGGTCCGGGACGTGCCGGTCGGTACCGCCCGGGTCCGCACCGCGCTGGTCCACGGTGCGGGGCACACCGACCCGCGTGCGGCGGCCGGTCCGGGCTCGGACGTCCCCGAGCCCGTGCTCAGCGTCGTCGTCATGCACCATCCGGCGCGGGGCGACGTCTCGGACCTGGTCGCGGCGTGCGCGCCGCTCGACGTGCGGGTCGTCGAGGACCCCGAGCCCGACGGCCCGCCCAGCCCGCTGCGCACCGCGAAGCGCGCGTGGGCCGCCGTCGCGCCGGGCGCGACGCACCACCTCGTGCTCCAGGACGACGTCACACCGGTCCCGGGGTTCGCCGAGCTCGTCCTGCGGGCCGTCCGCGCCCGGGACCGGCACGCGGTCGCGCTCTACTCGAACTGGAACAGCCCGCGCAACGCCTACCTCGTGCGTGCGGCGGCCGCCGCCGGGCAGGCGTGGGCGCCGCTCGGCCACGACGAGTGGGTGCCCACGCTCGGCCTCGTCCTCCCCGCGGACGGCGCGCTGCGCCTCGCCGCGCACCTCGCGACCCTGCCCGACGACGAGCGCGACGACGACGAGGCCGTCGTGACGTTCTGCGCGCGCGAGGGCTATCCCGTCGTCGCGACGCTGCCGCACCTGCTGGAGCACGGCGACGGGCCGAGCCTCGCGGGCAACGACGCGCACGGGGCTCGGCACGCGACCGTCCCGGCGGGCGACGCCGTCGACCCGGACGCGTGGGACCGGCCGGGCTTCGACCGCGAGCCGTCGCGCTCGCCGGCGACCTTCCGGCCGGTCGCGGTCACGCTCGAACACTCACGCTGCACGCTGCGTGTGCTCCGTCCGGACGTCGGCGAACCGCTCGAGCACCCGTTCGGCTGGGGCTGGGACGCGTGGTCGTGGTGGCTCGGCGTCGACCCGGCGACGGTCGCGCACGACGTGTCGCTGCTCGTCGCGGGCGCGTCCCCGGAGCTCCGCGGAGTCTCGCGCGCCGCGCTCGGCGAGCTCGGCGCGGCGTGCTGGCTGCTGGGTCACGACGTCGCCCGCACGGCCTGGCCCCCGCCCGCCGGCCCCGACGCCCCGGCGCACCGGGCCGCCGCCGTCCGGACATGGGTGCTCTCCGGCCTCCTCCCCGCCGACCGCCCGGAGCGCGTGGTCGACGAGCTCGTAGCGTTCGGCCTCGACGCGGTGATCGCGGGCGAGACGCGGACCGGCACCCCGCCGAACCCGGGGTCACGGGCGGTTTCGACGCCGGGGTCGCCCGCAACCCCGGGTTCGGCAACCGTCGTCGGGGCCCGGGTGGGCGACGGCTCGGCCGGCGCCGGACGAGAACGGGCCGCGCTCGCCGCCGCGCGGCTCCTCGGGGAGCGCGACGCCGGGGTCGTGTGCCGGGCGGCGGGACCCGCGGTGCCGGTGCGCGTCGTCGTGCACGACTGCCCGGCGTGCGGCGCGCGCGCCGAGGACGCGGTGCGTCGCCTCAGCGCGCAGGTCGACCTCGACGGCGCCGCCGAGCACCGGGCCGCCGGACCCGACGACGCGGTGCGCGACGGCGGGGCGGCCTCCGGTCGGTCCGACGGTCCCGAGACAGTCGAGACGCCCGAGGCTCCCGCGGCATCTGACGCGTCTGACGCACCCGAGACAGCCGAGGCTCCCACGGCATCGGACGCACCCGCGGCACCCGACGGGCCTGGCGGCCCGGCCGTCGTCGAGGTCCTCGCGTGCGAGCACGCCGAGACGCGTGGGCTTCTCGGGGTGGATCCCGGCGGACGGTACGTATCGCGCGGGCTGTGGGCGTCGCGCAGGACGGCGGCCGTGCCTCCGCGGGCAGCGGCGGGCGAGCCGCACCGGGCGCCGGAGCACCCGGGCGACGCTCCGGCCCGCACCGCGGCGGATCTTCTGGTGGCGCTCGTGGGCGCCGACACCGCGCACGTGCTCCCGGTCGTGACGCGCGCGGACGGGGACGCGCCGGGCCGGCCGAGCCCGGCCGCGCTGGGCGTGCAGCACGCGACGGGACCCGTGCAGCGGTACGCGGACGTCCACGCCGAGGCGCGGCTCGCGCGTGCGGAGACGCTGCTGTGAGCGCGACCCCGACCGCCCCGTCGGACCGCGCGTCGGCGGGCGCGTGGGGATGGCGCGGCGCGGCGCTGCTGCTCGATCTCGACGGGACGCTCGTCGACTCGTCCGCCGCGATCGAGCGGCACACGCTCGCGTGGGCGGCCCGGCTCGGGCTCGACGGCGACGCGGTGGTCACGGCGTCGCACGGCCGTCGCGACGTCGAGGTGGTCCGCCTCGTCGCGCCGGACGCCGACGTCGCGCGCGAGGTCGAGTGGCTGCACCGCATCTCGTGCGACGACACCGAGGGCGTCGTGGCCGTGCCGGGCGCCGCGGAGCTGCTGGACGGCCTGGACCCGCGGACCTGGACGGTGGTGACGTCGGCGGCGCGCGAGGTCGCGCTCGCGCGCCTGACAGCCGCCGGCCTGCCGGTGCCGGCACGGTTCGTGGGCGCGGAGGACGTGGCGCGCGGCAAGCCCGACCCGGAGGGGTTCCGCGCGGGCGCGCGGCTGCTCGGCGTCGACCCGCGCCACTGCCTCGTGCTGGAGGACTCCGCCGCGGGGGTCGCCGCGGGCCGGGGCGCGACGGCGACCGTGCTCGCCGTCGGCCCGGACGACGTCCCCGGGGCGCACCACGGCGTCGCGGACCTGCGCCCGGTCGTCACCTGCGCGGTCGACGGCCAGGTGGAGGTCGTCGTGACCGCGCGGGACGCAGGTGCTCTCGAGGTTCCGGTCGAGGTCCTGTCGGAGAGCCGGCTCGAAGGGCTCGGCGACGGCCTGCCGGAGTTCGTCGCATGAGCGCGGTCGATCCGGAGCCCGACGTCGAGCTGTGGTTCGTCGACACGACCCCGCCCCCCGCCGTCGAGCACGACATGGGGGCCGTTCTGGGCTCCATTCCGACCGTCAGGTCGTGCTCGACGGCGGGTGAGGTCGTGCTCGACGGTGACATGCTGGACGCGGCGGAGCGCGCCCGCGCCCGCCGCTTCGCCTCGTCGGCCGACGCCGGGCGGTACGTGCGCGCGCACGTCGCCGCGCGCGAGATCCTCGCGGCGCGCACGGGCCTGTCGCCCGCGGACGTGCGCTGGGAGGCGGGACCGCACGGGAAGCCGGGTCCCGTCGTCGGGCAGCGGTGGAACCTCAGCCGCAGCGGCGACCACGCGCTCGTCGCGCTCGCCGAGACGGACGTGGGCGTCGACGTGCAGGTGCGCGACCCGCGTGTGGACGTCCACCGCCTCGCCGCGCGGTTCCTCGCTCCGGCGGACGCGCGGTCGGACGCGGACGGCGACCTGTGGCGGCGGTTCTCGCGGCTCGAGGCGTGCGCCAAGGCGGTCGGGGGGCGGCTGCTCGACGTGCTCGGGCTCGACGTCCGGGCCCCCGGCGTCGTGCGGGCCGACGACGGCGTGTGGCGCGGGCAGGAGTGGTGGGTGAGCGACGTGGCGGCACCTGCCGGCGCCGTGGCGGCCTGCGCGACGCCGGGGCCGCGGCCGCACGCGCTCCGCACCCGGGTCTGGGGCGCGGAACTGCCGTCGCCCACGGTGCGGTTCGGCGTGGGAGGTACGCGGTGAGGGTCGTGCACCAGCTCGAGGTCGGCGGGCGCGCGGGCGAGGCGCCCGCGACGTGGGGCCAGACCGCGATCCGGCGGGCGCTCGCCGCGCTGGAACCGCTGGACCACCAGTTCAACCTCGTGTGGGGCGGACCGCTCGACGATCCGGTGCCGACCGAGGCCGCCACCGCCGTCGTGCGGGCGCTCGTCGAGCGGCACGACTCTCTGCGGACGCGGATCCACCCGCGCGGCGACGGCTTCGTCCAGGAGCTGTGCGGCCCCGGGACGGTCGAGGTCGTCGAGGAGCGGGTCGCCGACGTCGACGAGGTCGCGGCGTGCGGCGCGCGGCTCCGCGACGAGCTCTGGGGCCGGGCGTTCGACTACCCGACCGAGCTGCCCGTGCGGGCCGGCCTCGTGACGGTGGACGGCGCGGTGCACCACACGACGCTCGTCGTCGCGCACACCGCGCTCGACGGCTGGGGGCTGCCCGTCCTCGACGCCGACCTCACGGCGCTCGCCGCGGGCACCGCGCCGACCGACGTCGGGGCGTGGACGCCGCTCGGCGAGGCGGCCTGGCAGACCTCGGACGAGGGACGACGGCACGACGCCGCCGCGCGCGCCCGCACCCTGCGCACCATGCGCGCTGCCCCGGCGCAGGTCTTCGCGCCGCGCCCCGCCGAGGCGCCCGACGGCGGGCGGCGGTACCGGCAGACGGTCCTGCGCTCGCGACGTCTGGGGCCGGCGGCCGAGCGCGTGGCCGCGCGCTGGCGGACGAGCACGTCCGGCGTCCTGCTCGCGGCGTCGTGCCGGGCGCTCGCCCTCGCCGCGGGCCGCGACGACCTCGCGCTCCAGGTCATGGTGAGCAACCGCTTCCGCCGGGAGCTCGCGGAGGCCGTCGTCACGACGGCCATGGAGGGCCTCGTGCACGTGGACGGCCTCGACGCGCCGTTCGACGAGGTGGGCACGCGGGTCTGGCGCGCGGCGATGACGGCGTACCGGTCGGCGTACTACGACAAGGACCGGCTCCAGGCGGAGGCCGCGGCCGACCCGTCGACCGCCCACGACGGCACGTGCTGGTACAACGACCGCCGCGGCACCGGTCCCGACCGGACGCTGCGCGCCCGCCCGTCGCGGTCGCGCCGGCTCGCGCGCGCCGACGCGTCTGACGAGCAGGGCGGCGTCACCCTCACGCTGCACCTCGTCGACGCACCGGGCGGGGGCATCGACGTCGTCCTCACCGCCGACACGACGCGCCTGGACGACGCGACGGCGGAGCAGGTCGTCCGGGACCTCGAGCGCTGCGTGCTCGACGCGTCACGCACGGGGAGCTCCGGCGGGGAGGTCACGCGCCGGTAGATGCACCCTCCGGCGCGGCCAGCGAGCGGACGACGAGGGCTTGGGCGAGCGTCCCGAACGGTCCGGCCTCGTCGTGGAGCGTGCTGTGCGTGACGCCGGCCCCTGCGGGGCCGAACACGACCGAGGTGTCCAGTCCCACCCAGCCGCCCAGCGGCGCGCGGAAGAGGTGGGCCGCGAGGTCGACGTTGGGGAAGGCGACCTCCCGCGGGTCCGCGCGCACGGCCATGCCGTTGGCGGCGTCGAGCAGACCTGCGGTGCGCGCGAGCGGTCCGACCTCCTCGTCGGCGACGAGCCGGACGTCGGTGCGCACCCAGACCGTCGCACGTCCCGGCTCGACCGCGGTCCGGCGGACCTCGATGGAGTCGATGAAGCCGCCGGGCCAGACGGTCGCGGGGTCCCAGGGCGGCGTCCGGTCCGGTCCGGGCACGGGTGCCGGCGCACCGCCGGCGAGGTCGGCGGTGTCACCCGTCCGCGCGAGCCACGCCCGCAGCGAGACGGCGCAGCGGCCCGCGCACCAGAGCTTCGCCTCGACGAGCTCCACACCCCGCCCGGGGCGGAGCACCCGGACCCGCGTCTCCACGTCGCCGATCGGGAAGACGCCCCAGATGTCGTAGGCGAGGCGCGAGACGGCGAGGTCGTCGCGCCCGCGGTCGACACGGTCGGTCTCGACGACGTGCGCGAGCAGCCCGAGCGCGGGCGCGACGTGCTGCTCGTCGCTGCGCCACGCCCCTCCCACGTGCGGGCTCGCGCGGAACGTCGTCGCGCCGGTGCGGAAGAAGTACGCCATCGTGCTCCCCAGGTGGTGGGTGGTCGGCGACCGCGGCGCGGGGCAGGGCGGCGGTCACGCGCAGGTCGGCCGGGGGGACCCGCCGGGAGGAGCCGAGGGCGGCGAAACC
>NZ_JBHXIC010000002.1:0-55036 GCF_042723955.1 Cellulosimicrobium cellulans | reverse complement strand
GGCGCCCGTCGGCGCGCGGTGGCGTCCCCCGGCCCCCCGGGTGCCCCCCTGGGGGGGTGGGGGCGCGCGGCGGGTGCACGCGCGGGACGAGCGGGACGAGCGGGACGAGCGGGACGAGCGGACGAGCGGGACGAGCGGGACGAGCACGAGTGTGCCCGATCCTGAGGTCGCGGTCCGTCGCCCGTGCTCGCCCGTGGCCTGTGGTCCGCAGGTCGAGACGTGTCAGGGGGAGCCGAGCGCCGCGCGGGCCGCACGCGCGACGGCCGCCGCGAGGCGGTCGAGCGACGTCGAGTGCAGCCGCCACTGCTGCCAGTGCTGTGGCACGTCCATCGCCCGGGCGTCGTCGAAGCCGACGAGGCGCCCCGCGCGCTCGGCCCGGGCGCTCTGGAGGTCGGGGAGCATGCCCCAGCCCATGCCGAGCTCGATCGCGCGGCGGAACTCGTTCGACGCGGGGACGTAGTGGCGGGGCGGGTCGATCACCGTCCTCGCCGCTGTCCCCGCTTCTGTCCCCGCTGCACCCTGCGCGCGCAGCCGCAGGTAGCGCTCCTGGAGGTCGTCCTTGCGGTCGAACGCGAGGACGGGCGCGCGCGAGAGCGCGGAGGCGGTCGGGCCGTCCGGGAACCAGCGCGCGACGAACGCGGGGCTCGCCATGGGCCGGTAGCGCATCTGGCCGAGCAGGGTCGAGCGGCAGCCGGGGACGGCCTCAGCGACCGAGCTCACGGCCGCGACCGCCGTCCCGTCGCGCAGGAGGCCGATGGAGTGCTCCTCGTCCTCGCGCAGCACCTCGAGCCGGGCCCACGCCGACGCCTCCACGAGGGCCGGCAGCGCCCACGTGGTCATCGCGTCGCCGGAGACGACGAGCGTGATCTCGGGCAGCGGCGCCGCGCCGCCGTCGTCCGCGGCCGGGTCGCCCACGGGCCGTTCCGCAGCCTCGATCCCCAGCTCGGCGAGCACGTCCGCCTGCTGCAGCGCGAGGTGGCGTGCGTGCCGGACGAGCACCTCGCCCGGCGGCGTCAGCTCGGCGGGCCTCCCGCGCCGCACGAGCACCTGACCCACGGCCGACTCGAGCGCGCGCACGCGCTGGCTCACGGCGGACGGGGTGACCGCGAGCCGCTGGGCCGCGGCCTCGAACGTGCCGGCGGCGGCGATCGCGGCGAGAGTGCGGAGCTGGTCGGGCTGGAGGTCCATGAAGCACATCTTAGGAAAGTGAAGAATCTTTCGCTGTACTTCATCCCCTGCTCTGCCTACCGTCGAGGACGTGCTCTCCGCTCTCTCGCCCCTCGCCGCCGGTCTCGCCGCCGGGCTGTCCCTCATCGTCGCGATTGGGGCGCAGAACGCGTTCGTGCTGCGCCAGGGCCTGCGTCGCGAGCACGTCCTGCCCGTCGTGCTCGTCTGCGCGCTCTCCGACCTCGTCCTCATCGCCGCCGGGACAGCAGGGCTCGGCGCACTCGTGACCGGAGCGCCCGCGCTGCTCACCGTGGTGCGCTGGGGCGGCGCCGCGTTCCTCCTGACGCTCGCGGCGCTCGCCGCCCGCCGCGCCCTGCGACCCGGCGGGCTCGACCCGGCCTCGGGCGCCGGCGCGACGAGCGCCCGCGCCGCCGTCGGGACGTCGCTCGCCCTCACGTGGCTCAACCCGCACGTCTACCTCGACACCGTGCTGCTGCTCGGGTCGCTCGCGGCCGGCTACGCCGCCGCGCACGCCGGGGCAGCGGGCGACCCCGACGCCGCGCGGTGGCTCTTCGGGGCGGGCGCGATGGTCGCGAGCGTCCTGTGGTTCACCGCGCTGGGCTTCGGGGCACGGCTGCTCGCGCCCGTGTTCGCCCGCCCCGGCGCGTGGCGCGTGCTCGACGGCGCGATCGCCGTGGTCATGGCGACGATCGGGGTGTCGCTCCTGCTCGGCGGCTGACGCGGCGTCGTCCTCAGGACGTCGCCCAGACCCCCAGCTCGTTGCCGCTCGGGTCGAGGAAGTGGAACCGTCGGCCGCCGGGGAACTCGTACGGGCCCTCGACCACCTGGCCGCCCGCGCCCTGCACGGCGGCGAGCGTCGCGTCGAGGTCCGCGGAGAACAGCAGGACGAACGGACCGCCGCGCGCGACGTCGCCCGCCTCCGCGAGGCGCAGGCCGCCCGCCTCGTCCTCGCCCGACTCCGCGGCCGTGCGGATCCCCGCGTACCCGGGGCCGTAGGGGACGAACTCCCAGCCGAAGGCCGCGCCGTAGAACGCCTGCGCCTCGGCAAGGTCGGTCACGGGGAGCTCGACGTAGTCGATCGAGTGGTGGATGCCGTGCGCGTGGGTGCTCATGCGGCCATCGTCGCGCGGGCCACCCACGCGAGCGGCCCGTGCGCCGTGCGCCGTGCGCCGTACCGCGGTGCCTCGGCGGTGCTCCGACGACCGGCATGTCGACGGCCCGATGCTCCGCGAGGCGGGTGCCCTCGGAAAAACACGAGCGCCGCGTGATCCTTGGCGGATACGATCGCCAGGTACTCACTCTCGGGCCGTGTCGGCCCCAGACCGGGCGCTGAGCCCTAGACAAGGTGTGCTTGTGTTGACCTCGGACCTCGCCGAGCGACCTCTTCGCTCCGCGTAGCTCCGTCCACGCTGCCGCGATCACGCGGTGGTCTTCCGGGACGGACTCCCGGTGCTCTCCCAGGCCCTCTTCGGCGACCCCGACGCGGCGCAGACGTGGATCGTCTGCGCCCGCGCACCGTCGGGACGCGTGGGTCAGAGGTCGTTCGGCTGCTCTTGCTGTCTTCGTACGTTTTTCCAGCAAGGAGCACTCCGGTGTCCAGCAACAACACAGACTCGTCGCACACCCCGACCCGCCACGTCTCCTCTCTCGAGACGTTCGCCTGCGTCCAGTGCGGATTCAGCGTGCCCGCACGCGCACCGCAGGACCGGTGGCGCAACCACTGCCCCGTCTGCCTCTACTCGAGGCACGACGTCGCGCCGACCGAGGCCGAGACCCCGTGCGGCTCGCGCATGAGGCCGATCGCCATCGCCGTGCTCCGGACCGGCGAGTGGATGCTGATCCATCGCTGCGTCGCCTGCGCGCACCTGACCTCGAGTCCGGTCGCCCCCGACGACAACCAGATCATCCTCATGCGGATGGCCGTCCGGCCTCTGGCCGAACCCCCGTTCCCTCTCGAGTCGTTCGGAACACTCTGAGCGACCCGCGTCCTGAAGGACCTGACATGCCACGACGAAAGTACCCCCGGCAGGGCCGTGCTCAGCGGCACAAGACCGTCCTGCACGCCAACGGCCGACACCGGAGCAACGACTTCCGGTGCGTGAGCTGCCGGCTCGACGTCTCGCTCGACGCTCCGGGCAGCGCGCACCGGAACCACTGTCCGAACTGCCTGACGAGCCTCCACGTCGACCTCCGCGTTCCCGGCGACCGTGCCGCCGACTGCCACGGCAGGATGGAGGCCCTGAGCCTGACCGCACGTCCCGACGGTGAATGGCTGATCATCCATCAGTGCCTGACCTGCGGCGGACTCAGCGTCAACCGCATCGCGGGAGACGACAACGCACTCGTTCTGATGCGGTTGGCCCTGAGACCGCTCCACGATCGACGAGTGGCCCGCAACGCACTGATCGCCGCGTTGTGATGCGGCGCTGAGCCGCACGGTCCCGGCCCTCCCGACTCCGCTCAGGAAGGCCGGGGCCGTGTCGGGGGCGTCGCTTCATCCGGGAGCCCGCCGTCACGGCCGTGGGTCGACCCGGCGCCACGGCTTGTCGTCGCGCCGTGCGCCGGTGCCGGCGGCGCAGCGGCGGCACACGGACGTGACGGCGTCGGCGTCGCGCCCGGTCGCGGGCTGGACGTCCGCCCAGGTCACGTGGGGAAACCGGACGAGGCCCTGGCGGCTGAGCTGAAGGCGGCACACCGTCGCGTTCGTGCCGCGCTCCCATGCGTGGACCTCCCCGGCGGGCATCCGCACGCCGTCCGGGTCGATCCACGTCCCGGTCGCAGCCACCGCCGCCCCTGACACGCGTCTGGGCATCGCCCTCACCTCCCGCACTCATCCTGCGTCGGGCCGAGGGTCGTCGCAGCCCTGGTTCGGGGCGGCGAGCGCGGTCCGGGGGCAGTCAGGTCAGGTGAGGTGGTCGAAGTCGCCGCGGACCCAGGCGGCGTGCCGCTGCGCGGAGCGGAGCACGACCTCGCGCGCGTCGGCCGGGATCACGCCCTCGAAGTTGTTGTAGAGCCGCTCGAACGGGCGGCGCGCGACGTGCTCGGCGACGCGCAGCACGACGGCGGCGGACAGCGGGATGCGGTTGGGGTAGGACCGCATGAAGCTCACGGACGTGCGGTCGGGGTTGGCGAAGATCGTGTCGCCGGACAGGAGCACACCCCGGCCGTCGGCACCGGCCGCCCAGTGCACGACGGCGCTGCCGGGGAAGTGGCCGCCCGGCTGTGACAGGACGACGCCGGGCAGCACCTCGCGCTCGCCGGTCCAGGTCTCGACGACCGGGTCGGGCCGCGCGACCCAGTGCGCGTCGGCCTCGGCGACGAGCACGGGGACGTCGCCGAGGGCGCGGCTCCACGCGACCTGGACGCCGAACATGTGCGGGTGGCTCGCCGCGATCGCGACGATCGGGCCGAGCGCGCGCACCCGCTCGACGGCGTCGTCGTCCACGTAGCCGGGCGGATCCCACAGGAGGTTGCCCGCCGGGGTGCGCACGATCTTGGCCTGCTGCCCGATGCCGACGCTCGGCTCGCTCGACAGGCCGAACAGGTCGGGCTCGAGCTCCTCCAGCACGAGGCGCTCGCCGGCGGCGGCGAGCTCGGCGAGCGTGGTCCACGCCTGCCCGGTCGCGGGGACCCACTGGCGCTCGTCGGCGCAGATGGCGCACACGTCGGGTCGCTCGGCGTGCTCGACCGCGCACGTGCGGCAGATCCACCACTCCTCGGGGGAGGCGGCGGGGTCGGGCGCGAGGTGCTCGGGGGACGGCGTCGTCGTCATGGGCACAGGTCTACCGTGCCCCGCCGACACGCGTCACCTGCACCCGTCGACCTGCGAGACTGGCGCCCCCATGATCTCCACCGTTCTCGTCGCGCACCCCTGGCTGTCGCCGCTCGCCCTCCTCGTCCTCGCCGTCGCCGGACCGCTCGTGGGCGCATGGCTGGCGGGCCGCCGTCCGCTCGCGTGGGTGCTGTTCGGCGTCTCCCTGCTCCCGGTGCTCCTGCTCACGCTCGTGCCGGTCGACCGCGAGCTCTTCGCCGTCTGCACCGTGAGCTGGTCGCTGCCGACACCGGGACGCGTGGAGCTCCTGGCGAACGTCGTGCTGTTCGTGCCGCCGGTGCTGCTCGCCGCGGTCGCGCTGGGCAGGCCGCTCGTCGCGCTCCTCGGCGGCGTCGTCGCCTCCGCGCTCATCGAGGTGGTCCAGGCGCTGGTCCCGGCGCTCGGGCGGTCGTGCGACACGAACGACTGGCTCTCCAACGCGATCGGCGCGCTGCTCGGCGCGGGTCTCGCGGTGGTGGCGCTGCGGCTCGCGGCCCGCCGGGATCGCGCGACGAACCCGGGCTCGGTCCCCACCGTGCGCCGCTCCTGAGGAGCGACCCCGGGCTGGATGACGACCCGGGCCTCGACACGACCGTGGGAACGCTTCCACCGATGGCCTTCCTCGGGATAGCGTGGTGCTCCGGGCGCCGCCCGTCACCGCCGACAGGACTCGCCCAGGAGATCGCCATGCCGCCCACCACGCTCGACGACGTCGCCGCGGCGGCCCGCGTCTCGCGGTCCACGGCCTCGCGCGTCGTGCGGGGCACGGGTCCCGTGTCCGACGCGGCGCGCCGCGCCGTCCTCGCCGCCGTCGAGGAGCTCGGGTACGTGCCGCACCCCGGTGCGCGCTCGCTCGCGAGCGGGCGCGGCGAGCGGGTCGTGGTCGCGGTGGGGTCGCCGTCGGCCGACCTGCTGGGCGACCCCTACGTCGCACGCGTGGTCGCGGCGGCCAGCCGCGCGGCCGACACCCAGGGCGTCGGCGTGGCGCTGCGCTGGCTCGGGCGCGACCCGCGCGACGAGCTGGCCCGGCTCGCGCGCGACCCGGGCGTGGGCGGCGTGCTCCTCGTCGACTACTCGGCCGAGGTGCTCGCGAGCGTGCCGCGCACGCTGCTCTCGCGCGTGGCGGCGATCGGTCCCGCCGACGGCCGCGTGCCCTCCTACGACGTCGACGCGGCGGCCGGGATCGCCGCCCTCGTCGAGCACGTGCTCGCCGACGGGCGCCGCGACGTCGTCATGCTCACCGGGCCGGGCTGGCTCCCCGGCGCGCAACGGGCCGTCGAGGCGTACGACGCGGTCGTGCGCGCCGCCGGCGTCCCGCACCGCGTCGTGGCCGCCGACCTCACGGCCCTCGCGGGCGCGGAGGCGGCGCGCGAGGCGCGCCGGCGCTGGCCCGGCGTGGACGCGCTCGTCGCGATGAGCGACACGCTCGCCGTCGGGGCGATGCGCGCGCTCGCGGAGGACGGCGTCCGCGTGCCCGACGACGTCGCCGTCACCGGGTTCGACGACCAGCCCTTCGCGGAGCAGGCCGGTCCCGGCCTGACGACCGCGACCCACCCCGTCGAGCGGATCGCGGCCGCGGCGACGGCAGCCCTGCTGGACCGCCGCCGCCGCGACGACGAGCGCACGTTCCCGTCCGTCGTCGTCCGCCGCACGAGCGCCTGAGGCGCGGGCGGGCTCGCGCGACCGGCACCGCCCGCTCGCCGGGTCGCGGTCCGGGGGGACGGTCGGATGCGCACCGGCGCCGCGCGGACACGGGCCGCCCGCGTCCGCCTCGCCCTGCGCCCCGCGCTGGGACGTGGCAGCATCGCGCGTGGTCGTCTCGGACGATCCGGACGGAGGGGACGGGATGGGACTCGGCGTCGACGGGGTCGAGCAGGAGGTCGCGACCGGGTCGCTCCCGGGCTGGGACCGCGTCGAGGAGCACGTCCGCGCGGCGCACGAGCGCTACCGCGGGGACGACGACGGCGCGGTCGCCGACTACATCCCGGTCCTCGCGGAGGTCGACCGGTCGCTGTTCGGCGTGTGCGTCGCCGAGTCGGGCGGTGCGGTCCACGCCGTGGGGGACGCCGACGTCGAGTTCTCCGTCCAGTCGATCTCCAAGGCGTTCGTCTACGCGCTCGTGTGCGAGGCCTACGGGCACGAGGGCGTGCTCGAACGGGTCGGGGTGGACAACACGGGACTCGCCTTCAACTCCGTCATGGCGGTCGAGCTCCACGACGGCCACCCGCGCAGCCCCATGGTGAACGCGGGTGCGCTCGCGACGACCGCTCTGATGCCGGGCGCGTCCTTCGCCGAGCAGTGGGAGAACGTGCGCACCGGGCTGTCCCGGTTCGCCGGTCGGCCGCTCGAGCTCGACGGCGTCGTGTACCGCTCGGAGTCCGCGACGAACATGCGCAACAAGGCGATCGCCCGGCTCCTGGAGAGCTACGGGCGCATCGAGCTGGACCCGCTCGAGGTCGTCGACGTCTACACCAAGCAGTGCGCGCTGCGCGTGAGCGCGCGCGACCTCGCCGTCATGGGGGCGACCCTCGCGGACGGCGGGGTCAACCCGGTCACGGGCGAGCGCGTGGTCTCGGCGCAGGTGTGCCGCGACACGCTCGCCGTGCTCGCCTCGACCGGGATGTACGAACGGTCGGGGGAGTGGCTGTTCGAGATCGGCCTTCCTGCCAAGTCCGGCGTGGCAGGAGGGATCGTCGCCGTCGCCCCCGGGAAGGGTGCGATCGGGACGTACTCCCCGCCCCTCGACCCGGCCGGGAACAGCGTGCGCGGGCAGCGTGCGACCGCGTACCTCTCGCGGACCCTCGGCCTCAACCTGTTCGCGTCGTCCGCGCAGGTCACCGTGTCGCCCACCCGCCCGACCGAGAGAAGGGACCCGGCCTCGTGAGCACCCGAGACGTCGTCGACAGCAGCACCGCACCCGCGACGGAGGACCGCCGGTCGTGGGTGCCGATGGTCGGCCTGTTCCTCGCGCAGGTCCTCATGTCGTTCAACGTCGCCGCCCTGCCGGTGTCGCTGGGCGGCATGGTCGAGGACTTCGGCGTCCCGCCGACCGTCGCGAGCACGACGATCGTCGTCTACGGCCTCGCGGTCGCCGCGCTCGTCATGACCGGGGCGAAGCTCGGGCAACGGATCGGGTGGGTCACGATCTTCCGGGTCGTCGTCGCGACGTTCGCCGGGTCGGCGTTGCTCATGATCCTCTCGCCGACCGTGGGGTGGGCGATCACGGGCCAGGCCGTGGCCGGTGCCTCGGCCGCGATCATCGTGCCCGCGCTCGTCGCGCTCATCGCGGAGAACTACCGGGGAGCACAGCAGGCGACGGCGATCGGCTCGCTCGGCTCGGCGCGCGCGGTGTCCGGCATGAGCGCGTTCTTCATCGGTGGCGCGCTCGGGACGCTCATCGGCTGGCGGCCCACGTTCGCGATCGTCCTGGCGCTCGCCGTCGCCGTCTTCGTCCTCAGCTTCCGGCTGCGCTCCGACGCCGGCGACCCCGGCATCCGGATCGACCTCGTGGCCGCGGTGCTCATCGGTGCGGCGGTCGTCGCGCTCACCCTCGGCTTCAACAACCTCAACGCCTGGGGCCTGTTCTTCGCCTCGCCGGGGGCACCGTTCGACCTGGTCGGGGTCTCGCCCGCGCCCCTGCTCGTGGTGCTCGGCGTCGTGCTCGGGCAGACGTTCTTCTGGTGGACGCGGCGGCGGACCGCCGCCGGCAAGGTGCCGCTCGTCGACCTGTCCGTCCTCGCCCGCCCGAGCGAGCGGGCGGCGGTGTACGCGATGTTCGTCGTGGTCGCGCTCGAGGCGGCGCTGAACTTCACCGTCCCGCTCTACATCCAGATCGTGCAGGGCCGCACCCCGTTCGACACCGCGCTCGCGATGATGCCGTTCAACCTCACGGTGTTCGTCACCGCGACGCTCGTCGTGCGCTTCTACCGGCGTTACCCGCCGCGCACGATCGGCGTCTTCGGCTTCACGCTGACCACCGTCGCGCTGCTCTGGCTGTCGCTCGTGGTCACGAACAACTGGGAGACGCTGCCCACGATCCTCGGCCTCGTCGTCTTCGGGGTCGGTCAGGGCGCCCTGGTGACGCTCGTGTTCAACGTGCTCGTCACCGCGGCGCCCAAGACCCTCGCGGGCGACGTCGGCTCGATCCGCGGCACGACGCAGAACCTCGCCTCGGCGGTCGGCACCGCGCTCGCGGGGGCGCTGCTCGTGACGATCCTGTCGTTCAGCGTCGGGCGCGCCGTCGTCGAGCACCCCGAGCTGCCGCCGTCGCTCGTCGCCCAGGTCGACCTGGACACGGTCAACTTCGTGAGCAACGACGACCTGCGCACGGTCCTCGCGGGCACCGACGCCACGCCGGCCCAGGTGGACGCGGCCGTCGCGCTCAACGAGGAGGCGCGCCTCGGCACGCTGCGGATCGGGCTCCTCATCCTCGCCGGGGTCAGCGCGACGGCGATCCTCCCCGCGAGCCGGCTGCCGCGCTACCGGCCCGACGAGATCCCGGACCCCGCCCCGACCCGGTAGGCCGCGCGCTACGCGCCGCCCCGCCTCGTGCCTCCGTCGGCCCCGCCGTCGGAGGGCCGCGCGGACCCGCGGTCGGTGCCGTGGTCGCCGCCGTCGGCGTCAGACGTACGCCCGCCGCTCTCGCGCAGGGCGCGCGCCTGCTCGACCGCCTCCTCGCGCTTGGCCGCCTTCTTGTCGCTCGCGCGCGTGTCGCGCGGCGGGAGCTGGAGCCGCTCCTCGGCCGGCATGCCGCCCTGGAGCTCCCGGCTGCGCTCGACCTCGGCGTCGAGCTCCGCCCCGAGCAGGAGCGCGAGGTTGGTGAGCCAGAGCCACAGCAGGAAGATGATGACGCCGCCGAGCGCGCCGTACGTCGCGCCGTAGCTGCTGAGGCCGCTGCCCAGGTAGAGCCCGAACCCGGCGGAGGCGATCACCCACACCAGGATCGCGAGGATCGCGCCCGGGCTGATCCAGCGGAACTTCGGCTGCTTGACGTTGGGCGTGAGGTGGTAGAGCAGCGCCACGAGGATCACCACGAGCAGGAGCGCGACCGGCCACTTCGCGACCTGCCACACGGCGATCGCGGTGTCGCCGAGCCCCACGAGCTCGCCCACCTGGCGCGCGATCGGGCCGGAGAGCACGAGGCTCGCGACGACGAGGCCCGCCAGAACCACGGTGATGACGGTGACGCCGAGCATCACGGGGCGCAGCTTCCAGAAGGGGCGCCCCTCCTCGACCTCGTAGATCCGGTTCATCGACCGGGAGAACGCGCCGACGTAGCCGGAAGCGGACCACAGCGCCAGCACGACACCGATGACGAGCGCGAACCCGGCCTTGTCGGTGTTCGCGGCCTGCTCGACGAGCGGCTTGATCATGTCCAGCGTCGTGGAGGGGACGACGCCCTCGACGCTCGTGAGCACGGAGTCGACGGCCTTCTCGCCGTCGCCCACCAGGCCGAGCAGCGAGACCAGCGCCAGGAGCGCGGGCGCGGAGGCGAGCACGGCGTAGTACGTGAGGGCCGCGGCGAGGTCGGTGCACTGGTCGTCCATGAACTCGCGCACCGCGCCCTTGAGCGCGAATCCCCACGACGGCTTCCTGAGGTCGGTGGGGGAGTCAGGCTTGCGCTCGGCGTCGGGGGCAGGCCTGGCCTCGGCGTCCGCCGCGGTCTCGGGCGCGTGGCGCCCGCTGCTGCTCTCGGTCATGGCGGCCTCCTCGGTGGGCGTCGCCTCGGCGCACGACGCTCGCGTCGGCGGACCGGCCTCGCGGCCCGTCCCGGACCAACACCACGCTCGGGGCGGTGGGCCCCACCCGCAAGCCGGGACCGGTCAGCGCGACGCGCCCGCGCGCTCGGCGAACGGCGCGAGGACCAGCTCCCAGCCGCCGTCGTACCGTTCCCGGGCCCCGGCGCCGTCGTGCCGGGCGGCCCAGCCGGAGTGCGTGAGCACGACGTCGGTCCCCTCGTCGGAGGGCGAGAACGTCACCTCGACGTCCGTCGCGGCGTCGGCGCGCTCCCCGGGGTGCCAGGTGAAGGCGACGGCGTGCGGCAGGTCCCAGCGCGTCACGCGGCCCCAGTCGGTGGTCGTGCCGTCGGCGAGCGTCTCGACGAGCCGGACGGCCCGGCCGTCCGCGTCCCGCTCGAAGGCAGCGGTCGAGGTCTCGCCGCCCACGGAGAACGCGCCGAGCGGCCACCACGCCGCGAGCTCGTCGACGAAGACGGCGAACGCGCGCTCCGGCGTGGCGGGCACGGCGAGCGACTTGACCAGCGGTGCGGTCGTGGCGGTCATGAGGTCCTCCCGGCGGGTGCGTCCCCCTCGACCGTGGCCCCGACGCCGCGTCCCGGCAACCCGGCTACGGTGCGGCGGCGGTCGACAGCCGCTCGACCAGCGCGACGTCGATGCGGGTGACGCCGGTCGGGCCCACGGCCGGCTCGTCGCGGGTCACGTCGAGAGCGGTGCGCCGGGGTCGGGACGCGCCGTCGTCGAGCGCGTCCAGGAGGAGGTCGGCCGCCGTGCGGCCCTTGAGCGCGGTGTCCTGCGCGACCGTCGTGAGCGGCGGGTCGACGTACCGGGCGATGTCCGCGTCGTCGAACCCGACGACCGACACCTCGCCCGGCACGCGGACCCCGGCCTGCGCCAGCCCGCGCGAGATCCCCGCCGCGAGGACGTCCGCCGTGGCGAACACGGCCGTCGCGCCGGGATGGTCGGCGATGATCCGTGCGACGACGTCGAGGCCGTCGTCGTACGTGGTGTTCGCCGGCACGACGTGCAGCACGACGTCGTCCCCAGCCTCCCCGCGGACCGCGTCCCGCGCGTCTCCGTCCGCCGGGGTGCGGCGCTCGGGCGCGCCCGGGTCGGCCGGGTCGGCCGGGTCGAGCCCGAGCCCCGCGCGGAAGCCCGCGAGGCGCTCGCGGACGACCTGGCTCGTCGTGCCCACCGGTCCGCACAGCACGACCTCGCGGTGACCCAGGCGGCGCAGATGCTCGCCCGCGAGGCGCCCGCCCTCGAAGTCGTCGGCACGCACGGTCGCGGCTCCGGGGGCGTCCACGTAGGTGTCGACGACGACGGCGGGCACGCCCCGCGGCAGGTCGAGCGTCGCGAGCTCGTCGTCGGTGAACCCCATGACGACGATCCCGTCGAGGTTCCAGCGCTGCACGGAGTCGAGGACGTCGCGGTGGTGCGTGACCCCCCGCAGCATGAGGTGGTGGTCGCGCTCGCGCAGGCGTGCCTCGACGGCGCCGGCGACGGCGACGTCGTGCGGGCTGCCGAGCAGGCTGCCGCCGTCGGCGCGGTCGGGCAGCAGGAGGCCGACGAGCCGTGTGCGCCGGGCCGCGAGGCTCTGCGCCGGACCGTTGGGCACGTAGCCCCGCGCGGCGACGATGCGCTCGACCTCGCGCGCCGTCGCGGGGGAGACGCGGCCGAGGTTGCCGTTCACCACGTTGGAGACGGTCATGACGGACACGCCCGCCTCGCGGGCGATGTCCTTGAGCGTGACGCGGGCCATCGGCGGCGCGGCTCCTTCGGTCGAGGGCGGGCATGGACGGGCGCTGGTCGGTCCGGGAGCCGACGGTACGGCGTCGTGCGGCGCCGGGCTCGAGGGTCTCGTGCCCGGGCCTCGTGACCATCTCGTGACCTCGGCGCTCCTTGACGTCCGATCCTAGGTGCGTTTAGCGTTAAACATGTAGCGCTAAACCATGTCGGGGCCGGTGGCTTCGTGCGGGACGATCCGCACGGGTGCCGAGGGGCGGCGCGGGAACCGAGCCAGCAGTCCGTGGGCCATCATGGCCGCGGGAGTCCGCACCGAGGAGAGACGATGAAGTCAGCAACCACGGTGGGCGCGTTCGCGCTCACCGGCGCCCTGGTCCTCACCCTGACCGCGTGCAGCACCGGCGACGACGCCGAGGGCGACGGAGCCGCGAGCTCCGGCGCGGTCGAGATCGAGGTCTCGATCGACGCCGGCCTCGACGACGACGCACGCGCGAAGTTCGACGAGCGCGTCGCCCAGTTCGAGGACGAGCACCCGGACATCACCGTCACGGCGCGCGAGTACACGTGGGAGGGCACGACGTTCGCGACGGAGCTCGCCGGCGGCACGCTCCCCGACGTCTTCACCCTCCCGTTCACCGACGGCCGCGGCCTCATCGAGCGCGAGCAGATCGCCGACATCAGCGACCTCGTCGCCGGGCTCCCGTACGCGGAGGACTTCAACCCGAACGTCGCGCAGGCCGGCCAGGCCGCCGACGGCTCGATGTGGGCCGTGCCCATCGCCGCCTACAGCCAGGGCCTGCACTACAACCGCACGCTGTTCGAGCAGGCCGGGCTCGACCCCGACGACCCGCCGACCACGTGGGAGGAGGTCCGCGAGGACGCGAAGACCATCGCGGACGCCACCGGCGTCGCGGGCTACGCGACCATGACGTCGGGCAACACCGGGGGCTGGATCCTCACGACGCTCACCAACGCGTTCGGCGGCTCCGTCCAGGAGTTCGACGGCGAGACCGCGACGTCGACGATCGACACGCCCGAGCTCACCGAGGTGCTCGAGTACCTGCACGCGCTGCGGTGGGAGGACAACTCGATGGGAGCGAACTTCCTCTACGACTGGGGGAGCATCAACCAGGACTTCGCCGCGGGCCAGATCGGGATGTACGTCTCGGGCGGCGGCAACTACGGCAACCTCTTCACGCAGAACGCGATGAACCCGGACGACTACGGGCTCACGGTCATCCCCCTGGTCGGCGACGGCGGCGTCCTCGGCGGCGGCACGCTCGCCGCGGTGAGCGCGAAGGCCTCGCCCGAGGAGCAGGCGGCCGGCGTCGAGTGGATCGACTTCTACTACATGGAGAAGCTCACGGACGAGGCGGCGGCGAAGCTCGACGCGGAGACCGCCGTCGCCAACGACCAGCCGGTCGGTGCCCCGGAGCTCCCGGTCTTCGACGAGCAGACCTACCTCGAGTCGCGCGCCTGGACCGCGGAGTACGTCAACGTGCCGGTGGACCAGATGAGCTCCTACACGGAGAACATCTTCGACCAGCCGGTCGTCCCCGAGCCGGCGCGCTCGACGCAGGAGATCTACGCGCTGCTCGACCCGGTCGTCCAGGCCGTGCTCACCGACGAGGACGCGGACATCGACGCGCTCGTCGCCCAGGTGCAGAAGGAAGCCCAGGCGCTCCTCGACGCCGCCCAGGGCTGACCGCCCGCTCCGCGGCCTCGCGCCGCTCGCCGAACCCGGGGTTGCCGCACCCCCCGGGGGGCCCCCCCCCCCCCCGGCCCCGGGGGGGCCCCCCCCCGCCCCCCCCCCCCGGGGGGGGCCGCCCCTCGGCTCCCCCACCCCGCCGCGCGCCCCCCCCCGCCCCGCGGCGCCCGCCCCCCCCCCCCCCCCCCCCCCCCCCCGGCCCCCCCCACGCCCCCTCGCCGCCCCACCGATCCGTCTCGCGATCGAAGGAGATCGTCGTGCACCGAACCTGGCCCACCCCCACCTCTGGCCTTGCTGTAGGCAGGAGACGGGCACGCTCGTATCGCTCCGACAGGGCTCGTTCCCTGCCCACGGCGGGGGCTGTGGTCGCCGCGCTCGTCGGGTCGGTGATGCTCGCCGCGCCCGCGTCGGCGGTGGCCGGGGTGCTGCCGATCGAGCTCGAGGCGGAGGACGCGGTGCTCGCCGGGGGCGCGGGTGTCAACGACAACCACCTCGGGTTCTCCGGTGCCGGGTTCGTCGACGGGTTCGTCATCGACCACACCGGGACCGCGAGCGTGACGTTCACGCTCGACGTCCCGGAGGCCGGCGAGTACGGCCTCAACCTCCGGTACGCGAACGGGCTCGGCTCCGACATGACGCTCTCGCAGGTCGTCGTGCACGACGGCGCGGCCGAGGACCGGCAGGTCACGCTGCCCTCCGCGGTGGGGGCGTCGTGGAGCACGTGGTTCGTGCACCAGGAGGTCGTGTCGCTCGAGGCGGGCGAGCAGACCGTCGTCTACCGCTTCGACGCCGACGACACGGGCAACGTCAACCTCGACGCGGTCGCCCTGACGACGGTCGGCGACCTCTCGACGCCCGGCGGCGGCGCGACCGTGCCCGGCACGGAGCCGGGCTCCGGCCCGGACACGCGGTACGACGACGTCGCGGACGTCCTGCGCACCACGGCGCCACGCGCGGGGCAGGCGTACGAGGCCGAGGACGCGTTCACCGCGAACGGCGCGACCGTCGGGACGGAGGGCGTCGACCTGGCCGCGCCCCGCGCGCGCGTCGTCGTCGCGGTGGACGCCGCGAGGGCCGGCGACCAGACCGTGACGTTCCGGTACCGCAACGCGACCGGCGCCGACCAGGACGCGGTCCTCGCGGTGGACGGGCAGCCCGTCGGGCGTCTCGTCCTGGCCCCGCGCGAGCGCTGGGGCGACGTCGCCGTGACGCTCCCGCTGCGTGCCGGGTTGGGCAGCGTCGAGCTGCGCCGCACGGTCGCCGACCAGGGCGACGTGCCCGACCGGGGCGCGCCGACGCCGTCGGGCCTGGAGATCGACCGCGTCACGCTGCAGCGCGGCGAGGCGTTCCCGGACCGCGGCGCAGCCACGGCCGGGACGACGTACGAGGCCGAGCACGGCCGCACGACCGGCGAGGTGCTCGCGCCGAGCCGCGAGCTCCGCACGGTCGCTGCCGAGGCGTCGGGCCGTCAGGCCGTCACGCTCGACCGCACCGGCGAGCACGTCGAGTGGACCCTCACGGAGCCGGCGAACGCGCTCGTGCTGCGCGCGTCGGTCCCGGACTCGGCCGACGGGACGGGCCAGGACGGCTCGCTCGGCGTCTACGCGGGCGGGCGCAAGGTCGCCGACGTCGACGTCACCTCGCGCTACTCCCACGTCTACGGCGGCTACCCGTACGGCAACGACCCGACGCAGGGCGGGGCGCAGCGGTTCTTCGACGAGACGCGTGTGCTGCTCCCGCGCGAGCTGAAGGCCGGCACGACGCTGCGTCTGGCGCGCGACAGCGCCTCCGCCGACCTCCCGTACACCGTCGACCTCGTGGAGACCGAGGTCGCGCCGGCGCCGCTCACGGTACCTCCCGGCTTCGTGGACGTCCGCGACCACGGCGCCACGGACGACTCCTCCACAGACTCGTCCGCAGCCAGCCCGACCGACGACACCGCCGCGTTCGTCGCTGCCGTCGCGGCGGCGCGCGAGACCGGGACGGGCGTGTGGGTCCCGCCGGGCCGCTTCACGCTGACCGACCGCGTGCGCGTGCACGACGTCACGGTCCGCGGCGCGGGGCCCTGGTACTCCGTGGTCGCGGGACGCGACGGCAAGGGCGGGTTCTACGCGCAGGGGTCCGGCGTGACGATCGCGGACCTCATGGTCGACGGCGACGTCCGGTACCGCGACGACGCCCGGTTCGACGCGGCGCTCGAGGGCAGCTTCGGGCAGGGCTCGCTCGTCCAGAACGTCTGGATCTCCCACACGAAGGTCGGCCTCTGGGCCGACACGGGCACGGACGGGCTCTACGCGCTCGGGCTCCGCGTGCGGGACACGTTCGCCGACGGCGTCCACCTGCACGGTCGGGTCGCGGACACGCGCGTCGAGCACACGACGGTGCGCAACACCGGCGACGACGCGATGGCCATGTGGTCCTCGGGCGGTGCGGTGACGCGCTCGTCGTTCGTGCGCAGCACGGTCACGAGCCCGCTGCTGGGCAACGGCGCCGCGATCTACGGCGGCGACTCGAACGGCGTCTCGGGGCTCGTCGTGCGCGACACGCTCACCGCCGCCGCGGGCGTCGCCGTGAGCACGCGCTTCAACCCCGTGCCGTTCTCCGGGACCACGGTCGTCGAGGACAGCACGCTGATCCGCACCGGCGGGTGGGAGCCCAACTGGAGCACGTCGTTCGGGGGCATCTGGGTGTTCGCCGACACGAGCCACATCACGTCGCCCGTCGTGATCCGTGGCACCGAGATCCTCGACTCGACGTACGAGGGACTCCTGGTGAGCGGCAGCCACCGGGTCGACGACCTGCGGGTCAGCGACACCAGGATCGACCGCACCGGGTCGTACGGCGTCGCCGCGCGCCTCGGCGGCGACCACCGGTTCTCCGACGTCCGCGTCTCGGGCGTCACCACGCAGCCCGACGGCGACCACCACCTGTGGGGCACCGTCCACGACGAGGGCGGCAACTACGGCCTCCTCGAGGACGCGCCCGCGACGTGCTCGGTCGAGGCGGGGACGCTCACCGTCGGGAGCACGACGCTCACGACCGTGCGCGTCACCAACACCGGCACCGAGCCGCTGAGCGGCTGGGAGCTCGCGTGGTACGGGCGGCCGGGCGACGTCGCGACCGCGGGCGTCGGCGCCACCGTCGCGCAGGACGGTACGCGGGTCACGGCGTCGGGCCGGACCGTGCTGCGCCCGGGGCGCAGCACGACGTTCGTCGTGCTCGGCACCACGCACCTCCCCGGCCTCGGCGTCGGCCCGGCGTTCGACGCCGCCACGCTCGACGGCCTCGCGTGCGGGGTGACCCGCTCCTGACCTGAGCCTCGCACCGCCACGACCACATCCCGCACGCGCACCGACAGGAACCACCGCACATGACCTTCCCGCCCCGCCTCGCCACCAGCCCCGTCGCCCGCCCGGAGGCGACGATCCTCGGTGACCGGTACCGGATCACGGTGCTCGCCGACGGGCTCGTGCGCCTCGAGCGCGCGGAGGACGGCGTGTTCGAGGACCGCGCGTCGGCGTTCGCGCTCCACCGCGACCTGCCGGTGCCGGACTTCCGCGTCACCTCGTCCGGCACCGGGTCCGACGACGGGATCGAGGTCGTCACCGACAGGCTGCGCCTGCGGTACGACGGTGGGCCGTTCAGCGCGAGCGGGCTGAGCGTCGAGGTGCTCGGCGCGCACTCGGCCTACCACGGGGTGTGGCGGTACGGGCAGCGCGGTCCGGGCGTCCCGGCGACGGTCGTCCCCCTGGAGCCGGACGCTGTGGGGAACGGCCCGGGCAACCTCGGCGGGACGGCGCGCACGCTCGACGAGGCGGACGGCCCGGTCCCGCTGGGCCCCGGGGTGGTCTCGCGCGACGGCTGGGCCGTGATCGACGACTCGGGGAGCCTCGTCCTGGAGGAGGACGGCTGGGTCGTGCCGCGCGACGGGTCGCGCCAGGACCTGTACGTCTTCGCGTACGGGCACGACTACCGGGCCGCGCTGCGGGCGCTCTACGCGCTGTCCGGGCCGCAGCCGGTGCTGCCCCGGTACGCGCTCGGCACGTGGTGGAGCCGGTTCCACCGGTACTCGGCCGACTCGTACGCCGAGCTCGTCCGACGCTTCCGCCGCGAGGGCGTCCCGCTCGCGGTCGCGGTCCTCGACATGGACTGGCACGTGACCGACGTCGACCCGCGGCACGGCAGCGGCTGGACGGGGTACTCCTGGAACCGCGACCTGTTCCCGCACCCGGCGGCGTTCCTGCGGTCGCTGCACGACGACGGCCTGCGCGTCACGCTCAACGTGCACCCCGCCGACGGGGTCCGGGCGTTCGAGGACGCCTACCCGGCGATGGCCGCGGCGCTGGGTCGCGACCCCGACGGCGGCGAGCCGATCGCGTTCGACGCGACGGACCGGGACTTCCTGCGTGCCTACGCCGAGGTGCTGCATCGCGGGCTCGAGCGCGACGGCGTCGACTTCTGGTGGGTCGACTGGCAGCAGGGGGGCGTCTCGCGCGTGCCCGGCGTCGACCCGCTGTGGATGCTCAACCACGTCCACTACGTCGACAACGCGGGCGAGGCGTCGCGCGCCGCCGCGGGTCGCGCGACACGCGCCCTGACCTTCTCCCGGTACGCCGGACCGGGCAGCCACCGCTACCCGGTCGGTTTCTCGGGCGACTCGGTCATCTCGTGGGAGTCGCTCGACTTCCAGCCGTACTTCACCGCGACCGCGAGCAACATCGGGTACGGGTGGTGGAGCCACGACGTCGGCGGCCACATGCACGGCACCAAGGACGACGAGCTCGCGACGCGGTGGGTGCAGCTCGGCGTCTTCTCGCCGATCCTGCGCCTGCACTCGGCGGGGAACCCGTTCACGCGCAAGGAGCCGTGGACGTTCGGCCCCGAGGCCCGGGACGCCCAGGTCGCGGCGCTGCGCCTGCGTCACCGCCTGCTGCCGTACCTCCACACGATGAACGTCCGGGCCGCGCGCGAGGGCGTGCCTCTGGTCCAGCCGCTGTACCACGAGTGGCCCGAGCAGCCCGAGGCGTACGCGGCGCGCAACCAGTACCTCTTCGGGTCCGAGCTGGTCGTCGCGCCGATCACCGCGCCGGCGGACCCCGCGGCCGGGGTCGCCGCGGTGCGCGCGTGGTTGCCCGAGGGGACGTGGGTCGACGTGCTCGGGGGGCTCGTCTACGACGGTGGCCGCGAGACCTGGCTGCACCGCGACCTGTCGAGCATTCCCGTCCTCGCGCGCACCGGCGCGATCGTGCCGCTCGACGGCGCGACGGTGCCCGGCAACGGCGTCGCGCACCCGGAGCACGTCGAGGTGCTCGTCGTCGTCGGGGCCGACGGCGCGCTCGACCTCGTCGAGGACGCGGAGGGCCTTCCGCCGGGGACCGTCGTCGACGGCGCGCCCGAGAGCACCCTCGGCGAGGCACGGACCCCGCTGGCGTTCGACCAGGCGACGGGCCGTGCGGCGGTCGGGCCGGTCGCAGGGGACGCGCGCGTGGTGCCGTCGTCGCGGCGCTGGACCCTGACGTTCCCGGGGCTCGCGCCGACCGGGAGCGACGACCACGAGGTCGCGCCCGTCGTCACCGTCGACGGCGCGCCCGTGGGCGCGCTCGTCGAGCGGGACGAGCGGGCACTGCACGTCACGGTCGAGGCGCTCGCGCCGTCGTCCTGCCTCGTCGTCGACCTCGGGCCCGCCCCCCGTCTCGCGGACAACGACGTGGACGCCCGCCTCTTCGTGGCGCTCGATCGTGCGCACGTCCCGTACGACGACAAGGAGCGCGCGCACGGCGTGCTCACGGCGGACCGGCCGCTGTCCGTGCGGCTCTCGCACCTGCAGGCGCTCGGCCTGCCGGGCGCGCTCGAGTCCGCGCTCACCGAGATCCTCCTGGCCCGCGTGCCAGGACAGCACGTCACCGGCGGGGACGTCCTCACCGGCCTGTCGGAATCCGTCCGACCGGCCTGAGGGTCCATCGGGTGCCGCGCCGTTCGTGCTGGGGCGGCGCGGCACCCGGACGTCGTCGCGCCGCTCCTGGCGCGCCCCGTCATGCGTTCTGCGTGACGACCGCACGTCGTGCCGTCGGCATGCTGGCAGGAGGGGCGAGGCGACCGCGTCGGCCCCCGTCGACCCGGAGTCGGAAGGGGTGGGTGGTCGTCGTGGACCATGCGGAGGTGCTCCGGCGGCTCACGGTCAACGACGAGCGCGTCGGCGACGGCGCAGGTCTCGAGGACGCGCCGCTCTCGAGCCGGGACCGGGCGCTGGTCCGGATCGCCGCGGCCGTCGCGGTCGGGGCGTCCGTCCCGACGTACGGCGCGGAGATCGACGGCGCCGTCGAGGCCGGGGTCGACCCCGCCGAGGTGGTGGGCGTGCTCGCCGCGGTCGTGCCGGTCGTCGGCCTGCCCACCGTCGTGGCGGCAGCCCCGCGGGTCGCGCTGGCCCTGGGCCTGGAGCCCGTGGAGGGGTGGGAGGACGACCCCGGCGGTGGGCTGGACGACGTCCCGCCGGGCGGGCCCCCCGCGTCCCGCGGGTGATTTCCCTCGCTCCTGTTGAGGGGTCTCTGGGGCGCTCCTAGGCTGCTTGCGTGTCCGACGGGAGCCGTCAGGCGGTCACCGCGCGACCGGATCTCAGCACGGCGCTCTTGGCGGGCAAGGTCGAGCCGCCGGCGCCACGCCGCGGTGCGGTGTCCCGGCGCGGGCTCGTGGACCGCGCGCGGCGCGACGACGCCCGTGTCGTCGTGGTGACGGCGCCTCCGGGCTACGGCAAGACGACGATGCTCGCCGAGTGGGCGAGCCTCGAGGACCGCGCGGTCGCCTGGGCCAGCCTCGACCGCCTCGACGACGACCCCGGGGCCCTGCTCACGCTCCTCGCGCTCGCGTGCGCGCGCGTCTCGCCCGAGGTCGCCGCGGTGTCGGCCGAGATGCGCGGCACGGGCGCGGCGATGCTCGGGAGGTCCGCCCCGCTGCTCGCGGCGGCGCTCGCGCGGACCGCGACCCCGTTCGTGCTGTTCGTCGACGACCTGCACGAGGCGGGCTCCGTGGCGTGCCGGGACGCGCTCGACATCGTGCTCGGTGGCGTCCCGCCGGGGTCGCAGGTCGTCGTCGCGAGCCGTCGCACGCCCGGGCACGGGGCGCGACGGCGCGTGGAGGGCGACCTCGTCGAGATCGGGCCCGACGACCTGCGGGTCGACGTCGACGGCGCGCGCGAGATCTTCCGCGCGGCGGGGGCCATGCCGGACGCCGGGATCGACACCGTGGTGGAGCGGTGCGAGGGCTGGCCCACGGGCGTGTTCCTCTGCGCGCTGCTCGTGCGCGACGGGGAGGACCCCGCGTCGCTCACCGGGACCGACCGGTTCGTCGCCGACTACCTCTACCGCGAGTGCATGACCACCCTGTCCGCGCAGACGCAGCACTTCCTGCGCGCCACGGCCGTGCTCGACCAGCTCTCGGCTGCGACGTGCGACGCCGTGCTCGGCACCACGGACGCCGCGGCGCGCCTGCGCGAGCTCGAGGACGCGAGCCTGTTCCTCGTCCCGCTCGACCACCACCGCGGCTGGTTCCGCTACCACCCGCTCTTTCGCGAGTTCCTGCTCGCCGAGCTCGGGCGCGTGGAGCCCGAGGCCGTCGCGCCGCTCCACCGGCGCGCCGCCGCGTGGCACGTCGAGGAGGGGATCGAGGCGCGAGCCGTCGAGCACCTCCTCGCGGCGGGCGACGTCGAGGAGGCGGCCGTCCTGGTCGGGCGCCTCGCGCTGTCGACCTACCAGGACGGCGGCGTCGCCGTCGTGACCCGCTGGCTCGAGACCCTCGGCGACGCCGTCGTCGAGGCGTTCCCCGAGCTGACGGTCGTCGCCGCGTGGCGTGCGCTGCTGCTCGGCGAGTCCGCGACGGCCGAGCGGTGGGCCGCCGTCCTGGAGGGCTTCGACGCGGACCTCCTCCCCGACGAGGACCGCGTCGCGCTCGAGTCCGCGCGGTGCCAGGTGCGGGCCGCCATGTGCGTCGACGGCCCGGAGGCGTCCCTCGCGTGCGCGGCCTACGCCGTCGAGCACGAGCCGGCCTGGAGCCCGTGGCGGGACCAGGCGCTCCACCTGCTGGGCTCGGCCCAGCTGCTCGTGGGAGACCGGGAGGCGGCGCGGGACGCGTTCACGGAGGCCGTGGCCTGCGGCACGGAGGCGGGGAACCCGGACTCGGTGCTCCTCAGCGAGGCGGAGCTGGGGATCCTCGCGCTCGACGAGGGACGGTGGGACGACGCCGAGCGGCACGCGCGCGCCGCGGTCGGCACGGTCGACGACCACCACATGGAGGGCTACTCCACCACGGCGATCGCCCTGGCCGTACGGGCCCGCGTCGCCGCCCACCGGGGCGAGCGCACCGCGGCCGAGCGGTTCGTCGCGCGCGGGATGCGCGCCCGGGTGCCGTGCACGCACGTCATGCCGTACCTCGCGCTGCGCGTCCGGCTCCAGCTCGGGTACGCGTGCCTCGCCCTCGGGGACCGCACGACGGCGTCGCACCTCGCCGCCGAGGCCGCCGAACTGCTGCGCCGCCGCCCGCGCGTCGGGCTCCTGGCGGGCGAGGTCGCCGCCTTCCGCGACCGGCTCGAGAGCGTCGCCGCGACGCGCGGCGCCCCGCCGCTCACCCCCGCCGAGCTGCGCCTGCTTCCCTACCTGCAGACGCACCTCACCATGGCGGAGATCGGGCGCCGGCTCTTCGTCTCCCGCAACACGGTGAGCACCCAGGTCGGCGCGATCTACCGCAAGCTCGGCGCGACGACGCGCGGCGCCGCCGTCGAGCGCGCCGTGACCCTGGGCCTCCTCGGGAGCTGAGCGGCGCCCCGGCTGCGGGAACCACCGCGCCGTCGTTCGCGCGATCTGCGTGATGCCCTCTCCGTCGTGGCGGACCTACGGTCGACGAGTCGTCGGGCCGCCGGGCGCTCCCCACCTGCACGACGGCCCGACGACCTGCGCCGGGCCGGGGCCGCGCCCGTGCCGTCCGTGAGGTCCTGGACAGACAGGAGAGACACGATGAGTGACGAGCCCCGCCGGACGGTCGTCGGACCGCCGCTGCCCGCCGAGAGGTCGCTGCCGTTCCCGCCCCGGCGGTCCGGGAGCGTCGCCGGGCGGACGATCCAGGAGTCCACGTACTCCCCGCGTCCACCGGAGCGGCACCTGCCCCCGGACGCGCCGAACGTCGTCGTGATCCTCATCGACGACGCCGGTCCCGCGCTCCCGACGACGCTCGGCGGCGCCGTGCGGACGCCGACGCTCGACCGGGTCCGCGCGGGCGGCATCGGCTACAACCGGTTCCACACGACCGCCATGTGCTCCCCGACGCGCGCGTCGCTGCTCACCGGGCGCAACCACCACCGGGTCGGCAACGGGCAGATCGCGGAGCTCGCGAACGACTGGGACGGTTACTCGGGGCACATCCCCAAGAGCAGCGCGACGATCGCCGAGGTGCTGCGCCAGTACGGGTACGCGACCGGCGCCTGGGGCAAGTGGCACAACACGCCGGCGGAGGAGACGACGGCGTCCGGACCGTTCGACCGCTGGCCCACCGGGTACGGGTTCGAGTACTTCTACGGGTTCCTCGCGGGCGAGGCGTCGCAGTACGAGCCGCACCT
Organism: Cellulosimicrobium cellulans; assembly: GCF_042723955.1. Classification (GTDB taxonomy): domain Bacteria; phylum Actinomycetota; class Actinomycetes; order Actinomycetales; family Cellulomonadaceae; genus Cellulosimicrobium; species Cellulosimicrobium cellulans_H. Next base: position 31,247 of record NZ_JBHXIC010000002.1, on the reverse strand, counting down.
GGTGCGCAACACGACCCCGACGCTGCCGCCGAAGACCCCGGAGGAGGGTTACCACCTCAGCGAGGACATCGCCGACGACGCGATGCGCTGGCTGCGCGACCACAAGGCGAACGCGCCGGACAAGCCGTTCTTCGTCTACTGGGCCACCGGCGCGCTGCACGGGCCGCACCACATCATGAAGGAGTGGGCGGACAGGTACGCCGGGCAGTTCGACGACGGCTGGGACGCCTACCGGGAGCGGGCGCTCGCGGGCGCGAAGGCCGCGGGCTGGGTGCCGGAGGACGCCGAGCTCACGCCCCGGCCCGAGAGCCTCGCCGGGTGGGACGAGATCCCCGACGACCAGAAGGCGTTCCAGGCGCGGCTCATGGAGGTCGCCGCAGGGTTCGGCGAGCACGCCGACGTGCAGGCCGGGCGCCTGCTCGACGAGGTCGAGCGGCTCGGCTTCGCCGACAACACGATCGTCGTCTACATCTGGGGCGACAACGGCTCCTCGGGCGAGGGGCAGAACGGGACGATCAGCGAGCTGCTCGCGCAGAACGGCATCCCGTCGACGGTCGAGCAGCACATCGCCGCGCTCGAGGAGCTCGGCGGGCTCGACGCGCTCGGCACGCCCGCGACGGACAACCAGTACCACGCCGCGTGGGCGTGGGCCGGCTCGTCGCCGTACCAGGGCATGAAGCTCCTCGCGTCCCACCTCGGCGGCACGCGGAACCCGATGTTCGTGAGCTGGCCCGGGCGCATCGAGCCCGACCGCGTGCCGCGCACGCAGTTCCACCACGTCGTCGACCTCGTGCCGACGATCTACGAGATCATCGGCATCTCCCACCCCGAGACCGTGAACGGCATCCCGCAGGACCCGATCGACGGGACGAGCTTCGCGTACTCGATCGACGACGCCGGGGCCGAGGGCCGCCGTCGGACGCAGTACTTCGAGATCATGGGCAGCCGCTCCATCTACGCCGACGGCTGGATGGCCTCGGCGACCGGTCCACGGCTCCCGTGGGTGCAGGGGATGCCACCGGGGATCCAGACCTGGACCCCGGACCACGACCCGTGGGAGCTGTACCACCTCGACGAGGACTGGAGCCAGGCGCGCGACCTCGCCGCCGAGCATCCCGAGAAGCTCGCCGAGCTCAGGGAGCTGTTCGCGATCGAGGCGGCCCGCAACGACGTCCTGCCCGTGGGCGGTGGGCTCTGGGTGGTCGCGATGCACCCCGAGGACCGGATCAGCCCGCCGTACACGGCGTGGGACTTCTCGGGCGACACGGTGCGCGTCCCGGAGTTCTGCGCCCCGGCGCTCGGCAACCGCCCCAACCGAGTGGAGATCCGGCTGTCCGTCCCGGACGCCGCGAACGGCGTGCTCTACAAGCTCGGCGGAGCGGGCGGCGGGCTCACGTGCTTCCTGCTCGACGGCGTGCTCACCTACGAGTACAACCTCTTCCTCATCCAGCGGACCGTCGTCCGGTCGAGCACGCCGCTCGCGGCCGGCGACCACACGGTCGAGATCGTCACGACGTACGTCGAGCCGCGGCCCGGCGGCCCGCTCGACGTCGCGCTGCAGGTCGACGGCGAGGAGGTCGGTTCCGGCACGGTCCCCGTGAGCGCGCCGCTGCTCTTCTCCGCGAACGACTGCCTCGACGTCGGGCGCGCGTACGGCGGCGCCGTGTCGCGCGCGTACGCGGACCGCATGCCGTTCGCGCTCGACGGGCGCATCGACGCCGTGCACGTGGAGTACCTCCTGCCCGCGACGGACGGCGCGAGCCGGTAGGGGGCCGAGCAGGCCGCCGGTCAGGAGTTCACGCGTTCTGGGTGAGGACTCGCCCGGCGGCCAGGACGAGCCTGAGGACAGGCCCGCGCGCGTGGCGCGGGCGGACGCGGAGAGGACGCGACGATGACGCAAGAACTCAACGACGGGCTCGAGAGCGAGCTCGGCGACCTCGCGGAGAGCGGGCCGATCGACTTCCTGGTCATCGAGCTCCCGACGGACCGCGCGACGGGCGACGCGGCCTTCCCGCACCTCGTCGACCTCGTGGACCGCGGCATCATCCGCGTGCTCGACCTCGTGGTCGTCCGGCGGGAGGAGGACGGCAGCGTCGTCGGCCTCGGGCTCGAGGAGCTCGACGACGGGTCGACGAACCTCGCGGTGTTCGAGGGGTCGAGGTCGGGCCTGCTCGGCGACGACGACCTCGACGAGGCCGCGAGCGCCGTCGAGCCCGGCATGACGGCGGTCGTGCTGGTCTACGAGAACGTGTGGGCGGCCCCCTTCGCGACCGCCCTGCGCCGCAACGGCGCCCAGCTCGTCGCGAGCGGGCGCATCCCGGTCCAGGCGCTCCTCGCGTCGCTGGACGCCACCGAGCCGGACGCCTGAGCCGGCGCTCGCAGAAGGAGACCCTCGTGCCAGGACTGCTCCGCGGTGTCGCGCGCACCGCCGTCATCGCCGGGACCGCGACCGCGGTCTCGAACCGCGTCTCCCGCCGCCAGGCGGGCCGCTGGGCCGCCCAGGAGGCCGCGCAGGAGCCGGCGCCGCAGTACGCGCCGCCGCCCCAGCAGTACGCGCCCCCGGAGCCCGCGTACGCGCCGCCCGCGCCGGCGGCGCCGTCGGGCATGGACGCCCGCATCGAACAGCTCACCCAGCTCGGCGCGCTCCGCGACCAGGGCGTGCTCAGCGCCGAGGAGTTCGAGGCGCAGAAGGCACGCATCCTCGCCGACTGACGACGGTCGGCACCCCCACGACGAAAGGCAGCGACATGGACACCTTCTGGGACTGGTTCTGGCTCATGGTGTGGTGGTTCTTCTTCGTGATGTATCTGGTGATCCTCTTCCAGATCGTCGCGGACCTGTTCCGCGACCGGCACCTGAGCGGGTGGTGGAAGGCGGTGTGGGTGCTCGCGCTCATCGTCGTCCCGTTCCTCTCGGCGCTGGTCTACCTCATCGCTCGCGGCAAGGGCATGGGCGAGCGGCACGCGCAGAGCGTCGCGAACGCCCAGGCGGCGACCGACTCGTACATCCGCAGCGTCTCCGGCACGTCGCCGAGCTCCCAGATCGCCGACGCGAAGGCGTTGCTCGACGCCGGGACGATCGACCAGCAGGAGTTCGCGGCGCTCAAGGCCAAGGCGCTCGCCTGACCTGACCGGGCGCGACGTCACCCACCCGAGCCGGGTCCCCGGCGTGTCGGAAGGAACCAGCATGACCGACGAGCAGCACGTCCTGCGCCCGACCTACACGCGAGCCGGCGTGCGGGCGGTCGCGCCACGTTTCACCATGCCGGACGCGGAGATGGAGCCGACGTCCGCCTACCAGGTCGTCCACGACGAGGTGATGCTCGACGGCAACTCGCGCCTCAACCTCGCGACGTTCGTCGCGACGTGGATGGGTGACGAGGCGGACCGGCTCTACGCCGAGGTCTACGACAAGAACATGGTCGACAAGGACGAGTACCCGCGCACGGCGGCGGTCGAGGAGAACTGCTGGCGCATCCTCGGGTCGTTGTGGAACGTGCCCGACGTGCAGGACTGCATCGGGACGTCGACCATCGGGTCGTCCGAGGCGTGCATGCTCGGGGGCCTCGCGCTCAAGCGGCGGTGGCAGCTCACGCGCCGGGCGGCGGGGAAGCCCGCGGACCGGCCGAACCTCATCATGAGCTCGGCGGTGCAGGTGTGCTGGGAGAAGTTCTGCAACTACTTCGAGGTCGAGGCGCGGTACGTGCCGATCTCGGAGGAGCACCCGTGCCTCGACGGCAGCGACCTCGAGAAGTACGTCGACGAGAACACGATCGGCGTCGTCGCGATCATGGGCGTGACCTACACGGGCATGTACGAGCCCGTGAAAGAGATCGCGGCGGCGCTCGACGCGCTCCAGGAGCGCACGGGGCTCGACGTCCCGATCCACGTCGACGGCGCGTCGGGCGCCATGATCGCGCCGTTCCTCCAGCCGGAGATCGAGTGGGACTTCCGGCTCGAGCGCGTGCACTCGATCAGCACGTCGGGCCACAAGTACGGACTCGTGTACCCCGGGGTCGGCTGGGTCGTGTGGCGCACGCTCGACGCCCTGCCCGAGGAGCTCGTCTTCCGCGTGAGCTACCTCGGGGGGAACATGCCGACGCTCGCCCTCAACTTCTCGCGTCCGGGCGCGCAGGTGCTGCTCCAGTACTTCCAGTTCCTGCGCCTCGGCCGGGAGGGCTACACCGCGATCCAGCAGGAGTGCCAGGACGTCGCGAAGTACCTCGCGCACGGGATCGAGCAGATCGGCGCGTTCGACCTGTGGAACGACGGGTCCGACATCCCCGTGTTCGCGTGGCGGCTCAAGCAGGGCCACACCGAGAACTGGGACCTGTACCACCTCTCCGACCGGCTGCGGATGAAGGGCTGGCTGGTCCCGGCCTACCCGATGCCCGACGACCTCGCGGACCTCACCGTCCAGCGGATCGTCGTGCGCAACGGCGTGAGCCGCGACCTCGCCGACGACCTCCTGGAGGACATCCGGGTCGAGACGGAGTGGCTCGACGGCCTCACGTCGCCCATGCCCGCCGAGGGCCGGCGCTCGGGCTTCCACCACTGACGGTCGTGGACGGGCGGGGGCGTCGTCTGCGGCGCGAGGCGTGGGGGTTCGCGGTCGGGTCGCTGTGCTTCCTCGTCGGGGCGCTCCCGCCCTACGCCGACGCCGTCGGCGCGGTCGCCACGAACGTCACGTTCGTCGTCGGCGCGGTGTTCTTCACCGCCGCCGCGTTCGTGCAGCTCGGCCTCAGCGGGCGGCGCCCGCCGCGTGCGGGGACGCACCCGGCCGACCGGTGGGACTGGTGGGCGGCGGCGGTCCAGCTCGTCGGGACGCTGTGCTTCAACGTCAGCACGACGACGGCCCTCGTCGCGGCGGTCGACGACCCGACGGCGCTCGGCGCGGGCTGGAAGCCGGACGCCTACGGCTCCGTCGCGTTCCTCGTGTCGTCCGCGTTCGCCGTCGTCGCGACGCGCGACCGCGGGCACCTGTGGGACACGGACGCCCGCACCTGGCACGGGACCTGGCTCAACCTGCTCGGCTCCGTCGCGTTCGGCGTGTCTGCCGTCGGGGCGTACGTCTCGCTCGCCACGGGCACCTACGTGAGCGAGTGGTGGGACGACGCCGGCACGCTCGTCGGCGCGGTGTGCTTCCTCGTCGCGGCGCTGCTGTCGCGGCGGTCGGTCGACGCGCCCGCGCCGAGCGACGCGCTCCCGGCCGGGTGACGCACGGCGGGGCGCATCGCTCGGCCGAGAGCCAGCGCTCGCCGGACCGCACGCGGGCCGGCGGCGGGATCAGCTCCGGCGCGCGCGACGGGACAGGAGCACGACGGCGGTGCCCACCGCGGCGAGGCCGGCGGCGAGGGCCGCGTAGAGACCGACCGTCGCGCCGGTCTCCGCCAGGCTCGGGTTCTGCGCGGACGCGCTCACCTCGTTCGACACAGGGACGACGCCGGCCGGGTCGTCCTCCCCGGGCGGGTTCGTCGCGCAGTCGGGCGACGACGGCGGGTAGACCGTGGTCACGAGGACGTGCGGGTTGACCTCGAAGCTCACGTCGACGGCGGGCCGGACCCAGTCGTACTCGTCGCCCTCGACCCACTCGCCGTCCTCGAACCGCCACCCGGGCCAGTCGACGCCCTTGCCCTGCTCGTCGACGACGGCCCCCGGCCACAGCAACCGGCCCTGGAGGGGGAGGCCGGACCGGACGACGCTCTCGCCGTCGGGGTTGATCCACGTGACCGTCACCGTGTCGTGGTCGGTGCCCTCGACCTCGATCGCGTAGTCCAGGTAGGCGGCGTCCTGCTCGCACGCCGAGACGAGCGTCGTGAGGCGCATCGACGGCTGGGACGGCACGTACGTGTCGCCCTCGGCGGCGTGGGCGGCCGGGCCCGCGAGGAGCGCGGCGGAGGCGGCGAGGGCGGCGGCTGTGGTGGCCCGCACCAGGGTGCGGCGTCCGGTCGAGGTGCTCATGGTCGTTCCCGTCGGGTCGTGGTCGGTCGAGCGCGACGGGTACCGTCCTGAGGGCGCGCCCGTGCCGCCGCCGGACAGGCGGTTCGGGGCAGCAAGGGCGCGGGCGTGTCGGACGCGTGAGGCGGCACCGCCGTGATCGCCGGTGCCCGTACTGGCAGGGGGCTGAGCGTACGGGCACCGGCTGGCCCCCACGCTAGACAGCCAACTGGACAGGCGTCCAGTTCGATCGCGGGTGAATCCCACCGGCCGAGAACGACATCAGTGTCGTTATCCGTCCGAAAGCGACAGCGAGGTCGTGCTCGACGGCGAGGAGGCGTCCGGCTGAGTCGCCCGCACGACCCCTTGACAGCGCAAAGCCGCGATGCCCTACGTTCGCAGCGGAGCGCCGGGACGCGGCGCGCGACCGTCAGGGGGACGTGCCGTGCCGTCATCGAACGACGACCTCGAGCCGGCGGGATACGCCGAGCTGCTGACCGACCTCAAGGCGCGCGTCCGCGCGACGCAGTTCCGCGCCGCGCGCGCTGCGAACACCGAGGTGCTGCGGCTTTACTGGTCGATCGGCCACGACATCCTCGAGCGCCAACGTACCGCGGGCTGGGGTGCGAAGGTGGTGACCAGGCTCGCCGCTGACCTGCAGCGGGAGTTCCCGGAGCAGCGTGGCTGGTCGCCCTCGAACCTGAAGAACATGCGCAGGGTCGCCGAGGTCTGGCCGACGCTCGAGGAGTTCGGCCAACGTCCCGTTGGCCGATTGCCCTGGGGACACGTGATCACCCTCCTCGAGCGGCTCAGCACCCGTGACGAGCGTGACTGGTATGCCGCGGAGGCTGCCGAGAACGGCTGGACCCGCCCCGTGCTCGAGTACCAGATCAAGTTCCGGCGGCGCGATGCTCTCGGGGCCGCGCCGACGAACTTCACCGCGGCACTCGACGCCGCGGACTCTGAGCTGGCACAGGCGATGGTCAAGGACCCCTACGTCTTCGAGCACCTCGGCCTCGTCGAGAAGCGCGCCGAGCGCGACGTCGAGCAAGCGCTCATGGACCGTCTCCAGGACACGATGCTCGAGCTCGGGCGCGGGATGGCGTTCGTCGGGCGGCAGGTGCGTCTGACCGTGCCCGACGACGAGAGCGACGCCGTCGACGAGTTCTTCGTCGACCTGCTGTTCTTCCACGTCGAGCAGCTGCGCTACGTCGTCGTCGAGCTGAAGGTCGGGAAGTTCGAACCCGCGCACCTCGGTCAGCTCGGGACCTACGTCGCGATCGTCGACGACCAGTACCGCCGGCACGAGATCCACGCCCCGACCGTCGGGATCCTGCTGTGTACGGGCCGGAGCGGCGCCGTCGTCCGCTACTCCCTGGCCAGCACGAACGCGCCCGTCGCGGTCGCGGACCTCCAGGGGCTGCCCGACGAGGCGCGCGGAGCGCTGCCGAGCGTGGCCGAGCTCCAGGCGGTGGTCGCGGACGAGCTCGAGCAGCGATCGTGAACGGGACCCGCGGGCGCGTACCCGTCTGACGCGTCGTCAGGCACGGCCGGAGCGCTCGAGGACGCCGCGCACGTAGGCGGCCTGGCCCGCGTGCTGGAGGCTGTCCACCGCGACGCTCACGAGCCGGACGCCGAGCGTGACCGGCGGGTCCCACGCCTCGTCGACGACGCGGTCGAGGTCCTCGTCGGTCAGCGCGGCGAGCACGTCGTGGGACTCGACCTGGACGGCGTGCACGTAGCCAAGCAGGAGGTCGTCGCTCGCGCGGACGCGGGCGACGTCCTGGGCCGACTGCCCGTAGCCGGTCGCCCCGTCGTGGAACGGCAGGTCGAACCGGCGTGCCCAGCCGTCGCGCGTCCACACCTGCTCGCGCCCGACCGCGGCGGCGACCTGCGCGTCCTGGCCCCGCGCGAGGTGCCACGCGAGCCAGGCGATCGTGTTGGCGCCGGGGTCGAGGCGCGCGGCGAGAGCGTCCTCCCCGAGACCGTCGACGGCGCGGGTCGTCGTCGGTCCGATCCGGCCGAAGAGGTCCTCCAGCATCGTGCGGGCGTCCACGTCTCTCCCTCTCGTCGTCGGCCACCGTCCCCAGCAGCCTCCGACGACCCGCGCGCGGTCGCGACCCGAACGGCTCGTCCCGGCGCCGGCGGGTGCGCACCTCACCCGAGGGCGACGACCACGGTGCCCGCCTTGTGCTCGTGCTCGACGTGCCGGTGCGCGTCCGCGATCCGGTCGAGCGGGTACTCCTGGTCGACGACGGCGCGCAGCGCGCCGGACGACCCGAGCGCGAGCGCCTCGCGCAGGGTTGCGCGCTGGAGCTCGGTGGACTTCAGGCCGGTGAAGGCGACGACGCCCCGCCGGCCGCCCGCGCGGCGCGCGCTCCACAGGGTGCGCGCGAGGATCGCGGCCGACGGCACGGTCGTGAGGTAGGCCCCGTCGTCCGTGAGCAGGTTCCGGCACCTCCGGTACGACGACGCGCCCGCGACGTCGAAGACGACGTCGTAGCGTGTTGTGTCCACCGCTCCGGCTGCGGAGGGCTTCGCGGTGGCGTCCCGCTGCGTGCGGTCGACGACCTCCGCCGCGCCGAGCGCGCGCACCAGGTCGAGGCCGCGCGGCCCGCACACGGCGGTGACGTGCGCGCCCGCGACCACGGCGAGCTGCACCGCCGCCGTCCCGACGCACCCCGACGCGCCGATCACCAGGACCTGTGCGCCGGGTCGCAGCCGCGCGTGGTCGGTGAGGAACGGCAGCGCGGTCAGCGGCCCGGCGGCCAGGACCGCGGCGTCCACGTCGGAGAGACCGCGCGGCGTCGGGACGACGGCGCCGTCCGCCGGGACGACGACGAGCTCGGCGTGCGCGCCCGCACCCCTGCGCGTGAGCGCGGTGACCCGGTCGCCGACGGTGAAGCCCGCGACCTCGGCTCCGACCGCGACGACCTCGCCCGCGACCTCGCCGCCCAGCACGGGGTAGCGCGGCCGGCGCAGGCCGAACGCGAGCCGCGCGAACCACGGCGTGCCGCTGCGCGCGGCGACGCCCGCAGCGGCGAGCGTGCTCGCGCGGTTGCGCACGAGCAGGTCGCGAGGGCCCGGGACGGGGTCGGGGAGCGTCGTGATGCGCACGACGTCGGGCGGTCCGTAGGTGGTGGACGTCGCCGCCCTCATCGGACCGGCTCCTCGCCGGGGTAGGCGAACACCTCGTCGAGCGGGGCGTCCAGGGCGCGGGCGATGAGGAACGCGGTCTCGAGCGACGGCGAGTAGCGACCCTGCTCGATCGCGATGACGGTCTGGCGCGTCACGCCGACGCGCTCCGCGAGCTCGGCCTGCGTCATCTCGCCGCGCGCGAAGCGGAGCGCGCGGATCGTGTTCGTGACGCGCGTCGGCTTCCCTCCCACGTCACGCCCCCCGTCGGTAGGCGACGAGCGTGACGACGGACGAGACGACCGCCATGACCACGAAGCCGAGGTAGATCGTGTTCGAGATCCAGAACGTGTCCGCCTCCGCGAGGGCGAGGGTGAGCGCGCCGAGCGCGCCGGCGACGACGCCCCACTGGCCCGCGAGGGTGCCGCGGCGTGCGAGGTCGCGGTCGCGCTCGTCGCTGCGGTAGCTCTCGCTGGGGCGGGCGATCTCCACCACGACCCGCACGACGATCGCCGCGACGATCGCGGTCCCGATCGACCACAGCAGCGGGGCCACGTACGCGACGTCCGCGAGCGGCCCGCCGTCCGCGCGGGACAGCACGACCCCGACGTACGCGGCGTACACGACGACGCTCACGACGAGGTAGACCCAGGTGCCCTTCTCCTCGTACGACATGCCGGCTCCCGTCTCGATGTCAAAGATTGCTGACATGGCGAAGGTAAGGCGGACTAGACCTCATGTCAAGAGTTCTTGACATGACTGGGCGCGCGGGGTGTCCCCGCGCACCCGCCGCTCAGGGAGCGGTCAGGGCCACGACCAGGGCGTTCCCGGATCCGTCGGGGCGAGCCGGCGTGGTTCGGTGCCGTCATGACCGCCACCCGGCTCGTCCGCCCTGCGCCCGTGGTCCCGCGTGCGCGCGGCACCCGCACCGCCGTCGCGACGCTGACCCTCACGTCGCTCGCCGTCGCCGCGTTCGCCGTCCTGCCGTACCTCACGGCGTCCCTCCCCGCGCTGGCCCGCGACGACGTCGGGCTCGCCGCCGCGTACGCCGGGGCGCCGGGGTTCGTCCTGGGCGCGTTCTACGCCCACGTCGTCGCGGGCGGGGTCGCGCTCGTGTGCGCCCCGCTCCAGCTCTGGGCCGGGCTGCGCCACCGGCACCCGGGCGTGCACCGCTGGACGGGACGGGCCTACGTCACGGCCGTCGCGGTCGGCGGGGCGGCCGGGCTCGTCCTCGTCCCGGTCAACCAGGCCGGTCTCGTCGGGACGCTCGGCTTCGGGGCGCTCGCCGTCCTGTGGCTGTGGACGACGTGGCGCGGCTACCGCGCGGTCCGCGGCGGCGACGTGGCCGCGCACCAGGACTGGATGACGCGCAGCTTCGCGCTCACCTACGCCGGCGTGACGCTGCGGCTGTGGACGACGGCGCTCGTCGTCGCCCAGGCGCTCGCCCTCGGCGACGCGGTCGACCCCGACGTCGCCTTCGAGCGCGCGTACGCGCTCGCGCCGTTCCTCTCCTGGGTGCCCAACCTCGTCGTCGCGGAGCTGCTCGTCCGGCGCCGCCGCCGACGTCAGCGCACGAGCCCCGACTCGTAGGCCGCGACGACGAGCTGGACGCGGTCGCGGCAGCCGGTCTTGCGCAGGGACTCCGAGACGTGGGACTTCACGGTCGTCTCGGAGATGAACAGCTCCGCCCCGATCTCGGCGTTGGACAGCCCGCGCGCGACCGCGAGCACGACCTCCCGCTCGCGTGCCGTGAGGTCGTCCACGCCGGGGAACGGGCGGCTCGCGGAGCGCGCCGCGAAGTCGCCCACGAGGCGGCGCGTCACGTTCGGGCCCAGCAGCATCGAGCCGTCGGCGACGAGCCGCACGCCCTCGACGAGGCGCGGCGCCGGCACGTCCTTGAGCAGGAACCCGCTCGCCCCGGCCCGCAGCGCGTCGTAGACGTACTCGTCGAGGTCGAACGTCGTCAGCACGAGGACCCGGGTGCCCGGGTGCCGCGCCACGAGCTCGCGCGTCGCGGCGAGACCGTCGAGTCGCGGCATGCGCACGTCCACGACGGCGACGTCGGGCTCGACCGCCGCGACGACGTCGAGCAGCTCGTACCCGTCGCCCGCGGACCCGACGACCTCCAGCCCGTCCGCGGCGTCGAGGATCGCCGCGAACCCGTGCCGGACGACGGGCTGGTCGTCCGCGACGACGACGCGCACCGGCGTGCGGGGCGGGTCGATCGTCGCGGGCGTCGCGTCCGGCGGTGCCGCGTGCGGGCTCACGCGCTCGCCACGGGCTCGGACGCCACGGGGCTCGCGACCCCGACGAGCAGGATGCGGGCCTCGACCACGAACGTCGCGCCGTCGTCGCCCACCCCGGTCGAGAGCGTGCCGCCCAGAGCCTCGACCCGCTCGCGCATCCCGGCGAGGCCGCGCCCGGCCGCGCCCGCGCCGCTCTGCTCCGCGCCGTCGACCGGGTTCGTCACCCGCAGCACCGCCGTGCGGTGCCGGTCCGGTCCGACGACCCGCGCGTCGACGACGACGGGACGGCCGGGCGCGTGGCGCCGCGCGTTGGTCAGCGCCTCCTGCGCGGCACGGTAGAGCGCGTAGCCCGGTGCGGCGGGCACGGCGTCGAACCCTCCCGTGAGCGTCACGTCCTGGCCCGCCGCCCGTGCCGCCTCGACCAGTCCGACGACGTCCCCCGCCCCCGGCTGCGGCGCCAGGTCGGGCGCGGCGTCCTCGCTGCGCTGGAGCACCGCGAGCACCTGGCGCAGCTCGCCCAGCGCCTCGCGCGCGTCCGTCGCGATGTCGGCGAGGACGGCGCGCGCGGTGTCGTCGAGCTCCGGGTGGACGTACGGCGCCGACTCCGCCCGCACGGCGACGAGCGAGACGTGGTGCGCGACGACGTCGTGCAGGTCGTGCGCCACCCGCGCCCGCTCCGCGGTGACGGCCTGCGCCTGGGCGGCGCGCCGCGTCGCGACGGCCGCACGACGTGCGGCCCCCCGCCACCGTGCCTGGGTCCCGAGGAGCGCTGCGACGGCGATCGCGGCGACGCCCCAGAAGCAGTACAGCACCCAGACGATCAGGTGGTCGCCAGGCGCGGAGGAGATCTCGCTCGTCGTGCCGGACTCCGTGATCTCGGTCCATCGTGGGTCGTTGCTCGACACCGCCCACACGGGCCCGATCGGCAGCAGGGCGACGATCGGCAGCCACGCGTACAGCCCCGCGAGCCCGATCGCGACGAGGCCGGGGATCACGGCCCGGCGCCAACCGTCGACGGCTGCCACCACCGCGACGCACAGCACCCCGAGCCACCAGCCCCACACGAACGCGCCCGTGACCACGACGGTGACGAACGGGAGCGTCGCGAGTGCCGTGCCGAGCACGGGAGAGCGGCGGGAGACGAGCACGCCCCCGACGACGCAGAGGTCGAGCAGCGGAAGCACGAGGCCGGCGCCGAGCAGGAGGTCGTCCGTGAGGACGGGGGACTCCCACAGCCCGGCAGCCCCGGACCGGCCCCACGTCGGGGTTGCGAGGAGGAAGAGCCCGACGACGAGCGCCAGGAAGCCGGGCAGCACCCAGGGTTGGAGGCGTGCCCACCGGCCCGTCGCGACGTCGGGCGTGACGGGCCGGACCGGAGCGTCCTGCGGCGGAGAGGCGACGGCGTTCATGCCGCCGATCCTCGCGCGCCCGACCCGGCGGCGGCCACCGTCCTGAGGAGGACCCGCTGTCGACCGCCCGCAGGGTGCCGAACCCGGGATCCCTCCCCACGACCAGCCCGCCGTGAGGAGCGAACCCGGGTTCGGCACGGTGCCGTGGACCCTGGTCCCGGGCTCGGCGCGCGGCCCGACGGCGGTCCGGGCGGTTAGCGTGGACCCGTCCCCGCGCGCCGAGCCGCGCGCTGCCGCGGCCGCCGGAGGTGCCGATGGAGTTCCCGTTCAGCCTCACCGAGGAGCAGATCCTCTCCCTCATCGTCGTGGGCACGCTCGCGGTCGTCGCGATCGTCGGCGTGAACATCCTCGCGCCCAAGGCGGGCGTCGCCGCTCCGCTCGTCCTCGTCGCGGTCGGCGTCGCGGTGAGCTTCGTGCCCGCGGTGCCGGAGATCGAGTTCGAGCCCGAGTGGATCCTCGCGGGCATCCTGCCGCCGCTCCTCTACTCGGCCGCGGTGGGCCTGCCGACGATGGACTTCCGGCGCGACTTCACCGCGATCAGCGGGCTCTCGGTCGTGCTGGTGCTGCTCAGCACGGTGCTGCTCGGGTACCTCTTCACGTGGCTGATCCCCGGCATCCCGCTCGCGGCCGGCTTCGCGCTCGGCGCGATCGTCAGCCCGACAGACGCCGTCGCGACGTCGATCGTCAAACGGCTCGGGGCGTCGCCGCGCGTCGTCACGCTGCTGGAGGGCGAGAGCCTGCTGAACGACGCCTCCGCGCTCGTGCTCCTGCGGTCGGCGATCGCCGCCATCGCGCTCACGGTGGCCAGCGACGGAGTGGCTCCCGCGTTCTCGCTCTGGGCGGTCGCGGGCGACTTCGTCTTCGCCGTCGTCGTCGCGGTGCTCGTGGGGTCGCTCGTCGGGTTCGTCGGCCTCACCGTCCGACGTCGGCTCGCCAACCCGGCGCTGAGCACCGCCGTCTCGTTCGTCGTCCCGTTCATCGCGTACCTCCCCACGGAGGAGCTCGGCGCGTCGGGCCTCGTCGCGGTCGTGACCGCCGGGCTCGTCACCGGCAACGGCGCCGCCAAGTACCTGCGCCCCCAGCACCGGCTCGCCGAGGAGTCGAACTGGCGCACGGTCGAGCTGCTCCTCGAGGGCGGCGTCTTCCTCCTCATGGGCCTCGAGCTGTTCGCGCTCGTCACTGACGTGCAGGAGGCGCACGGGAGCCTGTGGCGGGCCGTCGGGATCGCGGCGCTCGCGGCGGTCGTCATCCTCGTCGTGCGGTCGGCGTACGTCGCGACGCTCCTGCGGTCCCTGGCGCGTCGCGCGCGCCGCGGCGAGTCGATGCGTGGCGTGATCCAGGGCATGCAGGAGAAGATCGACGCGCGGTTCGGTCCGGCCGAGGCGCCGCTCGAGACGTACGAGCCCTCGGGGCGTCACCGCGACGCGCCCCGGACGGGCGGGCCGAAGGAGGTCCCGCAGGCGCGGGTCGGGCGCATCCGCACCTCGCTGCGCCGCCGCGCGGCCGACATCGACTACCTCACGGCGGAGCCGCTGGGGTGGCGCGAGGGCACGCTGCTGGTCTGGGCGGGCATGCGCGGCGTCGTGACGCTCGCCGCGGCGCAGACCCTGCCCACCGACACGCCGCAGCGGTCGTTCCTCGTGCTCGTCGCATTCGGCGTCGCCGCGGGCACGCTCGTCGTCCAGGGCGGCACGCTGCCGTGGGTCGTCCGCCGGCTGGGCCTGGCCGGCGGGTCGTCCCGGGCCGACGAGGACCGCGGCGCCGTCCGCGTCGAGCTCGACGCCGCCGCCGTGGCCGTCATCGACGCGCCCGACCTGCGCCGGTCCGACGGGAGCACGTACGACGGCGACGTCGTCGCCCGCGTGCGCCGCGACGTCGTGCGCGAGCTGGAGAACCGCGACACGGACGCCGCGACGTCGGCCGAGCTGTTCGCCCAGTACAAGGAGCTGCGCCTGCGCGCGATCGCGGCGCAGCGCGTCGCGCTGCTCGCCGCGCGGACCTCCGGGGCGTACAGCTCGCAGGCCCTGCGGCACGCGCTCGACCTGCTCGACGCCGAGCAGATCGACCTCGAGCTGCGTCGCGGCCCGTACGTGCCGGGCGACGACGACTGAGCCCCCCTGAGCGCCCCGGGGCGCTCGCGCGCGACCGGGGGAGGCCAGAGGTCAGCGCGCGGTGCGGGCCATCGCCCGGCGGCGCAGGACGCGCGCGGTCGTGACCAGCGCGAGGCCGGCGACGAGGATCGTCCAGGCGGCGACGACGTGGAAGGCGGTCGCGACGCCGGTGACGGCGAGGACGGGGGCGGTCTGGGCGAGGGTCGAGTTGTACATGGTGCTGTCCTTCCGGGACGGGTGATGGGCACGCCGACGACGCCCCGGGCGCGAGCGCGCACCGGGCGGAGCCGACAGGTGGGGGGAGGGGGTCAGGCGGAGGCGGCGACGTGGTTCCACGTCGTCTGCCGACGCGTGACGAACAGCGCCGCGGCGTGCACGAACGCGCGCTGCAGGGCGAGGTCGTAGAGGAGCTCGGGGAGCACCAGGACGGAGAGGAGCCGGGCCCGGCGTCCCGCGCCCCACACGGTGACGAGGCGCTCGGCGACGAAGACGAGACCGACGGCCGCCCACAGCGGGGACAGCGTGAAGGTGCCGGTGACGAGCGTGACAGCCGTGAGCAGGAGGTAGGCGGCCATCATGAGCGTGCCCAGGGCGAGCATGACCTGCTGACCGACGTAGCGCCACGTGGTGCGCGTGAGCCCGTACTCGCCGAGGTTGTCGAGCATGCCCTTGTACCAGCGCACGCGCTGACGGTGGAGGTCGCCCGACGTCGGCATGAGCTCCGTGGTGCAGGTCATCGTGACGGGGGAGCGCAGCTCGTGGCCGAGGGTGCGGAGCGCGAGCGTGAGCTCCGAGTCCTCGGTGATCGCGTGGCGGTCGTAGACGTCACCGCGCTCGCCGGGGAGCACGGTGCCGCGGGCCGCGGCGACCTCCTCCAGGGCGGCGCGCCGCACGAGCGCGGCGGTCCCGGTGAGGACGGCGGTGCGGCCGGTCACGTCCACCTGGACGCCGTAGCGCGTGTACTCGTTGGCCTGGCAGTACTGGAGGTAGCCGTGCGGGGGCCGGCCGCGGAAGACGCCGCCGACGGCGGCGACGTGCGGCGCGGAGGCGAGGACGGCGAGGCCCTCCTCGACGAACGCGGGGGCGATCGTCGTGTCGGCGTCGAGGACCATGACGACGTCCTCGGTCGCGGACGCGATCGCCTGGTTGAGGGCGCCGGCCTTGCGCGCCGTGTTGCCGACGGTCTCCATGACGTCGGCGCCGGCGGCGCGCGCCACCTCGACGGTCGCGTCCGTGCTGTTGTCCGAGACCACGAGCACCCGGTCGGGTCGCCGCGTCTGGGCTGCGAGCGAGGCGACGGTGGCGGGCAGCGCCTGCTCCTCGTCGTGCGCCGGGATGATGACGACGACGCTCGCGACGGGCCGCACGTGGGGGCGGGCGGCCGCCTCGGTGCCGGGTCGGGGGGTGCGTGCGGTAGTGGTGTTCACCAGGTGCTCCAGGTCGACGAGTGCTGTCGACAAGGAGCCTCCGGGGGGCGCCTCAGCGTTCCCGCGGGGCGTCTGCAGGGATCGGCGCGATCTTGCTCAGTGTTCCCGCAAGCTGGTTGAGGATTCAACCAGCGCTTTTCCTGAGGTTCCGTCCGGCCTCACACGTCGGCTGCGGCCAGCGCGCCGTCGAGCCCCACGACCCCGAGCTCGAGGCGTGCGATCCCGTCGACGGGGACGGCGGACGACGCGCCCAGCCCGTCCGACGACCCCGCGTCCGTCGACGACCACGTGGCGACGACCTCGCGCGCGCCGGCGTCGTCCACGAGGACGAGCTCGTACGTCGCGCCGTCCTCCCACTCCCCGACGGGGTACGAGCACGACCAGTCGAGGCGCGTGCCCCACGCCGCCGGGGTGAGCGTGAGCTCGGCGCGCACGTCCGCGGCGCCGACCGGCTCGAGCGCGACCTCGGTCGTGCCGGTCGCGACCGGCGGCGGGACGTCGTCGGGCCGTGAGACCGCGACGCCGCCCGCGACCCCCGCGACGACCAGCCCGACGGCGGCGGCCGAGAGCAGCGCGCGGCGTCGGACCTGACGGCGCCGGGCACCGGCCGCGACGACCGCGAGCGGGACGACGACGCCGTCGGACCCGCCCGGTGCGTCGCCCCGGGCGCCCGCGTCGCCCGTGCCGTCCACGAGCGCGTCGGCGTGCTCGGCGGTGAGCATGCCGAGGATGCCGGGCATGCCGGCGAGCTCGCCGACCGCCTCGCGGCACGCGGGGCACGTGGCCAGGTGCTGCTCGAACGCGCGCCGGTCGCGCGGGCTCAGCGCGCCGAGCACGTAGGCCGCGTCCCACTCGCGGTACGGGTCCGGGGGAGGGGTGGTGGTCATGACGAGACTCCCTTCTCCTGCAGCGCGAGCCTCAGCGCGCGGAGCGCGTAGTGCATGCGGGACTTCACCGTCCCGGGCGGGACGCCGTGCGCCGACGCCATCTCGGCCACGGAACGCCCGTGGTAGTACGCGTCGACGACGACGGCCCGGTGCTCGGGCGAGAGCGACACGAGCGCGTCCGCGACGAGCCACGCGTCGAGGACGGCCTGCGTCGCGTCCGCCTCGCCGTGGTCGGGCACGTCGGCGCTCGCGAGCTCGCGGCGGTGGTGCGCGCTGCGCAGCTCGTCGACGACGAGGTTGCGCGCGACCGTGAAGAGCCACGCGCGCACCGAGCCCTCCGGCCGCTCGAGCACCTCCGGGTGGCGCCACGCGCGCAGCAGCGTCTCCTGCACCACGTCCTGCGCCTGCGCCGGGTCGTCGGTGAGGCGCGCGACGTAGCGCTCCAGCGCCCGACCGTGCGCGGCGTGGACCGCCCGCAGCAGGTCGTCGGCGTCGGCGCGCACGCGCGGCACCTCCCCGTCCGTCACGACCCGGACGCCGGCACGAGGTCGAGGCCGAACTCGACGCTGCCCGCGTCGTCGACCGTGACGAACCCTAGGCTCGGCGCCTCGACGTCGAAGTCGGAGAACGTGATCGGCACGCTGCCGACCACCTGGACGCCGTCGGCCGTCGTGCCGACCTGCGCCTCGACCGTGACGGCCTGCGTCACGCCGTGGATCGTCAGGTCGCCCGCGAGCTCGACGTCCTTCGAGCCGGTGGGCAGCTCGACGGGTGACGTGAGCGCGAACGTCGCGGTCGGGTAGGTGCCGACCTCGAGCGCGTCGCCCCGGAAGTACGCGTCGCGCGGCGGCTCGTCGGTCGCGACGCTCGCCATGTCGACCTCGATCGTCGCGTCCGTGAGCGCGCCGTCGGCGACGGTGAACGACCCCGTGACCTCGTCCGTCCGGCCGGTCACCGTGACGTCCTCGCCCTGGAGCACCTCGTGCACGCGGTACCCCGCGTACGAGCCGTCGGCGACGGTCCAGTCGCCCGCGAGGCTCGCCGGGTCCAGCGCGCCGGCGTCGCCCGACGCCGCGTCGAGCGTCGGCTCCTCGGCCGCGGCGCGGTTGTTCCAGTCCGCGTACAGGCCCGGGCCGAACGCGATGGCAGCACCGCCCAGCACCACGACGCCGACCCCGACCCCCACCAGCACCTTCGTCCTCCTGCGCACGTCCGCTCCTCCCGATCATCCTCCGTCGACCCCGTCACCCAGGGAGACGAGGCAGCCGGCCGATCGGTTCACCCGGATCCGTCCCGGGCGCCCGCACCGTCGGTTCGCAGGACGCGCGTCGGCCGGCTGAACCTCGCGCCGCGTCGCGACGTCGTGAGAGTAGGGGCCGTGCTCGCGACCCCGACCGTCCTCTCGAGGAGTCGACATGCGACGCACCCTGACCACCACCGTCCCGGCCCGCTCCGTCCGCGCCGCTCCCACCGTCGTGCTCGTCGCCGCGCTGGTCGGCGTGCTCGGCGGCTGCTCCGGTGGGGGTGGCGGCGGCCTGTACGGGGGCGGTGACGACGACAGCCCCACCTCCTCCGGGCCGACGTCGACCGACGACGACTCGACCGGCGACGGCGCGTCGGGAGCCGGGCCGGTGCTCGGTACGGACGACACCTCGCTCGGCACCGTCGTGGTCGACGGGCGGGGCATGACCGTCTACTACTACGACCAGGACACGAAGGGCTCGGGGACGAGCGCGTGCGAGGGCGAGTGCGCCGCCGCGTGGCCCGCGGTCCACGCGGAGAGCGCGGAGCCCGAGGTCGAGGGCGTCACGGCCGAGGTCGGCACGATCACCGGCGTCGACGGCGAGCTCCAGGTCACGGTCGACGGCCGCCCGGTCTACACGTACGCGGGCGACCAGGCCCCGGGCGACGTGTCCGGCCAGGGAGTGAACGAGGTCTGGTGGGTCGTCGCACCGGACGGCACCGAGATCAAGGACGCGGCCCCCGCAGCCGGGTCGGGCTACTGACCGCCCGGCCCGGGTCCGGGCGTGGGCGAGCGGCGCGCCTCCCGCTACCGCCCGGTCGTCGAGAAGTGCTGGTAGTCCACGGGGCTCTCCCAGGACCCGCCCCACGACCAGCCGGCGGCGGCGAACGCCCGCACCACGACGTCGTCGGGCAGGATGACGCCGGGCGCGGGTTCGCGCGCGACGAAGGCGGCACCGGCGGGCGGTGCGACCGCCGTGCCGCGGACCCACGGGTTCTCGACGGGGTTGAGGTCGATCGCACGCCCGTACGAGTGCTCGGACCATCGGTCCGTGCCCGCGACGGGTCGGCAGTTGAACGCGGACGTGTTGTCCGCCGCCATGCTCGCGTCGTCGTCCCCGCCGAAGTCGTCGACGAGGCGCATCGACCGGATCGGGTATCCGGCGTCGAACAGCGCGCGGAACACGTCGGTCACTCCGTCCGCGACGTCCGCGTGGACGACGAGCTCCCCGGTCGCGACGTCGCCCTCGAACGTGCGGTGGCTCACCGTCAGGTACCGCAGGTCGGAGAGCGGCACCGGGCAGCCTTCGCGCCAGGACGTCGGCGTCATGCGTGCGGCGACGTCGGCGCCGATCGCGGAGACCGTCGCGGTGAAGGTGGGTTCCGGCGGAACCGCCTCGGCCGCCGCCGCAGCGGGTGCCGCCTCGTCCGGCACCGGTGACGCGGTCGCCGCCGGGGCGGACGGCGTCGACGGCGCGGACGCCGCCGGGTCAGGAGCCGCCGACCGGCCGGGCGGCGCGGTCGCGACCCCCTTCGGGGCACCGACCGAGGACGTCGGGGCAGGCGACTCCGACGAGCACGCGGCCGGCACGCTCATGGCCAGCAGCACGAGCGTCGCGACGAGCGCCGTGCGGGCATCCGAGGGCGGGCGCATGGTCCCAGTGTCCGCCGGGGCCCGTGCGCCGGCTCGTCCAGACCCGGTCAGCGGGACCGGCGTCGGCTCACGGGTGGTCGAGCGGCGGGGCGCACAGGCAGAAGGGATGACCCTCGGGGTCGGCGTAGACGCGGAACGGGTCCTCGGTGTGACCCTCCTCCTCGGGCGTGCCGGTCAGCGGCCGTGCGCCGCACGCGAGCGCGTGCTCGTGGGCGGCATCGAGGTCCGGCACCCAGAGGTCCACGTGCACGCGCGCGCCGCCGGGCCACGGCGTGACGAGCGCGTCGGACCGCTGGAACGCCAGTCGTGACGTGCTCCCGGGGACCTCGAGCATGAGCCAGCGGTCACCCTCGGGGTCGGGCACCTCGTGTCCCGGCCAGTAGGTCCACCCGGTGAGCCGGCGGTAGAACTCGGCGAGCGCGCGGGGGTCGCGCGTGTCGATCGTCGTGTTGTGCAGCCGCATCGGCGTCGCGTCGCCCACCGGGTCAGCCGACCTGCTCGCGCAGCCACGCGACGTCGGCGGGGACGTCCGCGTGCGTCTCGCACACGACCGACGTCCCGGCCGCACGCACGACGCCGAGCAGGAGTTCCGGGTCGATCGTGCCGGCGGTGAGACCGGCGTGGCGGTCCGCGCCGGAGCCCGCGGTGTCGCGGCTGTTGTTGAGGTGCACAAGGTCGACGCGGCCCGTGATCGCGCGGACCTGGTCGACCGCCGTCGTGAGGTCGATGCCGCCCGCCCACGCGTGGCACGTGTCGAGGCAGAAGCCGACGTTCTCGGCGCCGTCGGCCTGCTGGATCGCCGCCCACAGGCCCTCGATGCGCTCGAGGCGGCGCGCCATGGAGAAGTCCCCGCCCGCCGTGTTCTCGACGTAGACCGTGACGTCGGTCTGGAGCGCGTCGATCGCCTTGCGCCAGTTGTCGAACCCCTTCTCCGGGTCCTCCTTGGCGGTGACGTGCCCGCCGTGGACCACGACGCCCGTCGCGCCGACCGCCGCCGCGCCGTCCACGATCTGCTGGAGCAGCTTGCGGCTCGGGATCCGGATCCGGTTGTTGGGGCTCGCGACGTTGATGACGTACGGGGCGTGCACGACGAGCTCGAGGTCCGCCGCTGCGGCGGCGTCCTTCAGGGCCTCCGCGCCGCCCGGAAAGGTGAACTCCGGTCCCTTCCAGGACTGAGGGTCGCCGAGGAAGATCTGGGCGACGTCCGCGCCGATGCTCGCGGCCTGCGCGACGACGTCCGACTGGTCGAGGTGGGCTCCGATCCGCATGGGGACCAACCTACGCGGACCCGCCCACGGACGCGGAGCAGGCCGGAAGGTGGCAGGCCGGCACCGCCGAGCAGAAAATCCATCAGTTTGATTTATACTCGTCGCAACGGCGCGAGCGCGTCGAGCGCCCGTGCGCCGGCACGTCGCGCGCACCCCGACGAGGAGGACGAGTGGCCGAGCCGATCACCCTGCACGCGAGCGCGACGGAGGCGGGGCGACCCCTGGCCCACTTCTGGAGCACGGTCGTCGGCGCCGGGCGCGCGAACGAGGGGCTGCGTGCCGACTGGCAGCGCCACCTCGCGACGGTGCGCGCGGAGTGCGGGTTCGAGTACGTGCGGTTCCACGGGCTCCTGCACGACGACATGTTCGTCTACACCGAGCGCGAGGACGGCACGCCCGTCCTCAACTTCCAGTACGTCGACGCGCTCTTCGACGCCCTGCTCGACGCCGGGGTGCGGCCGTTCGTCGAGCTCGGCTTCAGCCCCCGCGCGCTCGCCCGCGAGACGGAGACCGTGTTCTGGTGGGGCGCGCACGGCGCGCCCCCCGTCGACCTCGACCGGTGGTCGTTCCTCGTGCGCTCGCTCGTCGAGCACTGGGTCGCGCGCTACGGCCTCGCCGAGGTCCGCGAGTGGTACTTCGAGGTGTGGAACGAGGCCAACCTGCGCGGCTTCTTCCGCGGCACGCGCAGCGAGTACCTCGCGCTCTACGCGGCCTCGGCCCGCGCCGTGAAGGCGGTCGACGAGCGCCTGCGCGTGGGCGGCCCGGCGACGTCGAACTTCGTCCCCGACGCGCGCTTCGACGGCGAGACCGAGGACTTCCAGGTGCACGAGGCCACGCTCGGCGCCGATCTCGACTCCCTCGACTGGAAGCCGGTCTGGCTCGAGGCGTTCCTCGACTTCTGTGAGCGTGAACACCTGCCGGTCGACTTCGTCTCGACCCACCCGTACCCCACGGACTGGGCGCTCGACGAGCACGGCCAGGGCGCGCGCCTGACGCGGGAGGTCGACGCGACCCCGAAGGACCTCGCCCTTCTGCGCCGCCTGGTCGACGCCAGCGCGTTCCCCGACGCCGAGATCCACCTCACCGAGTGGAACTCGTCGTCCTCGCCTCGAGACTTCACGCACGACACCGTCCCGGCGGCCGTCTACGTCGTCCGCTCCGTGCTCCGCTCGATCGGGACCGTCGACTCGCTCGCGTACTGGACGTTCACCGACGTCTTCGAGGAGGGCGGCGCGGGCGACGAGATGTTCCACGGCGGGTTCGGCATGATCACGCTCCAGGGCGTGCCCAAGCCGACGTTCCACGCCTACCGCATGCTGCACGCGCTCGGCGGCACCCTGCTCGCGACCGCCGACGACGGCGTCGTGACGCGCGACGACGCGACCGGCCGCGTGACGGCGCTCGTGCACCACTACCCGGCCGAGGTCACGCGTTCGGTCCCCGCCTCGTTCGACGACCGCACCGTCGCCGACGAGACGGAGTCGGCCGGATCACCCCTCGACGTCGCGCTCGTCGTCGAAGGCCTGGCGCCCGGCGCCGTCGTCGAGCTCGAGACGCTCGACCCCGAGCACGCCAACCCGGTCGCCGCGTGGCGCGCGATGGGAGCGCCGTCGTCCCCGACGCGTGAGCAGACTGCGCTCCTCGACACCGCCGCCCGCGCGACGCGGCGCGAGTCCGTCGTCGTCCCGGCCGACGGCGTCCTGCGGGTCGAGCGCACGCTCGCGCCCTGGTCGCTCCTCCTCGCCCGACAGGTCGCGTGAGGGGCCGGACCGTGCCCGCCGGTGGGAAGATGTGGCGGGGCGGGCGCCCGGCCCGGTCGTCGTCGACCGGGCGCGAGCAAGGAGGCAGGGCGTGACGATCGACCAGGCGGAGCCGCAGGCGGGCGCGCAGTCCGCGGCGCGCCGCGGTACCAACCTGCCGCGCATGGGCGACTTCAACGAGTCCGTCATCCTCGACGCGATCCGGCGCGCGCCCGAGGGGCTGAGCCGCGTCGAGCTCGCCGGCGCGACGGGCCTGTCGGCGCAGACGGTCTCGAACATCTGCCGCCGGCTCCTCGAGTCGGGCCTCGTCGCCGAGGCGGGCAAGAAGAGCGGCCGCGCGGGCAAGCCGCGCACCGTGCTCCAGATCGTGCCCGGCGGCCGGTACGCGCTCGGCGTCCACCTCGACCCGGCGGTGATCACGTACGTGGTGCTCGACCTCGCGGGCCGCGTCGTCCACAGCCTCCGGCGCCCCACGCCCGCGGTGGTCGACCAGGAGTCGACCATCGCCGCGATGGCCGAGACGATCGACGCCGTCATCGACGCGTCCGGCGCGGACCGGGACCGCATCCTCGGGCTCGGCATCGCCGTGCCGGGGCCGATCGACCTCGCGAGCGGGTCCGTCGTCGACCCGCCCCGGCTCGAAGGGTGGGGGCGGGTCCCGCTGCGCGACCGGCTCGCCGAGGCGACCGGGCTCCCCGTCCTCATGGACAAGGACGTCATCGCCGCCGCGGTCGCCGAGCGGTGGGCGGGCGCGGCGACCCACTCGGGCAACTTCCTCTTCTTCTACCTCGGCGCCGGGTCGGGCATGGGCGTGGTGGTCGACGACGTCGTGCTGCGCGGTGCGTCGGGCAACGCCGGCGAGGTCGGCGGCCTCGACGCGAACTGCACCACGCGCGCCCTGGTCAACGAGGCGGTCTCCGCGGGAGTGCTCGACGCCGTCCCCGGCCGAGGCCCGAGCGTCGAGGGCGAGCAGCTCGCCCGGCTCGTGGACCTCGCCGCGGCGGGGGAGCGCGGCGCGCAGGTCATCATCGACCGCTGGGCGCGCCGCGTCGGCACGGGCGTCGCCGCCGCCGCGGCCCTCCTCGACTCCGAGCTCGTGGTGTTCGGCGGCCCCAACTGGCCGCTGCTCTCACGCCGGTTCTTCGCGACGGTCGAGCCGATGATCTCCAGCTCGCCGTTCGTCGACAAGATGCACGACATCCGCGTCGTCAGCACGCACCTCGGCGAGGACGTCGGCGCCGTCGGCGCCGCCTGCCTCGTGCTCGACCAGACCCTCTCGCCCCAGCCCCAGGCCCTCCTCCTCGGCTGAGGGCGAGGTCCCGCCGACCGGGGTCAGCGGTCCTTCGCGAGGTCCGTCGGGCGTCGGAGCGCGAGGTCCACGGTTGCGACGAGGGTGACGGCGGCCCAGGTCCCGGCGAGGACCAGCCCCCACAGGACGGGCGTCGTCGGATCGAGGAACCGGGCGTGGAGCGCGACGGCGGCCAGCGTCGTCGCCGTCGCGGCGACGCCCGCGACGAAGAGGCTCTCGAGCGCGACGAGGACGAGCAGCGAGCGTGCGGACGTGCCCGAGAGCCGGTAGACCGCGAGCTCGCTCGCGCGCAGCCGGTACATGACAGCGGTGGTGACGGCGCCGAGGAGTCCCAGGAGGACGGGCAGGAAGCGGCTCGGACGGTCGAGGAACGCCTGCACCGGGTCGCTGGTCGCCCGCAGCGCCTCGGTGCCGACCACGGCGTTGCCGCTCACGTGCAGCGTGGCGATCTGGGTCGCGGCGACGTCGTCGAGGGCCACCAGGGGATCGAGCACGACGACGCAGCGCTCGACCAGGGCGTCGTCGGGACGGAGCGGCACGGTCATGGATCGTCCTGTCCCGACCCCCTCACGCAAGGTCGGGGCCTGCGCGGACTCGAGCGTCTCGTCGCCGACGAGAACTCGCTGGTCCGCAGTTCCGGCCTGGTCCAGCAGGCCCCCGCCGACGAGGGCGTCGACGTCGGCGAGCCCGGGCACGAGAGAGGTTGATGCGCGCTGCACAGGGACGTCCGGGCCGACCGGCACGACGAGCGCGCTGCCGCCCGGGACGACCGCGCCCGCGGCCTCGACCCCGGGTGCTCGCGCGAGCGCCTCGCACGAGGCGCGCGAGACGAGTGCGGGTCGATCTGGAGTTGCCTGCATGTAGCTCACGACGCCCCGCCCTCGCCCGGCGAGGTCGTCCAGCTCGTCCTGGAGCGACGCGGTCTCGAGCGCGACGAAGGCCGCCGTCCCCGACCCGAGCACGACGGCGAGAGCGACGGCAGGGAGCATGCGGGCGGAGCGACCGACGGTGTTGCGCAGGGCCTCGCGCGCGAGGTCGGTGACGCGCCAGCCGTCACGCACGGACGACCGCCTGGGGCCGGAGCGGGACCGTCGCGTCGGCGGCGGCGACGAGCGTGGGGTCGTGGGTCGCGAGGACGATCGTCGCGTGCGACACGAGCCCGGCGAGGATCCGGGCGACGAGCTCGGTGTTGGCGGCGTCCAGGTTCGCCGACGGTTCGTCGGCGAGGATGAGCTCCTTGCCCGACGCGAGGGCGCGCGCGAGCGCGACCCGTTGGAGCTCGCCGCCGGACAGGCGCCGAGCCTGGTCGCCGGCCCGGTCCGCGAGCCCGACCTGGTCGAGCGCGGCGCGCGCGGTGTCCCGGGCCTCCCGTCCGGGGCGGCCCGCCGCGAGCGGTGCGACGAGGACGTTGTCGAGGACCGAGCGGCGTCCCAGCGCGTTGGACCCCTGGGGTACCCAGGCGACGACGCCGGGCGCGGGCGGTCGGCTCGTCCCGTCGGGATCGTGGAGCTCGATGCGCCCCGCGGCGAGATGCTGATACCCCGCGACGGCGGCGAGCAGCGATGACTTACCGCTCCCCGAGGGACCGACGAGAGCGGTGACGCGCCCGGGGTCGAACGTCGCGGTGAGCCCGGAGAACACCGTGACGGCGTCGAACGCGATCGCGGCGTCGATCACGTCGACCCTCACGGTCCCTCCCCGCACCCTGGCGTCCCGGTGGCCTGGGTCGCGTCGCGCAGCACGTGGGCGCCGACGAGGTCCGCGTCGACGAGGACCGTCGCGAGCTCGTTCCCGGGCTCGGCGACCTCGAGCCGGTGAGGGCGTGCGCCTGCCGCGTCTCCGTCGCTGAGCAGGACGCACGTCGCGCCGTCGTGGTCCACGCGCACGGCCGTCGAGGGGACGGCGCCACGCTCGACCGCGTCCTGCAGGGCGAGGATCCCGCCCCGGTAGCGCACCGTCGACGTCGACTCGTCGACGACTCGTTCGATCGTGCCCGTGGCGGCGGCGTCCTCGAGCACCGCCACCAGCTCGGCCAGCTCGGCTCCCTGGGGCGACGTGCTGGACATGGGCACCTCGACCTCGCCGAGGCGCAGCACGACCGGTTCTCGCCCCAGCTGCCCGAGCCCGCCGCCCTCGGCGATCGGGGCGACGGTGAGCGCCTCCACCGGCTGCGCGCCCTGAAGCACCGCGTCCCCCGCCTCGACGCGGTCCCCGAGGGTGACGAGGGGACCGGCGACCGACGGGACGGCGTCGTCGACGCGCACGACGTACGAGGTGCGGAACCGTCCGTCCTGGGGGACCCCGAGGCGGTCCTGCACCGCGCGGACCGCCTCGCGCACCGCCGTGCCGTACCGGTCGTCGACCCGCGCGGGGTCCAGGTGGCCGAGCGCGACGAGGTAGTCCCCGAGCGCCCGCACGTCGGCACCGCGGTCACCCGGGCCCAGGTCGCGCCACAAGGGGCTGCCGCGGTACGCAAGGACGTCGACACCGTCCAGGGCGAACAGCGCCGCGCCGGGCTCGACGGGCCCCGGCTCTGCGAGAGCGGTGACGACGCCTGCCGCCGGGGCACGGACCTCGGGCGCCTCCGCGCGCACCGTCGCGACCTCGACCGCGATCCGTCCGTCCTCGGACCGGGCGCCGACCTCCACGACCGTCGGCGCGGCCACGGCGACGCTCCGTTCCTCCGCGGCGTCGACGAGCGGGAACGCTACGGCGACGGCCACCACGGGCACCGCCCACAGCGCCACCAAGGGGACCAGGCGAACCCAGCCGCGAGATCGGTCGCTCCTCACAGGGCGTCGTACTCCGCGACGCACGTCGCCTCCTCCAGGCCGGCGCCGGCGACGGCCCGCTGTGCCTCGTCGATCGTCGACGGGACGCCCAGGCCGCGCTCCCGCAGACAGTGGCGCAACGCCTCCAACAACGTGGTCTCCTCGCTGTGCGACGTCTGCCAGACCATGTCGACGAACTTGTACTCGCGCGGGTAGCACTCGCCCTCGACGCCCGAGTCCACCGCCTCCGTCGGGATCCCGGCCTGCCACACGACTCCGACGAGCTCGACGTCACGCAGCTCGTAGCCCTCGGCGCGCAGGCAGGCCCTGAACCGCTCGAACCCTTCGGTGTACTCGTCCTGGGTCACCTCCCCGTCCGCGAGCGCCTCGCGCTGCGCCGGGCTGGCGAGCGAGAGGTCCTCGTCGGCGTTGAACGCGTCGAAGTGCGGGACGTCGTCGGAGCCGGAGCCCGTGCCGGAACAGCTCGCCACCAGGAGCGCGCCCAGGACGGCTCCCGCGAGCATGCCGGGGCAGCGTGCGAACCGCGGCATCACACGTACGTGGTGAACGTGCCGGTACCGGCCCCGCTGTGGTTCGCCTTGGTGAAGTTGGTACCGGTCCGCTTGGCGACCGCGTTGGAGCCGCTCTGGTAGGTCCACGTGGTCCACGACGCCCCGCCCACGTGGGTGTAGTAGCCCCGGACGCCCACCGTGCCGCAGTTTCCGCTCGCCGCCGACTGCACCGTCGAGGAGTTCGAGGCGCCGAACACCTCACCGCCGGTGCTGCACAGCCGCGACGCCAGTCCGGCCGACGCCGGTGCCGCCGTCGACACCATCAGCCCTACCGAGACCGCCACCGCAAGGAGCGCCGAGGCCCCCTTCGTTCCCTTGCGCATCACTGTTTCCCCTCAACATTCGTCGTCGAACATCGGACAGTGGTGCTCAAGGTAGGGGCGCTGCCGATATTGCACAACCCCGGAAAACAAAACACCGGATCCTGACGTGGCGTGCGGCTCCGCAACTCAGAGCCATCCCTGGCAGTCGGTGCGTCAGGCGCGGTGGGCGCTGCCGTCGGTGGCGCGCAGGAGGGCCCAGCGGTCGTGCTCGAGCGGGGCGCCGACGGGGTACCTCCGGGCCGCGGCCTCATCGAAGTCGACGCCGAGGCCGGGGGCCTCGGGCGCGAGCAGGTGGCCGTCCGTCGGGACGGGGGCGCCGGGGAAGACCTCGAGCGTCGCGTCGCGGAAGGTCGCCGCCTCCTGGACGCCGAACGCGGGGGAGGAGATGTTGAGCGCCATGTTGGCCGCCATCCCGACGGGCGTGACGTCGCCCGGCCCGTGCGGGGCGGTGCGCACGCCGAACATCTCGCACACGGCGACCAGCTTGCGCGTGGGCGTGAGCCCGCCGAGCGTGGGGATGCGGATCCGCGCGAAGTCGATCGACCGACCCGCGACCAGCGGGAGGTAGGCGCGGGGGTCGTGGTAGAGCTCGCCGACCGCGAGAGGGGTGGTGCCGGCGGCGCGCAGCTCGGGGAAGTGGGCGGCGTCCTCCGGCGCGAGCGCGTCCTCGAGGAAGAACAGGTGGGCGTCCTCGACGGCGCGCACGAACTGCCGGGCCTCGGCGGGGGTCATGCGCTCGTGGGCGTCGTGGAGCAGCTCGACGTCGGGACCGACGCGGTCGCGCACGTCGGCGAGGATGCCGGGCACGTGGCGCAGGTAGGCGAGCGTGTCCCAGCGGTCGGTGCGGGCCCGGCGGCGCGCGGCCTCGGCCTCGTCGCGGGGTGCGGTGCCGTAGGTGTCGCGGCCGGGGACGGCGACCTGGACGCGCACGTGCCGGTAGCCGCGCTCGACGGCGGCGAGGACCTTCTCGGCGACCTCGGCGGCGCCGGCGCCGTCCACGTGCGTGTAGGCGTCGGCGTACGCGCGGGCCTTGCCACCGAGGAGCTGGTGGACGGGGAGGCCGGCGACCTTGCCCTTGAGGTCCCAGAGCGCGACGTCGACCGCCGCGAGCGCGTTGTGCTCGATGGAGCCGCCGCGCCAGTAGCCGCTGTTGAGGAGCAGGCGGTGCAGGTCCTCGATGTCGGACGGGTCGCGGCCGACGAGCATCGGGCCGAGGTACTCGTCGATCACGGTGCGCGTAGCGACGGGGCGCTGCGGGTCGCTGCCGTCCCCGAGCCCGTAGAGGCCGGGCTGGTTGGTCTCGACGCGGACCACCACGTACGGGCAGCCCTGCGGGCCCGTGAGGAACGTGCGCACCGCGGTGATCCGCAGGCCCTCGTCCCCGGCGCCCGAGCGCTCGGGCGTCCACGGCGCGGGGGCGAGGACCTCCCGGACGACCTCCCGGACGACCTCGGTCCCGACCTCGGGGAGGGCGGCCCCGGTGCCGTCCGTGCCGGGCTGCTGCGCTGCTGTCATCGATGACCTCGTTCCGCGGGTTCGGGGACGCGCGGGGCCTTCCGCGCGACGGTGGGCGGGGCCGGGCGAGGGGGCGTCCGGTCGCCGTCGTTGACACTGTACATCGAATTGATTTATGTTTCCGGAACCGCGACGCTGCCCCGGCGTCGCCCGTGGACCGAGAGGCTTCCCGTGAACCGACACCGACGTCGTCCGTTCCCCGCCCGCATCACCGCGACCATCGCCACCTCCGCCCTGCTCGCCGGCGCGCTCGCCGCGTGCAGCGGGCCGGCCGGTGGCGGCGGCAACGGCGGCGGCTCCGGCGAGGGCGACCCCGAGAGCCTGACCATGTGGACCTTCAAGCAGTCCCACGTCGAGCCCCTGCAGAACGCCGCGAAGACGTTCGAGGAGGAGACCGGGATCTCGGTCGACGTGCAGGCGTACACCCCCGACGACGCGTTCATCACCAAGGTGCAGGCGGCCGCGCAGACGGGCGACCTGCCCGACGTCATGGAGGTCCACACGCACGGCGACGACTTCACGTTCGGGGGCGCTGGGCTGCTGGAGGACCTGTCCGACGACGTCGACGACGACTGGAGCTCGCGCTTCCTGCCCGCCGTCGCGGAGGACGGGACCGTCACCCCGGCGTACTACGAGCAGTCGCTCGCCGAGGGCTCCAAGACCGCGGGGATCGAGGAGGGCCAGCGGTTCTCCGTGCCCTTCACGATCGGGACGTTCGGCATCGTCTACGCCAACAAGGAGCGCCTCGAGGCGGCCGGGGTCACCGAAGCCCCCAAGACCTGGGAGGAGTTCGTCGCCGCGCTCGACGCCGTCAAGCAGACGAACCCCGACGACGGCGGCGTGAGCATCGGCTTCCAGTCGTCCACGACGGGCCTCGAGTGGCTCATGCAGCCGATGGCCTACGGCCAGCTCGGCAAGGACGACTTCGGCGCCCTGTTCGGCCAGGACCCGGCCAAGAACTTCGCGTCGCCCCACGGCGTCAAGGTGCTGGAGACGTACAACCAGATCCAGCCCTACTGGATGCCGGGGACGCAGTCGCTGACGATCGACGACGCGGACATCGCGTTCGCGCAGGGCAAGTCGACGTTCGACATCGGCGGCACGTTCACCCTCGCCTTCCTCGCCCAGAACGGCATGGACGCCGAGAACATCGTGACGTTCCCGGTCCCGGCCCCCGAGGGCGGCGCGATCGACGACCTCCAGCTCGCCCCGTTCGGCCTCACCGGCCTGTCGGTCTCCGCGACCACGGGCAACAAGGACGGCGCGCTCCAGTGGATCAAGTACCTGTCCGAGCAGGACGTGGCGGCCACGTTCGCCCAGGACGCGCTCGACGTCCCGCCGGTCGACCTCGGCGACGACCCGTCCTCGACGGTCGGCCCGGTCCTCGGCGCGATGATCGGCGCGTTCGGCGAGGGCGAGAACGCCTACAACCCCGGTGACACGTCGTACCGCCCCGCGGCGTACGACGCGGCCCAGGTGGGCGACGCCGTCATGGAGCTGACGCCGCTCGCGACGCAGGACGTCGCGGCCGTCTCGACGACCGTGGCCACGCTCATCGACACGTTCTGGTCGCAGTCGAAGTGACCACCCCCGCGACGATCGCCGCCGGGGGGGCCGGCCCCCCCGCGGGGGGGCGGGGGGGGGCGGGGGGCCGCCGGGGGGGTGGGGGGCGGCAGGGCGGC
>NZ_JBHXIC010000001.1:141264-160779 GCF_042723955.1 Cellulosimicrobium cellulans | reverse complement strand
CGCCCGGGCGGGGGCGGGACGTACTACGAGTGTGGTTCCGGATGCGCCAACATCCGGACCACCGAGCCCGAGTCGTCCCGCCGGAACCGACAGAACCGCTGCGTCAACAGTCACCCAGGGCTCTCCCATGCTAACCGCGTGGGAGAGGCCACCCCCGGCGAGACGGCTCCCGACACAAGGAGCCTCACCGTGCCTTCCAGCACCCGTGCGCAGGAGACGGCGATCGACGCCGTCGACCTGCGCAAGACCTACCCGGGCCGCCGCGGCCGCCCGCCCGTGCACGCGCTCGACGGCCTGTCGTTCGCCGTGCCGACGGGCACCGTGTTCGCGCTGCTCGGCCCCAACGGGGCGGGCAAGTCGACGACCGCCAAGATCCTCACGACGCTCAGCCGCGCCGACTCCGGCACGGCGACCGTCGCCGGGATCGACGTCGCACGCCACCCCGAGCGCGTGCGGCGTGCGATCGGGTACGTCGCGCAGAAGCCCGTGACCGACCCGATGGACAGCGGTCGCGAGAACCTCGTCCTCGCGGGCCGGCTCCAGGGCCTCGGCGCGCGGGACGCCCGTGCCCGTGCGACCGAGCTCCTCGATCGGTTCTCCCTCACGGCCGCGGCCGACCGCCTCGTGAAGACGTACAGCGGCGGCATGGCGCGCAAGCTCGACGTCGCGATGGGGATCGTGCACCGGCCGCGGGTCCTGTTCCTCGACGAGCCGACGACCGGGCTCGACCCCGAGGCGCGCGCCGAGATGTGGGCCGAGATCGAGCGCATGACCGCGCGCGAGAGCATGACGATCCTCCTCACCACGCACTACCTCGAGGAGGCCGACCGCCTCGCCGCGAACCTCGCGATCGTCGACCACGGCCGCGTCGCGGTCGCGGGGACGCCCGACGCGCTGAAGGACGAGCTGCGCGGCGACGGGATCGTCGTCGAGCTCGCGGCAGGTGCTGCCGTGGCCGACGGCGCCGCCGCCCTCACGGCGCGCGTCGCCGCCGCGGTGGGCACGTGCGCGGGCGTCCGCGACGTGCACGTCGAGGGCCGGACCCTGCGCGCCCGCGCCGACTCGGGCGCCGTCGCGCTGCCCGCCGTCCTCGCCGCGCTCGACGCCGCGGGGCTCCCCGTCGCGTCCGCGACGCTCGCGCGCCCGAGCCTCGACGACGTGTACCTGCGGCACACGGGCCGCACGTTCACGGCGGCCCAGTCCTCCGCGGACGTGGTGCGCGGGGAGCATGCGGGTGCGACCGCAGAGGAGGTGGCGGCATGACCGCCGTCGTGCACACCGGGCTGCTCACCGCCCGGGCGCTGCGCCAGGGCGCGCGCATCCCCGTGTTCATGGTCATGAACCTCGTGCAGCCCATGATCTGGCTGCTGCTGTTCGGCCAGCTCTTCCGGTCCGTCGTGGAGATCCCCGGGTTCTCCACGGGCGGGACGTACCTCGAGTTCATCACGCCCGGCGTCGTCATGATGACGGCGATGTTCGGTGCCGCGTGGGCCGGCACGTCGTACGTGCAGGACATGGACCGCGGCGTCATGGACCGCTTCCTCACGTCACCGGCGTCGCGCGGCGCGCTCATGGCGTCGACGATGATCTACCAGGCCGTCATCGCGGTCGGGCAGGCGCTCGTCGTCCTCGCGGTCGCGTGGCTGTGCGGGGCGCGGTTCGGCGGCACGCCCGGCGAGACGACGCTCGGCGTCCTGGCCCTGCTGCTCGCGGTCGTGCTCCTCACGGCGCTGTTCTCGGCGCTGAGCAACGCGACGGCCCTGCTCACCGGCCAGCAGGAGGCGCTCATCGGCATCTCGCAGCTCATCACGCTGCCCCTCATGTTTCTGTCGTCGGCCGTGATGGACACGCGACTGTCCGCGGGCTGGGTGGCCGACGTCGCGCGCTACAACCCGTTCGACTGGGCGGTCGTCGCCGGGCGCGAGGCGCTCGCCGCGTCGCCCGACTGGGGCGTGGTGTGGGGGCGGCTGGGGCTGCTCGCGCTCGCGGCGGTCGTCATGGGCTGGCTCGCGACCCAGGCGTTCCGCACGCGCCAACGCTCGGCCTGACGATGCACGACGGCGGTCGCCCCGCCCGGGGTCAGTGGTCCCGGGTGAGGGCGAACGCCGTCGTGCCGACGAGGGCGAGGCCCACGCCCCACCAGACGAGCCCGACGCCCGCGGCCGCGAGGCCGGCCGCGACGAACAGCGTGATCTGCGCGTCCAGGCGCCAGGGCTGCGGGAGGCGGTGGGCCGCGGTCGGTGCGAACCAGCGGCCCCACACGACCACGACGAGGGCGGGCAGGGCGAGGGCCAGCACCACCGAGAGCGCGACGCCACCCGGCCCGGACGCGCCGCCGAGGCGCCAGCCCGCGACCGCGACCAGCGCGAGGAGAGCGAGCTCGCAGAGGAACGCGACGACGTCGGCGGCGCCGACGCGCGGGCGACGGTGGCCGAGGGGCGGTGGGCTCATCGCTCCTCGACGTCGTCCTCGAGCTGGGACACGTCCGAGAACGCGGTCTGGCGGTGGCGCACCGCACGGTTGTACAGCCACGTGACGAACGAGAGCAAGACCCCGAGCCCCACGAGCGCGCCTGCGATGACGTACTGCTCCTGCTGCTCGGCGCTGCGCGCCCATGGTCCCGCGAGGTACGCGCACGTGAGCGCCCCGAGGACCGCGAGCCACGTGCGGGTGCGGAAGTGCTCGTGGTCGACCCGGTCGCGGCGCAGCACGAGGAGCGCGATGTTGACGATGGTGAACACCACGAGCAGGAGCAGCGACGTCGTGCCGCCGAGCAGCGCGATCGCGTTGGTGCCGGCCTCGGTCCCCGACTGCCGCACGACGTACACGATGAGCGCGAACGCGATGGCCGTCGTGACGAGGATCGACACCCACGGCGTGCGCCGGAACGGGTGCACCTGGCCGAACGCGCGCGGCAGCACGCCCTGGTTGGCCATGCCGTAGAGCAGCCGGGAGGCCATGAGCATGTTGATGAGCGCCGAGTTCGCGACGGCGAACATGCCGATGAACGGGAAGATCGTGTCGAACGGCAGGTTCGGCGCCCCCGCCGCCACGACCTGCGTGAGCGCCGATCCCTTCGAGTCGTCCACGAGGTCGCCGACGGGGACGAGCGCGACGGCGGTGATCGCGACGAGCACGTAGATCGCGCCCGTGATCGACAGCCCGGTGAGC
The DNA here is from genome assembly GCF_042723955.1 of Cellulosimicrobium cellulans. Taxonomy (GTDB): domain Bacteria; phylum Actinomycetota; class Actinomycetes; order Actinomycetales; family Cellulomonadaceae; genus Cellulosimicrobium; species Cellulosimicrobium cellulans_H. Next base: position 157,608 of record NZ_JBHXIC010000001.1, on the reverse strand, counting down.
ATCATGCGCGGAAAGTCGCGCACGGGGTTCTTGCACTCCTCGGCCATGTTCACCGAGTCCTCGAACCCGACCATCGCGAAGAACGCGAGCGTCGTCGCGGCCGTCACGGCGAGGAAGACGCTCTTGTCGTCCGCGCTCTCGAACACGACGACGCGCGAGAAGTCGGCCCGGCCCTGCGACGTCGCCCACAGCCCCACGAAGATCACGAGCAGCAGGCCGGACAGCTCGACGAGCGACAGCACGACGTTCGCCCGGACGCTCTCGCCCACGCCCCGCAGGTTCACCAGCGCGACCAGGGCCATGAAGCCGAGCGCGATGAGGAGCCTGCCGTCGCCGCCCGTCGGGAGCTCGAGGCCGAACCCGTCCGAGACGAACCCCGCGAACGCGTTGGACGCCGTCGACGCCGACGTGATGCCCGAGCTCATGACCATGAACGCGACCACGAACGTCAGCAGGTGGATGCCGAACGCCTTGTGCGTGTAGAGCGCGGCGCCCGCCGCGCTCGGGTACTTGGTGACGAGCTCGAGGTAGGAGAACGCGGTGATCGTCGCGACCACGAACGCGAGCAGGAACGGCAGCCACGCCGCCCCGCCGACCTCGCCCGCGACCTGGCCCGTGAGCGCGTACACGCCCGTGCCGAGGATGTCCCCGACGATGAACAGGAGCAGCAGCTTGGGCCCCATCACGCGCTTGAGCTCCGGCTGCTGCCGTTCCTCCGTGCGACCCGCGGTCTGGCTCATGAGAGGCTCCCTCGCGTCTTGGACGTCCCCAGATTTCCATGGAACCCCCGGTCGCGGGGTCCTGTCAGCGCGAACGGGTGCGTGTCGCCCCCGGGCTGCCGAACCCGGGCTTGTCGTCTCCAGGCTCGCCGAGCCGGGGGCTGTCTCCGGCTTCGGCCGCGTGGTGTGCGAGAACCCCGGGACCGGCGGGTGCCGGGCGCTGCGCGAGCCGGGCGGGGGAGCCTCGGCGCAGGGCGCCCGTCGTGGTCGCGACGCCCAGCAGGAGGACGACGCCGCCGGCCAGCTCGGCCGCGTTCGGCACCTCGTCGAGCACGACCCACGCGGCGACCATCCCGACGGGCGGCACGAGCATCGTGAACGGCACCACCGCCGACGCCGGGTACCGCGCGAGCAGCGTGTTCCAGATCCCGTAGCCCACGAGGCTCGCGAGCCACGCGGTGTACAGGGTCGACAGGACCGGCGCGAGCGTGAGGTGGGTGAGCGCGTGCCCGACGGCGTCCGGCCCGTCGAGCGCGAGGGACAGCCCGAGCATCGGCACCGGCACGACGAGCGCCGACCACACCGTCATCGACAACCCGTCCAGCCCGGGCCGCGAGGTAGAACCCTGGTCGCGCGAGGTAGAACCGTGGTCTCGCGAGGTAGAACCGCCGTCGCGGCGACCGGCCCGGCGCGCGACGACGTTGCCCACCGCCCACGACGCCGCGGCGGCGAGGGTCACGACGAACGCGAGCGCCGGCGTCGACGCGCTGCGTCCCACGCCCACGACGACGAGCCCGGCGGCACCGACGAGCACGCCGACGAGCTGCGAGCGCGTCGGGACCTCGCGCAGCGCCGCGGCGGCGAACAGCACCGTGAGCCCGACCTGCGCCTGGAGCACGAGGGACGCGAGCCCGGCGGGCATGCCGAGCGCGAGCGCGGTGTACAGGAGGCCGAACTGGCCGAGGCTCATGAACGTGCCCACGAGCAGCACGTCCCGCCAGCGTGCCCGGGGCCGCGGCACGAGGAAGATCGCGGGGACGAGCACGACGAGGAAGCGCAGGGCGACGAACAGCGTCGGCGGCATGTCGCCGAGTCCGAGGTCGATGACGACGAAGTTCACGCCCCAGACGACGGCGACGAGGACGGCGAGCAGGGACGAGCGCAGGGGCATGGCATCGAGGGTGCGCCCTCGGCATCGTGTACGTCCAGCGCACGGAGGTGCACATTTCTCGGTAGCACTGCTTCCCGATAGCCTGCGCGCATGATCGACCTCGCCGCCGTGGACGCGCTGCTCGCCGTCGAGCGCACCGGGACCGTGCACGCCGCGGCGCGCGACCTCGGCTACACCCCGTCCGCCGTCTCGCAGCAGGTCAAGCGCCTGGAGCGCGACCTCGGCGCGCGCCTGCTCGACCGCGAGGGCCGCGGCGTCGTGCTCACCGCCGCGGGGCGACGCGTGGTCGAGGAGGGTCGCGTGCTGCGCGAGCAGGTCGAGTCGCTGCGCGCCCGCCTGCACGACGCCGGCGCCCGACCCACCGGGACCGTGCGGCTCGGGTCGTTCTCGACGGCGGTGCGCGGCGTCGTCGCACCCCTCGTCGCGCGGGTGCGCGAGGACGTCCCGGACCTGCGGCTCGTCGTCGAGGAGACCGAGCCGTGGGACGCGGTCGCGGCTGTCGCGGCGGGGACGCTGGACCTCGCGCTCGTCCACCACTGGGAGGGCGTCGGCCTCGCGCTGCCCCCGAGCCTGCGCGCCGAGGAGCTCTTCCGCGACGAGGCCGACGTGCTCGTGCACGCGTCGAGCCCGCTCGCGGGCCGGCCCGCGCTAACACCGTCCGACCTGCTCGACGAGACGTGGGTCTGCACGCCCGACGGCACCATCTGCTACGAGTGGTTCTGCCACATGTTCGCGCGCGAGCCGCGCGTCCCGCGCATCGACTTCCGGTGCCTCGAGTTCGCGTCGCAGGTCGAGGTCGTGGCCCAGGGCCTTGCCGTCGCGCTCGTGCCGCGGCTCGGACGCGGCCCCCTGCCCGCCGACGTCGTCGCGGTCCCGGTCCGCGAGCCCGTCCCCACGCGTCCGGTGACCGTCGTGTGGCGCGCGACCATGACCGACGCCCCAGCGGTCCGCTACCTGCGCGAGCGGCTGCGCTCCGGAGGAACCCCGGGCGGGCGTCGGCCGTTGGGCATCGCGAGCGCACCCGCCACCGCACCGTCCGACGAAGGGGCACGATGACCGAGCACGAGCCGACCCGGAAGCTCCCGGACCCGCGCACCGTGGCGATCACGGGCGCGATGACCGTCGCCTGGTACGCGGTGCCCGACGTCGTGCGGCCCCGCTGGGCCCGCGCGCTCGCCAAGACGGCGGTCGGGACCGCGGGCGTCGTGCTCATGCTGACCTCGACGGCCGAGGGGATCGAGGCGCGCGACGGCGTCCGCGCCCTCCGGGACGCGGCCCGGGGCGCGGATCCGGCCGGCACCGACCCCGCCGACGCACCGGCCGACGACGGCGCCGAGGCGGCCCGCGAGGACAACACGTACGTCGCCGAGCACGACGAGGCGACGCCCGTCCCGCCCGCGGTGGCCGCGGCGGGAGCAGTCGCCGGTGTCGCGCTCGCGACGACGCTCGTCGTGGCGGGGGAGAAGTGGGTCTACGGCCGCGGCGAGCGGCTGCGCGCCCGGGGCGTTCGCCTGCCTCACACGCGCGTCGGGCTCGCGCTCGGCGCGCTCGCCGTGGCGCTCGCGGCCGCGGAGCCGCTGCTGTGGAACGCTGAGGACCGCTGAGGCAACGACCCGGGGACGGTACGCCCCCGGTGGTCGCGCACCGTGCGGCCTCGCGGACCGGGAGGGGCCGACGATGATCGGGTTCGGGCTGGCGCTCGCGGGGGTCGCCGCGGCGATCCACGTGTACATCTTCGTCATGGAGTCGCTGACGTGGACGAGCGCGCGCACGCGCGCGACGTTCGGCACCTCGCGCGAGGAGGCTGAGGCGACCAAGGAGCTCGCCTTCAACCAGGGCTTCTACAACCTGTTCCTCGCGGTGCTCGTCGTGCTCGGCATCGTCCTGTACGCGACGGACCGGCAGGACGTGGGCCTCACGCTCGTCGTCGCGGGCGCCGGGTCGATGGTCGCGGCCGGGCTCGTGCTGATCCTCTCGTCGCCGTCGAAGGCGCGCGCGGCTCTGGTGCAGCTCGTCCCGCCGCTGCTCGGCGTCGTCGGGATCGTCGTCGGCCTCGTCGTCTGACGCCGCACCCGCGGACGCCGCCCGCCGGGACGGCCCCGCGCGTCGCCCGGAGCCGTGGGTGGACGGGGGAGCGGACCGGAGGGCGGACGGGACCACGACGTCCGGTGACCCGCCGGTAGACTGGGCCCCGCGCCGTCGTGCGCTCCCCGCATCAGCGCCCACCCGAGGGAAACGATGACCGCCCCCGCACCCCAGGCTTCCGCACGCCCCGCGCTCGACACCGTCGAGCACGCCGCCGCCACCCCCGACGAGGACCAGCCGTACGCCGAGCTCGGCCTCAAGCCGGACGAGTACCAGCGCATCCGCGACATCCTGGGGCGTCGCCCCACGGCCGCGGAGCTCGCGATGTACTCCGTCATGTGGTCCGAGCACTGCTCGTACAAGTCGTCCAAGGTCCACCTGTCGAAGTTCGGCGCGGCGACCACCGACGAGATGAAGAAGCACCTGCTCGTCGGCATCGGCGAGAACGCGGGCGTCGTCGACATCGGTGACGGCTGGGCCGTGACGTTCAAGGTCGAGTCGCACAACCACCCGTCGTTCGTCGAGCCCTACCAGGGCGCCGCGACCGGCGTCGGCGGCATCGTGCGCGACATCATCTCGATGGGCGCGCGCCCCGTCGCCGTCATGGACCAGCTCCGCTTCGGCGCGGTCGACCACCCGGACACGGCGCGCGTCGTGCACGGCGTCGTGAGCGGCGTCGGCGGCTACGGCAACAGCCTGGGCCTGCCGAACATCGGCGGCGAGCTCGTGTTCGACGCCTCGTACCAGGGCAACCCGCTCGTCAACGCGCTGTGCCTCGGCGTGCTGCGCCACGAGGACATCCACCTCGCCAACGCGTCGGGCGTGGGCAACAAGGTCGTGCTGTTCGGCGCCCGCACGGGCGGCGACGGCATCGGCGGCGCCTCGATCCTCGCCTCGGAGACGTTCGAGGACGGCGTGCCCGCCAAGCGCCCGAGCGTCCAGGTGGGCGACCCCTTCATGGAGAAGGTCCTCATCGAGTGCTGCCTCGAGCTCTACGCGGCGAAGGTCGTCGAGGGCATCCAGGACCTCGGCGCCGCCGGCATCTCCTGCGCGACGTCGGAGCTCGCCTCCAACGGCGACGGCGGCATGCACGTGTGGCTCGACGACGTCCTGCTGCGCGACCCCACGCTCAACGCGGGCGAGATCCTCATGTCGGAGTCGCAGGAGCGCATGATGGCGGTCGTCGCGCCGGACAAGCTCGACGAGTTCCTCGCGATCACGAGCAAGTGGGACGTCGAGACCGCCGTCATCGGTGAGGTCAACGACTCCGGCCGCCTCACGATCGACCACCACGGCGAGCGCATCGTCGACGTCGACCCCCGGACGGTCGCGCACGAGGGTCCGGTCTACCACCGCCCGTACGCGCGCCCCTCGTGGCAGGACGGGCTCAACGCCCGCACCGTCGAGGCCGACGCCCTCGCCCGCCCGGAGAGCGGCGACGACCTGCGCGCGACGGCCCTGCGCCTCCTCGCGTCGCCCAACCTCGCGTCGAAGGAGTGGGTGACCAACCAGTACGACCGGTTCGTCCAGGGCAACACCGCGCTCGCGCAGCCCGACGACTCCGGCGTGGTCCGCGTCGACGAGAGCACGGGCCTCGGGGTCGCGCTCGCGACGGACGCGAACGGCCGCTACGGCAAGCTCGACCCGCGCACGGGCGCACGCCTCGCGCTCGCCGAGGCGTACCGGAACGTCGCGACGACGGGTGCCCGCCCGCTCGCCGTGACCGACTGCCTCAACTTCGGCTCGCCCGAGGACCCGGACTCGATGTGGCAGCTCGTCGAGGCGATCGAGGGCCTCGCGGACGCGTGCCGCGAGCTCGGCGTCCCCGTCACGGGCGGCAACGTCTCGCTCTACAACGGGACCGGCGAGCCGGGCCAGATCGACTCGTCCATCCACCCGACCCCGGTCGTGGGCGTGCTCGGCGTGCTCGACGACGTCGCGCACGCGACCCCGTCGGGCTGGCGCGAGACGGGCGAGAGCATCTACCTCATCGGCACCACGCGCCCCGAGCTCGACGGCTCCGCGTGGGCCGAGGTCGAGCACGGGCACCTCGGCGGCCTCCCGCCGCAGGTCGACCTCGCGGCGGAGAAGGCGCTCGCCGGCGTGCTCGTCAACGCGAGCCGCGACGACCTCGTGTCGGCCGCGCACGACCTGTCCGAGGGCGGCCTCGCCCAGGCGCTCCTCGAGGCGTCGCTGCGCTTCGGCGTCGGCGCCACGGTGTCGCTCGAGGCGCTCACCGAGCGTGACGGCGTCAGCCCGTTCGAGGCGCTGTTCTCCGAGTCGACGGCGCGTGCGCTCGTCGCGGTCCCCCGCGGCGAGGAGTCCAAGCTCGTCGACGCGTGCGTCGCGCGCGGCGTCCCCGTCCTGAAGATCGGCGAGACGGGCACCGAGCCCGGCGCCGCCGCCGAGTCGGGCGAGGCGCTCGAGGTCACGGGCCTGTTCACCGTCCCGCTCAGCGAGGCGGACGCGGCCTACCGCGGCACGCTCCCGGCCATCTTCGGCTGACACCGCTCCACCGACGCCCCGGTCACCGCACAGGAGACCGGGGCGTCGTCGTCCGTGGACCCTGCCGAGCACGACCCTGCCCGCTGTCGAGAACGACAGGGGTGCCGTCATCGGGCGGAGAACGACCCTCATGTCGTGGTCGGCGGACCGGGGCGCCATGCTGCGTGGGTTTCGTGGAGGTCGGCGGTCGGGGTGGTGCGGCGGGTCGTGGCGCCGGGCCCGACGCTGCGAGAGTCCGAGCATGACCTCGGCGACCACGAGCCTTCCGCCCGCGCACGTCACCGCCCGACGACGCCCGGGCGGCCCGGTCCTCACCGTCCTGCTGGCCACGGGGACCGTGGCGGTCGCGCTGCTCACGCTCGTGCGCGCGGTCCCGTACGACGCCGTGACGCCGTTCGCGCAGGTCGTCGGGTTCACACCGTTCGTCGCGGCGGGGGCCGTCGTCGGCCTGGTGGTCACGCTCGTCGCGCGCCGGTGGGTCCTCGCGGCGCTGCTCGCGGTGTGCGTCGCCGCGCAGGCGGTGTGGCTCGTGCCGGCGTTCGTGCCCGGCCCGACGCCGCCCGACGACGCGGCGTCGCTGCGCGTGATGGGCGCCAACGCCTGGCTCGGGTCGGCGGACGCCGACGCGCTCGTCGACCTCGTGCGCGCGCAGGACGTCCAGGTGCTCGCGGTGCTGGAGCTGACCACAGACCTGCGTGAGCGCCTCGTCGCGGCGGGCATCGAGGACGTGCTCCCCTACAGCGCCGACGCCAAGGTCGGGTCCGGGGCGCTCGGGAGCGGGCTGTGGAGCGCGCTGCCGCTCGACGACGTCGACCTCGAGCCGTTCTCCAACGACGCGATGCCCTCCGCGACCGTCGAGGTCGACGGCGTACCGGTGCGGGTCACCGCCGTGCACCCGATCCCGCCGATCCCGGAGTACGTGCGCGTCTGGGGCGAGGAGACGGCCGCGCTCGCCGAGCGCGCGACCGCCGACCCGCTCCCGCAGGTGCTCGTCGGCGACTTCAACGCGACGCACGACCACGCGACGTTCCGGCGGCTGCTGGGCGACCGGTTCCACGACGCGTCGCGCGCCGCGGGAAGCGGTCTGGACCTGTCGTGGTCGCCGCGCCCGGGCACCGTCCCGCCGGTCCTGAACCTCGACCACGTGGTGACGGACCGGGAGAACGTCGTGACCGACGTCGACTCCCTGCACGTGCCCGGCAGCGACCACCGCGCGATCGTCGCGACCGTCCACGTGCCCCGCCCCTGACGCCGAACCCGGGGTTGCTCCCCGGTTCGGTGCCGAACCCGGGAGCAACCCCGGATTCGGCACCGGGCGGAGTCAGCCTCGCGCGGGTTCCGGCGACTCCTCGGGGGCCTCGTGGTGCGGGTGGCGGCGCTCCAGGGCGGCGCCCTCGACGTCGACGTCGGGCAGGATGCGGTCGAGCCAGCGGGGGAGCCACCACGCCTTGTCGCCCACGAGGTGCATGAGCGCCGGGACGAGCAGCATGCGGACGACGAACGCGTCGACCAGCACGCCGAACGCGAGCGCGAACCCGATGGGCCGGATCATCGCGCTGTGCGAGAAGACGAACCCGCCGAAGACGGAGATCATGATGATCGCCGCCGCGGTCACGACGGCCCGGCCCGCGCGCACGCCCTGGACGATCGCGACGCGCGACGGCGCGCCGTGCGCGTACGCCTCGCGCATCCCTGAGCCGAGGAAGAGCTGGTAGTCCATCGCGAGGCCGAACAGGATGCCGACGAGGATCGTGGGCAGGAAGTTGAGGATCGGGCCCGGCGTCTCGACGCCGAACACCCCCGACAGCCAGCCCCACTGGTAGATCGCGACGACCCCGCCGAGCGCGGCGAAGTACGACAGGATGAAGCCGAGCGTCGCGACGACCGGAACGAAGATCGACCGGAACACCAGCACGAGGATGACGAGCGACAGCCCCACGACGACCGCGAGGTAGATCGGCAGCGCCTGCGCGAGCTTGTCGGAGATGTCGATGTTGCCGCTGGCCGAGCCGGCGACGCCCAGCGTCACGTCCCCGTCGAGGGGCTCGAGCGCCCGCAGGTCGTGCACGAGCTCCTCGGTGGACTCGCTCGTGGGGCCCTCGGCGGGGATCACCTGGAACGCGGCGATCGTGCGGTCGTCCGACGTGCCGATCGGGGCGACCGCCACGACGTCGTCGAGCGCGAAGAGCTCCTCGGCCACACGCACCTGGTACTCCAGCGCCTCGGCCTCGGTGGGCTCGCCAGGGAGGTCCGCCACGACGAGCAGAGGGCCGTTCGTGCCCTCGCCGAACCGCTCGGCGATCGTCGAGTAGGCGCGGTACTGCGTGGAGTCGTGCGCCTCCGACGACCCGTCGGGCAGGTTGGTCCGCAGGTCGAGCGCGGGGAGGGCGATCACCCCGAGCGCCACGACGGCGAGGATCGCCGTGCCCACCGCGCGCAGCGTGGACATGGGGCGGACGGGCTTCGCCCCGTCCGGGGCGGTCGTGCCCGACGCCGCGGTGTCGGCGGTGGTGCCCGGCTCACCCGGGGCCTCGGTCCCGGCGAGCGCGGCGCGCTCGCGACGGCTGAGGATGCGCGTCCCGATCATGCTCAGCAGGGCGGGCGTGAGGGTGACGGCGATGAGCACGGCGATCGCGACGCACAGCGCGCCGACGGTCCCCATGAGGCCGAGGAACGGGATGCCGGTGACGTTGAGCGCGAGGAGCGCGATGAGCACCGTGGCGCCCGCGAACACGACGGCGTTGCCCGACGTGCCGTTCGCGAGCGCGATCGACTCCTGCACGTCGTCGCCCTGCTTGAGCTGGCGGCGGTGCCGGTTGACGATGAACAGCGAGTAGTCGATCCCGACCGCGAGCCCGAGCATGAGGCCGAGCACGGGGGTCACCGACGACATCTCGACGACGCCGGAGAGCGACATCGCGGCGAGCGCGCCGATCCCGACGCCGATGAGCGCGGTGAGGATCGGCAGCCCGGCGCCGACGAGCGTGCCGAGCATGACGACGAGCACGATCGCCGCGACGACGAGGCCGATCGCCTCGCCGACGCCGAAGACCTGGGGGACGCCCTGCGTGATGTCGGACGAGAAGTCCGTCTGGACGCCCTCGACCGGGTCGTCGGTGAAGACCGCGACGAGGTCGTCCTTGGTCTGCTGCTCGATGCTCATGTTGGGCTCGGTGAACGAGACGCTCGCGACGGCGGCGCTCCCGTCCTCGGACACCATGCGGATCTCCGACGCCATCTCGAGCAGCGGCGCGGAGAGCTCGAGCTGCGCGGACTGCTCCTCGAGCGTCGTGCTCTGGTCCTCCAGGGCGGTGACCTGCTTGTCGAGCTCTGCGGCCTGGGCGTCGAGCTCGGCACGTCCGGCGTCGAGCTCCGCCTGCTGGGCGTCGAGCTGCGGGGCGGCCTGCTCGAGCGCGCCCGCGGCCTCCGCCTGCGCGCGCGCCGCGTCGAGCTGGGTCTGGCCCTCGTCGAGCTGTGCGCGCGCGGCGTCGAGCTGCTCCTGGCCCGCGGCGAGCTGGGTGCGCCCGTCCTCGATCTGCGCGCGCCCGGCCTCGATCTGGGTCCGGCCGTCCTCGACCTGCTGACGCTGGTCCGCGAGCTCGGTCTGGGTGGCGAACGGGTCGACGGCCGCCTCGACGCCGTCGACCTCCTCGGCGGCGGCCAGGCGGTCGGAGATGGCCGCCTCCTGCTCGGGCGTGAACGCGGAGCCGTCCTCCGTGGCGAACACGACGGTGCCGGTCCCGCCCGAGGCCTCCGGGAGCGCCGTCTGCAGGCGCTCGGTGACCTCGGCGGTCGGGGTGCCGGGGATGGAGAAGCTGCTCGCGAGCGTGCCGCCGAACGCGACGAAGGCCGCCCCGGCCAGCACGAGCACCGCGAGCCATGCGGCGAGGACGGTCCGCGCCCGGCGCGCGCACGCGCGTCCGAGGCGGTAGAGGAGTTCAGCCATGGGGATCCTTCGGGTGGGAGTCCGGGATGGTCCGGGAGGCGGTCCGGGTGGTCGTCCGGGGACGGTCGGGGAGGGTGAAGGGAGGCGTCAGGCTGGGCTCGCCCAGCCCGCGCGCACGCGGTCGACGAGGCGGTCGAGGAGGTCGGCCCACACGCGGCGCGAGGCGTCGTCGTCGGCCGCGCCGGTCGCGGCCCACCAGCGCCGCTGGATCACCAGGACCCCGGCCATGAGCGCGCCGACGAGCATCTCGATCTCGAGCGGGTCGACGTCGGGGTGCCGCCGCGCGGTCTCGGCGACCAGGCGCTCGGCGAGGTGGGTGAACGTGCGCACGACCATCGTCGTGACGCGCGGGGTGGGCTCGGTCGCGGTGCCGCCGAGGGCGCGCGTGAGGTAGGCCATGGGGCCGACGAGGTCCGTGCCGCGGAGCGCGGCGGTGACGTCGTCGAGCGGGGTCGTGCGGTCGGTCCCGGGGTCGGCCGCGCTCGCCCCGAGCGCGTCGACCACCGTGCCCAGCACGTCCTCGCACACCTCGACGACGACGTCGTCCAGGGACGCGAAGTGGTTGAAGATCGTGCGCCGCGCGACGTCGGCGCGTGCCGCGAGCTCGTCGACGGTGAACCGGGCGCCGCCGTTCTCCTCCATGAGTGCCGCCGCCGCGTCGACGATCGCGCGGCGGTGCCGCGCGCGCAGGGCGGTGCGGCGATCGGTCGCGGGGCCGGGCACCGGGCCTGCCGGGGCACCGGCCGCGGGGTCGGTCACGGGCGCGCCCGACGGCTCGGTCGCGGAGGGTAGAGGCACCTCCTGACACTAGGTGCATCGTTGCACTGAGTGCAAACAGCAGCTCGGGACGGCGCAAAGTCGACCGAGCAAGTCCGGTATGTGGGAAAGATCTCCTCGGGCGGGGCGACGACGCGGAGCCCGGCGACGGGCACGGAGTCCCGACGCCGTCGCCGGCCGTCGAGGTCGTCACGCGGCTCTGGGACGTGTGGGAGGGCGACGCGGAGATCCGCGACGTCGCGTCGGGCCGGTCCGTGGACCGCGAGAAGCTCCACCACGTCGACCACGAGGGCATCCGGGACGCCGAGCGGCGACGACGGTGCGGGCCCGGAGCGCGTCGCCCCGGGCCCACGCGTCGTCAGGCCTCGCGGTTCTCCGAGGAGAGGAACCAGGCCTGCTTCTCCAGGTCGGCGATGATCTCGTGCAGGATGTCGGCGCTCGTCGGGTCTTCCGCGTCGACGCCGTCGTGCACCTCGCGCACGACCTCGACCGTCTGGGCGAGGCGCTCGACGATCGCGTCGACCGTGTCGCCGACGGACACGAGTCCCGCCGGGTACGGCGAGAGGTCGGTCGTCGTCGCGACGGTCTCGGTGCGGCCGTCGGGCACGACCTGCAGCGCGCGCATGCGCTCGGCGACGGTGTCGCTGTGCTCGCGCGCGGCGTCCACGACGTCGTCGAGCTGGAGGTGCAGGTCGCGGAACCCGCGGCCCGTGACGTTCCAGTGGGCCTGCTTGCCCTGGACGTGCAGGTCGACGAGCGCGACGAGCACCCGCTGGAGGTGGGCGCGGAGCGCCTCCGACGCCTCGAAGCGGGCGGTGGCGCGGTGGATGGTGGGTGCGGACATGGTGCTCCTCGCTCTCTCGGGGGTCTCCCGGAACGTGCGGCGGTCACCCGGCTTCCGTCGGTGCCGTCCTCGTGACTCGTTCTCTTGAACGATTCCAGACTAGGCACGATTCCCCGGTCCCGCCAGCAAGGACAGGCGTGCCTGACCTGCGGCGACACCTCGACGCGGTACCCCCGCGGCAGGGCGCGTCACGTGCTCTCGCCCGGTGGGAGGACCCGCCTCGCCCCTTGCCGGACGGCGCCCGGAGTGTGCGCTGGCGTCATGACCGACGACCTCGCCCCTGCCGCCACGCACCTCCTCCCGCAGCGCACGCTCGGTTCCGGGGACGCCGCGCTCACCGTCTCTGCCGTCGGGTTCGGCGGCATGTCGGTCACCGACGCGTACGGTCCCGCGGACGCCGCCGAGGCGGAGGCCGTGCTGCGGCGCGCGCTCGAGCTCGGCGTGACGCTGATCGACACTGCCGACGTCTACGGGCACGGCCGCAACGAGGAGCTCATCGGCCGGGTGCTCGGCGCCCACCGCGACGAGATCGTGCTCGCGTCGAAGTTCGGCCTTCCGCCCGCGGGCGGGCACCCGGACGGGCGCCGGGTCGACGGACGCCCCGCGTACGTGCGTTCCGCGGTCGACGCGAGCCTGCGGCGCCTGGGCACGGACCGTCTCGACCTGTACTACCTGCACCGCGTGGACCCGCAGGTGCCGATCGAAGACACGGTCGGGGCGCTCTCCGAGCTCGTCGCGGCCGGCAAGGTCCGGGGGATCGGGCTCTCGGAGCCCTCCGCGGCGACGGTGCGTCGCGCCCATGCCGTCCACCCGGTGACGGCCGTGCAGAGCGAGTACTCGTTGTGGACGCGGGACCCGGAGGACGAGGTGCTGCCCACGCTGCGCGAGCTCGAAGTCGGGTTCGTGCCCTTCTCGCCCCTCGGCCGCGGCATCCTCACCGGCACCGTCGACGCGACCGACGGCTTCGCGGCCGACGACGTCCGCCGGTCCCACGCCCGGTACGCCGGCGAGGCGTTCGAGCACAACCGCGGCCTGGTCCGCTCGCTCGAGCAGCTCGCCGCGGAGCGCGGCGTCACGACGGCGCAGCTCGCGCTCGCGTGGCTCCTCGCCCAGGGCGACGACATCGTGCCGATCCCCGGCACCAAGCGCCTCGGCTACCTCGAGCAGAACGTGGCGGCCGCCTCGATCGAGCTCACCGCGGACGACGTCGCAGCCATCGGGGCGACCATCCCGCGCGAGGCCGTGCAGGGGGTGCGGCACCCGCAGGCGGACCTGCTCGCGGGCTGAACCCTCGTCAGCCCGGCAGGGTCGCGGCGCCCGGCCCCGTCGGTACGCCGTCGATCGGGCGCCGGCGCGCCCGGACGCCGACGAGCGCCAGGACGAGCTGGGCGACCCAGAGCAGCAGGACCGCGGGGCCGACGACGGCGCTCGCGGCCTCCGCGGCGTCGTACCCCGGGGGCACGGGGAGGTAGGCCGGCACCGGCTGGGTGTACGTCAGGAGGAACCCGACGGGGATCGCCGCGACCCACAGGGCCACGGTCGCGACGGCGTAGGGGAGGGGGACGTCGTCGGCGGCGCGCATGCGTCCGACCCATGTGCCGAGCACGGGGGCGAGGGCGAACAGGCCGGCGACCGGGATCGCCGCGACGACGAACCCGGCCATGAGCAGCCCGCCGCCCGCCGCGACGGCCCCGATCACGAGGCACAGCGGGACGACCAGGGCTGCCCAGAGCTGGCCGTGGAACGCGGTGGTCCGCAGTCGTCGTGCCGTCACCATGCGCGGGGCCCCCTCGTCGTGGTGCGCGTCGTCGTGCGCCGTCACCGTCCGTCGGCATCGTACGGCGGCGCCGGTCGCGCACGGGATGGGGCGAGCGCCCCATGGCCTGGGGCGTGACGCGGACCTAGACTGGAGAGGTCCTGTGGGTCTCCCCGCGCAGAAGTCGGCTCCGATGTCGTGGCTGCTCATGATCTGGTGCGCGACGGCGTGCACGGCCGCCGCCGCGTGGTGGGTGCTGCGCGCCGGCCGGCCCCCGAGCCACCGGACCGGCAGCCGGCCCGCCCTCCTGCGGCGTCGCCCGCCGGCCCCCGACCCACTCGCGACGCTCGCGCTCCAGGTGCGGCTGAGCGAGCTCGCGGCGGAGATGCGACGCATCGAGGCCGACCCGGTCGTCTACGCCCGCGCCCACCACTACCTCGCGGTCCAGGGCGCCTATGACGCCCTGCTGCGGGAGGCGTGCCGGCTCACGGGGCTCTCGGTCGAGGACGCGCCGCTGCGGGCCGGGTTCCGCACGGGCGACGACGAGCGGTTCCGCGAGGAGCTCGAGCTGAGCGCGCGCGGCTGGAGCTGGTGACCGGTCCACCCGTGGTGCCCGTCGCGTGAGGTCGACGAGGGGCGACAGCGCGCCCGCCGCCTCGTCGCGCTGCGGGCCCGCGTCCTGGTGGTCGGCGAGGAAGCGCACCGTGAGCGTCCGCGCGGCGGAGACCCCGCGCCACGACGACGACGTCGACGCGAGCGAAAACGCGAGCAGCGGGGGCGCGGCCCAGACGGAGATGACCGACGTCGCGGTGAACCCGACGAGAGGGCCGTCGTGCTCGCGCGTGCACCTCGCCGACGAGCGCGGCGTCCGCCGCGGGGTGCGGGCCGGCCGCGTGCGGCCTGGTCGTCTCCCGGAGCACCCCGCCGTGACAGGGGTCGTGTCGTCCGGGACGGCGACGAGGAGGTGCCCGCGACCGGACACGCCTCGGCGACGGCCACGGGGCGCCGGTGCGCAGGGAGTGAGACGGCGCTACGGGAACTTCTGGCACAGGCGTACCGTCAGCAGGAGTTCCGCCCGCGTCACACGAGGAGTGCCCATGGACAGCCGACTGCAGTCCGTCTACGACGAGGTCCTGCGTCGCAACCCCGGCGAGGCCGAGTTCCACCAGGCCGTGCGCGAGGTCTTCGACTCGCTCGGCCCCGTGCTGCGCAAGCACCCGCGCTACGTCGAGGCCGCCGTCCTCGAGCGCGTGTGCGAGCCCGAGCGCCAGATCATCTTCCGGGTCCCGTGGGTGGACGACGCGGGCCGCGTGCAGATCAACCGTGGCTTCCGCGTCGAGTTCAACTCCGCGCTCGGCCCGTACAAGGGCGGCCTGCGGTTCCACCCGTCGGTCTACCTGGGCATCGTGAAGTTCCTCGGCTTCGAGCAGATCTTCAAGAACTCGCTCACGGGCATGCCCATCGGCGGTGGCAAGGGCGGCTCCGACTTCGACCCGCGCGGGCGGTCCGACGGCGAGGTCATGCGGTTCTGCCAGTCCTTCATGACGGAGCTCTACCGGCACATCGGCGAGAACACCGACGTCCCCGCGGGCGACATCGGCGTGGGCGGCCGCGAGATCGGGTACCTCTTCGGGCAGTACAAGCGCATCACCAACCGGTACGAGTCCGGCGTCCTCACGGGCAAGGGCATCTCGTGGGGCGGATCGCTCGTGCGCACGGAGGCCACGGGCTACGGCACGGTGCTCTTCGCGCAGAACATGCTGGAGACGCGCGGGCAGGAGCTCGACGGGCGCCGCGTCGTCGTCTCGGGCTCGGGCAACGTCGCGACCTACGCGACGGCCAAGGCACAGCAGCTCGGCGCGAACGTCGTCGCCTTCTCCGACTCGTCGGGCTACGTCGTCGACGAGGCGGGCGTGGACCTCGACCTGCTGCGCCAGATCAAGGAAGTCGAGCGCGGCCGCGTCGCCGACTACGCGGCCCGCCGGCCCGGGGCCCGCGTCGTCACCGACGGGTCCATCTGGGACGTGCCGTGCGACGTCGCGCTGCCGTGCGCGACGCAGAACGAGCTCGACGAGAGCGCGGCCAAGCAGCTCGTGGCGAACGGCGTCGTCGCGGTCGCCGAGGGCGCCAACATGCCGACGACACCCTCCGCCGTCGCGCTCCTCCAGGAGGCGGGCGTGCTGTTCGCGCCCGGCAAGGCCGCGAACGCCGGTGGCGTCGCGACCTCCGCGCTCGAGATGCAGCAGAACGCGTCGCGCGACGCGTGGTCGTTCGAGTACACCGAGGACCGGCTCGCGCAGATCATGTCCGGCATCCACGACCGGTGCGTCGAGACGGCCGACGAGTACGGCACGCCCGGGAACTACGTGCTCGGCGCCAACATCGCGGGCTTCACCAAGGTCGCCGACGCGATCCTCGCGCTCGGCGTCATCTGACCGTCGTCTACCCTGGCCGGCGGGGGGGGGGGGGGGGGCGCGCGGGGGCCGGGGGGCGCGGGGGGGCGCGGGCGGGGGGGGCGAGGTGGTTGGGGTGTGGTAATAT
>NZ_JBHXIC010000001.1:140230-141254 GCF_042723955.1 Cellulosimicrobium cellulans | reverse complement strand
GCGGGATCACCAATGTGCGCCTCCCCTATCCTCGCGGTCGGCGAAATTTTCCGTTCGTCTCCCCGGCCCCCCGCCGCCCGTCGCGCCCGCCGCGCGACGTGACGGCCGTCGGACCGGACGACGGGAGAACGCAGTGACGACCACCGACCCCGAGAGCCCCGCCGTGCGCGCGGGCCGCGACGTCGTGCTCGAGCTCGCGGTGCAGGATCCCGACGGCGTCCGGGTGGCCGCCTCCGTGGGTGCCCGGCGGGTCGAGCTGTGCGTCGGCCTGGGCGCCACGGGCGGGCTCACGCCGAGCGCCGGCCTCCTGGAGGCGGCCGTCGCGGCCGCCGCCGACGCTGCGACCGGTGCGGCGCCCGTCGAGGTGCACGTCCTCGTGCGTCCGCGCCCCGGCGGGTTCGTCCTCTCGGCCGACGACCTCGACGTGCAGGTCCGCGACGTCCGCGCCGCGGTCGCGGCGGGGGCCGCAGGCGTCGTGGTCGGCGCGCTGACCCCGGACGGCCTCGTGGACGCCGCCGCGGTCCGCTCCCTCGTCCAGGCGGCGGGCGGCCGCGAGGTGACGTTCCACCGTGCGGTCGACGTCGTCGTAGACCCGCTCGCCGCGCTCGACGTGCTCGCCGGTGCGGGCGTGGCGCGCGTGCTCACGTCGGGCGGGGCCGCGCGCAGCATCGACGGGGTCGAGCGCCTGCGCGCCATCGCGTCGCACGCCCACGGCGCCCTGGGCGGCCGTGTCCAGGTGATGGCGGGCGGGGGAGTCCGCCCGCAGGACGTCGGCGCGCTCGTGGCCGCCGGCGTGGACGCCGTGCACCTCTCCGCCAAGCGCACGGTCGCCGACGACGCGGGGCCGGGTGGCGGCGGCGACGCCGGCTACGAGGT
Organism: Cellulosimicrobium cellulans; assembly: GCF_042723955.1. GTDB lineage: Bacteria > Actinomycetota > Actinomycetes > Actinomycetales > Cellulomonadaceae > Cellulosimicrobium > Cellulosimicrobium cellulans_H. Next base: position 140,378 of record NZ_JBHXIC010000001.1, on the reverse strand, counting down.
GACGGACCGAGGTGTCGCGGCGGCGGCGCGCGCGGCGCTGGACGTCGTGCTCTAGCAGTCCACGCCCCCCGGGCGCCGGCCCGCGGGCCGCCGCCCCGCCCGCCGCCCCCCGCCCGGCCGGCGCGCGCGCGGCCCGCGCGGGGGAGGG
>NZ_JBHXIC010000001.1:83769-140220 GCF_042723955.1 Cellulosimicrobium cellulans | reverse complement strand
GCGGCGCCGCTCGGTCGCATCCCTCCCCCCCCGCGCCGGCCGCCCCGCGGGGCGCCCCCCCCCGCCCCGCGGCCCCCCCGCCCCTCGCGGGGCCGGCCGTCGCTGCTGGTCAGGCCAGGGGCGGACTGTCACATGTCTCAGTTAGGTAACTTTCCTGTCGTATTCATCGGCACGACGCGGCGAGTTAGTTAGTGTTCCTGCCACACGCCCGAGGGCGCCACGACGAACGACGCGAGGACGCGTCGTCCATGCGAAAGGACCGATGATGATTCGAAGCACGGCGCGCAAGCGTCTGCTCACGGCGGTTGCGCTCGTGACCGGCGTGACCCTCCTGGCCGCGGGTTGCTCCGGGGGCGGCAACGGCGACGGGGACGAGGGCGCGAGCGGGGGACGCACGCTCAACGTGTGGGCCGGGACGCAGACGCCGATCGTCGCGAACTTCAACCCCTACTCGCCGAACCCGCTGCACGCGGCGAACGGCGCGATCTACGAGCCGCTCTTCTACTACAACAAGGCCCAGGCCAGCGCCCCCGAGCCCCGCCTCGGTGAGTCCTTCGAGTGGTCCGAGGACGGCACCGAGCTCACGGTAAAGCTCCGCGAGGGCGTCAAGTGGACCGACGGCGAGGACTTCGACGCTGACGACGTCGTCTTCTCGCACACCAACGAGGCCGCCCAGCGCGACTTCGTCGTCTCGGTCGAGGCCGTCGACCCGTACACCGTGAAGTGGACGTTCGACTCGCCGCAGTTCACGTCCGAGGTCCAGCTCCTCGGCACGTCGCTCGTCGTGCCGGAGCACATCTGGTCCGAGGTCGACGACCTCGTGACGTTCGCGAACGAGAACCCGGTCGGCACCGGTCCGTACAAGGCCGACGCCGTCACCGAGGCGGCCTACACGGTCGTCGCGAACGAGGACTACTGGGACGGCGCCCCCCAGGTCAAGAAGGTCCGCTACCTCGGCATCGACGCGAACCAGAGCGCCGAGGACCTCATGACCACGGGCAAGGTCGACTGGACCGCGATGTTCGTCGCCGACCCCGACCGCATCACCGCGGACGGGCGTCTGAGCATGATCAACACGCCGCAGGACCCGACGACGATCTACACGTGCGTGTCGGTCGACCTCGGCTGCACCGGCCCGCAGACCGACGTCGCGGTGCGCCAGGCGATCAACCTCGCCATGGACCGCACCGAGATCAACGAGAAGGCGTTCGCCGGCCTCGCCGCGACCGCGTCCCCGACGTTCGCGCTCCTCGGTCGCGACGACCGCTGGATCTCGCCCGACGTCGAGGCGGAGAGCCCGCAGACCGCAGACGCCGCGGCCGCGTCGAAGGTCCTCGAGGACGCCGGCTACACCCAGGGTGCGGACGGCATCTACGAGAAGGACGGCCAGAAGGTCGAGCTGACCCTCATCACGGTCGACGGCTGGAACGACTACAACGCGGTCGGCGACCTGCTCGTCGAGCAGGCGAAGGCCGCCGGCATCTCGATCGTCCACAACAAGGTCACGCAGCAGGAGATGTCGGACGCGCGGGTCGCGGGCACCTACCAGCTCATGGTCGGCGGCATCACCGGCCCGTCGCTCGACGACCCGTTCAGCATCTACCGCCAGTGGATGACGACGGACTACACGCGGCCCGTCGGTGAGGTCATGGAGTCCGGCCTCTTCAACTACGTGCGCTACACCAACCCGAAGGTCGACGCCGCGGTCGAGGCGGCTGCCTCGACGAACGACGAGGCCGCGAAGCAGGAGCAGTACGCGGTCATCCAGGAGGAGATCGTCCGCGACCTGCCCTACATCCCGGTGGTCGTGAACGCCTCGCAGACGTTCATGGACACGAAGGACTTCACGGGCTGGCCGACCGAGGACGACCTCTACGCCTTCCCGCCGTCCTGGAGCACGGTCTCGCTGGGCGTCGTGCTCTCGAAGCTCGAGCCGGCGAGCTGATGCGACCGCGCCGACGAGGAGGATCGAGGAACGAGGGACTCGCGACATGAGGTACTACGCACGACGGATCACGTTCTACGTGATCACCCTCTGGGCAGCTGTCTCGCTGAACTTCCTCATCCCGAAGCTCATGCCGGGTGACCCCAAGCAGATCTTCATCGACAAGTTCCTGCGCAAGGGCGGCGAGCTGACGCCCCAGATGCAGAACAGCATCGACCTCCTCTTCGGCGCGGACGGCGACGCCTCCCTGTGGGACCAGTACGTGGACTACTGGGGGCGCCTGTTCCAGGGAGATCTCGGGATCTCCATCACCTACTACCCCCAGCCCGTCACCGAGCTGATCGGCCAGGCCCTCCCCTGGACGGTCGGGCTCGTGGGACTCGCGACGATCATCTCGTTCGTCCTGGGTGTCGGGCTGGGGGCGTGGGCCGGCTGGAAGCGCGGCACGTGGGTGGACAGCATCATCCCCGCGTCGACGCTCCTCCAGGCGGTGCCCTACTTCTGGCTCGCCCTCATCCTCGTCTCCGTCTTCTCGGTCACGACCGGGTGGTTCCCGCGGATCGGCAGCTACGACATCTTCGGCTTCGACAACGGCCCCGAGTGGTCGTGGGCGTTCGTCGGCAGCGTGATCTACCACGGGTTCCTGCCCGCGCTGACGATCGTGCTCTCGTCGGTGGGCGGCTGGCTGCTCGGGATGCGCAACATGATGGTGTCCACGCTGTCCGAGGACTACGTCACGACGGCGGAGGCCAAGGGCCTGCGCCGGATGCGCGTCGCGATCACCTACGCGACCCGCAACGCCGCGCTCCCCTCGTTCGCCGGGTTCGGCGTCGCGCTGGGGTTCGTCGTGGCCGGGTCGGTCGTCATGGAGCAGGTGTTCAGCTACCCGGGTCTGGGCAAGCTCCTGTTCAACGCGGTCCAGGCGAGCGACTTCGCGCTCATGCAGGGCACGTTCCTCGTGATCACGCTCGCCGTGCTCGCGGCGAACTTCCTCATGGACATCATCTACGGATTCATCGACCCGAGGGCGCGCGCCAATGTCTGACAACACCCGCGACACGGAGATCGTGACCCCCGCCGCCGACGCGGCCCCCGCCGCCACGGTCGTGGTCGACGGCCTCGCGCCGGCGACGACCACGGAGGGGATCGTCCCCGACGTCCGGGACGTCCCCGCGGCGCAGGACGCCCCCGCCGCGCCCGCCCGCCGTGGCCTGCGCGCGATGCTCCCGCGCCGGTCCGGCAAGCTCACCGCCGGGATCGTCCTCGTGGTCGGCATCCTGCTGTTCACGTTCGTCGCGCCGTTCTTCACCCAGGACCCGCGCTCCACGGCGAACGCGCGGTTCCTGCCGCCGAGCACCGAGCACCTGCTCGGCACCAACCACATCGGGAACGACATCTTCGCCCAGGTCGCTTACGGCGGGCAGGGCTCCCTGATGGTGGGCCTCATCGCCGGCGCGATCGCGCTCGTGCTGTCGATCGTGTTCGGCATCGTCGCGGGTTACCGGGGGCGGTTCACCGACGAGGCCCTCTCGCTCGTCACGAACATCATGCTCGTCATCCCGGGCCTGCCGCTGATCATCGTCATCTCGGCCTACCTCCAGACGCGGTCCCTCCTCGTCGTCGCGGTGATCCTGGGCCTCACGGCCTGGCCCGGTGCGGCGATCGTGCTCCGCATGCAGGCCAAGTCGCTGCGTGCGCGCGACTACGTGTCCGCGGCGCGCGTGGCGGGCGAGAAGACGCCGCGGATCATCCTCGTGGAGATCTTCCCCAACCTCCTGCCGCTCCTCACGGCGCAGTTCCTCGGCGCGGTGCTCCTGGCGATCCTCGCCGAGGCGGGGCTGTCGTTCCTCGGGCTCGGCCCGTCGGGGTCGATCACGTGGGGCACGATCCTCAACCAGGCGAGCGCCAACAACGCGCTGAGCCTCGGCATGTGGTGGTGGTTCGTCCCGCCGGGCCTGCTCATCGCGCTCTTCGGCTGCGGGCTCGCCCTCATCAACTTCAGCCTGGACGAGATCATCAACCCCCGGCTGCGCCTGGGGCCGGCCGCGGTCAAGAGCGTGCGCAAGGCCCGCAAGGCCGGCCTCGCCGTGGACGCGGACCCCGACGGCGCGGGTTCGGACGCCCCCGGCACCGACGGCAGCGACCCTGACGGCACGGACACCGACGCCGACGACGCGAAGGAGACGGGAGGCGCATGACCGCCACGACCACGGCCACCGGGCCGCTGACCAGCGAGGGCCACGCCGCCTACCTCGTCGGCAAGGAACCGGTGCTCACCGCGCGGCACGTCTCGATCGACTACGAGGTCGAGCCGGTCGTCCACGCCGTCAAGGACGTGTCGCTCACGCTGCACCGCGGCGAGATCCTCGGCCTCGCGGGCGAGTCGGGCTGCGGCAAGACGACGCTCGCGTACGGGATCAACCGCCTCCTCAAGCCCCCGGCGCTCCTGACGTCCGGGACGGTGACGTTCCACGACCAGGACGGCGGCGACGTCGACGTCGTCGCGCTCTCCGGTGACGCCCTGCGCGCGTTCCGGTGGGACAAGGTCTCCATGGTGTTCCAGGGCGCGATGAACTCGCTCAACCCGGTCATCAGCGTGCGCGACCAGCTCGGGGACGTCCTCAAGACCCACCGGCCCGGGATGTCGCGCAAGGACCGGGCGACCCGGTCCGCGGAGCTCCTCGAGCTCGTGGGCGTCGACCCCTTGCGCCTCGACAGCTACGCGCACGAGCTGTCGGGCGGCATGCGGCAGCGCGTCATGATCGCGATGGCGCTCGCGCTCAACCCGCAGGTCATGATCATGGACGAGCCGACGACGGCCCTCGACGTCGTCGTCCAGCGGGGGATCCTGCGCGAGATCATGCGGCTGCGCGAGCAGCTCGGGTTCGCCGTCGTGTTCATCACGCACGACCTCCCGCTCCTGCTGGAGATCAGCGACCGCATCGCCGTGATGCTCCGCGGCGAGATCGTCGAGATCGACACGGCGGAGTCGATCTTCGAGGGCGCCCAGCACCCGTACACGCGCCGACTGCTCGGCTCGTTCCCGAGCCTCACCGGCGACCGCGGCTCGTTCGTCCGCACGGGCGAGGGCACCGGCGAGAGCCAGGAAGGACCGCACGCATGAGCACCCTCGAGGTCCGCAACCTGGTCAAGGACTTCTCCATCCGCAAGGGCCTGCGGCGCACGCGCCTGCGCGCGGTGAACGACGTGTCGTTCACGCTGGAGCCCGGCAAGACGATCGCGGTCGTCGGCGAGTCCGGCTCGGGCAAGTCCACGGTGGCGCGCATGATCGCCCAGCTCGAGACGCCGACGTCGGGCGAGATCCTGCTGGACGGCAAGCCGTCCGCCACCCGTGGCCGCGGCCTGGACGCCTACCGGCACGACGTGCAGATGGTGTTCCAGGACCCGTTCGCGTCGCTCAACCCGTTCCACACGGTGGCCCACCACCTCGAGCGGCCGCTGCGCCTGCACAAGGTCGCCCGCGGACGCGAGGCGCTCGACGCGCGGGTCCACGAGCTCCTCGAGCGGGTGAACCTCACGCCGGCGCCCGTGTTCGCGGCCAAGCAGCCGCACGAGATGTCGGGCGGACAGCGCCAGCGCGTCGCGATCGCCCGGGCGCTCGCGCCGGGCGCGCGCTTCCTCGTCGCCGACGAGCCGGTGTCGATGCTCGACGTGTCGATCCGGCTCGGGGTGCTCAACCTGCTGGCCCGCCTCCAGCGCGAGGAGAACCTCGGGGTCCTCTACATCACGCACGACCTCGCGACCGCCCGGCACTTCAGCGACGAGATCCTCGTGATGTTCCGCGGGAACGTCGTCGAGCGCGGCCCGTCGGACCAGGTGATCCTCGACCCGCAGCACGACTACACCAAGCTGCTCCTCGGTGCGGCGCCCGAGCCGCAGAACCACGGGAAGCTGCGCGAGGAGGTGCGCCGCGGGCTCGCGGCGGCCGCGGCGGGGTCGGGCGACGGCGCCGACCGCGACCGGTTCGGCACGCGCGGCATGTGAGACCGGCGCACCCGTCGCCCGCTCGATCCGGGCGGCGGGTGTGCTGCCGTCGTACGCGTCGGTGGTGGCGCGTACCCGTCGCGCGGGCCAGGTCTGTCGGACGCCCTGGCCCGCGCGCCCTTCCACGCGTGCCGCCGTCCTCGACCCGGTGGTCGCGACGACCCGGGAGGCGATCGGGCGGGAGACGGCCGGGCGGCGGGTGGGTAGGGTCGGGCTCGTGCCCGCCCGTCATCTACGCCTCGTGCGCCCCGCCGAGTCCTCCGCGCCGACGCCCTCCGTGGCCCAGGCCGCCACCGTGACCGACGCGCTCGCGGCCCTGCGCCGCGAGATGGAGGTCCCGGAGTCGTTCCCCGCCGCGGTGCTCGCCGAGGCGGAGGCCGTCGTCCGGGACGGCGGCGCCGTCGTCGGCGACGGCCGTGTCGACCTGCGGGACGTGCCCTTCGTGACGATCGACCCGCCGGGGTCCATGGACCTCGACCAGGCGCTCCACCTCGAGCGCGCCGGGGACGACCCGGCAGGTCCCGCGGGCGCGGCCTACGTGGTGCACTACGCCATCGCCGACGTCGGCGCGTTCGTCGCGCCGGGCGGGGCGATCGACCTCGAGGTGCACGAGCGCGGGACGACCCTCTACGCGCCCGACGGCCGCACCCCGCTCCACCCCGCGGTGCTCTCCGAGGGGGCGGCGAGCCTCCTGCCGGACCAGGAACGCCCCGCGGCGGCGTGGCGCGTCGTGCTCGACGCGCGGGGCGAGATCCTCGACGCGACGGTGCGCCGCGCCGTCGTGCGGTCGACGCGGCGGCTCACCTACGACGAGGCCCAGGTCGCGATCGACGCGGGCGGGTCCGAGGACGCGGGCGGCGCCGCGCTCCTCCTGCTCCGGGAGGTCGGCGAGCTGCGGCTCGCGCGCGAGCGCGAGCGTGGGGGAGTGTCGCTCGAGGTCCCCGAGCAGGAGATCGTCCCGCTCGACGACGGCACGTTCGGCCTCGAGTTCCGCTCGACCCTCCCGGCGGAGGGGTGGAACGCCCAGATCTCGCTGCTCACGGGGATCGCGGCGGCGCGCCTCATGCGGGCGGGCGGGGTCGGCGTCTTCCGCGCGCTGCCCGAGGCCGACCCGCGCGACCTCGCGCGCCTGCGGCGTACCGCGCGCGCCCTCGGCATCGACTGGTCGCGCGAGACGGCGTACGCCGACCTCGTGCCGACCCTCGACTCGCGCGTCCCGCGCCACGCGGCCTTCCTCAACGAGGCGACGTCGCTCTTCCGCGGCGCGTCGTACGAGGCGTTCGGGGGGACGGGGCAGGAGTCGGGCGTGCCCGACGACGCCGCCCACGCCGCGATCGGCGCCGAGTACGCGCACGTCACGGCGCCGTTGCGCCGGCTCGTGGACCGGTACGGCACCGAGGTCTGCCTCGCGCTGTGCGCGGGCGACGACGTCCCGCGCTGGGTGCTCGACGCGCTGCCCGGCCTGCCGCGCACGATGGCGCGCACGGGCCAGCGCGCGGGGTCGTACGAGCGCGCGATCGTCGACGTCGTCGAGGCGGCGCTGCTGAGCGGGCGCGAGGGCGAGGAGTTCGACGGCGTCGTCGTCGACGTCGAGGACGACAGCGAGCGTGGTCGGCGCCTCGAGCGGGAGGGCGGCGACGCGTCGAGCGTGCGGCGCGGCCAGGTCGTGCTCACCGACCCCGCGGTCCGCGCGCCGGTCGAGAGCACCGAGGGCACCGACCTCCCGCTCGGCGACCCGGTCAGGGCGACGCTGCGCGAGGCGTCGGTGGCGCAGCGCCGCGTCCGCTTCACCGTCGGTTGAGCGAGCTCGACGGGAAGTGCCGATCTCGTCGCCCGCTCACCTAACCTGGCTCTCGTGCCTGCCCGACGACGTACCGACCCGGCCGCCGGCCGCCTCGCCCTGGCGGCGTGGCGCGCCGACCCCACCGACCGCAAGGCCGTGACGACCGCGGTGCGGTTCACGCTCGAGGAGCTCGCGGACGTGGCGCCCGGGCACACGGTCGAGGTGCGCGTGCCGCCCGCGGGGGCGGTGCAGGCGGTCGAGGGCCCCCGGCACACGCGCGGGACGCCGCCCAACGTCGTGGAGACGGACCCGCAGACGTGGCTCGGCCTCGTGACCGGCACGCTCGCGTGGGCCGACGCCGTCGCCGACGGCCGCGTCCGCGCGTCGGGCGAGCGCTCCGACATCTCGTGGCTCCTGCCGCTCCAGGCGGCTCGCCCCCGCTGAGGTGCTGCTCCGGGCGCGACGGCACGGGCGGACGTGTTACCGGTGCGTAACGTTCTCGGCCCCAGGTCTGGCGGCGCGGGACGCGGAGGGCTAGCGTCCGATGATGACCGGCCGCCGTCCGCGCGGGCGCTCGCCGCACGACGACGTGCGACGACGTTCTCGCGACGGTGACGTGGCAGCAACCGCCCGTTCATCCAGGTGGGGTGCGATGTCCTGCGGAGGCAGGGCGTCGACCCGTCCGAGGAGTGGACGTGAGCGGCTGCTGCCCGGCCGTCCGCACGAGATGAAGGAGTCAGCGTGACCGACCACCAGCACCTGCGGCGACGGAGGGTGGTGGCGGGCACGTTGACCGTGGCCCTCGCCGCGCCGCTCTCCGTCGCGGCCGCCACCGCCGCGAGCGCGGCGCCCGACGGGTCGGGCCTCGTCATCAACGAGGCCTACCTGAGCGGCGGCAGCGCGAACGCCCCGTACACCCACAAGTTCGTCGAGCTGTACAACCCCACGCAGGCGGCGATCGACCTCTCCGGCATGTCGCTGCAGTACCGCTCCGCGACGGGCACGGGCGCCTTCACCGGCGTCACGGCGCTCACCGGCACGGTCGCACCCGGGGGCTACTTCCTCGTGCAGGGCGGCTCCAACGGGTCGAACGGCGCGGCGCTGCCGACGCCGGACGCGACCGGTGGCCTCAACCCGTCGGGCACGACGGGCACCCTCGCGCTCGTGCGCTCCACGTCGGCGGTCACGCTGCCCGCGGGGAACGCCGCGGGCGCCGCGAACGTCGTGGACCTCGTCGGGTACGGGTCGTCGAACACGTTCGAGACCGCCGTGAGCCCCGCGCCGTCGGCCAACAACGTGCCCGCGTCGATCAACCGGACCGGCTTCGCCGACACGGACGACAACAGCAAGGACTTCACGCTCTCCAGCACCGTCACCCCGCAGAACAGCGGCGACGACGGCGGCGGCCCGGGCCCCGAGCCGGGCGAGGTCGTCCCGATCGCGGACATCCAGGGCACGGGCGCGGCGAGCCCCCTCGTCGGGCAGACGGTCACGACGCGCGGCGTCGTCACGGCGACCTACCCGACCGGCGGCTACGACGGCTTCTACCTGCAGACCGAGGGTACGGGCGGCGACCTCGACGCCTCGCACACGGCGTCGGACGCGATCTTCGTCTACTCCAAGGCGGGCGCCGCGGCTGTGCAGGTCGGCGACCACGTCGAGGTCACGGGCGCGGTGTCCGAGTACTTCACGCTGACCCAGATCACGCCCGCCGCGGGCGGCTGGACCGTCCTCGACGAGGCGGCCGAGGAGGTCAAGCCGGCGAACGTCGCGTTCCCCGCGACCGACGCCGCGCGCGAGGCGCTCGAGGGCATGCTCGTGCAGCCCGCCGGCGACTACGTCGTCGCCGACAACTACGACACGAACTACTACGGCTCGTTCCTGCTCGCCGCGGGCACCGACCCGTTCGTCCAGCCGACGTCGGCCGGGCGCCCGGGCAGCGCGGAGGCCGCGGCGGCCGTCGCGGACCGCGCGGCGCGCGCCGTCGTGCTCGACGACGGGGCGACCACCAACTTCAACAACACGGCCAACAAGGGCATCCCGCTCCCGTACCTCACGGGCGGGGCACCGGCGCGCGTCGGCGCGGGCGTGAGCTTCACGACGCCCGTCATCCTCGACTACCGGTTCGACGCCTGGACGTTCCAGCCGCTCACGCAGCTCACCGCGGGCGACGGCGGCAACGCCGCCACGGTCCAGCCGGCCACGTTCGCGAACACGCGCGAGGACGCCCCGGCCGAGGTCGGCGGCGACCTGTCGGTCGCGACCTTCAACGTCCTGAACTACTTCACGACCACGGGCGACGAGCTCACCGGCTGCCAGTACTACACGGACCGCGCGGGCAACCCGATCACGGTCCGCACGGGCTGCGACGCCCGCGGCGCCGCGAACGACGAGAACCTCGAGCGGCAGCAGGCCAAGATCGTCGCGGCGATCGACGCGCTCGACGCCGACGTCGTCGCGCTCATGGAGATCGAGAACTCCGAGCCGTTCGGCAAGGACCGCGACCAAGCCCTCTCGGACCTCGTCGACGCGCTCAACGCGGACGCCGGTGCCGACGAGTGGGCGTTCGTCCCCTCGCCGGCCGCGCTGCCCGGGGACGAGGACGTCATCCGTCTCGCGTACATCTTCCAGGTGGACTCGGCCGAGCCGGTCGGCGAGTCGCGGATCCTGCTCGACGACCCCGCGTTCTCCAACGCGCGCGAGCCCCTCGCGCAGGTGTTCCAGCCCGTGGGCGGGGCCGAGACGGCGGAGGACGACGTGCTCGTCGTCGCGAACCACTTCAAGTCGAAGGGTTCGGGCACGGGCGAGGACGCTGACCAGGGCGACGGCCAGGGGGCGTCCAACGCGTCGCGGGTCAAGCAGGCCACGGCGCTCGTCGGGTTCGCCGAGGACGTCGCGGCGGATGCCGGGACCGACAAGGTCCTGCTCGCGGGCGACTTCAACTCCTACTCGATGGAGGACCCGCTCGAGGTCCTCAAGGAGGCCGGCTACGTCGACCTGGGCGAGAGCACGGGCGAGCAGACCTACCTCTTCGACGGCTACGTCGGGTCGCTCGACCATGTGTTCGCATCCCCGGCCGCGGCCGCCGCGGTCACGGGCACGGACGTGTGGAACATCAACTCGGTCGAGCCGATCGCCAACGAGTACAGCCGGTACAACTACAACGCGTCGATCCTCTACGACACGACGCCGTTCCGGTCGTCCGACCACGACCCGGTGCTCGTCGGCCTCCAGCTCGGCGACGCCGGGCCGGGGACGACGCAGCTCGACCTGCTGGCGATCAACGACTTCCACGGTCGCATCGACGCCAACACCGTGAAGTTCGCGGGCACGATCGAGCAGCTGCGCGCGGCGAACCCCGACGGGACGGCGTTCGTCTCCGCGGGCGACAACATCGGCGCCTCCCTGTTCGCGTCTGCGCTCCAGGAGGACCAGCCGACGATCGACGTGCTCAACGCGCTCGACCTCGCGACGTCCGCCGTCGGGAACCACGAGTTCGACCAGGGCTTCGCGGACCTCACGGGTCGCGTCGCGGACGAGGCCGACTGGAACTACCTCGGCGCGAACGTCTACGACAAGGGCACGACGAACCCGGCGCTGCCGGAGTACCAGGTGGTCGAGATCGACGGCCTGGACGTCGGCTTCGTGGGCGTCGTCACCGAGGAGACCCCGACGCTCGTCACGCCGTCCGGCATCGCGGACCTCGACTTCGGGGACCCGGTCGAGGCGCTCAACCGCGTCACCGCCCAGCTCCAGGACGGCGACCCGGCGAACGGAGAGGCGGACGTCGTCGTCGCCCTCGTCCACGAGGGCGCCGGTGCGGGCACGCCCGACGGCGCGACGCTCGAGGAGGAGGTCGCCGCCGGCGGCGCCTTCGCGGACATCGTCACCGAGACCGACGCGCGCGTCGCGGCGATCTTCACGGGCCACACGCACAAGCAGTACGCGTGGGACGCCCCGGTCCCCGGCGTCGAGGGCAAGACCCGCCCGATCGTCCAGACCGGCAGCTACGGCGAGTTCATCGGGCACGTGTCGCTCACCGTGGACACCGAGACCCACGAGGTCACGGCGTACACGGCCGAGAACGTCGCGCGCACGACGACGGACGACGCGACCCTCGTCGCGACGTACCCGCGCGTCGCGGAGGTCAAGACGATCGTCGACGCGGCGCTCAAGCAGGCCGACGTCATCGGCGCGCAGCCGGTGGGCGAGGTCACGGCGGACATCACGACCGCGTTCGCCGGCGGCTCCTACACGGGCCCCGGCGGCACGTACGTCGGGTCCGGACCGAACCCGACCTCCGGTCGTGACGACCGCGGGTCCGAGTCGACGCTCGGCAACCTCGTCGCCGACTCGCTGCTCGCCACGCTCGCCGACCCGGCGCGCGGCGGTGCGGACTTCGGCGTCGTCAACCCGGGCGGTCTGCGCAACGAGCTCTTCCACAACGGCGACGGCGTCATCACCTACGCCGAGGCCAACGCGGTGCTGCCGTTCGTCAACAACCTGTGGACCGTGACCCTCACGGGCGAGCAGGTCGTCGAGATGCTCGAGCAGCAGTGGCAGACGAACCCGGACGGCACGCGCCCGTCGCGTCCGTACCTCGCCCTGGGGCTCTCGGACAACGTGTCGTGGACGGCGAGCACCGCCGACCCGAACGCGGCGCCGGGGAGCAACGTCTCGTCCGTGACGATCAACGGCGAGCCGATCGACCCCGACGGCGAGTACCGGGTCGCGACGTTCTCGTTCCTCGCGACGGGTGGCGACAACTTCCGCGTGTTCACCCAGGGCACGGACGCGCGCGACTCCGGTCTGGTCGACCGCGACGCGTGGATCGCGTACCTGCGGGACAGCTCGCCCGTGTCGCCGTCGTTCGACCGCTCGCGGGTCGTCGTCGACGAGCTGCCCGGGACCGTGACCGCGGGTTCCGACGTGAGCGTGGGGCTCTCGGGCCTGAACCTCACGTCGCTCGGGTCGCCCGCGAACACCTCGGTGGACGGCTACCTCGTCGCGGCGGACGCCGCGTTCGACCCCGCGAACCCGGGCACCCCGGCGGGTACCGCCACGGTGACCGGCGGGGCGGCGACGCTGACGGCGACGGTCCCGGCCGACGCCGCGGCGGGCGACTACGACCTCTGGGTCGTGGCGTCGCCGAGCGGCACGACCGCGCGGATCCGGGTCACGGTCGAGGCCGCGGCCCCGACCGTGGTGCTCGAGAACCTCGAGGCCTCCGCCCGCTGCATGGGCAAGTTCGTCCACGTCGCGGTCCGCGCGACCAACGGCGAGGACGTCCCGGTCGAGGTCGTCCTCGAGACGCCCTACGGCTCCAAGCGGTTCCCGAACCTGCAGCCGGGCAAGAACGCGTACCAGTCGTTCAACACCCGGGCCACGTCGGTCGAGGGTGGGACGGTGACCGTCACCGCCACGCTCGACGGGGTGACGCAGCAGTACGAGGTCCCGTTCGAGGGACAGACCTGCGGCTGACGCCTCGCTGACGCCGCCTCCCGCGACCCGGGTCCCGTCCGACGGGCCCGGGTCGCGGTGCGTCCCGGCGCGGACGCCGGGCCCGCGCGTCGCGGTCGCGCACGGCGTCGGGGCCTCCCAGGAACCGCGGGTAGGGTCGTGGCCGTGAGCTCCGAGCAGTCCCCCGTGCCCGACGGCGCAGCCCCCGACCCGTCCGACGCGCCCGCCTCGCGGGCTGCCGGTCCGGCGACCGGCGCCGAGACCGCCGCCCCCGAGACCACCGGCACCGGGAGCGGGGAGGCCGCCACGTCCGGGCCGGCCGCCGACGAGGTGGAGGTCGAGGACGTCGTCGACCCGACGACGGTGCGCCGCGCTCCGCGCTACGGCAGGTTCTTCGCGGTGGGGATCGTGCTCGGCGCGGTCCTCGGCCTCGGGATCGGTGGCGCCTGGCTGCAGTCGCCCGCCGCCGAGCCGGTCTTCAAGCCGGGCGTGTACTTCACGGTCATCCTCGTCACGTGCGCCGCCCTCGGTGCGGGCGTCGCGGGGCTGTGGGCGGTCGTCGCGGACCGCCGGAGCCTGCGCGGGCGGCGCTGACTCGCACGTCCTCGCAGCTCCCGCGCCGGGAGGTCAGGCGGGAGCGTCGTCGCCCAGGTGCCAGCGCTCGCGCGCCAGGGCGCGGTACCGCGCCGCCCGGGTCACGCCGACCACGACGACGCACAGCGCCGCGAGGGTCGCGGCGCCCAGGACCGCCGCCGTGGCAGCGAACGGCACGGCGTCGGCCAGGAGCGCGACGCCGCCGCCCGCCAGGCCGGCCAGGACCGAGGGCGTGAGCATCCCGGAGCCCGCCAGGACCACGAGGGCGACCGTCGTGGACGCCGACCACGGGGACAGGAGCTCCCGGACGACGTCGGCGGCCGGCGGCGCGGACGGCTCCGGGGCGCGCAGGAGCGCGAGCCCCGCCCGGCGCTGCCGCCCCTGTCGTGACACCGGGAGCAGGAGCCACACCGCGCCGAGGAGCAGCGCGGCCCCGACCAGCGCACCGCCCACGCCGACCAGGACGTCGATCGACGCCTCGCCCACCGGCCCGAAGTAGCGGTCCGGACCGAACTTGCGCGGGTGTCGCATCCACAGGCCGATCAGGAACAGGACGACGCCGACCATGCCCGCGCCGCCCAGCACGGCGGCCACCCGGTCGTTCCGGAGCGCGACCCGCGCGTCGGGTCGCGAGGGAGCGGACGGGCCGAGCGCCGCACGCCGACGTCGCTCGGCCTCCTCGGCGTAGCGCACCTCGTTCGGTCCCCACGTCGTGCGCACGATGTCCTGCCAGGGGGAACAGCGCGCGCGCAGCCCGGGCAGGAGCAGCAGACCGACCGCGGTCACCACCACGACGACCGCGGAGACCGCGACGGTCGGGGTGCGTTCGGCGTCGTCCCGGTCCATCGCGAAGAGCCCGACCGCCCCGGCGAGGAGCGCGAGCACGAGGTACGTCCACGTGAGCCCGGTGAGCGCCCCCGCCGGGCTCGACTCCGCCACGCGCTTCCGCACCGAGTGCGGCGGGACGTCGGTGCGGGGGCGGCCCTCGCCCACCAGGGCGCGGGTCACCGCGAGCGTCGCCGCGGCGTGCACCGGCACGAAGGCCGGCACGGCGACCGCGAGGGTCAGGATCCACCAGCCCATCGTCGAGCGCAGGACCTCGTCGGCCTCGTACCGCCCGCCGGAGACGAGCTCACCGCCGACGAGCGAGAGCCCGAGGAGGACGAGGAAGCCCAGGACCGTGCCGACGAGGAACGCCCCGCCCGCCGCCGTGAGACCGTCGAGCCGGGCCGGACCCGCGCCGGCGCGGACCTCCACGAACCGGTAGGCCGCCCGCTCACGGCGGTGCCGCGGCCGGTCGTCGCGGGCACGGTCGTCGCGGTCCCCGGGGGAGCGGTCGACGCGGGAGGGAGCCACGCGGGCAGGATAGCGAGCGGTTCTCCCCGGGCCGGGGCAGCGTCGTCGGAGAGGGCCGTCGGGGCGGCGCCGGGGTCAGCCGGGGACCGGGGCGCCGACCGGTCGGGGAGCGGCGGACGTCGCAGCACCCTCCGCCGGGGCGAGCCGTACGGCGACCCCCGGCGCGAGCCCCAGCGTCCGGGCCTCCGCGCGGGTCACGACGACGGACACCACCTCGTCCTCGGTGGCCACCTCGGCACGCACCTCGAAGCCCACGCGCGTCGTGCGCGTCACGACGCCCGGCACGGGACCGCCCGGGCGGGACGGCTCCGTGGCGACCACCGTGCCGTCGGAGGTGCCGTCGGCCAGCACCTCGACGTGCACGTCGTGCGGTCGCACGAGCGCGCCGCCGAGGCGTGTCACCGGCCCGAGGAAGCTCATGACGAAGTCGTTCGCGGGGCGGTCGTAGAGGTCGTCGGGCGTGCCGACCTGCTCGATGCGGCCCTCGTTGACGACGACGATCTCGTCCGCGACCTCCAGCGCCTCCTCCTGGTCGTGCGTGACGAACACCGTGGTCACGGGGATCTCGTCGTGCAGGCGGCGCAGCCAGTCACGCAGCTCCTTGCGGACCTTCGCGTCGAGCGCGCCGAACGGCTCGTCGAGCAGGAGGACGCTCGGGCGGATCGCGAGCGCGCGAGCGAGCGCCATGCGCTGGCGCTGCCCGCCGGAGAGCTGCGACGGCAGGCGGTGCGAGAAGCTCTCGAGGTGCACGAGGCGCAGCAGCTCGTCGACGCGCTCGGCGATCTCGGCCTTCGGCGTGCGACGGATCTCGAGCCCGAACGCGACGTTCCGCGCGACGCTCAGGTGCTTGAAGGCCGCGTAGTGCTGGAAGACGAAGCCCACGTTGCGACGACGCGCGGGCAGGTTCGTGGCGTCGCGGCCCTCGATCTCGATCTCGCCGGAGTCGGGCACCTCGAGCCCGGCGACGACGCGCAGGAGCGTGGACTTGCCCCCGCCGCTCGGGCCGAGCAGCGCGGTGAGGCGCCCCGTGGGGACGGACACGGAGACGTCGTCGAGCGCGACGAAGTCGCCGAAGATCTTGCGGACGTTGCGGATCTCGATGCTCATGCGTCGGCCTCCGTGCGGGCGGCGGTGCGGGGGGACGGGCGGGCGGTGCGGCGGGTGCGAGGGCCGGTGGCGGCGTCGTCGGAGCGGAGGAAGGTGACCGCGACGATGCACGCGACGGACACGGACGCGAGGAGGAACGCGACCGCGTAGGCCGTGCCCTGCTCGAAGTCCTGGTAGCGCTGCTCGACGAGGAGCGTGGACGTCTGGGTGCGGCCCTCGAAGTTGCCGGACACCACCTTGACGGCGCCGAACTCGCCGAGCGCCCGGGCGAGCGTGAGCACGACGCCGTAGACGACCGCCCACTTGATGGCGGGCAGGGTGATGCGCCGGAAGGTCTGGAACCAGGTCGCCCCGAGGCTCGTCGCGGCGAGCTCCTCGTCGGTGCCGAGCTCCGTGAGCACGGGCGCGACCTCGCGGATCACGAGCGGGAGGCACACGAACGCCGTCGCGAGCACGATGCCGGGCGGCGCGAAGATCACCTGGAGCCCGGCGTCCTCGAGGGCCCCGCCGAACCAGCCGTTCCTGCCGTACACGAGGACGAGCGAGAGCCCGACGACGATGGGCGAGACCGAGAGCGGGAGGTCGAGCAGGGCGTTGAGCAGCGCCTTGCCCGGGAAGTCGTACCGCACGATGAGCATCGAGATCCCGACGCCGAAGACCGTGCTGAGCAGCACGACCTGCACCGCGACCGCCGCGGTGAGCTGGAGCGCGAAGACGACGGACGGGTCTGCCAGGGCCCGCTGGAACGTCTCGAGCCCGTCCGCGAACGCGCCGCGGACGACGAGCGAGACCGGCCAGCCCACGAGCAGCACGAGGTAGACGACCACGACGGCGCGCAGCGTGCGGCGCACCCAGGGAGAGCTATCCACGGCGGGCCACCCTGCGCTGGAGGAGCTGGATCGTCGCGATGACGAGGAGGGACACGAGCAGGAGCACCGAGGCGACGGCCGCCGCCTGCTCCGGCTGCCCGTTCTCCAGATAGCTGAGGATGCGGACCGAGCCGACCTCCGTGCGCATCGGCAGGTTCCCGGAGAGCAGGACGAGCGCGCCGTACTCGCTGATCGCGCGGGCGAACGACAGCGCCGCGCCCGCGGTGATCGCCGGGGCGAGCGCGGGGAGGATCACGCGACCGAAGGTCGTGAGCCGGTTCGCGCCGAGCGACGCGGCCGCCTCCTCGACGTCCCGGTCGAGCTCGGCGAGCACGGGCTGCACGCTGCGCACCACGAAGGGCAGCGTGACGAACAGGAACGCGAGGAAGACGGCGGCGCGGGTGTTCGCGACGTCGATCCCCAGCGGCCCCGACGGCCCGTACAGCGCGAGCAGCACGAGGCCGGCGACGATCGTGGGGAGCGCGAACGGGATGTCGATGAGCACCTCGAGGAGCCGCTTGCCGGGGAACCGGTCGCGCACGAGGACCCATGCGATGAGCGTGCCCATGACGACGTTCACCGCGGTCACAGCGAGCGCCTGCGTGACCGTGAGGGTCAGCGCCGCCGCCGTCTGCGGCTGCGTGACCGCCGCGACGAAGGCCGGCCACCCGTCGACGGACGTCTCGACGAGCACCGCGACGAGGGGGATGAGCGCGAGCGCCGAGAACCACACGAGCGCCACCCCGAGCCCGAGGCCCGAGGCCGGGGTCAGCCGGTAGGGACCGTTGGGCGTCCGGCGTGCCCGGCGGACCCGGCGCGGACTGTGCGCGGCCGGGGCCGGGCCGCGCTCGCGCGCCGCCCGGCCCGGTCGTTCAGCGAGGGTCGAGGACACGGGTCACTGCTTCCCGGTCTCGGCCTGGATCTTCGTCACGAGTCCCTCGTCGCCGAAGAACTTGTCGTTCGTGGCCGACCATCCGCCGAAGTCGTCGGCGATGGTGAGGAGCGTCGGGACGGTGGGGAACGGGTCGCTCGGGTCGTTGGCACCCTCGACCTCGAAGTCGACGTCCCCGGTCAGGGGACGGAAGCCCACGTGGGCGAACGCCTCCTGGCCCTCGGGCGTGCGGACGAAGTCGAGGTAGCTCTGGGCCTTGGGGTCGGCGTCGACCGTCACCGCGGCCGGGTTCTCGATGAGGAGCGTCTGGTCGGGGACCACGTAGTCGAACGTCTCGCCGTTCTGCCGCGCGAGGATCGCCTCGTTCTCGTAGGACAGCAGGACGTCGCCCGTGCCGGACGTGAAGGCGGTCGTCGCGTCGCGGCCGCTGCCCGGGAGCGCGACCGCGTTGGTGAAGAACTTCCGCAGGTACTCGGTCGCGTCCTCCTCCGAGCCGCCGTTCGCGATGACGCTGCCCCACCCGGCGAGGATGTTCCAGCGCGCCGAGCCCGATGAGCCGGGGTTCGGGGTGACGATCTCGACGCCGGGCTGGACGATGTCCTCCCAGCCCTGGATGTTCTTCGGGTTGCCCTCGCGGACCACGAGCACGACGACGGACTGGCTGACGATGCCGTTGTTCTCGCCCGCGTTCCAGTCCTCGGCGACGAGGCCCGCGTCGACGAGACGCGTGACGTCGCCCTCGAGGGAGAAGTGCACGTAGTCGGCCTCCAGGCCGTCGGCGACGGCCCGGCTCTGGTCACCGGAGGCGCCGTACGACGTCTCCCACGTGACGCCCTGGCCGTCCTCGGTCTCGCCCCACAGCTCCTGCGCGGCGTCGTTGCCCGCCTTGGGCACGGCGAAGCCGACGAGGGAGAGGGTCGTGGGTTCGACGTCGGAGCCCGCGTCGCCGCTCGCGTCGCCACCGCCGGACCCGTCGACGGCGGTCGGCGCGCAGGCGGTGAGGACCAGAGCGGTGGCTGCCGCGGCAGCCGCGAGGGTGATCGTCGTCCGGAGGCGTCGCATGGTGTCGTCCTTCGTCGGGGCCCCGGGATGCCGGGAGCGGGTGGTCGAGCAGGGGGTGGAACAGGGGTGGAGCGGGTGGTCGATCGAGCGATCGAGCGGGACGGGCGAGGCAGGCGGTGATATTGGACTGTCGCGGTCGGGTAAGTCGAGATTCAAGCGTGGCGTTCCCACGCAGCGAAACCCCTGACCGACAAGTGGGACGACGTAACGCCACCGTGAACGAGCGGCTCGTGCGGCGCCGAGCGTGCGCGTCGCCCCGGTCGTCCGCATGACCTCGCGCTTCGGTTCCGGCGCGCCTGCTGTGGGACACTGAGGTACGTGGCCCCCCGCGGAGATGGACTTCTCAACCACGACCTCATGCCCGGCGAGAAAGGCCCCCAGGACGCCTGTGGCGTCTTCGGTGTCTGGGCGCCCGGCGAAGAGGTCGCCAAGCTCGCCTACTTCGGGCTGTACGCGTTGCAGCACCGAGGCCAGGAGTCGGCCGGCATCGCCACCAGCAACGGTGAGCAGATCCTGGTCTACAAGGACATGGGACTCGTCTCCCAGGTGTTCGACGAGACGGCCCTCAACGCCCTGACGGGGCACATCGCCGTCGGGCACTGCCGGTACTCGACCACGGGCGGCGTGACGTGGGAGAACGCGCAGCCGACGCTCGGTGCCACCGCGTCCGGGACCGTCGCGCTCGGGCACAACGGCAACCTGACCAACTCCGCGGAGCTCGTCAACCTCGTCGCGGAGCGCTACGGCAGCCAGCGCCGCGGCGAGCTCGCGCGCGGCAACACCACGGACACGGCGCTCGTCACCGCGCTCCTCGCGGGCGACGCCGACCACACGCTCGAGGCCACGGCGCTCGAGGTCCTCCCGCGCCTGCGCGGCGCCTTCTCGCTCGTCTTCATGGACGAGCGCACCCTCTACGCCGCGCGCGACCCGCAGGGCGTGCGCCCCCTCGTCCTCGGTCGGCTCGAGCGCGGCTGGGTCGTGGCGAGCGAGACGCCGGCGCTCGACATCGTCGGCGCGTCGTACGTGCGCGAGGTCGAGCCGGGCGAGCTCATCGCGATCGACGCGGACGGCCTGCGCTCCCAGCGCTTCGCGCCCGCCGAGCGCGCGGGCTGCGTCTTCGAGTACGTCTACCTCGCGCGCCCCGACACGTCGATCAACGGCCGCTCGGTGCACGCCGCCCGTGTCGAGATGGGCCGCCAGCTCGCGCGCGAGCATTCCGTGGAGGCCGACCTCGTCATCCCCGTCCCCGAGTCCGGCACGCCCGCCGCCGTCGGCTACGCCGCCGAGTCGGGCATCCCGTTCGGCCAGGGGCTGACCAAGAACGCCTACGTCGGGCGCACGTTCATCCAGCCGTCGGACACGCTGCGCCAGCTCGGCATCCGGCTCAAGCTCAACCCGCTGCGCGACGTCATCCGCGGCAAGCGCCTCGTCGTCGTCGACGACTCGATCGTGCGCGGCAACACGCAGCGCGCGCTCATCCGCATGCTGCGCGAGGCCGGGGCGGCCGAGGTGCACGTGCGCATCAGCTCGCCGCCGGTGAAGTGGCCGTGCTTCTACGGCATCGACTTCGCCTCCCGCGCCGAGCTCATCGCCAACGGCCTCTCGCCCGACGAGATCGGGCAGTCGCTCGGCGCCGACAGCCTGGGCTACATCTCGACCGAGGGCATGATCTCGGCGACCGAGCAGCCGTCGTCCCAGCTCTGCACGGCGTGCTTCACGGGGAAGTACCCCATCGAGCTGCCGCCCGACGACCAGCTCGGGAAGCACCTCCTCGAGCAGGCCGAGCTCCCGCTCGGCGCGCCGGAGGACGGGCTGCGCAGCCTGTCCGTGACCGCCGGCGGGGCCGGCGCGCTCCAGCACCCGTGAGCTCAGCCCTGAGCGCGACCCGAGACCACCAGCACCACCGGCGCGAGCGCCGCGAGACCTCCTTGGAGCCGACACCGTGACTGCCGACTCGCCCCAGACGGGCCTCACCTACGCCGCCGCGGGCGTCGACACCGAGGCCGGTGACAAGGCCGTCGAGCTCATGAAGGACGCCGTGCGCCGTACCCACGGGCCGCAGGTCCTCGGCGGCGTGGGCGGCTTCGCGGGGCTCTACGACTTCTCCGAGGTCGCGACCTACCGCCGCCCCCTGCTCGCGACGTCGACCGACGGCGTGGGCACCAAGGTCGCGATCGCCCAGGCCCTCGACGTGCACGACACGATCGGCTTCGACCTCGTCGGCATGGTCGTCGACGACATCGTCGTGGTCGGCGCCAAGCCGCTGTTCATGACGGACTACATCGCGTGCGGCAAGGTCGTGCCGGAGCGCATCGCGGGCATCGTCCGCGGCATCGCGGCGGCCTGCGAGGTCGCGGGCACCGCGCTCGTGGGTGGCGAGACGGCCGAGCACCCGGGTCTGCTCGGCGCGGACGAGTACGACGTCGCCGGTGCCGCCACGGGGGTCGTCGAGGCCGACCGGCTGCTCGGCCCCGACCGCGTGCGCGAGGGCGACGTGCTCGTCGCCATGGCCTCGTCGGGTCTGCACTCGAACGGGTACTCGCTCGTGCGCGCCGTGCTCAAGCACGCCGGCTGGGGCCTCGAGCGGCACGTCGACGAGCTGGGCCGCACGGTCGGCGAGGAGCTCCTCGAGCCGACGCGCGTCTACGCGAGCGACTGCCTCGCGCTGGCTGCCGACGACGCCGCGCAGGTCCACGCGTTCACGCACGTGACCGGCGGCGGACTCGCCGCGAACCTTGCGCGCGTCCTGCCCGCCGGGCTCGTCGGCGTCGTGGACCGCGCGAGCTGGGACGTCCCGCCGGTCTTCCGCCTCGTGCGCGAGCTGGGTGGCGTGCCGCGCGGCGACCTCGAGAACACGCTCAACCTCGGCGTCGGCATGGTCGCGGTGGTCGGTGCCGACGGCGTCGACGCCGCACTGGCGCGCTGCGCCACGCTCGGTGTGCCCGCGTGGGTGCTGGGCACGGTCGAGGCCTTCGACCCGGCGGCGGCCACCGACGTCGCGGACGGTGACCTGGTCGCGGGCACCAAGGGCGTCCAGGCGGGTGCCGTGCGCCTCGTCGGCGACTACCGCGCCTGATCTCCGGTGCCCTCGGGCGGGGCGGCACCTGCAGACCCGCCCGAGGGAGGCCGCTCCCGCGGCCGAGCGCGACGACGTCAGGGCGCGACGACGATGTGGAGGGCTCAGGGCGAGCGGGCCCGGTGCGTGAGTGCCCACAGGTCACGAACGACGACCGCGCCGTCGCCTACCGGGGCAGGCGACGGCGCAGTCGAGGTCGAGACGCTTCCGCGGCAGACCGCGGCGATGAAAGGTGGTCGACGACCGTCAGCGGTCGTCGGACCAGTCGTTGTAGCGCTGGTCGTAGCGCTCGAGGTCGTCCGCCGACTCGGCGCCGAAGCGCGAGTCCGTCACGACATCCGTGTGGCTGTGACCGGTGAGCTCTTGCTCGAGCGCACTGTAGTTCGTCTCGGGGCTGTAGTACTTCAGCGCGCGAGCGACCTTGGTCTGCTTTGCCTTCTGACGGCCGCGGCCCATGGCTCCGACCCCCTCAACGTAGAAGCGGGGCGGCTACGTACTCAGACGTGCGGCCCCGGGGTGTAGTTTCGTCTGTTCAGGGTCCAACGGTACATGCTCGGGGCCTATTCCATCCACTCAGAAGACGGTGACGGGCCGCGGACGTGCCTACCGTCACACAGTCTCCACGAGCGGGGGAGCGGGCCCGCGTCGTGCGAGGCGCGGCGCGTCGCCGAGGAGCCCGGCTCGCACGCCTCGTAAGCCGCAGGAGCGCCTATCCGGCCGATCCGACCATAGGCGGCCTAATTCACCCGTCCGTCAAGTCGCCCGAAATCCGCATGCTGCGACAATGGAGGGTACTGGCGTCGTGCTGTCGTCGTGATCCGGGGTATCTGCCGGACCAGCGCGTACCAGGAGGAGGTGTCGTGATGTCCATGCACGGAGAGTCCGAGGTTCTGCTCACGCCCGCCGAGGTCGCCAGCCTGTTCCGCGTCGATCCCAAGACGGTCACCCGCTGGGCGAAGGCGGGCAAGCTCTCGTCGATCCGTACGCTCGGCGGCCACCGCCGTTACCGGGAGTCCGAGGTGCGCGCGCTGCTCGGCGCCGCCAGCGAGCCCGCGGAAGGCACGGACAAGTCCTGAGTCGACCGCGCACCGCGCCGCCGGCACGGCCGGTGCGCCGGATCGACAGGGCAGGAGAAACGCCCCGGCACGTACGCACCGGGGCGAGCGCTCGTCCGAGACTACGAGCGCCGACGCAGGATCGCCGCCGTGACGAGTGCGACGCCGGCCACGACGGCACCCAGCAGCAGCTTGACGTTGCGCGACCGGTCGGGGTCCTCCTCCGGCAACCCGCCCCCGGTGAGGAACGCACCCGTGTCCGAGGCCGCCTGCTTCGCCTGCTGAGCCGCAGCCTTCGCCTGGACTCGCGGGTCCAGGCGGGTCGTGAGCTCGTCGATCGTCCCCGCGAGCTCGGCGCGCGTGCGCGCGATCTCGTCCTCGAGCTGGGACTGGGAGAGCTGGGGCTCCGGGGCTCCGTCGGTTCCGCTCACGGGCGCAGTCCTTCCTTGATGGTGGCCACGTCTTCCTTGATGCTGTCGACCGCTCCGGTCGGGGTCGGCGGGACGCCGCGCTGGAGCTGCTTGACGCCGACGAACGCGAGCGTACCGGCGACGAGCATGAGGACGAGGCCGACGATCAGCGCGGCGAGCCACAGCGGCATGACGGTCGCGAGACCTTCCATCGCCGAGTGGAGGAGGAAGCCGAGGCCGTAGAGGACGAGCACCCCGCCCACGACGAGCATGCCGATGCCGATCCCGGCGTGCTTGGCCTTCGTGGTGAGCTCGGCCTTCGCGAGCGCGATCTCGGAGCGGACGAGGCGCGTCGCCTGCTCGGACAGGCGCTCCACGAGCTGTCCGACCGTCGGCTTCTGCTCCTCGGGCGGGATGCGCCCGTCGATCCAGTCGCTCATCTCTCCGCCTTTCCGCAGGTGACCCCACCACTCAACCGGCACCCGGGGCGGCGCGCAACTTCCCGCGAGCCGGTGCCGGACACGAAGGGGGAGCCGCGCGTCGTCGACACCGAGATGCAGAAGACCCCCGCCCGGATCCCGGGCGGGGGTCTCTTCGGTGGCTCCGACCGGCGTCGATCCGGTGACCTTTCGATTTTCAGTCGAACGCTCTACCAACTGAGCTACAGAGCCATGGGGGAAGAGCCCGGCCGGCCGATGCCGACCGGGCTCTTCGCCTCACGCGACCCTGACGGGACTTGAACCCGCGACCTCCGCCGTGACAGGGCGGCGCGCTAACCAACTGCGCTACAGGGCCTTGCTGTTCTTTCGCGAGACACACCTTAGCACCAGAGAACCCGGTGGTTTTCACCAGTGAACCTGGTGGTGTGGTGGCCCGCTTTCGAACCGAGAGGATCGTACCGTACCGGTGAGCCGATCCGTAAATCCGCTGGTGACCACCGGTCCCGGCGCGATCTCGCGTACCCCCAACGGGATTCGAACCCGTGCTACCGCCGTGAAAGGGCGGGGTCCTAGGCCGCTAGACGATGGGGGCTCAGGAACGTGCGCCAGTGTACAGCGGCGGGACCGTGGCTTCCCGGTCGGCGTCGCGGCCGGGGCGGTGCTCCTGCCGGTGCGGTGGACGGGGGAGGATGGTCGCGTGGTGGAGATGACGCGGGCCGAGTTCGAGGACGCCGTGCGGGACGGGCTCGACCTCGTCCCCGAGGACCTCGCGGCGCAGATGGACAACGTCGTGGTGCTCGTCGAGGACGACGCGCCCGCCGACGACCCCGACCTCCTGGGGCTCTACGAGGGCGTGCCCCTCACCGAGCGGGACCACATGTGGGCGGCAGGGGCGCTGCCCGACCGCATCACCATCTTCCGCAACCCGACGCTCGCGATCTGCGACACGCGCGAGGACGTGGTCGAGGAGGTGGCGGTGACGGTCGTCCATGAGATCGCGCACCACTTCGGCATCGACGACGACCGGTTGCACGAGCTCGGCTGGGACTGAACCCGGGCGGCGCGCGGGTGCCGCTCGCTACGATCGGGTGGTGACGACGAGCGCCGCGAGCGATCCCCGGCACGACGGCGCGCACGACCACGAGGCCGTCGCGCGCCTGCTCCACGCGCTCGCAGACCCGAGCCGGCTCGCGATCGTGCACCTGCTCACGGGCGCCGAGCGGCGCGTCGTCGACCTCACGCGTGAGCTCGGGCTCGCCCAGTCGACGGTCTCCGCGCACCTGACGACCCTGCGCGAGGTGGGCGTCGTCGCCGTCCGGCGCGAGGGGCGCTCGTCCTGGTACCGGCTCGTGCGGCCCGAGGTGGCGCACCTGCTCGCCGACGCGGAGCACGTCGCGCTCGCTCCCTGACCCGCGCTGTGGCGCGCCCCGCGGCACAGCCGGCCTGGCATTCATCGTCGATCGCCGATATCATCGTCACTGAACGATGAATGGGGAGGGTCATGGGAGCCGGGCACGACCACGGCGCGGGGGGTGCCGCGCCCGACCATCGCGCGCGGCTCGCGGTCGCCTTCGGGATCACCGCGACGATCCTCGTCGCGCAGGCCGTCGGAGCGGTCCTCACGGGGAGCCTCGCGCTGCTCACTGACACGGCGCACATGCTCACCGACGCGACGGGACTGGCCGTGGCGCTCGTCGCCGCGTCGCTCGTGCTCCGGCCGGCGACCAAGCGCCGCACCTGGGGCTTCCGCCGCGTCGAGGTGCTCGCGGCCCTCGCGCAGGCGGCGCTCCTCCTCGCGGTCGGCACGTATGTCGTCGTCGAGGGTGTCCGGCGGCTGTTCTCGCCGCCGGACGTGCCCTCGTCGGAGCTCCTCGTCTTCGGGGTCGTCGGCCTCGTCGGCAACGTCGTCGCGATCGCCGTCCTCGCGTCCGGGCGCCGGGCGAACCTCAACCTGCGCGCGGCGTTCCTGGAGGTCGTCAACGACGCCCTGGGGTCGGTCGGGGTGATCGTGGCGGCCGTCGTCATCGCGACGACCGGTTACCAGCAGGCGGACGCGATCGCCGGCCTGTTCATCGCGCTCCTCATCGTCCCTCGTGCTGTCCGCCTCCTGCGCGAGGCGACTGCCGTGCTCATGGAGTTCACGCCGGAAGGGCTGGACCTCGACGACGTCCGGGCGCACATCCTCTCGCTCGACCACGTCGAGGACGTGCACGACCTCCACGCGTCCACCGTCGCGACGGGGCTGCCGACCATCTCGGCGCACGTCGTCGTCGACGACGCGTGCTTCCGGGACGGGCACGCGCTCGAGATCACCGAGCGGGTCCGCTCGTGCGTCGCGCACCACTTCCCGGTCTCGGTCGAGCACTCGACGTTCCAGCTCGAGACGGCCGCCCTGCGCGACCGCGAGGCGCACGGCCACGCGTGAGCGCTCGGCGGGACGCGGCGAGCCCGGCGACAAGGACGGGCTGGGCGTCCGAACCCGGCGGCAACCCCGGGTTCGACGCCGCGGGGGTGGTGCGCGCCCCCACTAGGGTGGGTGCCATGACGATCCTCGTGACCGGCGGAGCCGGGTACATCGGCGCGCACGTGGTGCGCCTTCTCCAGGAGCGCGGCGAGAAGGTGGTCGTCGTCGACGACCTGAGCACCGGTCGCGCGGACCGTGTCGGGGACGCGACGCTCGTCGAGGTCGACGTCGCGGCGCCCGAGGCCGTGGACGTGCTGACGCGCGCCCTCACCGAGCACGACGTGCGCGCGGTGATCCACTTCGCGGCGCGCAAGCAGGTGGGGGAGTCGGTCGAGAAGCCGGCCTGGTACTACCAGCAGAACGTCGGCGGTTTCACGAACCTCGTCACCGCGATGCAGGCGGCCGGCGTGGACCGCCTGGTGTTCTCGTCGTCCGCGGCGACGTACGGCATGCCGTCGGTCTCCCTCGTCGAGGAGAAGCTGCACGCCGAGCCGATCAACCCCTACGGCGAGACCAAGCTCGTCGGCGAGTGGCTCGGTCGCGCGGCCGGTCGCGCGTGGGGCCTGCGGTTCGTCGCGCTGCGCTACTTCAACGTGGCCGGCGCAGGGTGGCCGGAGCTCGGCGACCCCGCCGTGCTCAACCTCGTCCCCATGGTGCTCGACCGCCTGGAGCGCGGCGAGCAGCCCAAGATCTTCGGCGCCGACTACCCGACGCCGGACGGCACGTGCATCCGCGACTACATCCACGTCCTGGACCTCGCGCACGCGCACCTCGCGGCGCTCGGGTACCTCGACGCCGACGAGCGCCCGTTCGACGTGTTCAACGTCGGGACCGGGCAGGGGTCGTCGGTGCGTGAGGTGATCGACGAGATCGGTCGCGTCAGCGGGCTCGACGTCACGCCGGAGGTCCTCCCGCGCCGTGCGGGCGACCCGCCGCAGCTCGTCGGTGACCCGCGACGGATCAACGAGCTCTTCGGCTGGACGGCGACGAAGGGGCTGCCCGAGATCATCTCCTCGGCCTGGGACGCCTGGCAGGCCGGCCCTCGCCGCATCGAGGTCGCCGCGGCCGGCGGTGCCGAGGGCGCTGCCGAGGTGTGAACGACGGCGTCTCGTGCGATCCTCTATTCCTCAGCATGCTGAGGAATGACCGGGGAGGTGCCCCGGCGACGGACGACGGGACCAGCACGTGGGCGACGAGAACGACCCGGCACGGCTGTACGACCTGACCGCAGCGCGCACGAGCCGGGTCGTGCTCGCGTCCTACTCGACCTCGTTCGGGCTGGGCGCGCGCCTGCTCGACGCGCCGACGCGCGACGGGATCGACGCGGTCTACGGCCTCGTCCGCATCGCCGACGAGGTCGTCGACACGCGGCGCGGGGACGGCGCCGCCGACCTCCTCGACGAGCTCGAGGCCGAGACGGCGCGGGCGCTCGAGCGCGGGTGGTCGACGAACCTCGTCGTGCACTCGTTCGCGCTCGCGGCGCGGCGCTGCGGATTCGGCCACGCCGAGGTCGATCCCTTCTTCGCGTCGATGCGGACCGACCTCACCGTGCGCGTGCACGACCGCGAGAGCTACGAGCGGTATGTCTACGGCTCGGCGGAGGTCGTCGGCCTCATGTGCCTCGCGGTCTTCCTCAACGCGCGGCGCCGCCCGGGCGAGCCGCTCCGGGTGCCCGACCCCGTGCTCGTGCGGGGCGCGCGGGCGCTCGGCGCGGCGTTCCAGAAGATCAACTTCCTGCGCGACCTGCGCACGGACCACGACGAGCTGGGGCGGGCGTACCTGCCCGGCGTCGTCCCCGGCCGGCTGCGGCGTCGCGACGTCGAGGCGTTCTGCCGCGAGGTCGAGGAGGACCTCGCCGCGGCGCGGGCGGCGCTCCCGGGGCTGCCGGTGCGGCCGCGGATCGCCGTCGCGGCGACGGTCGCGGTCTACGAGCGGCTCCTCGCGCGCCTCGCGGCGACGCCGCCGGAGGACATCCTGCGCGCGCGCGTGCGCGTCCCGGACACCGTCAAGGTCGCGCTCGCGGCCCGCGCCGCCGGCGGCCAGCTCCTCGGCCAGGTGGCGTCCGGCCGGTCCCCGCGCCCGCGGAAGGTGCTCGCGTGAGGGCACCGCGCGTCGTCGTGGTCGGAGGCGGGATCTCCGGGCTCGCCACCGCGGCGCTCCTCGCGCGCGGGGGCGCGGCCGTCACGCTGCTGGAGCGCCACGAGGTCCTGGGCGGCCGGGCGGGCACCCTCGAGCTCGACGGCTTCCGCTTCGACACCGGCCCCTCCTGGTACTTCATGCCGGAGGTGTTCGACCACTTCTTCGCACTGCTCGGCACGCGCGTCGAGGACCACCTCGACCTCGTCCCGCTCGACCCGGCCTACCGAGTCTTCTACGAGCCGGACGGCGCCGACGCCGCGTCGACGTTCGAGCTCTCGGCGAGCCCGGGCGTGAACCGGTCACGGTTCGACGCGGTCGAGCCCGGCGCCGGTGGGCGCCTCGCGGCGTACGCCGGGGAGGCGAGCGAGGCGTACGGGCTCGCGCTCGACCACTTCCTCTACACCACGTTCGAGCGTCCCGACCGGGCGCTCTCGCC
This sequence comes from Cellulosimicrobium cellulans, assembly GCF_042723955.1. Taxonomy (GTDB): domain Bacteria; phylum Actinomycetota; class Actinomycetes; order Actinomycetales; family Cellulomonadaceae; genus Cellulosimicrobium; species Cellulosimicrobium cellulans_H. Next base: position 111,127 of record NZ_JBHXIC010000001.1, on the reverse strand, counting down.
CGCGGTGCTGCGGCGGCTGCCGCGCCTCGCCGCGCTGCTGCGCGAGTCGCTCGCGGACCGCGCGGCGCGCGCCGTCGAGGACCCCCGGCTGCGCCAGCTCCTGGGGTACCACGCCGTCTTCCTCGGCTCGTCGCCCTACCGGGCGCCGGCCCTCTACTCCCTCATGAGCCACCTCGATCTCGTCGACGGCGTCCAGTACCCGCGCGGCGGGATGTACACGCTCGTCGAGGCCGTCGAGCGGCTCGCCCGCGACGCGGGAGCCGAGGTGCGCACCGGCGCCGACGTCTCGAGCATCGAGGTCGAGCCCGGTGCTGGGCGCCGCGGTCGGGTCGCGGGCGTGCGGCTCGCGTCGGGCGAGCTCGTGGAGGCGGACGTCGTCGTGTCGGCCGCCGACCGCCACCACACCGAGACCGCGCTCCTCGAACCGCGCTGGGCCGACCTGCCCGCCGCGGCGTGGGAGGACAGGGGGCCGGGCATCTCCGCCCTGCTCGTGCTCGCCGGGGTCCGGGGCGAGCTGCCCGAGCTCGCGCACCACTCCCTCTTCTTCACGCGCGACTGGCCCGCCAACTTCGACGCCGTGCTCGGCACCGACCGCCGCAGCGACCCGCGCGGCCTGCGCGTCCCCGACCCGGCCTCGCTCTACGTGTCGCGCACGTCCGCGACCGACGGGCCGTCGTCGGGCGCCCCCGCGGCCCCGCCCGGGCACGAGAACCTCTTCCTCCTCGTCCCGTTCCCCGCCGACCCGACGCTCGGCGCGGACGCCCCGTCGCAGCGCGCCCTCGAGGCGCTCGCGGACCGCTACCTCGCTCAGGTCGGGAGCTGGGCCGGGATCGAGGACCTCCCGGGCCGCGTCGTCACGCGGCGCGTGCTCGGGCCCGCGCACTTCGCGACCGAGCTCTCCTCGTGGCGCGGCGGCGCGCTCGGCATGGAGCACACGCTGCGGCAGTCCGCGCTGTGGCGGCCGGGCAACGTCTCCCGCCGTGTCGACGGGCTGTACCACGCGGGAGGTGGCACGATCCCGGGCGTGGGACTGCCGATGTGCCTCATCAGCGCCGAGCTCGTCGCGAAGCGGCTGCTCGGCGAGACGTCGTCGCGCCCGCTGCCGGCGCCGCTCCGACCGGGATACCTCGCCGCGAGCCGGCGGCCGGAGCGCCTGCGGCCCGCAGAGGGCAAGCCGGTCGAGGTCCGCCGGTGACGGGTCTGGCCTACCTCGGGGCGCTCGCGGTCTCGCTCGGGGGCCTCGCGGTGCTCGACCGGCGCTTCCGCCTCGCGTTCTGGGCGAACTGGCGCCGCGCCGCGCTCACGGTGGGGCTGGGCGTCGTCGGGTTCCTCCTCTGGGACGTCGCGGGCCTCGTGCTCGGCATCTTCGCGCGGGGAGAGAGCCCCTGGATGACCGGGCTCCTGCTCGCGCCCGACCTCCCCGTGGAGGAGGCGGTCTTCCTGACGCTCCTGTGCTACAACGCGCTGCTCGTCTGGCGCGGTGCCGAGCGGGTGCTCGCCGCACGCCGCGCCCGGGTGGAGGGCGACGCGTGACGAACATCGTGCTCAACGTGATCGTCCTGGCGGTCCTCGTCGTCGTGTCGTGGCGCGTGCTGCGGCGCCTGCGACCAGGCCCGCTCGTGTGGACCGCCGTCGTGATGTGCGTGCTGACCCTCGTGTTCGACACGCTCATGATCGCCGCCGACCTCTACGTCTACGACCCGGACAAGATCCTCGGTGTGTACCTCTGGGGCGCTCCGCTCGAGGACTTCGCCTACGCGCTCGCCGCGGCGCTGGGCATGCCGGTGCTGTGGACGGCGCTCGGGGCGCGCGTCCGCGCCGCCCCGGGAGGGGTCTCTGGCGGCCGGACGGACGAGGACGCCCGGTGAAGGACGTGCTGGCCGCGTCGCGGCCCTTCTCGTGGATCAACACCGCCTACCCGTTCGCCGCGGGCTACCTCGTCGCGACCGGCGGCCGGGTCGACCTCGCGCTCGTCGTCGGGACGCTGTACTTCCTCGTGCCGTACAACCTGCTCATGTACGGCGTGAACGACGTGTTCGACTACGCGAGCGACCTGCGCAACCCGCGCAAGGGCGGGATCGAGGGGGCGCTCGCCGACCCGGCGACCGCGCGCGCGACCCACCGGCGCATCCTGCGGGCCTGCGTCGCGACGAACGTGCCGTTCCTGGTCGCCCTCGTGCTCCTGGGCGACCCGCTCGCCGCCGTGGTGCTCCTGCTGGTCGTGCTCGGCGTCGTCGCGTACTCCGCCCCGGGCCTGCGGTTCAAGGAGCGCCCGTTCCTCGACTCGTTCACGTCCGCGATGCACTTCGCCGGGCCGCTGCTCTACGCGCTCGTCCTCGTGGACGCCGACCTGTCGGCGCGGTCGGTGTGGCCGGTGCTCGTGGGGTTCGTCCTGTGGGGGATGGCGTCGCACGCGTTCGGCGCCGTGCAGGACGTGCGCGCGGACCGCGAGGGCGGCATCGCGTCCGTCGCGACGGCGGTCGGCGCCCACGCGACCGTGCTCGGCGCGGCGGGGGCGTACGTCGCGGCCGCGGCGGTCCTCGCCGTCCTGCCGTGGCCCGGCGTCCTCGCCGCCCTGCTGCCGCTCCCGTACGCCGCCAACGTGCTCCGGTTCCGCGACGTGCGCGACGACGACTGCGAGCGCGCGAACGCGGGGTGGCGCACGTTCCTGTGGCTCAACCTCGTCACGGGCTTCCTCGTGACGATGCTGCTCATCGCCTCCGCGCTCGCCTGACCGCCGGGCTCGACCGCGCGGGGTGCGGCGCGGGGTGCGTCGCGGGAGGGACGACGACGGCCCCGGCCCGCGAGGTCGTCGCGGTGCCGGGGCCGTCGTCGGGGGAGCGGGACCTCAGGAGAGGTCGCCGTACTCCCAGTGCCAGGGCTCGTTCTTCGAGCCGCCGGCCCGCGCCCACTCGGGGTTGTCCCAGCCGTAGGCCGGTGCGTTGGCGCGCATCCACTCGTACTGCGCGGTGCCGTAGCCCTGGATGCCGCCGCCGAGGTCGAGCGCGAGCGCCCAGCCGTGGTTCGACATGCCGGGGGGCGCCGCGAAGTAGCCGCGCGACGCCTTGACCGCGACCTGCGAGGCGTAGGAGCGGTAGGAGTCCGTCACGGAGAGGTTCACGCCGAACGCCTCACGGAACTTCTCGTTGAGCGCCTCGATCTGGTGCGCCGCGTCGCAGCGGAGCTGCTCGCCCGGCGCGAACGACAGCTCGCACAGCGCGCTCGCGGGGATCTGCCCGTTGCCGTAGCCCGCCGTGGAGGTCGCCCACTGGTCGAGCTGCGCGGCGATCTCTGCGGCCGACGGCGGTCCGGGCACGACCTCGACCGTCACGCCCGACCCGGCCGCGTCGAGCAGCGTCGACAGCTCGGTGGTCAGGGAGGCGATCTCCTCGGAGGTCGGCGCGCCGGCGGGGGACGCGTCGGTGGCCGGCACGGTCGCGGCGTCGTCGGTGGAGCCGGTCGCGAGGTCGGGCGACGCGGTGGCCGTGTCGGCGGCCGCGGCATCCTCCTCGGGCGACTCGGTCGCGGTCTCGGCGGACGCGGAGGCGTCAGGAGCGGCGTCGTCGGGGTTCGCCGCGCTCTCGGCCGACAGGGACGCGGCCGGATCGTCGGACGACGCCGTGAGGTCGGGCAGAGCGGCGTCGAGCGCGGGGGACGCGGCGCCGAGGTCGCCGAGCGCGGTGCGCGCCGACGAGCGGCTCGCGCGGTCGCTGCCGCGCTCGTCGAGCACGGGCACGCTCTCGGCGAGGACGTCCGCCGCCGGGACGGACTCGTCGGTCGCGGCCTCGTCCGGCTCGTCGGGAGCCGCGTCCGCCGCGCCGTCGGCGTCAGCGAGCGGAGCCCCGGCGGAGACGCCCGGCAGCCCCGAGAGGCCGGGCGCCTGGTCCGTGGCGGACACCTCGGTGACGGCCTCGCTGAGGCGCGTGCGGGCGTCCTCGATCTGGGCGACCTGCTCAGGGGTGAGCCCCGCGGCACCTTCCCCGGTGAGGAACTGCGCGCGTTGGAGCGCGTCGCCGGCCGCCTCGACCGTCTCCGGGTCGGCGGCGACGGTACCGATCGTGGTGGACGCGGGCGCGGCGGTCACCCCGGGGGCCGGGGTCCCGGCCGTCGTGGTGCCGGTCCCGGCGGTCGACGGCGCGGTGCCGCTCCCGAAGGCGGCCGCGGCGGTGCTCGCCGTGAGCGCGACGGCCGCCACGGCGGCGCCGGTCCCGAGCGTGCGGCGCCGGGGCGCGACGCGGGCAGCGCCGTGCGCGCCGCGGCGCGCGGCGGAGGCGAGGGCGGCGGTGAGCGAGGCCCGGCTCGCGGTGTGGCGGCCCATCTAGCGCGCCTCGCCGCAGGCGGCGGGTGGCGCGCCGGTCGTGGTGCGGGCGGTCGTGCGGTGCTGTGCAGTGGTCAAGCGAACGATCCGATCATCGGGCCGTGGTCGCGGGCGGTCGAGCACGGAAGCGCTCCCATCCCTGGTGCACCTGCGCAGGACGGAGCGCTGGGTGACCACGACGGCGTGCGGTCGAGGCGGGACGCACGCGCGCCCTCTCACCACGACGCCGGCAGGCCCGGTCGCAAGGTGGACCCGGGAGGCCTGTCGGCTGTTCCATCTTCAACTAGACATGCGTCCAGCGGGGCGCCGTGACGAGGGGAAGCCTCGCGAATGAGGTGCCGACCGTGTGGTCAGGATGTGAAGAGGGTACGTGTCACGCGTCCTGCGTCCCGGGTGACCGCCGACCCGACGAGGGTGCCGAGCGCGATCCCGAAGACGGCGACGACCGCGTTCGCGATCTCCTGGGCGGCTTCCGGGCCGCCGTTCACCAGGTCGGAGAGGCCCAGCAGGCTGAGCGCCCCGGGCACGAGGAGCCAGAACGCCGGGAGGGTCGTGACGGCGGCGGGCGGCCCGTGCGGCGTCCGTTCGACGAGCGCGGCGAGCGGCGCGATGACGAGCGCGCCCACGAACCCCGCGAGCGGCGCCGCGGCGAGCGCCCCGGCGAGCTGTGCCGCGTACGCGCCGAGCAGGACGAGCAGCACCCAGGGGAGGGACCCGCGCGGCGACGAGGCGAAGTACATCTGCCCGAGCCCGACGGCGAGGATCCCCACCCAGGGCGCCCACCACCCGAGCTGGTCCGCGGCCGGGGCGGCGACGAGCGGGCCCGCGACCGCGGCCCCCGCGACGACGCCGAACACGAGCAGCAGGAGCTGCGCGACGCCGTAGACGAGCCGGCTCGCGCCCGCGACGATCTGGTTGCTCGTCAGCTCGATCGCCGCGACGGTGAGCACCGAGCCCGGCAGGAACGAGACGAGCGGCGGCACGAGCACGCTGAGCGGGTCGTCGCCGAGCCAGGGGTGCACGACGTCCACCGCGAGGAGCGTGACGACGAACGCCGCGACGACGGGCAGGGCGGTGGCGAGCGTCGGCCACCGGGTCCCGAGCCAGCGGAGCGCCCCGACGAGGAGCCCGAGCGCGAGGTACACGGGCAGGAGCCGGGCGGTCGGGTTGAGCACGAGCCCGAACCCGACCGTGAGCAGCCCGTGGCCCACGATCGTGAGCACCGCGCCGAAGCGCGGCGGGCGCCCGACGATCGCGCGCAGCTCGGCCCGGGCGTCGGCGAGCGGGACGTCGGTCGTGCGCAGGCGGCGCACGAGGGTCGTGAGCGCCCCGATCTGGTCGAGGTTGAGGCCGCTCGCGGCGGCGGCGGCGAAGTCGGCGACCGTGCCGCCCGCGGTGCTGACCCGGACGAAGACGCCCGTCGGGAGGACGAGCGTGCCCACGGTCGACGCGCCCGAGCGCCGCGCGACGGCCTCCAGGTCGTCCTCGACGTCGGTCACGGAGCGACCGGAGTCGAGCAGCGCGGTCCCGAGCTCGCGCAGGAGCGGGACGAGGTCGGGCGACACCTCGGGCGGCTCGGGGTCGACGGCGGCGGGCGGCTCGTCGCCCAGCGCGCGCAGGACGCGGCGCACGACCGACGGGGCGTGTCGCACGCCGTCGAGCCAGCCCGCGCGCCGCCGGCGGCTCAGGGCGTGCCCTCCGCGCCCTCCGCGCTCGCCGCGACGAGCGCGAGCACCGCGCGCGCGTAGGCGTCCGAGGCGTCCGCCGCGGCGAAGGTCCCGACGTCGTCGAGCACCTCGGTGCGGACGACGTACCCGCCCGTCGTCCGCTCGAGCCGCCGGAACGTGCCGCCGAGCAGGTCCCGGAGCTGACCCTCGAGCGGGTGCCACAGGGCGTCCTCGATCGCGACGGAGTCGAGCGCCCACTCGGTCGTCCCGTTGAACCCGAGCACGACGCCCGTCTCGAACTCGTGGGGCTCGATCGTCATGTCGCTCACGGTGAAGACGTCGCCGTCACGCCCCGTGGCCAGGAGACGAAAGCGGTCGCCCGACGCGGGGGACCACCGCACGCCCGCGTCGCGCAGGGCGAGCGCGAGGTCCCACGAGATCATGCCTGCCACGGTAGGCCCGGGCCGGGCGGTGCGCGCGTCGGCCCGCGTCCCGACCCGCGGGACGATCCGTCCCGCGCCCGCGCGCGTTCACGACCCGGAAGCACCGGCCACGTTCACTCGTCCCATGACCCACGACGTCCCCGGGGACGCGCGGCGGACCGGCGGCGACCCCGCCGGTGCCGTGCCCCCGACCCCGCCCGCCCGTCCCGACCGCCGTCGGTCCGCCACCGTCACCCCCACGGCCACGGGGTGCGGGCCCGTGACCGTCGCGATCGAGCGGCGGGTCCTGCCAGAGAACGTCCCGGCGGTCACGCGCTGGGTGCAGACCGGCGTCAACCTTGCCAACCGCTACCCGGGCTTCCTCGGGTCCGGGTGGGTGCGCGCGTCCGCGGGGTCGCACGACTGGCACATGCTGTACCGCTTCGCCGACGCCGCGACGCTCGACGCGTGGGAGACGTCGCCGGACCGGGTGCGCTGGCTCGCGCAGGGCCGGGACCTCGTCGAGGAGACCCGGGTCGAGCGTCGCACGGGCATCGAGGGCTGGTTCGACGCCCCGACCGCGAGCACGCCGGCCCTCACGGCCGAGGCGGCCGCGACCGCGCCTCCGCGCTGGAAGCAGTCGGTGAGCATCTGGCTGGGGTTCTTCCCCGTGAACCTCGCGTTCACGCTCCTCGTCGGGGGTCTGGTCCCGGCGTGGGACCACGTGCCGGTCGTCCCGCGGGTCCTCGCCATGACGCTCGTCCTCACGCCCGTCATGACGTACCTCGTGCTGCCGCGCGTGACGCGGCTGCTCGCGCCGTGGCTCGCCCGCCCGCCGCGGCCCAGGGCGCGGCGCTCCCGTCCCACGGCCCGGAGGTGACCACTCGGCGCCCTGCCTAGCCTGGAGGGATGGACACCGAGATCGAGAACACGACCGACGTCCTCGTCACCCTCGGTGCGGTCGCCGCGGGCGTCCTGCTGGCGTTCGTCCTGGGGACGGTGATCTCCGCGGTGGTCCGCCGGGCGGGCCGGCGCAGCGAGCTCGCCCGCGACCTCTCGCGGCGGCTGCGTCGACCGGACCGGGCGGTCCTCACCGTCGTCGCGGTGTGGATCGCGGTCCGCCTGACCACCGACGCGTCCACGCCGTGGCGCCCCGCGGTCGAGCACCTCCTGCTCATCGCGCTCATCGTCGTCGGCGCGTGGTGGGTGGGCGCGATCGCGTTCGTGCTCGAGGACTCCGCGCTCCAGCGCTACCGCATGGACACCGCGGACAACCGGCACGCGCGCCGTGTCCGCACCCAGATCACGGTGCTGCGCCGGCTCACCGTGGCGGTGATCGTCGTGTGCGCGGTCGCGGGCATCCTGCTCACGTTCCCGGCGGCCCGCGCGGCCGGCGCGAGCCTGCTCGCGTCCGCGGGGCTCATCTCGATCGTCGCGGGCCTCGCGGCCCAGACGTCGCTCGCGAACGTGTTCGCGGGCATGCAGATCGCGTTCACGGACGCGATCCGCGTGGACGACGTCGTGGTGCTCGAGGGCGAGTGGGGCCGGATCGAGGAGATCACCATGACGTACGTCGTGGTGCACCTCTGGGACGACCGCCGCCTCATCATGCCGTCGACGTACTTCACGACGACGCCGTTCCAGAACTGGACCCGGCGGGCGGCCGACCTGCTGGGGACCGTCGAGCTCGACCTCGACTTCGAGGTGCCGGTGGGCCCGATGCGGGCCGAGCTGCGGCGCCTCCTCGCGCTCACCGACCTGTGGGACGAGCGCGTGGGCATCCTCCAGGTGACCGACGCCGTCGGGGGCCTCGTGCGGGTGCGCGCGCTCGTGAGCGCGCACGACGCGCCGACCCTGTTCGACCTGCGGTGCTTCGTGCGCGAGGGTCTGGTCGACTGGCTGCAGCGCGCGGCGCCGCAGGGTCTGCCCCGCACGCGCCTCGAGCGGGCGGCCGACGCCCTGGAGGTCGGCGGGCCCGACGAGCGGGAGGCGTCGGGCGCTCTCGGGACCGCCGGCGCGGAGGCGCCCGGCGGTCTCGACCGCGACGCCGCGGAGGACGGCGCGCCCGTCGCGCCCGCGCGCCCGCCCCGACTCCCCGCCGAGCGCGGGTCGCGTCGCGCCGACGCGCCTGTCGTCCTCGGGACGATCCGACGCGCGGGGCGGGGCGCCGGTGCCGCGCCGAGCGAGGACCCGACACGGCTCGTGGGCGTCGTCCCGGGCCCGGACGGCGGTCCGGGCCGTCCCGCCGGCGCGGGCGAGGGGAGCGCCGCCGACGCCGAGGCGCCGGGCGAGACCCGGCGGCTGCCCGCCGTCGGTCACGACGAGCAGGACGACGCCACGCCCGAGGCTGCCGAGTCCGCCTTCTTCAGCGGCACGCCCGAGGGCGAGGAGCGCTCGCGGGCGTTCGCCGGGCCCGGCCAGGACGTCATCGACGAGCGCGAGCGCACGGCCGAGCACGGCGTCGTGCCCGACGACGACGAGCCGGGGAGGTCGGCCACGTCGGACGCGGACGGCGAGCGGCAGGCCGACGTCCACGGGGAAGGCGACCGCGGCGACGGCGACCACCGCGACGGCAGGCCACGCGGCTGACGACCGGACGCGCCGCGCCCCGTCGCGGACCGGGTGCCCGGTGGTGCAGAGTCGCCGTCAGCCGAGTCCCGGGACCTCGACCGTCGCGTCGGCGTAGGGCGCGACGAGGAGCGTCGCGGTGGCCCAGCCGCGCGTGAGCAGCCCGGTGTCCGAGTCGGGCTCGGAGTGGCGCTCCGTGCCGGAGTACTGGAGCACGAGGTGCCGGTCGCCGTCCTCGTGGATGTTCGCCTGCACGAGCCCGAACGTGGCGAGGGGCGCCTGCCGCAGCCCCCGCAGCCGGTCCGGCGGGACGTCGGGGACGTTGACGTTGAGCGTGCGCCGGTCGAGCGGGACGCCGTCGGAGGCGGCACCGTCCATCCACGCGAGCACGTGGTCGGTGACCAGGCGCGCCGTGTCCCAGTGCTGTGGCTCCGCCGCGTCGACCGAGACGGCGAGCGAGCGGATCCCGTGCGTCATGGCCGAGAGCGCCGCGCCCACGGTCCCGGAGTGCAGGATCGCGTTGCCGGTGTTGGCACCCTTGTTCGCCCCTGAGAGCACGAGGTCCGGGCGCGTACCGAACCCGCCGTACGCGGCGACGAACGCGATGAGCGCGGGCGCCGCCCGCACCGCGTAGGACGTCACGCCGTCGGGCAGGCCCGGTGCCGGCCTCTCCTCCACGGCGAGCCGGCCGTCGCGCTCCGCGCCGAGCAGGGACGCGCTCGCGCCCGAGGACTCGCGGGCGGGCGCGGCGACGACGACCTCGTAGCCGGCGTCGAGCGCCGCCCCGGCGAGCACCGCCAGTCCGGGGGAGTCGATCCCGTCGTCGTTGGTCACGAGGGCGCGCACGGTGGTTCTCCTCTGTCGTCGGGGTCGGGCCGGTGCTGTGGGTTCAGGCGGGGACCTCGCGCACCGTGATGCGGCGCGCGAGGCGTTCGATCTGGTCGCGGCGCCCGGTACCGAGGCCGCGCCGCGTGACGTTGAGCGCACCCGCCGCGGCGCCGAGGCGCACCGCGCCGGGCAGGTCGAGGCCGCGACCGAGCCCGACGGCGATGCCCGCCGTCATGGAGTCGCCCGCGCCCCGGTGGTCGACCGTCGTGATGCGCGGCGTGCGCACGGTGTAGGTGTGCTCGCGCGTCACGAGCAGCGAGGGGTCGTGCGCACGTGAGACGACGACCGCGCGCGGTCCGGCGTCGACCATCGCGCGCGCGGCGGCGAGCAGCGCCGCCTCGGTCTCGTCGTCGGCGAACCCGCCCTCGAGCATCTCCTCGTGGCTGATCTTGAGCACCGCGCCGGGCGCGTCCGCGACGGCGCGCGCCTGCTCCCCGGAGAGGTCGGCGACGACCTGGCGCTCGGACGCGTGCAGGTCGCGCGCGAGCCGACCGAAGAACGAGGCCGGGACCCCGATCGCGGTCTCCGACCCGGTGAGGATGGTCACCGCGGCGTCGAGCCCGGACACGAGCACCGTCCCGTACAGGTCGTCGACCTCGTGCCGGTTCAGCGGGAAGGGGTCCATGGTCACGATCTCCTCCCGGTGCCCGCTGCGCCGGTCGTGGACGTACGCGCCGTTCCCGCCGGTCGTCGTCGCGCGCAGGTCGAGGTTCTCGGCCCGCGCGAGGTGCGCGGCGACCGTCCCCGTCTCGCCGCCGAACGGGCCGCACACGACGACCTGCGCCCCCAGCGAGTACGCCATGCGCGCGAGCCACAGGCCCTGGCCGCCGGGGTGGACGTGCACCTCGGGCGACGTCTCGTACGGACCGGCGGGCTCGATCTCCACGGTGAGCAGGGGCGTCAGGGCGAGCACGCACACGTTGGGGGTGCGGGCGGGCCCGGGGGTGGGCGGGTCGGGCGGGACGGGGAGCGGACCGGGCGCGGGCGTCGGGGTGGCGCTCATCCGTCCACGCTAGGGCGACGGCGCGCGCTCCACCCGTCGAACCGGGCGTCGAGCCAGCCGACGAGCCGGTCGGGGCGGTCGGTCATGATCGCGTCGACGCCCTGGGTCAGGAGGTCGTCCCACTCGTCGGTCGTGTTCGCGGTCCAGACGTGCACCCGCAGACCGGCGCCGTGGAGCGTCTCGACCAGGCCGGGCTCGTGCGCGAGGAGCGCGACCTCCGGGTTGCAGGCCGCGACCCCCAGGTCCGCGCACACCGCGACGAGCTCGGCGAGGCTGTCCGGGTGCAGCGCGAGCAGCAGCGCGCGGTCGAGGTGACCCGCGGCGTCGCGCAGCGCCGCGGCCGTGGGCGGCCAGAACGACTGGACGACCACCCGGTCCGCGATCCCCGCGTCGTCGACCTGCTGGGTCACGAGCAGGACGTCCTCGACCGTCCACAGGCCCTTGAGCTCGACGAGCAGCCCGATGCCCGGGCGGGCGACGGCGAACCGCGTGACCTCGGCGAAGGTCGGGACGCGCTGGCCCGTGAACGCGCGCGAGAACGACGACCCGGCGTCGAGCTCCCGAACCTGGGACAGCGTGAGCCCGTCCACGCGGCCGGTCCCGTCCGTCGTCTCGTCGACCACGTCGTCGTGCAGCACGACGACCCGGCGGTCGGCCGTGAGGTGCACGTCGAGCTCGATCGCGTCGGCACCCGCGCGCCACGCGGCCTCGAACGCCGCGAGCGTGTTCTGCGGCGCCACGGACGAGTTGCCGCGGTGCCCGACGACGAGCGGGCGGCCACCGCGGTCGGCGGCGGGCCGGAGCAGGGGAGACGGATGCGTCGTGCGCTGGTCCGGGGAGCGACCCGGAGAGGTGGGCGGCATGGGGCCAGTCTCGCGCGCGACCCGCGCCGCCGCGCTGCCGGGCACGGCGCCGGGCTGACCGTTCCGCGAACGTTCACCCGGCGTGCGACCGTCAGCGCCGACGACCCGTGAGCGCGAGGAGGTGGGTGAGGTCGTCGGCGCCGTCGTCGACGTCGAGCGGGCCGCGGAACAGCGGGCCCGGCTCGAGGAACGTCGAGCGCGACTCCGCGTAGTGCAGCGCCCACGCGACCAGCGCGGGCTCGCCCTCCTCGTCCGCCCCGACGGCGCGGGCCAGGTCCCACGCGTGCACCACGAGGTCGAACGTCATCTGGGCGCAGTACTCCGCGCCCGACTCGTCGCCGTAGGACAGGTGCACGCGGCGGTCCAGGGCGTCGGGCGTGAGGAACGCCTCGCGGGCCTGGACGGACGCGTCGACCCACCGGTCCACCGGGTCGTCGCCGAGCACGTCGCCCTCGAAGACGGTGCCGACGTCCTCGATCCAGCGCCCGGCGAGCAGCTCGGGTGCCCAGAGCTGCTCGGCCGTGAGGTGGTTGACGAGGTCGCGGACGGTCCAGTCGGCGTCCGGGGTGAGCAGCGACCACTGGTCGTCGCGCAGCGGGCGGACGAGCGCGTCGAACGCGCCGATCGCGTCGCCGTGGGCGGCGAGGACGTCCATGCGCACCTCCCGGGGCCTCGTGAGCCTCCACCGTGGCACGCCGGACCGCGCGCCGCAGGTCGAGCGCGGGCCGGCGGAACGGCCCCGTCGACGGCCCGGTCGCGCAGCGCGGCCCGCGGCCCCCGGGGACGGTAGGGGCCGCGGGCCGCCGTCTCACACCGACACGACGATCTTCACGTGGTCGTCCTTGTGGTCGATGAGCTCTCGGTACCCCTTCTCCACGACGTCCTCGACCGCGATGCGGCTCGTGACGAACGGCGCGAGGTCGATCTTGCCCTCCTGGACGAGGCGGATCACGGCCGGGTGGTCGTCCGCGTACCCGATGGCGCCCTTGATGGTGAGCTCGCGCAGCAGCACCGTCATGACGTCGAGGGTCGGCGGCTCGGAGAACAGCGCGACGATCTGCAGCGTCCCGCCCGCCTTGAGCGCGTGCGTCAGGGTGTCGAGCACCGGCTGCGCGCCGGAGCACTCGATCGCGACGTCCGCGCCCCGGCCATCGGTGAGCTCCAGCACGCGCGCGGCGACGTCGACCTCGCGCGGGTCGAGCACGACGTCGGCCACCCCGGTCTCCAGCGCCTTGGCCTTGCGCGCCCCGCTCACCTCCGTGACGACCGCGCGCGCCCCGATCGCGTGCAGCACGGCGCACGTGAGGAGGCCGATCGGCCCCGCGCCCCCGACGAGCACCGTGTCGCCCGCCTGCGCGCCCGACAGCCGGACGCCGTGGTACGCGACGGCCAGCGGCTCGATGAGCGCCGCCTGGTCCAGGGGGACGTCGCCCACCGGGTGCACCCAGCGGCGCTCGACGACGATGTGCTCGGAGAGCCCGCCGCCTCGCCCGGAGATGCCGATGAACCCCATCTTCACGCACGCGTTGTAGAGGCCGTCGCGGCACGGCGGGCACTCGCCGCACACCATGAACGGCTCCACGACCACGGCGTCCCCGACCGCGAGGCCCTCGACGCCCTCGCCGAGCTCCTCGACGACCCCGCTGAACTCGTGCCCGAACACGACGGGCAGCGTCTCGCCGGACAGCGGGTGCGGCTGGGTCTCGGACGGCGCCGGGGGGAACGGGCCGTCGAGGTACAGGTGCAGGTCCGAGCCGCAGATGCCCGTCCACGCCGGCCGGATCTTCACGGTCCCCGGCCGGGTCTCGGGCTCCGGGACGTCCTCGATCCGGAGGTCTTCCTTGCCGTGGTACCGCGCCGCCTTCATCGTCCTCACCTCGTCCGTCGGGCCGCGCGCACCGCTCGGTGCGCGGCGGGCGGTCCCCGGACCGGTCCTCGATGAGACCTCGGCGGGCCGTGGCGACCGACCGCACCTTCACGGTAGGCCGGGGTCCGACCGCCACGCCGCGCCGAAGGTCCTCATCCCCGGGGCCGGTCGTCGTCGGCGCTCGCCCGGGCGTCGGCGGGGTGCCGCGTCGGAGAGCGGTGCCGGAGCGCGGTGCCGGAGCGGGGTGCCGGAGCGGAGTGCCGGAGCGCGGTGCCGGGGGAGCCGCCGCGATACTGGGGCGCGTGACCACGACCCGCACCCCTGCCCCCCGCCTCGTCCCCGAGCCCTGCGGGGGGCGCGCGTGATCGACCGGTGGACGTGGCCGGCGTACGTCGGCGTGATCGGCGGCGCGCTGCTCTTCGCGGCGTTCCTCGTGCCCGCGCTCGCGTGGCAGTCGCGCCGGTACGGAGGGCTGAGCGGACGGCGCCTGGTCGGTGCTGCGGCCGTCGCCGTCTACGGGGTGGCCCTCGTCGCGTACACGCTCCTGCCGCTGCCCAGCGGCGACCTCGCCCAGTGGTGCGCGCAGTACGGCGTCGCGGGCGCCGAGCTCGTGCCGTTCCACTCGCTCGCCGACATCCGTCACGACACCGCGGGCCTCGGCCCCGGCGCGACCCTGCGCAGCGCGGCCGTGCTCCAGGTCGTCTTCAACGTCGTCCTGTTCGTCCCGTGGGGCCTGCTGGTGCGGCGCTACCTCGGGCGCGGCGTCGTCGTCACGACCCTGTCCGGGCTGGCCGCGTCGGTGCTCGTCGAGACCACGCAGTACACCGGCATCTTCGGGCTCATCCCGTGCTCGTACCGGGTCGCCGACGTGGACGACGTGCTGACCAACACGCTCGGCGCGCTCCTCGGGGCGCTCGCGGCCCCGCTCCTGCTGCGCTGGATGCCGCGCGCCGCGGACCTCGAGACGCGCCGGGACGAGGCGCGTCCCGTGACGGTGTGGCGCCGCTGGCTGGGGATGCTGCTCGACGCGCTGCTCGTCACCGCGCTGGGCGTCGTGCTCCAGGTCGGGTACCGCACGGTGCTCTTCGCGCTCGGGCAGCCGCTCCACGACGGCACGGACTGGCCGCAGTGGCTGCTCGGCACGCTGGTCCCGTTCGTGCTCGTGTTCGCCGTGCCGACGTTCCTCGGCAGCGGCGCGTCCTGGGGGCAGCGGACCGTGTGGCTCGCACCGCGCTGGGCGGGCCGTCCCGGCACGACGGCGCAGCGCGTCGCCCGCGCGGTGGTCGGGGGTGCGCTGTGGGGAGCGCTGGGCCTGCTCGCCGACCTGCCGACGGACGTCCCGACGGCCCTCGCGGCGGCGGGCGACGTGGCCGCGCCGGTCGCGTGGCTGTTCGCCGTGGTGTCGGTCGTCGCGGTCCCGTTCACGCGCGGACGGCGTGGGCTCTCCGGGGTCGTGTCCGGTGCGGAGGTCGTCGACGCGCGGGAGGCGGCGCTCAGTCCTGCGTGAGGAGCCCGACGGTCAGGGCGATCGCGCCCCAGATCACGAGGCCACCCCCGACGGCGATGGCCATCCCGTTGGCCCCCGTGGAGCCGGCCCGGCGCGCGCCGCGGGCGGCCGTCGCGGCGATCGCGAGGCCGGACACGACGAGCACAGCCCCTGCCACGATCCAGAACATCGCGAACACCGTCCCATACGCCCCCTGTGCTCCGCATCGTGGACGGTCGTCCAGGACAGTGCCCAGGAAAGCGCTCACGCGCGAATGCCGCGGAGACCTGCGGATTCGCGGGCAGGGGCCTTCACCGAGAGCGAACACACGCGAACGGGACCTGGACCGAGCCGTGAGACGGGTTGCGCCGACCAGGCGTGACGCCTCACGGTGTGCGGGTGCACCCTCCCGCCTCACCGGTCCGTCGCGTCCTCTTCCCGGGTCGTCACCACGTGGTCACGCGCTACCAGGTCGACTACCTCCGAGCGCTGCGCGCCGGGCTCGTGCGTGACCTCGACGGGCATCGCGTGCGCTGCGCCCCGGACGTCGAGGTCGTCTGGGTCGTCACGTCGGCGAACCACGCGGGCACGCGCCGCAACCCGCTGCCCGGGCACCGCCGCGAGGCGCTCGTCGAGAACGTGACCACCCGGGAGGGGATCGCGTCCGTCGTCGTGCCCGTGCCCGACGTCGCGCCGGACGACCGGTTCGCGCACCTCGTCGTGACGAGCGTCGCGACGGCGACCGGGATCGCGCCCGACCCCGCCGACACCGTCGTCGCGTGCTCGACCCCGGCGCTCGTCGACGCCTACCGCGCGCTCGGCTACCGCGTCGCGGGCGTGGAGCTCGACGCCGCCGAGCCCGACGGCGAGCCTCCCGCCCGGCCGTGGGACGTCGTCGAGCAGATCGCCGTGGGGGACGAGCGCTGGCGAGAGATCGCGCACCCGGCCGTCCCGGACTTCTACGCGCGCTACCGGTTCGTGGAGGACGTCCGGCGGATCTTCGCGGACCCCGTCGTCTCGGGCGACGGCGACCTGACCTCGACGCGCGACTACCGCACGTACGCCGCTGCCTTCGAGGACGCGTCGGCGCGCAAGTGGGCCCAGGTCGCACCGCACGTGCGGCCAGGGCGGATCGTCGACATCGGGTGCGCGACCGGCGGCCTGCTCGAGCACGTCGCGCGCGAGCCGCGCCTGCACGAGTCGGACCTGTTCGGGGTCGACGTCGCACGGCACCTCGTCGCCGAGGCCGAGCACAAGAAGGCGCAGGGCGCGTTCGCGAACCCGCACGTCTGGTTCGTGCAGGCCAACATCCTCGACCGCTCCGTGATGCCCGACGCGACCGTCGACACCACCCTGACGATCGCCCTCACGCACGAGGTCTCGTCGTACGGCGCGGGCGTCCGCGACGTCGAGACCTTCGCGCGCCGCGTCCACGCGCACACGCGACCCGGGGGAGTGTGGATCAACTCCGACGTGTGCGGCCCTGGCGAGCCGGACCGCGTCGTCGTGCTCACGCTGCGGACCGACGACGGCGCCGCGGCCACCGGGGACGGGCCCGGCGGGGCGCGGACCGACCTCGACGACCTCCCACGCGCCGACGTCGCCGCCTGGGTCGGGTCGCTGTCCACCGACGCGCGCCTGGCCCAGTTCGCGCACGACTTCCCGCACTTGTCCGGCGCCGCGTTCGCCCCCGAGCGCCTGGCGCCGGGGTCGTGGCGGCTCACGCTGCGCGAGGCGATGGAGTTCCTGACCCGCAAGGACTACGTCGACAGCTGGCTGTCCGAGTGCCACGAGCGGTTCTGCGACCTCAGCGGCCCGCGCTGGGCGGACCTGCTCGCGGACGCCGGCTTCGAGCTCGAGCCGGGCAGCGGCGCGTGGCGCAACGAGTGGGTCGTCGAGCACGCCCTCGCGCCGGTCGCGGCGCTGCACGACGCCGCGACCGGCGAGCCCGTCGACTGGCCAGACACGCACGTCCTCACGGTCGCCCGCAGGCCCGAGCTCGCCTGATCCCACCCGGCCGAGGGAGAACCCTGGTCGCACGAGGGAGAACTCTGGTCATGACCAGGGTTCTCCCCCTCGGGAGGCCGGGGCCGCGCCGTCGTACGCTCGGAGGCGTGCTCCTCGACGCCCGCACGCTGCGCGGCCTCCAGGACGGGACCGTGACCCTCGCGTTCCGCCGCTGGACGACGCCGCGCGTGAAGGTCGGGACGCTCCAGCGGACGCGGATCGGAGTCGTCGAGGTGACGTCGGTCGAGCGCGTACCCACCGGCGCGGACGGCGCGCCGCTCGTGTCCGACGACGACGCGCGGCTCGCGGGGATGGCCTCCCCGGAGCGCGTGCTCGCCCGCGGTGCGGCACGCGAGGGCGACCTGTACCGCGTGGGCATCCGGCTCGCGGGGCCCGACCCGCGCGTGGCGCTGCGCGAGGACGCCGACCTGGACACGAGCGACGTCGAGCGGATCCGCGCCGCGCTGGAGCGCAAGGACCGTGCCGCCGCCGCCCCGTGGACCCGGCAGTACCTCGAGCTGGTCGGGGCGAACGAGGGCGTCGTCGCGCGCGAGCTCGCCGCAGGGCTGGGGATGGCGCGCGACGACTTCAAGGTGCGCGTGCGCCGGCTCAAGGAGCTCGGCCTCACCGAGAGCCTCGACGTCGGCTACCGCCTCTCCCCGCGCGGCCGCGCCTACCTCGACGCGACGGCGACCGACTGATGCGAGGCGCCGAGCCGCCCGCGCGCGGTCATGCCGACGGGGACGACGCGCCGACGCGCTCCCCGGCCCCGTCGATCGCGGGGAGGCCGTCGATGCTCGTGGAGTTCTTGGTGACGCGGTAGGCGTCGAGCTGCTCCGGCGTCTTGCGGTCGGCCCAGCGGTCGAGCAGGTCACGGTCCTCGACGAGCTCCAGGTGCGGGACGGAGAACCCGCACGAGTCGGAGACGCGCGTGACCTCCACGACGACGATGCCGCGCTGCCCGGCCGTCTCCGCCTTGGCGAAGTGCCCGCGCAGCGCGTCGAACTCCGCGGTCCCAGCCTCGACGTACCGGCCGGTGCCGTGGAACCGGACGATGTTCGGCGGGCCGCTGAACGCGCAGAACATCACGACGACGCGACCGTTCTCCCGCAGGTGCGCCGGTGCCTCCGCACCCGAGCCGGTGTAGTCGAGGTAGGCGACGCGGTGCGGCGAGAGCACGACGAACGTGCCCGCCATGCCCTTGGGCGAGACGTTGACGTGCCCGTCCGCCGCGAGCGGCGCGGTACCGACGAAGAACACGGGCTGCGCGAGGACGAACGACGCCAGCCGGTCGGTGATCTCTGCGTGCACGGTCGCCATGACGGGAGTCTGGCACCCGCGTCGGTGGACGGGGATAGCGTCCGGTGGATGAGCACACCGACGAGGGGACCGGGCGTGGACGCCAAGGCGACGCTGCAGCGTTATCTCGCGCGCGAGCGGGAGGCGCTGCTGAGCAGGGCCGAGGGGCTGGGCGAGCACGACGTGCGTCGCCCGCTCACCCGGACGGGCACGAACCTGCTCGGTCTCGTGAAGCACGTCGCGAGCGTGCAGGTCGGGTACCTGCACGAGGTCTTCGGCCGCACGCACGACCTCGACCTGCCCTGGTTCGCCGACGACGCCGAGGTCAACGCGGACATGTGGGCGACGGCGGACGAGTCGCGCGAGCAGATCCTCGAGCTCTTCCGCCGCTCGACGGAGCTGTGCGACGCGACCGTGGCGGAGCTGGACCTCGACACGCGCGGCGAGGTGCCGTGGTGGCCGCCGGAGCGCCGGGGGATCACGCTGTTCCTCGCGCTCGTGCACGTCCTGGACGAGGTCGCGCACCACGCGGGCCACGCGGACATCGTGCGTGAGCTCGTCGACGGCGAGGCCGGTGACGACCGCGGCAACCTGCCCGACCTGGGCGACGACGAGTGGGCCGCGTACCGCGAGCGGCTGGAGGCCTCCGCCGTCGAGGCCGCGCGGCGCGCGGGCGAGCGTCCCTGACCCCGAGATCGACCCTCCCGTCACGCGGTCGGCCCCGGCGGGTCGATCTCGGACGCTCGGGGTCGATCACGGTGCTGTCTGACGCGTGTCGCGCCGCCGCCGTCAGGCGCGCTCGAGCAGGATCGCGACCTCGTAGTGCGACGTCTGCGGGAACATGTCGAGCACCCGGGCGGCGCGTGGTCGCAGCGACGGCATGAGCGCGAGGTCGCGCGCGAGCGACGTCGCGTTGCAGCTCGAGTAGACGACGTGCCTGACGCCGGACGCCTCGAGCCACGCGCTGAGCGTCTCCCCGATCCCGCGTCGCGGCGGGTTCACGACGACGAGGTCGGGCACGTCCTGCCGGGACAGCGCGAACGCCGTCGCGTCGTGCGCGAGGAACGTCGTGCGGTCGAGGCCTGCGTCGCGCGCGGTGAGCCGCGCGCTCGCCACCGCCTCGGCACTCGTCTCGACGCCGATGACCTCCCGGTCAGGTCCGGCGACGTGCAGCGCGAACCCGCCCACCCCGCAGTACAGGTCCCAGACCGTGGCGGGCGCGGCGTCGTCCACCCACTCCCGGCCCTGGCGGTAGAGCGCCGCGGCGACGTCGGTGTTGGTCTGGAAGAAGCTCTGCGGGCGCAGGTGCAGGTCGATCCCGTTGACGGGCATGCGCAGCGTCTCGGCGGCCGTGAGGAGGACCTCCGTCTCGCCCTCGACCACGGCCTTGTGCTCCGGGTGCAGGTTCGCGGAGACGACGCGGAGCGACGGGAGCGCGTCGAGCAGGCTCGGCAGGTGCTTGCGGACCCGCGGGAGCGACTCGGTGGACCGCAGGACGAACCGCGCCATGAGGTCGCCGTCGGGGGAGAGCGTGACGAGCACGTACTTGAGCTCGCCGCGGCGGGCGCGCACGTCGTAGGGGACGAGCCGCGCACGCGTGACGAACTCCGCGAACGCCGGGAACGACGCCTGGAGCGCGGCCGGGTAGAGCGGGCAGTCGGTGAGGTCGACGCCGCCGCCCTCGCCGAGGATGCCGAGCACCGGGGCGTCCGTCGTGCCAGTGACGACCATCTTCGCCTTGTTGCGGAAGGCGGACTCCGCCGACTCGACCGTGGGCAGCCAGGTCAGGTCGGGCGCGAGCGGCGCGAGGAGATCCGCGCAGTGCTCCTGCTTGCCGGTGAGCTGCGCCGGGTAGGCGAGCTCGAGGAGGCTGCACGACCGGCACCGGCCGGCGTCGTAGTGGTGGCACTGCACTCGTTCGAGTCTAGGTGCCGGGTGGGGTCGGCGGACCCGCCGTGGAGCGCGCGCACGACGTCGGTGGCTCCCCTGACGAATCCGTGGGAGCGCTCCCTGGCGTGTTCGCCCGAGGTCGGCTACCGTCGTGGCAGCGCTCCCACACCGCTGTGGGGCGGCGCTGTCGCCGGGCCGGTCCGGCGAGTGCGGTTTCGACGGAGCAACCGAACAAGGAGCAGATCCGGCATGAGCCTCGACAGGCGGAGAAGAAGCAGACGAGCATGGGGGGCGCTGTGCGCGGCCGTCCTCGCGGTGAGCGGGACGGTCGTCGGCGCGGCGGCCCCCGCGAGCGCGGTCCCGGCGACCATCCCGCTCACGATCACCAACGACTCGGGCAAGGGGCCGATCTACCTGTACGTCCTCGGCGAGCGCGACGGCGTCGCCGGCTGGGCCGACGCGGGCGGCACGTTCCACCCGTGGCCCGGCGGCGTCGGGCCCGTGCCCGTCCCGGCACCCGACGCGTCCATCGCGGGCCCCGGCCCCGGCCAGTCCGTGACCATCCAGCTCCCGAAGCTGTCCGGGCGCGTGTACTACTCGTACGGCCAGAAGATGACGTTCCAGATCGTGCTCGACGGGCGGCTCGTCCAGCCCGCGGTCCAGAACGACAGCGACCCCAACCGCAACGTCCTCTTCAACTGGACCGAGTACACGCTCAACGACGGCGGCATCTGGATCAACAGCACGCAGGTGGACCACTGGTCCGCGCCGTACCAGGTGGGCGTCAAGCGGTCCGACGGGCACGTCCTCAGCACGGGCATGCTCAAGCCGAACGGCTACGAGGCGTTCTACACGGCCCTCGAGAGCGCGGGGTGGGGCGGGCTCGTGCAGCGCGCCCCCGACGGGAGCCGCCTGCGCGCGCTCAACCCGTCGCACGGGATCGACGTCGGCAAGATCTCCTCGGCATCGATCGACTCGTACGTCACCGAGGTGTGGAACTCCTACCGCACGCGCGACATGGTCGTCACGCCGTTCTCCCACGAGCCCGGGACGCAGTTCCGCGGCCGTGTCGACGGCGACTGGTTCCGGTTCAGGAACGGGTCCGGGCAGGAGGTCGCGGCCTTCAAGAAGCCCGACGCCTCGAGCGTCTACGGCTGTCACAAGGACCTCCAGGCGCCGAACGACCACGTCGTCGGGCCCATCGCCCGCACCCTGTGCGCCGCGCTCGTCCGCACCACGGCGCTGACCAACCCGAACCAGCCCGACGCGAGCAACTCCGGCTTCTACCAGGACGCCCGGACCAACGTCTACGCCAAGCTCGCGCACCAGCAGATGGCGAACGGCAAGGCGTACGCGTTCGCGTTCGACGACGTCGGCGCGCACGAGTCGCTCGTCCACGACGGGAACCCGACCGCCGCGTACATCAAGCTGGACCCGTTCACCGGCAGTGCGACACCGATAGGCGACGACGGGGGCGGCACGGAGGAGCCCAACCCCGGCGGCGGCCTGCCGACCGGCACCGGGACGATCCGCGCCGGCGCCGCGCTGTGCCTCGACGTGCCGTGGGCCGACCCGACCGACACCAACCAGGTCCAGCTCGCGACGTGCAGCGGCAACGCGGCGCAGCAGTGGACGCGCGGGGCCGACGGGACCGTGCGGGCGCTGGGCAAGTGCCTCGACGTCGCGCGCAGCGGTACTGCGGACGGCACCGTCGTCTGGATCTACACGTGCAACGGGACGGGTGCCCAGCGGTGGGTCTACGACGCCGGCACCCAGGCGCTGCGCAACCCGCAGTCCGGCAAGTGCCTCGACGCCCAGGGCGGTGCGCCGCTCCACGACGGCCAGAAGGTCCAGCTCTGGACCTGCAACCAGACCGAGGCCCAGCGCTGGTCGTTCTGACGCCGCGCGGTCTTTGACCACGTAGCACGCCCGGTGCCCGACGCCGCCCGCTCGCGGGACGTCGTCGGGCATCGGTGTGCGGTGGTCAGGCCGGCTTGGTCGCCTTGCCGTCGAGCCACAGGGTGTCGGACTCGTCGCGGTGCGTGCCGTCGGACCCCACGTGCTTCGAGGAGATCTGTGGGCCCTTGGTGACGACGTGCACGATCGCCATGCCGTGACCCCGTCCCAGCCCGTAGTCGGCCTGGAGCCACTCGAGGATCGGCGTCGCCTTCGTGGACTCGTCGAACCCGCGCTCGTGCGCGAGGTCCACGAGCTGGCGCGGGGTGAGGCCGGTCTTGTCCTCGACCGCGTCGAGATAGGCCTGGAAGGACATGCATGCTCCTCGTCGTCGGGGGCGGGCCGCTCGACCCGCCGGTGAACCTACCGACGGTCACCCACACCCGGACTCATCGGTCCCGTCGAGGCGTCCTCCGCACGGGGCGGGGCGGTCGGCTGCCCGACCGCAGCACGTCCGTCACCGCGTTCTCCACCAGGACCGGCACGAAGTCGCGCACGTGCGCGGTCTGGTAGCGCCCGAGCTCCGCGAGCACCTGGTCGCGGACGTCGTCCACCGGCACCTCCGGGAAGCGCGCACTGATCCGCTCGACCACGACGTCGATCTCGCGGTCCTCGTCCTCGATCGCCATGACCCGACGTTCCGGCCCCGCGGCGCGGCGCACAACCAACAACGGATGAACAGACGGCGCACGCGACGCGCCGCCCGGCGCCCGTGCGCGGTCCTCTGCTCCCGGTACGCTCGGGCAACCGATGTGGACGATCCTCGTGCTGTGCGCGTTCCTCGCACTCCTGGCCGCCGCGGTATGGCCGGCGGTGCGGCGCCGTGGTGCCCCGGGTCGCCGGTCTCGCACCATCCTCGCGGTCACGACGACGACGCTCGTCCTGGGCTTGACGGTCGTGACCGTGGCGCCTCGCGACGTCACTGACGACGGCCAGCGGTACACGTGCATCGAGGAGCCTCTCGGCGGGCTGAACCCGCTGTCGTCCGACGCGACCGACGCGTGCGTCCGGGCCAACTGGACGACGATCGCCGTCGTGCTGCTCGGGTGTGCGGTCCTGGTGACCCTGGAGCATCTCGTCCTCCGCCGTCGCGCCCGATGACGCGGCGAGGGCTTCGACGGCGGGTGGGGGCCGTCCCGGGACCGTCGCCTCGCGGCGCTCTCGGGGGTGTCGGCATGTTGCTGGGCGTACCGGTCGAGCCTTGGTTCTGGTGGGGGTTTGCGCTCCCGATGGTCGCTATGACCCTCTTCGGGCTCTACGCCCTGTGTGGGTGGCTGTCCATGTGGGATCGATCCGGGGCGCGGCGGCGTGCTCGTCGGTGAGGTCCGGTCAGGGCTATGTGGCGTGAAAGAGTGCGCTCGTGCTCATCGATGTCCTGCTGCTGCTCGCCCTGGTCACAGGGCTGCTCGCCGCGGTACTCCTGCGTTCGGCCGACGTGGTGACGCAAGACCCACGACTGCGTCGCTCGCTCGCGACCTGGGGTTGGCCCCTCGCGGCGGCAGCTGTGGTTCTCGGTCTCGTGGTGCTGGCACTCGACGGCGCGTGAGCCTGCCATGTCGGTAGGTCGAAAGTGGGGTTTCCGGGGGCGAACATCGGCCGGGAGCGATCCGGTGCCACGCAATCGTTGCGATTCCAGTGTCTGGTGGGCCCCGTGGGGCTCGAACCCACAACCTACGGATTAAAAGTCCGCAGCTCTGCCAATTGAGCTAGAGGCCCTGGACGTCGTCCGGCGTCCACGCACAGGCTACCCGCGTGGGGGTGCCCTCCGGCGCGTCGAGCGTCGCGCGGGCGCGGACCCTACGCGCGTCGTCGGACCCTGTCACGCGCAGTCTTGCTCCGTGAGAAATTCGGTGAGAAACGGGCGATTCGCTTGCGAGCGGCGCCTGTTCTTGTTTCGGTGGAGTGGACCGAGGAGCCCGCGGGAGGGTGCACCGACGGCAGGTCACGCCGGCCAGGTGTGAGCCGCACGGACGTGTCCCGCAGGGTTCCGCCCGGCGACGAGAGGAGCTCTCGTGCTCACCCTGACCGACAACGCCCGTACCGCTGTCCACGACCTGCAGACCCAGGCTGGTGTCCCCGAGGGAGGCGGTCTGCGGATCGCCGAGTCCGCGGACCAGGCGGGCAGCTTCGAGCTCGCGCTCGTGCCCGCCCCGCAGCCTGACGACACGGTCGTCGAGGACGGTGAGGCGAAGGTGTTCGTGGAGTCTGCCACGGCCCCGACCCTCTCGAACCTCACGCTCGACACGGACCCGAACGCGCAGGGCCCGGCGTTCGTCCTGACTCCTCAGGGCTGAACCACCACGCACCACCGGCGCCCGCGCCGGACGATCTCGACGACGTGTCCTCCTCCTCCAGACGCGTCCTCGGTCGCACGACGGGCCGTCCGCTCCGGCGGGCGGCCCGTCGTCGTGTCCGGGGAGGTCGGCTCAGGCCGCCGGCCCCACGATCCACGACCCGCCGAGCACGGCGGCGCCGAGCGTGACGACGAGGAACACGCCCACCCAGAACAGCCCGGGCACGTGCGTGAGCCGCGCAAGGATGTCGGCGTCGGACGTCGCCGCCCGTCCGCGCGACCGCTCGCTCTGCAGCTCGAGCACCGGCCGGACCGCGCCGAGCAGCAGGAACCACGTGACGGCGTAGGCGACGGCGCTCTGCACGTCGGGCGTCGCCCACCACGACACGCCGACGAGCGCTGCGCCCGTGACGAGCACGGACCACAGCCCGAACCAGTTGCGGATCTGCAGCAGCATGAGGGCGAGCAGCACGACGAGCAGCCACAGCAGCCCGACGGCATAGCCCTGGCGCAGGAGTGCGGCGGCGCCGAGCCCGATGAGACCCGGGCCGACGTAGCCCATGAACGCGGTGAGGATCATGCCGAACCCGCGCGGCCGGCCCGACGACACCGTGAGGCCGGAGGTGTCGGAGTGCAGCCGGATGCCCGAGAGGCGTCGGCCGGTGAGCAGCGCGGCGAGCGCGTGCGACGCCTCGTGGGCGATCGTCACGACGTGGCGCGCGACGCGCCAGACCGGCGTGACGAGCACGACCGCCAGCGCGAGCGCGCCCATCGCGACGACGACGGCGGTCGCCGGGGGAGCGACGGGCGTCGTCGCAGCCTCCCACACCTGCCCGACGACGTCCCCCACGGACGCGGCGACGCCGCCGCCCGAGGTGGCGCCGCCGTCGGACAGCACGGCTCGGGATACGGCGAAGGAGGGCGTCAGCGCGTGCACGCGCGCCATTCCACCACAGCCCGCTAGGAGCTCGACACGCCGAACCGGGGGTTGCGCGTCACGGCACCGTCGGCGTGCCCCGCAACCCCGGGTTCGGCGCAGGGGCCCACCCCGGCAGAGGCGGACGAGACGCACCTCACCCGTGCTCCGGCGTCGGGCATGAGACACTGGACGTTCGAGGGCAGCGCGATCCCGCGCGCCCCGCGTCGTGGAGATCCCCCCGGATTGCGTGCGGCGGACCCCGACCTTGAGCCCCGAGAGGCCCATCACCTGTGACTTCCTTTGCCGACTTCGGCCTGCCCACCCCCGTCGTGCGCGAGCTCTCGCGCCAGGGCATCGACTCCCCGTTCCCCATCCAGACCGCCACGCTGCCCGACTCGCTGAAGGGCCGTGACGTCCTCGGCCGCGGCCGCACGGGCTCCGGCAAGACCCTCGCGTTCTCGCTGCCGACCGTCTCCCGCCTGTCGTGGGCCAAGTCGTCGCGCCAGCCGCGCCGGCCGCGCGCCCTCGTGCTGTGCCCGACGCGCGAGCTTGCCAACCAGATCAACGCCACGATGGAGCCGGTCGCCAAGGCGCTCGGCCTCGTGACGACGACGATCTTCGGCGGCGTCGCGCAGTCGCGCCAGGTCGCCGCGCTCGACAAGGGCGTGGACATCGTCATCGCGTGCCCCGGCCGCCTCGAGGACCTCCTCAACCAGCGCCTGCTCACGCTCGACGCCATCGAGATCACCGTGCTCGACGAGGCCGACCACATGGCCGACCTCGGGTTCCTGCCCGGCGTGAAGCGCATCATGGACAAGACCCCCAAGCAGGGCCAGCGCATGCTGTTCTCCGCGACGCTCGACAACGGCGTGGACCAGCTCGTCAAGCGCTACCTCAGCAACCCGGTGCGCCACTCGGTGGACGACGCCGCGGCCGCGCCCCCGCAGATGACGCACCACATCCTCGCGGTGCGCGACGCGGACGCGAAGAAGCAGATCGTGCACGAGCTCGCGTCGGGCACCGGCCGCCGTGTGCTGTTCATGCGCACCAAGCACCAGGCGAAGAAGCTCGCGAAGCAGCTCACCGCGAGCGGCGTCCCCGCCGTGGACCTGCACGGCAACCTCGGCCAGGGCGCGCGCGAGCGCAACCTCGAGGCGTTCTCGTCGGGCGCGGTCAAGGTGCTCGTCGCGACGGACATCGCGGCGCGCGGCATCCACGTCGACGACGTCGAGCTCGTCGTGCACGTCGACCCGCCGGCAGAGCACAAGGCGTACCTGCACCGCTCGGGCCGCACCGCGCGCGCCGGGTCGGAGGGCGTCGTCGTCACGGTCATGCTCCCGGAGCAGCGCGGCGACGTGCGCGACCTCACGCGCAAGGCGAAGATCACCGCCCAGCCGAAGCCTGTCGCCCCCGGTGACGTGACGATCAAGGGCCTCGTCGGCGAGGTCGCAGAGTACGTGCGTCCGGCGGACATCACGCCGCCCCAGACGCAGGCGAAGCGCGGCACCACGTCGACCAACGGCGGGTCGCGTGCGTCGCGCCGCAACCGTGGCGGCCAGAGCGGCGGCCGTCCCGCCGCCCAGGGCGCCGGTCAGGGCACGACGGCGCAGCGCGGCCAGAGCGGTCAGCGCCCGGCGGGTGCGGGTCGCGCCGAGGGCGGCGGCAGGGACGGACGCGGCGCCTCGGGCACCGGGAACGGCGCGGCGGGCCAGGGCGGCGGCCGTCGTCGCGGCGGCCGCGGCCGCGCGCAGCGCCCGGCCGGCGGTTCGAGCACGGTCTACTCGACCTCCAGCCCGCGCTGACGCCCCCCCGACGCGGGGGGGGTGGGAGAAATAGAGGGGGGCTCGCGCTTCTGCCGCGGGGTCTGATGAATGCGGCGCGGGGGGGGGGGGCGGGGCACCCCCGCCGCCGC
>NZ_JBHXIC010000001.1:37896-83759 GCF_042723955.1 Cellulosimicrobium cellulans | reverse complement strand
AAATAGTCGCGGTCGAACCGATTCGGCCGCGACTATTTCATGCACTCAGCGGGTGGGTGGGCCGGGAACACCAGGGCTCTACGCGCGGTTGGGATCGTCGGAGGTGGATCATGACCAGCCAGACCCACGACAACCAGCCCTACGAGGTCGTCAAGTCCGACGACGAGTGGCGCGCCGAGCTGTCCCCGCAGGAGTTCGCCGTGCTGCGGCAGGCGGGTACCGAGCGCGCCTGGACGGGCGAGCTGCTCGACGAGAAGCGCGTCGGCGTCTACGCGTGTCGCGCGTGCGGCAACGAGCTGTTCCGCTCGGACACCAAGTTCGACTCGCACTGCGGGTGGCCGAGCTACTTCAGCCCGCTCGCGGGAGACCGCGTCGAGCTTCTCACCGACCGCAGCCTCGGCATGGTGCGCACGGAGGTGCGCTGCGCGCGCTGCGGGTCGCACCTGGGCCACGTGTTCGACGACGCGCCCCAGACGCCGACGGGCGACCGGTTCTGCATGAACTCGGTCAGCCTGACCTTCCAGGCCGGCGAGGAGTAGCCGACCGGGCGCCGGCCCACGTGTCCACCAGGCACGCGAGCGCGACGCCCACGAGATAGCAGACCAGGTCCCGCACCGCGAACGTGCTGCCCAGCAGCCACGCCGCGGGCGGGACCGCGTCGTTCACGGCGGTCGCGAGCCCCGTGGCCTGCAAGGCCTCGACGGTCCAGCACCAGCCGAGCGCGAGAGCGCCCGCGACGAGCGGGCGGGCGCGCGCGAGCACGAGCACCACGAGCAGGTAGGTCGCGACGGCGTAGAGGACGTCACCGCCGACGTCCCCCCACGGGTCGGGCGCGCGCGTCGCGACGAGGAACCCCGCGACCACGACGAGCCCGAGCACGAGGGCGACGACGAGGCGCCGCCGGCGGGGCCGCGCGAGCTCCGGTGCGACGCCGGGGCGGGGCGAGCGCGCGTCGTCGGGCACCGTCACGCGACGTCAGGGCGAGGCGTCACCGGTTCGCGGCCCAGCGCACGACGTCCTCGGAGTACCGGTGCAGGAGCGCGGCGAGCGTCGCGACGTCGCGTCGGTCCCAGCCGTCCAGGGCCTCGGTGATCGAGATGACCCGGCCGCTGTGCGCGGCGTGGAGCCGGGCCTCGCCGTCGGGCGTGAGCGTGATGAGCTGGCCGCGCGAGTCGTCGGGGTCGACCTCGCGCGCGACGAGTCCCAGGGCGTGGAGCCGGCTGAGCTGGCGGGAGATCGTCGCGCGCCCGACGCCGAAGTGCGCGGCGAGGTCGGACCCGCGGATCCCGGGGTGGTCGGCGATGTGCGCGAGCAGGGGGTAGGCGCTCGCCTCGAGGTCAGGGTGGATCCGGCGGGCCATGGCGGTCGCCGCCGCCCCGCCACGGCGGAGGAGGACCCGCAGCTCGCGTTCGAGGTCGACGTACGCGACGTCCGGCTCGGCGTCGCGCGCGGCGTCGGGAACGGTGCGGGTGGGAGCGGTCTCGGCGGGCACACGCCCATCATGACGCCCGGAACGGCAAGCGGTCACGCCCGTCCGAAAAACCTCACCCGCTGGACGACCGACCAACACGCTGAGTGCATGAAATATGCGGCCTCGAACCGATTCGAGACCGCATATTTCATGCACTCAGCGTGCGGGCTGGGTCAGCGCGACGAGCGCGTCCCCGCCTCGTCGACGACGCCCGCGGGCTCGTAGGCCTCGAGGAGCGTCGACTCCGTCTCCTCGGCGAGCGTCACGCGGCCCGGGGTCGTGTCGACCGGGGCGTCCGAGCCGAGCAGGGCCGCCTCCTTCTCGAGGCGCTCCTGCAGGCCGGTCTTGGTGCCGAGCGGCACCTCCTTGAGGAACGCCACCGCGATCAGCGCGATGAGCGCGAGCGGCACCGCGACGAGGAAGATCTCGGCGATGCCGTCACCGTAGGACTTCTCCACGAGGTCCTTGATCGGCGCGGGCAGGGTCGAGACGTCGGGCACGGCGTTGCCGCCGCCCATCGAGTCGGCCGGGACGCCGAGCTTGGTCAGGCCGTCCTGGATAGACGTCGTGACCTTGGTCGCGAGCACCGCGCCGAGCACGGACACGCCGATCGCGCCGCCGAGGCTGCGGAAGAACGCGACGGTCGACGTGCCGGCGCCCATCTCGCTGACGTCGAGCGTGTTCTGCACGGCGAGCACGAGGTTCTGCATGAGCATGCCCATGCTGACGCCGAGGAAGAACAGGTAGACGCTGATGAGCGTGAAGCTCGTGTGGTAGTCGATCGTCGACAGGGCGAACAGCGACGCCACGAGGACCGCGCCGCCCGTGACCATGAAGGCCTTGTAGCGGCCGTAGCGCGTGATGAGCTGGCCGAACACGGTTGACGCGACGAACGTGCCGACGATCATCGGGATCGTCAGGAGGCCCGACTCGGTCGGGGTCTTGCCGCGCGCCACCTGCATGTACTGGCTGAGGAACACGGCGGTGCCGAACATCGCGACACCGACCGCGACGGACGCGACGACCGCGAGGACGAACGTGCGGTTCTTGAACAGGTGCAGCGGGATGAGCGGCTCGGGGGTCACGCGCTCGACGAGCACGGCACCGACGAGCGCGAGGATCGCGCCGCCGACCATGGCGAACGTCTGCCATGAGAGCCACTCGAAGTTCTGCCCGGCGAACGTCACCCACAGCAGGAGCGAGGACACGCCGGCGCTGATGAGGATCGCGCCCCAGTAGTCGATGCGCACGACGCGGCGCGCGACCTTCGGCAGGTGCAGCGTGCGCTGGAGCACGATGATCGCGGCGATCGCGAACGGCAGGCCGACGAAGAAGTTGAGGCGCCAGCTCACGGCGTCGGTGAGGACACCGCCGAGGAGGGGCCCGCCGATCTGGCTCACGGCCATGATGCCGCCCATGAGGCCCATGAACTTGCCGCGTTCGCGCGGAGAGATGATGTCCGTGATGAGCACGGTGGCGAGAGCCATGAGGCCGCCCGCGCCGATGCCCTGGAACGCGCGGAGCGCGATGAGCGTCCCGACGTTCTGTGACAGGCCGGCGAGCGCCGAGGACACGACCGCGACGACCAGCGCGATCTGGATGAGGACCTTGCGGTTGGTGAGGTCGGCGAGCTTGCCCCAGATCGGGGTCGAGATCGTCATGGCGAGCAGGGTCGAGGTGACGACCCAGGTGTAGGACGACTGCGAGCCGTCCAGGTCGCTGACGATCTTGGGGAGCGAGCTCGAGACGATCGAGCTCGCGAGGATCGCGACGAACATGCCGAGAAGGATCCCGGAGAGGGACTCCATGACCTCGCGACGGGTCATGGACGTCTCGGTGCCGCCGGGCGGGGCGGTGCGTTCTGGAGTGGTGCTGGTCATGAGGCGCTGAGTTCCTTCTGCTCACGGGGCCGTGTCGGAGCGGCCGTGTCGTGCGGCGGGGTCGTGGGGCGGTGTCAGGTGTCGTGGCCGGTCGCGCGGCGGCGCGGTCGGCGGTGGAGGGCGTGCCCGACGGCGGTGGTGCCGCGGGCGCCGTCGGTCACCCGGTCGTGCGGGGAGCGTCGTGGCCGGCGACGACCGCCGCGGCGACGCGCTCGATGTGGCGCGTGGCCGCGACGATCTCGTCGTCGTGCCACTCGGAGAACGTCGTGGCGGCGAGGGCGTCGATGTGCTCGTACGCCCGCAGGACGAGCGTGCGCCCGTCCTCGGTGAGCTCGACGGTGCGGGCGCGCCGGTCGTCGTCGTCCACCGTGCGGCGGACGAGGCCCTCGTCGACCAGGTGGCTCACCTGGCGGCTGGCCACGGACAGGTCGACGCGGAGCCTCGCGGCGACGTCCCCGAGCTGGACGGGACCGCACCGCTGGAGCATGCGGAGCAGCCCGAACGACGAGCGCGGGATGTCGAGGTCCCGCGCGATGCGGACGGCCGACTCGCGCTGCGCGCGGGCCAGCTCGTCGAGCGCCCGGATGAGGCCCGCCGCGGGGGACGGGTCGGGTGCGAGCTCGGGGGCCGCGATGGTCGCGGAGGGGGTGGTGACGGGCACGACGACTCCTTGGTTGCTGCAGGCAAGCATACGCCTGTCAGTTGCTTTCAGCAACCATTGTGCCGAGCAAGGAAGTCCCGGCCACCGCGGGGAGGCCTGAGACGGCCGAACCCGGGGTCCGTCCTCACCGGCGCGTGCCGTGAGGACCGACCCCGGGTTCGGGGCGGGAGGCGTCAGTGCGCCGTGCGCCCCACGCGCTCGTCGCCCATGTCCTCGAGCTCGATGCCCTTCGTCTCCGGGACCTTGCTGAAGACGAAGACGAACGACAGTGCCGCGAAGATCGCGTACATGAGATAGGGGATCGTGGCGCCGAAGGCCGACAGCATCGGCGGGAACGTGAGGGTGATCGCGAAGTTCGCGAGCCACTGCGCCATGGCCGCGACACCGAGCGCGGCAGCGCGGATGCGGTTCGGGAACATCTCGCCCAGCAGCACCCAGACGAGCGGCCCCCACGACGCCCCGAAGAACACGACGAACGCGTTCGCGGCGACCAGCGCGATGGGCCCCCAGGGGTCCGGCAGGGTGATGTCCTTGCCGCTCCCGACGGCCTGCGTGAACGCGAGCGCCATGAGGCCGAGCGAGACCGTCATGCCCGCCGAGCCGATGAGGAGGATCGGGCGACGGCCCACCTTGTCCACGAGCGCGATCGCGATGAACGTCACCGCGACGTTGGTCACGGACGTGATCGTCGAGACGAGGAACGACTGGCTCTCGTCGAACCCGACCGCCTGCCAGAGCGTCGTCGAGTAGTAGAAGATGACGTTGATCCCGACGAACTGCTGGAACACCGACAGCAGGATGCCGACCCACACGATCGGCTTGAGCCCGAACGACGAGCCCTTGAGCGTGCCCTCCTGGGCGTTCTTCTCGTCGACCGCGATCGAGCGGTGGATCTGCGCGATGCGGTCGTCGACGTCCTCCTCGGGGCCGAGCACGGACTCCAGCACGGCGCGCGCCTCGTCGTCACGGCCCTTCGCGACCAGGTAGCGCGGCGACTCGGGGATGCGCAGGGCGAGGATGCCGTAGACCGCCGCCGGGATGACGCACACGAGGAACATCCAGCGCCACGCCTCCCACCCGAGCCACAGCTCGTTGGAGGCGCCGCCCGCGGTCTCCGCGAGGAGCTGGTCGGACAGCAGGGCCGCGAAGATGCCGACCGTGATCGCGAGCTGCTGGAGCGACCCCATGCGGCCGCGCAGGCGGGCCGGCGCGATCTCCGCGATGTACGCCGGCGCGATGACCGACGCGATCCCGATGCCGACACCCGCCATGAAGCGCCAGATCGCGAGGTCGAACGCCGACCACGCGATCGCGGACAGGATCGAGGAGGCGAAGAACAGGATCGCGCCGAACACCATGACGCGCGTGCGACCCCAGCGGTCGGCCAGCTTGCCGCCCGACCAGGCACCGAGCGCGCAGCCCAGGAGGGCGATCGCGACGACGAGACCGGTGACCGCGGAGTCGAGGTCGAACTGCCCCTCGATCGCGGCGACCGCCCCGTTGATGACGGAGCTGTCGAAGCCGAAGAGGAAGCCACCGACGGCGGCGGCGACGGCCAGACCGATGGCCTTGCGGTGGGCGCTGCGTGCGCTCACGGTCCCGTGACCTGCTGCGTCACTGCTCGACATCTCTCCTCCGCTCCTTCCGGAGCCGGTAGGAGGCCCCTTTCGTCACTGTAGGACGGGGCGCTCGCGGTGGCGCGGCGAACGGGGTGCGGCGAACGTCACGCGCGGACCCAGGTAGCTCAGGGGCCGGCGGCGCGCCGGTACCGCTGCGACCGACCCCGGGCCGGGTGGAGACTGGGCGCGTGCCCGACGACGCCTCCACCACCCCCGGACCCCGGCCCGACCCCGGCCGGACCGACCGCACGCAACGCCCCCGCCGCCCGGCGATGCTCGACCCGCGCGACGCGGACGAGCTCCCCGGCGAGCTCGACCCCGCGCTGCGCGACCAGGTCGCGCACACCACCGCGCACGCGATCGTGCACCGCGCGCGGGACACCGAGGACCCCCAGGTCGTCGAGCGCCTCGTCCACCTCGTCGAGACCGAGGGGCTCGACGTCGTCGCCGGCCTGTGGTCCGACGCCGCGCCGAACTCCCTGCCGGGCGCGCTCTGGCGGCTCTACGTGCTGCGCGAGTGGGTGCGTCGCGACCCGCAGACGGTGGCGCTGCGCTACCGCCTCGGGGTCGATGCCGCGCCGGTCCACGAGGCCATCGCCGGAGTGCCCCGGCCGCCCGGGCCGCAGGACGTGCGCGACCTCGCCGACGCCGTGCTCTCCGGCGTGTTCACCGGCGACCTCGCGGTCGCGCTCGAACGCGCCGGGTCGTTCTGCCGGATCCTCGCCACCGGCGCCGCGTTCGACGCCGACGCCCGCGAGGTCGCCGACCCGGACGGTGCGCTCCGCATGACCCGTGGCGCCGGTTCCCTGCTCCGCACCGCGCAGGAGCTCGAGCACGCCGCCGAGCTCTGGCGCGCCGACCGCCTCGACTGACCCACAGCGGCCGCCGCGGCAGACCCCTGGTCGCGCGAGGTAGAACCGTGGTCGCGCGAGGTAGAACCGTGGTTCTTGTGCTCGACGGCGTGTGGTTGCCCTGGGTGGTCGGGGTGGGTGGTGGTGCCGCGTCTACCATCCGCCGCTCGTTCCTCGCGGCTCCCGCCAGGCCCGCCACGACGCGGCACCACCACCCACCCCGCCCGGCGTCATCTCGCCCTGGTCGGCGCCCACCCGGGCGGCTGCCCGCGGTGTCGGTTCAACCCTTGCCGTGGCACCAGTTTCCGTAGCGTCCGTCGTCGGTGTCCCGCTGACTCGCAACAGGCGCAGTCCAGATGCTGCCCCGTCGTGTCGGGCAGGTGGTAGGCCGTGGGTAGTCGACGGCCCGCGACCCGGCTGCGCTGGGCGACCCACCGCCGTCGGCCGTGACCAAGGTTCTACTTCGCGTGACCAGGGTTCTATTTCGCGTGACCAGGGTTCTACTTCGCGTGACCAGGGTTCTACCTCGGTAGACCAGGGGTCTACCTCGGTGGACCGGGGTTCTCCCTCGGCTGGGTGGCGGGAGGGTGCGGGATACAGGGCCGGTGCGCACGTCGGGGGGAGGGGTTCTCGCGGAGCGCGAACACGGGGTCGGTTGGGTACCTCGCGGGGCGCTCGGCACGTACGATGGTTCACGACGCCGGGCCGCGGTAGCCCCGGGCTCCACACTCAGCCGCTACGAGCGGCCACGCGCCGAGAGGCGCTCCCGGTCCGGCGTCGCTACTTCCCCTCCTGGTCCGAGCGCGACGCCGCGCGCCGGAGGGTCGCCGCCCCGGCGAGGACGCCGGGCGCGGGCTGTGAGCGTCCTGAGGATCCGGGACCTTCGCCCCGACGATTCCAGCATCGCTCCGCGCGTCGGCTACATTTGACGAGAGTTCGACGTGCGTTCATCCAGAGATCATCCGACCCGAGATCGTGACCACCCCGGCCGACCGGCCCGTCCGGCAGCCGAGCGGCCCTTGTGGCCGACGCCAGCTCAGACCCCTACCCCGCGTCCCTTCCGGAGCCTCCCGTGCGCCTGCGCCTGACACCGCGCGACACCTCGTTCTTCGACCTCCTCGCCGCCTCGGCGCAGCACCTGGTCACCGGATCAACGCTCCTCGCGGAGCTGCTGGGCGCGGACCGTCCGACGCGCAAGCAGCTCGCGAAGCAGCTCAGCGAGACCGAGCACCTCGCGGACGACGCGACGCACTCGATCATGCGTCGGCTCAACCAGACGTTCGTCACGCCGTTCGACCGGGACGACATCTACGCCCTCGCGTCGGCGCTCGACGACTGCATGGACTTCATGGAGGAGGCGGCCGACCTCATCGTCCTCTACAAGGTGGACGAGCTCCCGGCGCGCGTGTCCGAGCAGGTCCAGGTGCTCCAGCGCGCGTCGGAGCTCACGGCCGAGGCGATGCCGCGCCTGCGCTCCATGGACGACCTCCCCGAGTACTGGGTCGAGGTCAACCGCCTGGAGAACCAGGCGGACAAGGTGCACCGCAAGCTGCTCGCCGAGCTGTTCGACGACGTGTCCGACCCGGTCCTCCTCATGAAGCTCAAGGAGATCGTCGAGGTCCTCGAGCAGGCGGCCGACGCCTTCGAGAAGGTCGCGAACACGGTCGAGACCATCGCCCTCAAGGAGTCCTGAGCCCCGTGGAGGCAGTGCTCGTCGTCGTCGTCGTGGCGTTCGCCCTGGCGTTCGACTACACCAACGGGTTCCACGACGCCGCGAACGCCATCGCGACCTCGGTCTCGACCAGGGCCCTCACGCCGCGCGCGGCGCTCCTCATGGCGGCGGTGTTCAACCTCATCGGCGCGTTGCTCGGCACGGCCGTCGCGCAGACCATCGCCGAGGACATCGTCGCCGTCAACGACGTCCCACCGCACCAAGGTCTGGTCATCGTGCTGTGCGGTCTCGTCGGCGCCATCACGTGGAACCTCATCACGTGGTGGCTGGGGCTGCCGTCGTCGTCGACGCACGCGATCATCGGCGGCCTCGCGGGCGTCGGGATCGCGTCGGGGATCACGGTCCACTGGGATGCGATCCTCGACAAGGTCGTGCTCCCCATGGTCTTCTCGCCGCTCATCGGCTTCGGTCTCGCGTTCGCGCTCATGGTGCTGCTGCTGTGGGTGTTCCGGAACGCGGCGCCCGCCCGGGCGTTCCGCCGCTTCCGCATCGCGCAGACGGCGTCGGCGGCGGCGATGGCCCTGGGCCACGGCCTCCAGGACGCGCAGAAGACGATGGGCGTGATCGTGCTCGCGCTCGTCGCGGGCGGGTTCCAGGACGACAACACGATCCCGCTGTGGGTCAAGCTGTCCGCGGCGACCGCGATCTCGCTCGGCACCTACGCCGGCGGGTGGCGCATCATGCGCACGCTGGGCCGCAAGATCATCGAGCTCGACCCGGCGCGCGGCTTCGTCGCCGAGTCGGTCTCCGCGGTCGTGCTGTACGCGAATGCGTTCATCTTCCACGCGCCGGTGTCGACGACGCACACGATCACCTCCGCGATCATGGGCGTCGGTGCGACCAAGCGGCTGTCCGCGGTCCGCTGGGGCGTCGCGAAGAACATCGGTGTCGCGTGGGTCCTGACCATCCCGGCGGCCGCGCTCGTCGCCGCCGTCGTCTACTGGATCCTCAGCCCGATCCTCCTCTGACCCTGCTCGCGCAGGACGCGACGCGCGGGCCCTTGGGCGTCCGGGCCACGTGGGCGACGATCATCTCGCCCGGCTCGAGGAACGGGTCGTGCGCCGGCAGGGCGTTCGCGACGGGCCGCCGCGAGTGCTGGCCGAGCACGTCGAGCACCGTGGGCAGCACGGGCCGGTGGGTGCACAGCACCGACGACCGCTCGGCCTCGAGGAGCTCGCGGACGGTCCGCGCGACGCGCGCGGGAGAGCGCTCGTGCTGCGCCTCCGTGAGGTGGTCGATGCTCACCGTCTCCAGGCCCGACGCGCCGGCGTAGGGCGCGATCGTCTGGGCGCACCGGTCCCAGCGGCTCGTCACGACCGTCTCGACCCCGTACGCCGCGAGCACGGGCACCAGGGCGACGGCCTGGGCGTGCCCCGCCGGCGTGAGCGGACGGTCCTGCTCGTCGCCGTGCCACGCCGAGCGTGCGACGGCCTTGCCGTGCCGGGCGATGACGACGACGTGCGTCGCGAGCCGCCCCTCCTCGCGCTCCCGGACGAGCGCCTCGAGCGGGGCGCGGTCGGCCTGGCGCGTGAGCCGGTGCGCGGCGTCGTCGGCCGACAGCCACGCGGCGCGGTCGATCTCCTGGGGTGACACGGGCGGGACGGGGGCACGCGCGGCGAGCGCACCGGCGTCCGCCTTCTGCGACGCCCGGCGCGCGGCCCAGTAGTGCACGCGCTTCACGCGGCCCTCGGGGGTGAGGTACTGGAGGCCCGGCAGCGGGACGCCCAGCACGACCGGCTTGCCCGTCTCCTCGGCGACCTCGCGCGCGGCGGCGGCCTGAAAGGTCTCGCCGGGGTCGAGCTTGCCCTTGGGCCACGACCAGTCGTCGTACCGGGGCCGGTGGACGAGGCGGACCTGGAGCTCGTCGTCGCGCACGCGCCACACGAGCGCGCCGGCCGACTCGATGACCGGGGCGTGGGAGACGTGCGTCGGGCCGAGGGCGTCCACGAGGGGCAGCCCGCTGCGCAGGGCGGGGGAGGGCACACCCATCCGCTACCGCCTCCCGACGAGCCGGCGGCGCTGTCGCTGCACGAGGCTCGCCTGGAGGTCGACGAGCGGCGTGCCGTCCGGGCCCGACTCGGGCCGGTGCCACGTGCCGTCGGCGTCGAGGTGCCACGACGCGGTGCGCTCGGACATCGACACGTCGAGCAGGTCGAGCAGCTCGATGACCTGGTCCGGGTCGGTGATGCGCACGAGCGCCTCGACGCGGCGGTCGAGGTTGCGGTGCATGAGGTCGGCCGAGCCGATGAACACCTCCGGCCCGCTCTCGGGGCCCTCACCGATGGCGGGGCCGGCGGAGTTGGCGAAGGCGTAGATGCGCGAGTGCTCGAGGAAGCGGCCGAGGATCGAGCGCACGCGGATGTTCTCGCTGAGCCCGGGCACGCCCGGGCGGACGGCGCAGATGCCACGCACGACGAGGTCGACCTTCACGCCCGACTGCGACGCGCGGTACAGCGCGTCGAGCGTCGTCTCGTCGACGACGGAGTTGACCTTGATCTTCACCCAGGCCTCGTGCCCGGCCTGCGCCGCGGCGGCCTCGCGGTCGATGCGCTCGACGAGCCCGGAGCGGACCGTGCGCGGCGCGACGAGCAGACGGTGGAACCGTGACTGGGGCGCGTACCCGGAGAGCTGGTTGAAGAGGCGCGTGAGGTCCTGCCCGACGTCGGGGTCGCACGTGAGCAGGCCGTGGTCGGTGTACAGGCGCGCGGTCTTCGGGTGGTAGTTGCCCGTACCGACGTGGCAGTAGCGCCGCAGGCCGTCCGACTCCTGGCGCACGACGAGCGAGAGCTTGCAGTGCGTCTTGAGCCCGACGATCCCGTACACGACGTGCACGCCCGCCTGCTCGAGCTTGCGCGCCCAGGAGATGTTGGCCTGCTCGTCGAACCGCGCCTTGATCTCGACGAGCGCGAGCACCTGCTTGCCCGCCTCGGCGGCGTCGATGAGCGCGTCGACGATCGGCGAGTCGCCCGACGTCCGGTACAGCGTCTGCTTGATCGCGAGCACGGCCGGGTCGGCTGCGGCCTGCTCGAGGAACGTCTGCACCGACGTCGAGAACGAGTCGTACGGGTGGTGCAGCAGGACGTCGCGCTCACGGATCGCGGCGAACACGTCCGTGGGCGACGAGCTCTCCACCTCGGCGAGGAGGCGGTGCGTCGTCGGGACGAACGGCGGGAAGTGCAGGTCCGCACGGTCGAGGTCGGCGATGAGGTTGAGCCCCGTGAGGTCGAGCGGCTCGGGGATCTCGTACACCTCCTCCTCGACCACGCCGAGCTCGCGCACGAGCAGCGCGCGGATGCGCGGGCTGATCCCGGGCGTCAGCTCGAGCCGCACCGGCGGGCCGAACCGCCGCCGCAGGAGCTCCTTCTCCATGGCCTGGAGCAGGTTCTCGGCGTCGTCCTCCTCGACCTCCACGTCCTCGTTGCGCGTGACGCGGAACAGGTGGTGCTCGCGCACCTCCATGCCGGGGAACAGGTGGTCGAGGTGCTGGGCGATGACCTCCTCGATCGGCACGAACGACGTCGGTCCGCGGTCCGGGGCGGCGGTCTGCGACGTCGGCGCGCTCGGGCGGCCCCGCGCGTCCACGGCGATGAACCGCGGCAGGAGCGGCGGCACCTTGACGCGCGCGAAGTGCTCCTTGCCGGTGGTCGGGTTGGCCACCACGACGGCGAGGTTGAGCGACAGCCCCGAGATGTAGGGGAACGGGTGCGCCGGGTCGACGGCGAGCGGCGTGAGCACGGGGAAGATCTGCTTGCGGAAGAACTTGTGCAGGCGCTCCTGCTCGCGCGTCTCGAGCTCGTCCCAGTGCACGAGCGTGATGCCCTCGGCGGCGAGCGCGGGCTGGACGTCGTCGGCGAACACGCGCGCGTGCCGCGCCATGAGGTCGTGCGCGCGCTCGCTGATCGCGTCGAGCACCTGGCGGGGCGACAGCCCGGACGCGGCGGTGACCGCGATGCCGGTCGCCATGCGGCGCTTGAGGCCGGCGACCCGGACCATGAAGAACTCGTCCAGGTTGGACGCGAAGATCGCGAGGAACCGGACGCGCTCCAGGAGCGGCTGGCTCGGGTCCTCCGCGAGCTCGAGCACGCGCTGGTTGAACGCGAGCCAGCTCAGCTCGCGGTCGGCGAACCGGTCGTCGGGCAGCGGACCGAGGTCGAGCTCGGCGCCCACCGGCTCGATGTCGGGTTCCTCGGCGATGTGCTCGGCGATGTGCGCGGCGAGGTCCGGGTCGAGCGTGCGCTGCGTGGACGTGTCGGTCATGGGTTCATGGTGGCACCAGATGGTGAACGGTGCGTGACACGGGTCACCGAGCGGTCGGGCGTGCGTACTGCACGTGCACCGCGCGGCGCGTGAAGCCGGCGCGCTCGTACGTGCGTACCGCGGGCACGTTGTCGCCGTCGACGTACAGCACCGCCGTCGTGGCCCACCGCTCCGCGAGGTGCGCGAGCCCGACGGCGGTCAGCAGCCGGCCGAGCCCCTCGCCCTGGGCGGACGGGACCACGCCGACGACGTAGATCTCGCCCTCGCGCGCGCCGTCGGGCTGCCCGGTCGGGATCTTGGTCCACACGAACCCGACGAGCTCCGGCGCCCCGGAACCGGGAGCCGGGGTGCGCTCCAGGAGCAGGAGGCCCGCGGCGTCGAACCAGTCCTCGCGCATCCGGGCGCGCAGGTCGTCGACCGTGAGCCGGCCCTGCTCGGGGTGGTGCGCGAAGGCGAGTGCGTTGGCCCCGACCCATGCGGCGTCGTCGTCCCCCGGCACGAACGCGCGCAGCCGCAGGCCCGCGGGGATCTCGGGACGCGGGTGCGCCTCCGGCCCGCCGAGCGGCCGCTCGAGGACGAGCAGCTCGCGCACGACGTCGTACCCCGCCCGCTCGGCGAGGCCGCGGGCCGCCGGGAGGTCGCCGTGGGCCCAGACGCGCAGCGGCGGGCGCGATGCTTGGGTGGGCTCGCCGTCGGTCTCCGCAACGGCGTGCGGCTGCCCGTCGTGGTCGTGGTCGCGGTCGCTCGGGCGCGGCTCGGCCGCGCGGTCGGCCGCGCTGCCGAGCAGGTGGAACCCGAGCCCGTGCCGCCGGTGCTCGGGGCGGACGACGAGCTCGGCGCTCGGAGCCTCGCCGCGCTTGTCCACCTGGGCGTACCCCGCGAGCTCGCCCGCGCGCCACGTGAGGAGGTGCACGACGTCGTCCGTCGCCTCGCGCAGGTTGAGCAGCGGCTGCTCCGAGAGGGCGGCGACGCCGTCCTCACGCTCGGCGGCGGCGGCGAGGTCGTGGACCTGCGCGATCTCGACGTCGTCGATGAGCGGGCCGGTGTGCCAGAGGATCGCGGTCTCCACCGGTCCATCTTGCCCCCGGCGCCCCGCGCGGCCGAACCCGGGGCGCCCGCCCGACGCGTCGTGCCTGGTCGGGAAGGTTCCGGGACGGGTGACGGTTGTCACGCTCGACCGGTTCGCGGCATCGATGACGGAGGGGCAGGGGCGCCATGGGTGCGTGCGCGGTGGAGGAAGCGACGGAGCAGGTGCCCGGGGCGCCGGCCGCGACGGCGGCCACGGCGCCGGCGGTGCAGGACCGGCCCGGGCCGGCGGCGTCGCCGGGAGAGCCGAGGGAGCCGGCGATCTGGACGCGGAACTTCCGGTACTACTTCACTGCCCGCAGCGCCGGGCTGCTGAGCTGGGCGATGCTGCCGGTCGCGGTCTCGGCCGGCCTGCTCAGCTCGGGGTACGGGCTCGCCGTCGCGGGGTACGCGATGGCGTTCCTCGTCGCGCCGTTCGCGAGCCTCGTGCTGTTCGGCGGGGTGCTCGCGGACCGGTTCACCGCGCGCCGGATGATGATCGTCGCCGACGTCGCGAACCTCACCGCGCACGTGCTCCTCGCCGTGCTCTTCGTGCGGGGCATCGACCACCTGTGGCACCTGTACGCGCTGCTCGTGGTGGCGGGCACCGCCAACGCGCTGTTCCAGCCGGGGGCCGCGTCGACCGTCCCGCTCGTGGCGCGAGACGTGCAGGGCGCGAACGGGATCCTGCGGACCTCCGAGGCGATCACCGGGCTCGGCGGCCCCGCGCTCGCCGGCGTCCTGGTCGGGTTCGGGTCGACGGGCTGGGTCATGATCCTCTCCGCCGTCGCCTACGGAACCAGCGCGCTGTGCCTCCTCGCGCTCCGGCTCGGCGTCGTGCCCGCGCCCCCGGCCGGGGCGGGGCTCTGGCGCAACCTCGCCGTCGGCTGGCGCGAGTTCCGCTCCCGCACGTGGCTGTGGGGCGTCATCGTCGTCTGGATGGTCTACGCCGTGCTCGCCTGGGGGCCGCAGCTCCCCGTGGCGGCGGGCGTCGTCGTGCCCGAGCACGGCGCGACCGCGTTCGGCGTCCTCAACAGCGCGCTCGGCGTGGGGACGGTCGTCGGCGGTCTCCTCGCGATCCGCTTCAAGCCCCGGCGACCGCTCGCGGCCGGGGCCGTCGCGCTCGTCGCCTACCCCCTCTACCCGCTCGGCCTCGTGCTCGGCTGGCCGGTGTGGGCGCTCGCCGTCGCGCAGGTGCTCGTGGGCGTCGGGGTCGGCGTGTGGGGCGTCATGTGGGCGACGAGCGTGCAGACCCAGGTGCCGGGCGACGTGCTCAACCGGGTCCACGCCTACGAGGTCGCGGGGTCGGTCGGCATGTACCCGATCGGCGCCGCCCTGGCGGGTCCGGCCGTCGCCGCGTTCGGCACCGACCGCGTCCTTCTGGTGGGCGCGATCGTGGGAACCCTGACGGTCGTGGCGCTCCTCGCCGTCCGGCCGATCCGCACGCTCCAGCGCGTCCCGGACCGCACCTGACGGCACACCGTAAACGGCTCGCGCCCCGTCCGCGAGAACGACACCGCCCGCCGTCGAGCACGACATGGCGGTCGTTCTCGGCTCGATCACGACCCCCATGTCGTGTTCGGCACAGTGGCGGGTGAGGGGGAAGGTTCGGCGGGCCGGGGTCGTTGAGGCGGTCGTGAGCGACGTGACGGGCGTGCGGGAGACGGTGGACGCGGGCGCGGGGGCTCCCGGGGTCACGGGGGACGCCGTGCGCGACGTCGTGGTCGTCGGCGCTGGGCAGGCGGGGCTGTCCGCGGCCTACCACCTGCGGCGCGCCGGGCTGGACCCGCTCGTGCTCGACGGCGGTCGCGGCCCAGGCGGGGCGTGGCAGGACCGCTGGGACTCGCTGACGATGGCCGAGACGCACGCCGTGCACGATCTCCCGGGCGTCCCGCTCCCGGCCGGAGACCCCGCGGAACGCGCGAACGTCGCCGTGCCGCGCTACTACGCGGCGTACGAGCGCGAGAACGACCTGCGCGTCGTCCGCCCGGTCACGGTCGACGACGTCTCGCAGGACCCCGACGACCCCGCCCTGCTGCGCGTGCGCGCGACGGTCGGGGCCGGGTCCGCCGCGCGCGAGGTCACCGTGCGCACGCGCACCCTCGTGAACGCGACGGGCACGTGGACCCGGCCGTTCTGGCCGCGCTACCCGGGGATGGAGTCGTTCCGCGGCCGCCAGCTCCACACGCACGACTTCCGCGCCGCCGAGGACTTCGCGGGGCAGCACGTCGTGGTCGTGGGCGGCGGGGCGTCCGCGACGCAGCTCCTGCTGCAGATCGCGCCGCACGCGTCCGGCACGACCTGGGTCACGCGTCGCGAGCCCGTCTGGGTCGAGGAGGAGTTCTCGCCCGAGCTCGGGCGGGCGGCCGTCGCACGCGTCGCCGAGCGGACGTCCGCAGGCCTCCCGCCGGGGAGCGTCGTCTCGGTCACGGGCCTGCCGCTCACGCCGCGCTACCGCGCGGGGATCGCGAGCGGGGTACTGCGCCGTCGGCCGATGTTCGACCGGGTGACGCCGTCGGGCGTCGAGTGGGTCGCGGGCGCGAACGACGACGGCCTGCTCTTCCAGCCCGCCGACGTCATCCTCTGGGCCACCGGGTTCCGCGCCGCGCTCGACCACCTCGCGCCGCTCGCCCTGCGCGAGCCCGGCGGCGGGATCCTGCTCGACGGCACGACGGCGGCCCGCGACCGCCGGGTACAGCTCGTCGGGTACGGGCCCAGCGCGTCGACGATCGGCGCGAACCGGGCCGGGCGCGAGGCCGCGCGGGGAGTGCTGCGCGTCCTGCGGGCGGGCCGGGAACCCGGAGACGCGGCAGGATCTCGCGTCGCGGTGGCGGTGTAAGACCTCGTCAGGACGGCCCGCCGAGGCCTACCGTGCACCGGTGAGCACCGAACCGCCCTTCCCCGAACCGTCGTCCGTGAGCCCCGCGTCCGCGCCCGACGACCCCGCCCTCCCGACGCAGCGCCGCACCCTCACGACGCTCGCCGCGACGCAGGTGCTCTCCGGGGTCGGCGTCGCGAGCGGGATCGCAGTCGCGCCGCTCGTCGCGTCCGCGCTCTCGGGTTCGGACGCGATCGCGGGGCTCACCTCGACGTCGGGCGTCGTCGGTGCCGCGCTCGTCGCGCTGCCGCTCGCGCACGTCGCGGGGCAGCGCGGGCGGCGGCCGTCCCTGCTCCTCGGTTTCGGCGTCGCGACCGGCGGCGCGGTCCTCGCGACGGTCGCCGTGCTCGTGGGCTCGTGGCCCCTGCTCGTCGTGGCCATGCTGCTGTTCGGCTCGGGCAC
Source organism: Cellulosimicrobium cellulans (assembly GCF_042723955.1). Classification (GTDB taxonomy): domain Bacteria; phylum Actinomycetota; class Actinomycetes; order Actinomycetales; family Cellulomonadaceae; genus Cellulosimicrobium; species Cellulosimicrobium cellulans_H. The sequence continues at coordinate 66,943 of NZ_JBHXIC010000001.1, read as the reverse complement.
GGCGGCCGGGCTCGCGTCCCGGTTCGCGGCGACCGACCTCGCGACGCCGCAGCGGCGGGCGCGTGACCTGTCCGTGGTCGTGTGGGCGACGACGGTCGGCTCCGTCGTCGGGCCGACGCTCGCCGGGCTCGCGGACCGCGTCGCCGGTCCCGGCCTGCGCCTCGGCGACGCGCACGCGCAGCACGGCTCGACCGCGCCGAGCGCGGCGCCGTTCCTCCTCGCGGCGGTCGCGTTCGCGCTGGCGGCGACCGTCGTCGCGGTGTGGCTGCGGCCGGACCCGCTGCTCGCGTCGCGCACGACGACCGATGAGGCGGGCGCCGTGCCGGGTGCCGGACCAGGCGATGGCAAGGGGTCGTCGTGGCGCGACGGGCTGCGCGCGGGGTGGGCCGTCGTGTCGGCCAGCCCGACGGCGCGCCTCGCCCTCGGCGCGATCGTCCTCAGCCACCTCGTCATGGTCGGGCTCATGTCCATGACGCCCGTCCACATGAACCACGGCGGCGCGACGCTCCAGGTCGTCGGCCTCGTCATCAGCGCGCACATCGCGGGCATGTACGCGCTCAGCCCGGTGGTGGGCTGGCTCGCCGACCGGGTCGGGCACGCGCGCGTGCTCTACGTCGGGGGAGCGCTGCTCCTCGCCGCGGCCGTCGTGGTGGCGGGCGCACCAGGCGAGGACTCCGCGCGGCTGACGGTCGGCCTCGTGCTGCTCGGGCTCGGGTGGTCGTGCGGGCTCGTCGCCGGGTCGGCGCTGCTCGTCGACGCCACGCCCGGTCCGTCACGCACGTCCGTCCAGGGCCTCTCCGACCTCGCGATGAACACGGGAGGCGCGGTCGGCGGCATCCTCGCCGGGGCGATCATCGGCTTCTCGTCGTACGGCGCTCTCGCGTGGGGCGCGGCGGCCCTCGTCGTCGTGTGCGCGGTCGTGGCGGCTCCGCTGGCGCGGCGGGCCACCCTGCGCTGACGAAGTCCGGGCTGACGGAGCGCAGACGTCGCGGGACGTCCGGTCAGGGGCGGAGCACGGCGGGGAGGGCCGTGCGCTCGTCCCGGCGGACAGCACCGGCCTGCGCCGGGGTGAGGAAGAGTGCGCGCGAGAGGTCGGTACCGCGCCCGTCGGCGCCGCGCAGGTCCGCGCCGAGGAGGTCGACGGCGTCGAGCCGGGCGCCGCGCAGGTCGGCGCCGAGCAGCAGCGCGCCCCGGAGGTCGGACCCGGTGAGGTCGAGCCCGCGCAGGTCGGCACCGACCAGGTCCGCGCCGGGTCGCAGGCGGCGCCGCACGCCGCCGTCCGGCATCCGGTGCTCGACGCCGCGCTCCGGCTTCCGTCGGTCGTGGCCTGCGGCGGGTCCTCGGCCGCCCGCGGACCGCGATCCGGCGTCCGCCGCTTCCCGACGGGGAACGCGGCGCGGCGCGCCGCGTTGGGCGGAGTCCCGCACGAGCACGCTCGCGCGGTCGACGAGCGGCCCGACGTCGCGGCGGACGGCGCCGACGTCGAGCGCGAGCAAGGCGGCCGGGGCGAGGTCCGCGAGGGGTGCGGTCCGGTCGAGCGCCCGCCGGGCGTCGTCGTGCACGGGCGCCGCCGCGGGCAGGGCCAGCACCTCGGCGAGGTACCAGAGCAGCTCGTGGAGCTGGGTCACGACGGGGAGCGCGGCGAACGCGTCGCGTGCTGCGGCGGGGTCGTCGCGCCACGTGGCGCCGTCGTGCGCGGACCGGACGGCCGCCGTCACGCGCTGACCCGCACCCAGGCAGTCGTACGCGACGCAGCCGGGGAACCCGGACTCGCGCAGCCGGGCGTGGATGCCGCAGCCGAAGTCCTCCCGGAGGTTCGGGCACGGGGTGCCCGCGGGCTTGTCGATCGCGAAGTCGGCGGAGCGCACGAGGTGCAGCCCCACGCAGCACAGGCCGGTGCAGCGCGCGCAGTCGCTGCGCAGGTCGAGCTGCTCGACGAGGAGCGCGCGACCGTCGGCCGCGGGAACGGGTGGCACGTCTCGACGCTACGCCGTCCGCGGGACGCCGGGCACCGAGATATCGACCGCCGGGCGCGGGAGGGCGACCGGGACTGGGACGACCCGGCCGCCGGTCCCGCGTCCGGCGTGCGGGCTCAGGGAGCGGTGCAGGTCGCCGCGGGTGCGGTGCCCGGGGCGGAGCCCGTCGCGATGAACCCGGCGGTCGTCGTGCCGCCCGCCGCGAGGGCGCCGTTCCACGCGGCGTTCGTCACCTGCACGCCCGAGGCGGTCGCGCCGTGCACGCCGCCCCAGAGCTGCGCGACGGCGGTGCCCGACGGCAGCGCGAACGTCGCCGTCCAGCCCGTGACCGCGGCGTCGCCCGCCGTGACGACGAGCTCGCCCTGCCACCCGCCGGGCCAGGCGTTCGCGACCCGGACGGTCGCGGAGCACGCCCCGTCGTCCGGCGGGTCGGTCGGGTCGGGCGGGTCCGTGGGGTCCGGCGGGTCCACCGGTCCGTCGCCGCCGAACCACGACGCCTCGACCGCGGTCTCGCGCAGGCCGTCCCGCCCGTCGATCAGGCGCGTGCCCCACGTGCTCGGGCGCGTGGCGTCGAAGCCCTGGACCAGGTCGAGATACTCGACTCCGCCACCGTTGCCGCTCCACGACCAGCCGAGCCAACCGATCCCGAGGCGCCGCGACTCGGCGAGGATCGCGTCCTCGTCGACGTCGCCGTCCGAGTGCGTGTTCCCGAACTCCCCGACGATCAGCGGCAGGCCCTCGGCGACGAAGTGCTCGAGGTAGCCCGTGACCGTCGCCGCCTGTGCGTACACGCCGTACATGTGGACGGAGAAGATCGTGTTGGCGTCCGGGTCGGCGGCGAAGACCTGCCCGGCCTGGTCGTACTGCGTCCGCTTCCAGTCCTGGCCCCAGTTCGGGGCGTCGACGACGACCGCGTGCTCGTACCCGATCGTGCGCAGGCGCTGGATCGCCGCCGACGTGTCCGCGGCCCACGTCGCGTTGGTGGTCTCGTCGTTGCCGTACGGCTCGTTGCCGATGTTGACGAGGACGAAGTCCTCGGTACCGGCGAGCGTCGGGTACAGGTCCTCCCAGTAGTCGACGGCTCGGTCCAGCGACACCGCTCCCGGCGCGTGCTGCGGCTCGCCGTACCCGGTCGTGTCGTGCACCTCCAGGACGCACACGAGGCGGTTCTCCTCGCACAGGTCGACGACCGCCGCGACGTCCTCGGGGGAGTTCCGCGTCCACCGGTCGCCGCTCGAGAGCACGACGCGCACGGAGTTCGCACCCGCGGCCTTGATGTCGACGAACGAGCCCGTCTCGTGGGTGTACCAGGTGTGGGCGTGGTTGACGCCGCGCAGCACGAGGTCCGTGCCGTCGGCCTCGACGACCCTCCCGTCCGCGACGCGGATGCCCGGCGGCGTGTCCGCCTCGACGGCTGCCGCGGACCGCGCGGTGGCGGTCGCGACCGCGCCGCACGTGGCGAGGACCGCGGCGGTCGCGAGGGCCGCGACGAGCGGGGCGGACCGTCCGGTCCCGGGCGGTCGGGCGGCGTCGGCGTCGGGTACAGGGGCGGTGCGGCTCATCGGACGACCTCGTCTCTGTCGGCAGCGCACGCCCGGGTCGGCGTGCCTCGACATCGTGCGGGCGAGCCGCCGCCGTCGGGCAGGGTCTTAACCGATTAAGCGACGTCATCCGCTGCCGAGCCCGATCCTGCCCGCACGAGAACGGGGTTGGTGCCGTCCTCGCGCGGAGGACGACACCAACCCCGTGGTCGGCGGCGGCCGGTCAGTCGTCGGAGGACGACGGCTTCTGCAGGCCGGCCGAGATGAGCTCCATCACCGACGAGTCGGCGAGGGTCGTCGCGTCGCCGACCGTGCGGTTCTCCGCGACGTCGCGCAGCAGGCGGCGCATGATCTTGCCGGACCGGGTCTTGGGCAGCTCCGGCACGACGAGGATGCGCTTGGGCTTGGCGATCGGGCCGATCTCCTTCGCCACGTGGTTGCGCAGCTCGGTCTGCACGGCGGCGGCGCCGTCGGCGTCCGCGGCCCTGGCCGCGTGCTCGCCGCGCAGGATGACGAACGCGACGACGGCCTGGCCCGTGAGGTCGTCGCTCGCGCCGACGACCGCGGCCTCCGCGACGATCTCGTGGGAGACCAGCGCCGACTCGATCTCCGTGGTGGAGAGGCGGTGGCCCGAGACGTTCATGACGTCGTCGACGCGGCCGAGCAGCCAGATGTCGCCGTCCTCGTCCTTCTTGGCGCCATCGCCCGCGAAGTAGATCCCCGGGAAGCGCGACCAGTACGTGTCCTTGAAGCGCTCGAGGTCGCCCCAGATGCCGCGCAGCATGGACGGCCACGGCTCGGACAGCACGAGGTACCCGCCGCCTCCGTTCGGCACGGAGTGCGCCTCGTCGTCGACGACGTCCGCGACGACGCCCGGGAGCGGCACCTGGGCGGAGCCCGGCTTGGCCGCCGTGACCCCGGGGTGCGGCGAGATCATGATCGCGCCCGTCTCCGTCTGCCACCACGTGTCGACGATCGGCGTGCGGTCGCCGCCGATGACGCGGCGGTACCACATCCAGGCCTCGGGGTTGATGGGCTCGCCCACCGACCCGAGCACGCGCAGCGACGACAGGTCGAACTTCGCCGGGATCTCCTCGCCCCACTTCATGCACGCGCGGATCGCGGTCGGCGCCGTGTAAAGGATCGAGACCTTGTACTTCTCGACGAGCTCCCACCAGCGGCCCTGGTGCGGGGTGTCCGGGGTGCCCTCGTAGATGACCTGCGTCGCGCCGTTGAGCAGCGGGCCGTAGACGACGTACGAGTGGCCCGTGACCCAGCCGATGTCGGCGGTGCACCAGTAGACGTCCGTCTCGGCCTTGAGGTCGAAGACGTTGCGGTGCGTGTACGCGGCCTGGGTGAGGTACCCGCCGGTCGTGTGCAGGATGCCCTTGGGCTTCCCGGTCGTGCCGGACGTGTAGAGGATGAACAGCGGGTGCTCGGCCTCGACCCACACGGGCGTGTGCGTCGTGTCGGCCGACTCGAGCGCGTCGTGCCACCACACGTCGCGGCCGTCGGTCCACGCCGTGTCCTGGCCCGTGCGACGCACGACGAGCACGTGCTCGACCGTGGTCGGGTCCGCGCCCTCCTTGGGGGCGAGTGCCTCGTCGACCGCGGGCTTGAGGGCCGAGGCCGCGCCGCGGCGGTACCCGCCGTCGGCCGTGATGACGAGCTTCGCCTCGGCGTCGGCGATGCGGCTGCGCAGCGCGTCGGCCGAGAAGCCGCCGAACACGACCGAGTGGGGCGCGCCGATGCGCGCGCACGCGAGCATCGCGACGACCGCCTCGACGACCATCGGCAGGTAGATGACGACGCGGTCGCCGGTCTCGACGCCGAGCGCGGCGAGCGCGTTGGCGGCGCGCGACACGTCGCGCTGGAGCTCCGCGTACGTGACCGTGCGCGTGTCGCCCGGCTCGCCCTCGAAGTGGATCGCGACCCGGTCGCCCAGGCCCGCCTCGACGTGGCGGTCCACCGCGTTGTACGCGGCGTTGAGCGTGCCGTCCGCGAACCAGCGCGCGACGGGGGCCTGCGACCAGTCGAGCGTCTCGGTGAACGGCGTGCGCCAGGTGACGAGGTCGTTCGCCTGCCGCGCCCAGAACGCGAGCCGGTCGGCCCGCGCCTCCTCGTAGAGCGCGGGCTGCGCGTTCGCCTGCGCGGCGAACTCCGGGCTCGGCGGGAAGCTCCGGGTCTCGTGGAGGAGGTTCTCCAACCCGGGCTGAGCAGTGGTGGACTCGTTCTCTGGCACGCTGACCTCCGGTGCGCATCGACTCTGGTGCGGCGCCTGCGCGCGGGCCGTCGGGGAGCGGCAGCGGACGCGAGGCGGTCGGACACCCGCCGTGGTGGGCGCCGACCTTGGGGAGTCTAGACCCGTTGCCGTGAGCGCAGTCACACGGGTCCACCATTCGGCGGGAGCGCTCGCAAATGCCCGCCGGCGGGACGGGGACGTCGGGCAGGCCGTGGCGCCGGGGGAGCCGCGTCAGCGCGAACGGCGCTGTCGCACGGCCTCGTACAGCACGACCGTCGTCGCGCTCGCGGCGTTGAGCGAGCTCGCCGAGCCCAGCATGGGGATGCTCACCATGACGTCGCACGCCTCGCGCCACCCCGCGCTGAGCCCGGTCGTCTCGTTGCCCGTGAGCACGAGCGTCGGGCCGGTGAGGTCGTGGTCGGCGAGCTCGACGTCGCCGTGCTCGTCGGTCCCGACCAGCGTGAGCGGGGTACCGGACGCGCGCTGCGCGCCGACCCAGTCCAGCACCTCGCGGCCCGACGGGACCCGCACGGTCGGTACGGAGAAGATCGAGCCCGTGCTCGCGCGCACGGCGCGCGGGTCGTACGGGTCCGCGGCGTGCCCCGCGACGATCAGCCCGCCACCGCCGAACGCGTCGAGCGAGCGCGCGACGGTCCCGACGTTCCCCGGGCTCGTCGGACGGTCGAGCACGACCCCGAGGAAGTCGTGCGGCACGGCCACGCGCCCCAGGTCGTCCGGCGGCGTGGCGACGACCGCGAGCAGCTCGGGCGCGTCGTCGTCCTTGCCGCCGAGCTCGCGCATGAGCTCCGACGACACGGCGAAGCGCCTCGTGCGGACGCGGTCGAGCATCGCGTGCGCCCAGGTCGAGAGCGACCGGTCGGCGTCGACGAGCCACGTCCGCACGGTCCACCCCGACTCCACGGCGAGCGTGATCGGCCGGACCCCCTGGACGACCATCTCGCCCGCGCGGTGGCGCTTGGTGCGGTTGGTGAGCAGCGACTCCCACTGCTGGAACGCGGCGTTGCGGGTCGTGACGCGCTGCACGGGTCAGGCCTCCTGGGTGGTGGTCGTCGCGACGCGCGGGAGGCCGCCGGTGAGCGCCGCGGGTTCGGCCGCGTCGGCCTCGCGCGCGGCGCGCTCGACCGCCGCCGCGACGAGGGTCGTGACCTCGGGGTTGAACACGCTCGGGATGATGTAGGTGGGGTTGAGCTGGTCCTCGTGGATCGCGGACGCGAGGGCGCGGGCCGCGGCGAGCAGCATCCCGTCGGTGATGCGGTGCGACTGCGCGTCGAGGAGGCCGCGGAACACGCCGGGGAACGCGAGGACGTTGTTGATCTGGTTCGCGAAGTCGGAGCGCCCGGTGCCGACGATCGCCGCGTGCCGTGCCGCCTCGACCGGGTCGACCTCCGGGCGCGGGTTCGCCATCGCGAAGACGATCGCGCCGGGCGCCATGCGCGCGACGTCGTCGCCGGTGAGGACGTCCGGGGCAGAGACGCCGATGAACACGTCCGCGTCCACGACGGCCTCGCGGAGCGTCCCGGTGACGCGCCGCGGGTTCGTGTTGACGGCCGTCCACGCGAGCGACGGCGACAGGCCCGGCCGCGCGGGGTGGACGACGCCCTCGATGTCCGCGACGACGACGTCGTGGGCGCCCGCCGCGAGGAGGAGCTTGAGCACGGCCGTGCCCGCGGCACCGGCCCCGGACAGCACGATGCGCACGTCCGGCAAGTCCTTGCCCACGACCTTGAGGGCGTTCGTCAGCGCCGCGAGCGCGACGATCGCCGTGCCGTGCTGGTCGTCGTGGAACACGGGGATGTCGAGCTCGGCGCGCAGCCGGGCCTCGATCTCGAAGCAGCGCGGGGCGGAGATGTCCTCGAGGTTGATGCCCGCGAACACGGGCGCGATGGCCTTGACGGTGCGCACGATCTCGTCGACGTCGGTCGTGTCGAGCGCGATCGGGAACGCGTCGATGCCGGCGAACCGCTTGAACAGCGCGGCCTTGCCCTCCATGACCGGCAGCGAGGCGAGCGGGCCGATGTCGCCCAGGCCGAGCACGGCCGAGCCGTCGGTGACCACCGCGATGGTGTTGCGCTTGATCGTGAGCCGGCGCGCGTCGTCGGGCTTGGCGGCGATGGCCTCGCACACGCGCGCGACGCCGGGCGTGTAGATCATCGACAGGTCGTCGCGGTTGCGGATCGGCACCTTGGACTCGATCTGCAGCTTGCCGCCCAGGTGCAGCAGGAACGTGCGGTCCGAGACGCGGTCGACGACGACGCCCGGCAGCGCGCGCAGCGCCTCGACGATCTGCCCGGCGTGCTCCTCGCCGCGCGTCGCGACCGTGACGTCGACCGTGATGCGCTCGTGGCCCGACGCCGTGACGTCGAGCGCGGACACGATGCCGCCCGTGTGCTCGATCGCCGTCGTCAGCTCGCTCACGGCGGTGGGGCGTGCCTCGACCTGGAGGCGGACGGTGATGGAGGAGGAGACACTCGGCGCTGACGTCATGGGCTCCAGTATCGCGCGGCGACCACGCGCCCGGCACGACGACGGCGCCCCCTCAGGAGCGCCGTCCCGCCAGCATCGCGGCGGCTATCAGGCGTGCAACGGTGTCCGCTGCAACGGCGCGAGGTGGCCGTCGTGGCCGGGTCTCGTCCGGTCAGCGAGTCCCTACGTGGACTTCCTGCGCGTGGGTACCGCCGAGATGCTGTTGTCCCTCCATCACAGCCCGGACGGTCGGGGAGCGCAACCGCTCCCCGGGGACTTCCACACCGTGTTCTACAGCGTTCGAACGCCCGCGGTGCGGTTGGTCCGGGAGGTCCGGATCGGGCCCTTCGGCGGGCGGTGGGAGCCGGCTCGCGACCTCGGCCCGCGCGTCGTTCAGTCGCGGCGGCTTCGACGGCGCAGCACGCGCCAGACGACCCACGCCGCGACGCCGAGCGCGACGACCCCCGCCGCGGCGAGGGCCGGCGTCGACCCGGCGAGGTGCGACCGCAGCGCGACGGGCTTCGAGAAGGTCAGGGCGCCCCAGCCGTGCTCCGCGGCGAGCCGGCGCAGCGTCCGGTCGGGGTTGACGACGAAAGCGTGCCCGACGGCGCCCAGCATGGGGGCGTCGGTCACGGAGTCGGAGTAGGCGTAGCTCGCCTCCAGGTCGTACCCCTCCCGCTCGGCGAGCTCGCGGAGGGCGACGGCCTTGTTCTCGCCGTACGCGTAGAAGTCGATCGCGCCCGTGTACCGGCCGTCCTCGACGGCCATGCGCGACGAGATCGCGTGGTCGGCGCCCAGCACCGCCGCGATGGGCTCGACGACCTCGCTCCCGGAGGCGGACACGATGACGACGTCGTGCCCGTGCTCGTGGTGGGACTCGATGAGCTCGACGGCCTCCGCGTAGACGACGGGGTCGATGTGCTCGTGCAGCGTCTCCTCCACGATGCGCGACACCGTGGCGACGTCCCAGCCGGTCACGAGGCTCGACAGGTGCGCGCGCATGCGCTCGGTCTGGTCCGCGTCCGCGCCGCCGACCATGAACAGGAAGTGGGCGTACGCGCTGCGCAGCACGTCCCCGCGGTTGATGAGCCCGCCGGCGAAGAACGGCCGGGAGAACGCCGCGGCGGACGACGTCGCGATGATCGTCTTGTCCAGGTCGAAGAACGCGGCGACCCGGCCGGCGCGCGGCGGGTCCGTCGGGTCCGGGAGCGGGGTCACGGTCGCGAGCCTAGCCGCGGAACGTGGCCGTCCACAGGAGCGCTCGCCGGGGCGCCCGTCCACAGGTCGCGCGGCCGGCCCGACGACGCCCCGCCGGTCAGGGCAGGGTGGGGCGCCGGTCGACGGGGTAGCGGGGGAGGACGCGATGGGCGGAGCGGTCGTAGCGGTGGTGGGAGCGCGCGGCGGGGCGGGGGCGAGCGTCGTGGCGGCCTCGCTCGCCCGCGCGGTGGCACGACGCCGCGCACCCGCCTGCCTGGTCGACCTCGCGCTCGTGGGCGGTGGCATCGACGTGCTCCTCGGGATCGAGCAGGACCCGGGGGTGCGCTGGCCCGACCTGGCCGACGCGCGCGGCCGGCTCGACGGCGACGACCTCCTCGCGCGCCTGCCGCGGTGGGGCACGGTCCCGGTCGTCAGCACCGAGCGCGGCGGCGGCCCGGAGACCGCGGCGCTCGCGGACGTCGTGGCGGCGCTCGCCGAGGTCACGTCCGCGCGGTCGGGGGTGCTCGTGCTCGACGTCGACCGTGCCGCGATCGGGTCGGGCGCGGCCGGCGCCGGGCTGCTCGGGGCGTGTGACGAGGTGCTGGTCGTGACGCCGCTCGACGTGGCCGGGGTCGCGGGCGCTGCGGCGGTGCGCGACCGGGTCCCCGGCCCGGCGGCGCTCGTCCTGCGCCGGCCGGCTCCGGGGCGGTTGTCCGGCGGTGAGGTGGCTGACGCCGTCGGGCTCGAGGTCGCCGCGACGGTCGGCTGGGACCGGGCGCTCGCCGGGGCGATCGAGCGCGGCCAGGGTCCGTGCGTCGGCAGGGGGCCGGTCGTCCGGGCGGGTCGGGACCTCGCGGCGCGGTACGCGGGGAGCGACCGGTGAGCGGGCGCGACGCGGCCCCGGGGCGGACCGAACGGGGGCGCGGACCGCTGCTCGACGGCGTCCGGGACCGCCTCGTGCGGGCCGGCGCCGAGCCGGGAGCCGGCGCGGGGGCGGGACCCGACGACGCGGCCGTCGCCGACGCGCTGCGGGCGTCGGGGCGCGTGCTCGGTACCACCGCCCTGCGGGAGCTCACCCGCACGGCGCACGCGGAGATCTTCGGCGCCGGCCCGCTCCAGCGCTACCTCGACGAGCCGGGCGTGACCGACGTGCTCGTCAACGGGCCCGACGAGGTCTGGGTCGACCGTGGGGCCGGGCTCCAACGGGTCGTCGTCCCCCTCGGCGGTCCGGAGGCCGTGCGGTCGCTGGCCGTACGGCTCGCCGCCGCGGGCGGGCAGCGCCTCGACGACGCCTCGCCCGTGGTCGACGCCCGACTCCCCGACGGGACGCGCCTCCACGCGGTGGTGGCGCCCGTGTGCGGGCCCGGGGCCGTGATCTCGCTGCGCGTGCTGCGGACGCGGACGTTCGGGCTGGCCGACCTCGTCGCGTCCGGCACGGTCCCGGGCGCCTGGGAGCCGGTCCTGCGCGGGCTCGTCGCCCGGCGCGCGAGCGTGCTCGTCTCGGGCGGGACCGGCACCGGCAAGACGACGCTGCTCGCCGCGCTGCTCGCCCTCGTCCCGCCGGACGAGCGCATCGTCTGCGTGGAGGAGGCGCGCGAGCTCGACCCGGACCACCCGCACGTCGTCCCGCTCACCGCGCGGCGGGCGAACGTCGAGGGTGCCGGAGAGGTCGACCTCGCCGACCTCGTGCGCGCCGCGCTGCGGATGCGTCCCGACCGCATCGTGCTCGGCGAGTGCCGTGGGGCGGAGGTCCGCGAGGTGCTCATGGCCCTCAACACCGGTCACGAGGGCGGCCTGGCGACGATCCACGCCAACGACGTCGAGGTGATCCCGGCCAGGCTCGAGGCGCTGGCGGCGCTCGCGGGCATGGACCGTGCCGCCGTGGCGGCACAGGCGGTCGGCGGGCTGGACGTCGTGCTGCACCTGCGCCGCGTGCGCGCGGGCGGCACGACCCGGCGCGTGCTCGCCCAGGTCGGGGTCGTGCGTGGCGACGTCCGGGCCGGCCTCCGGGTCGACGTCGCGGCCTCGTGGGACGGGCTGTCCGGCCCGCGCGACGGCTCCGCACGCGACGGCGGCGGCAGCGGCACCGGGCCGGTCGCCGGCCCGGCCTGGGACGAGCTCGTCGCGCGGTGGTGCGCGTGAGGCGTCCATGACGGTCCTCGTGGGCGTGCTCGTCGGGGCCGCGGTCTGGTGCGTGGCGGCGCGGGGCGGGCGCCGGGCCCGTAGCGTCGTCGGCACCTCGTCGCCGCGGCCCGGGCGACCGGTGTTCCTGCGGCGCCGGTCCCGGGCGCGGGCGGTGCCGGAGCTGGTGCGCGTCGTCGTGACGCAGGTCGGGTCGCTCCTGCGGTCCGGTGCCGCGCCGGGCGTCGCGTGGGAGCGGGCGGTCGGGGTGCGGGTCGACGCCGCGGGCGTCCCCCGGGTCGCCGAGCTCGCGCCGCACGTGGGCGGGCGCGCGACCGCGCAGTCCCTCGTGGCGGCGTGCCGGCTGGCGGTGGAGGTGGGCGCGCCGCTCGCGTCCGTGCTCGACGAGGTCGCGGCCTCGGTCGCCGCGGACGCCGAGGCCCGGGCGGAGCGGGACGCGGCGCTCGCCGGGCCCCGGGCGACCGCGCGCGTGCTCCTGTGGCTCCCGGCGGTCGGTGTGCTGCTGGGCTACGTCCTCGGCGCCGACCCGCTCGGCACCGCGACCGACGGCGGCCTCGGGACGGCCGGGGTCCTGCTCGGGCTCGTGCTCCTGCTCGCGGGCCGCACCTGGTCTGCGCGGCTCGTCGAGCGGGCGCGCAGCGCGGGGGAGGACCGGTGACCGCGCTCCTGGTGACGGCGTGGGCCCTGGCGGCGACCGCGCCGTGGTGGGCGGCGCGGGCGGCCGTCGTGCGGCGGGTCGTCGAGGTGTCGCGACGCGCGCGGAGCGGTGTCGGCCGCCCCGACGGGGCGTGGGGTGAGGGTGAGCGGGAGGCACGAGGCGGAGGCCGGAGGCGCCGGGACGACGCCGGGCCCCTCGAGACGGGCGTGCTGCTCGAGCTCCTCGCGGCGGCGGTCCGCTCCGGCGCGGCCGTCCCACGTGCTCTGGACGTGGTCGGGTCGTGCGTCGGTGGTCGGGAGGGTGCCGGCCTGCGAGCCGCGGGCGCCGCACTCCTCCTCGGCGCGTCGTGGGACGCCGCCTGGGCGACGGCGCCACCGCGGCTCGCGGTCGTGCAGCGCGCGCTGCGTCCGGCCTGGTTGCACGGTGCCGCCCCCGCACCTGCGCTGCGGGCCGCGGCGCAGGCGTCGCGGCAGGACCGGACCGCCGCGGCCAAGGCCGCCGCGGCGCGCCTCGCCGTGCACCTCGTGCTCCCGCTCGGCGCGTGCTTCCTCCCGGCGTTCGTGCTCGTCGGGCTGGTGCCCGTCCTTGTCTCCCTCGGGTCAGGTCTGCTGGGCGGGTAGTCGACCCTCTCGGACTGTCGGACTGCGGGATCGTCGGACGGCGGGACGGCGGGACGGCGGGACGGCAGGATGGCGGGACGGCGGGACTGCCGAGCTGCCGGCACCGGGCCCGCACCCGTGCCCGTGCTGCTCGTGCTGGGTCGACCGCGGTGCCGTTCCTGCCGTACCACCGGGCCGCTCGCTACGGTGGGTCCATGGATGCGACCGCCGTCGGCCCGACCGAGCGGGGCGCCCTCGCCCAGGGGATCTGGGAGGAGGTCGGCAGCGGCGAGTCGTCCGCCCGGGTCTTCGTCAGCACGGACGGTGCTCGGTACGCCAAGGTCGCGACCGGCGACCAGGTTGCCGCGCTGGCCGGGGAGCGTGACCGCGTGCGGTGGGCTGCCGCCCGGGGGATCCTCGGGCCGCGGTTGCTGGGATGGGCCGACGCCCCCGACGGGGCGGTGCTGACGACCAGCGCGGTGGCGGGGACGCCCGCCGACCAGGTCGGTCCACACCAGGTCCGCCAGGCGTGGGCGAACATCGTCGCGGCGGTCGCGGCGCTCCACGACGTCCCCGCGGGCGACTGCCCGTTCGACCGGGGGCTGCGCACCATGTACCCGCTGGCGCAGGACGTGGTGGCGCGCGGCGCGGTGCGCCGGGAGTTCCTGCGCCCTGAGCAGGAGTCCCGGACGAGTCACGACCTGATCGCCGAGCTCGCCGCCGAGCTGCCCGTACGCCAGGAGCAGGAGGCGGCCGACCGGGTGGTCTGCCACGGCGACCTCTGCCTGCCCAACATCCTGCTCGACCCCGAGACGCTGGAGGTCTCCGGGTTCGTCGACCTCGGTCGCCTCGGCGTGGCCGACCGGCACGCCGACCTGTCGCTGCTGCTCGCGAGCGCGCAGGACGCGTGGCCGGACGAGGCCCAGCACCTCCAGGACCAGCTCCAGCCGCTCTACGGGTCTCCGGTCGACGCTGACCGGCTCCGGTTCCACCTCCTCCTGGACCCGCTGACCTGGGACTGACCGTCCGCGCGCAGGCACGCGCCTCGCGCGCCTCGCGCGCCTCGCGCGGCGCGACCGGCGCGACCGGCGAGCGCGGAGACTCGGCACGTGCACGCGGGCAGGGTCCTTCTCGCGACGATGCCCCGAGGGGCGGGGACCGACACCGTCCACAGGTCGGTCGCGCGAGGGTCCCGTCCACCGGCGGCGCGGCACAGGGTGCGGGCCCGGTCGTCGACCCGCCACGGTGTCCTGGACCGCCCGCGGACGCGGGCCACGAGAGGGGAGACCTGACATGCCAGGACGGGTTCGGCGCGTGCTCGCGCGCCTGACGGGGACGAGCACGGGACAGGACGGTGAGGCCGGTCTCGCGACCGCGGAGTACGCCATCGCGACCGTCGCGGCGGCGGGCTTCGCCGGGCTGCTCATCGTCGTGCTCAAGAGCGGCGAGGTGCGCGAGCTGCTGCTCGGCATCGTGCGCAGCGCGCTGTCGCTGGGCTGAGCCGTGCGACGGGAGGCAGGCACCGGCACCGGTCCGTGGCGCGGGTCCCGGCCGTGGGCGCTCCGCTCGCGGGAGGTCTGCTCGCGGGAGGTCTGCGCGCGCGGGGTCCGGTCCCGTGGGGTCCGGTCGCGCAACGACCGGGAGCGGGGTGCGGTCACGGCCGAGCTCGCCGTCGCGCTGCCGGCGGTCGTCCTCGTCCTCGTCGTCGTCCTCACCCTCGCCGCGGCGGCGGGCGCACAGATGCGCTCTGCCGACGCGGCGAGGGCCGCCGCCCGCGCCGCCGCGATCGGTGAGGACGACGCGACCGTGCGCGCGACGGCGCTCCGGGTGGCAGGGGCCGACGCGACGGTCGGCGTCGTACGCGGTGACCCGTGGGTCGAGGTCCGCGTCACGACGCCCGTCGTCGGCGGGTGGCTCTCCTCCTCGCCCCTGCGCGCGAGCGGCGAGGCCGTCGCGTGGGTCGAGCCATGACCCCGGGACGGGCCGTGGTCGGGGAAGGCCCGGCCACGCGTGCGCGGCGAGCTCGCAGCACCGGTCGCGGTACGGCCCGGGCCGGGATCGGGCGGCACGACGAGGTGCCCGACGCGGAGCGCGGCGCGGGCACGGTGCTCGTGCTCGGCGTCGTCGCCGCCGTGCTCGTCCTCGCCCTCGGGCTCGCCGCGCTCGCGCACGCCCAGGCGGCACGCGGGGCGGCGCAGACCGGGGCCGACCTCGCGGCGCTCGCGGCCGCCACGGCCGCCCGCGACGGCTGGGACCCGTGCGGTCGCGCCCGCGAGGTCGCGGCCCGTAACGCGGTGTCGGTCACCGCGTGCACCGAGCAGGACGGCGGGGTCGTTCGGGTGGACGTCGCCACGACCGCCGGCGTCACCGTCCTCGGTGTCGAGCTGGGCCGGGCGAGCGCCGCCGCACGCGCAGGCCCGGCGACCGCACGGTGACCGCGGTTCTACCTCGCGCAACCACGGTTCTACCTCGCGGCACCGGGGTTCTCTCTCGTGTGGCCACGGTTCTATCTCGCGCGGTCAGGCGTCTCGCTCGTGGAGTCCGGGCCGTTGCTCGTGAGGTCGGGAGTCTGGCCCGCCGGGGCGTGGGCGAGGACGGCGTCGAGCAGACGGACCGCCGCGGCCTTCTCGAGCGGGGCGTTGTACGACCCGCACTTGGGGGACTGCACGCACGCCGGGCAGCCGTCGTGGCAGGGGCAGCGCGCGATGGCGTCGCGCGTGGCGCGCAGCCACGTCGCGCCGAGCTCGAACCCGCGCTCGGCGAAGCCGGCCCCGCCGGGGTAGGCGTCGTGCACGAACACGGTCGCCTCGCCGGTGTCGGCGTGCAGCGCCGTGGACACGCCGCCGAGGTCCCAGCGGTCGCACGTCGCGAGGAGGGGGAGCAGACCGATCGACGCGTGCTCGGCGGCGTGCAGCGCCCCGGGCAGCTCGTCGGCGTCGACGCCCGCCTCCTCGATCACGGAGGCGGGGACGGTCCACCAGACGGCCATCGTCGGCAGCGTGCGCTCGGGAAGGTCGAGGGTCTCCGTGCCGAGGACCTGCATGTCGAGGAGGCGGCGGCGCTGGAAGCTCACCACCTGGGAGCACACGTCGACCGGGCCGTAGCCCCAGCCGACGGGTCCCCACTTCCGCTCGACGACCTCGCGCCCCGCCGCGACGTCGCCGTCGGCGGGGTCGTCGACGATCGTGACGGAGGTCGTGGAGCGCGACCACGTCCCGTGGTCGACGTCCTGGCGACGCACGAGCGCGACGTGGTCGGCGAGGTCGAGGTGCTCGACGACGTAGGTGCGGCCCTGGTGGACGTACACCGCGCCGTCGTGCACGGACCCGTCCGCGGACGCGGCGTCGACCGTGCCGAGCAGCCGGCCGGTGCGGGCCTCGGCGACCCGCACGGGCGCGCCGCCAGAACCGCGCAGGTCGGTCATGCCCGACGCGGGCTGCGCGTGCGTCCAGTACCAGCCGGACGCACGACGGCGCAGCGCGCCCCGGGCGACGAGCACGTCGAGCAGGCCCCGCACCGCCGTGGGGTCGCCGAACGCCGGGAGGTCGTCCGACCGCAGCGGGTTCTCGGCCGCCGCTGCGCACAGGTGGGGCGCGAGGACGTACGGGTTCGCGGGGTCGAACACGGTCGCCTCGAGCGGGGCGTCGAACACGGCCTCGGGGTGGTGCACGAGGAAGGTGTCGAGCGGGTCCTCCCGGGCGACGAACGCCACGAGGCCGTCCGCACCCGCGCGCCCGGCGCGGCCCGCCTGCTGCCACACCGACATGCGGGTACCCGGCCACCCCGCGATGAGGACGGCGTCGAGGCCCGAGATGTCGACGCCGAGCTCGAGCGCGTTGGTCGTCGCGAGGCCCAGGACGTCGCCCGTGCGCACGGCGTCCTCGAGCTCGCGCCGCTCCTCGGGCAGGTACCCGCCCCGGTACGCCGCGACGCGCCGCACGAGCCGCGGGTCGACGACGCGCACGCTGTCCTGCGTCTGCACCGCGACCGACTCCGCCCCGCGGCGCGAGCGCGTGAACGCGAGCGTGCGGGCGCCCGCGATGACGAGGTCCGCGAGCAGGTCCGCGGCCTCGGCCGTCGCGCTGCGCCGTGGGTGCTCCGGTGCGGCGTCGACGGACGTCGGGACGGTCGGGTCGTCGTCGTGCCCCTCGGCGGGACCGGCGGAGGAGGCCGCGTCGAAGCCCACGACCACCGGCGGCTCCCACAGCGCGAACGTCTTGCGGCCCGCGGGCGAGGTGTCCTGCGCGACGGTCACGACGTCGTCGGGCTCGACCCCGACGAGCCGAGCCGCGCTCGTGGCCGGGTCGGCGGTCGTCGCCGACGCGACGACGAACGTCGGCGGCCGGTCGCCCTCGCGCGCGTAGTACGCGGCGAGGCGTCGCAGGCGTCGCAGCACGAGAGACACGTGCGCGCCGAAGACCCCGCGGTAGGCGTGGCCCTCGTCGACGACGACGTACCGCAGGTCGCGCAGCAGCCTCGACCAGCCCCGGTGGTTCGGCAGGAGGGCGAAGTGCAGGAAGTCGGGGTTGGTCAGCACGACGTCGGCGTGCTCGCGGACCCAGCGTCGCTCGTCCTGCCCGGTGTCGCCGTCGCACGTCGCGACCCGCACGTCGCGCGCCCCCGCGGCGTCGAGCAGCCGCTGGAGCCCCGAGAGCTGGTCCGCGGCGAGCGCCTTGGTGGGCGACAGATAGAGCACGGCGCCGCGTCGGGCGACCGACTCGATGCGGCCGGGGTCGAGGAGGCGCGCGGCGGCGTCGGCCCGGACGGACGAGAGGGCCGGGAGCCAGAACGCGAGCGACTTGCCGGAGCCCGTCGAGGTGGCGAGCGAGACGTGCCGGCCCGACCACGCGGCGTCGGCCGCGACGACCTGGTGCTCCCACGGGCGGTCGACGCCGAGCGCGCGGTAGCCCGCGACGAGCGACGCGTCGGCCCACTCCGGCCACTCGGCCTGCGTGCCCGCCCGCGCGGGCAGCTCGCGCACGTGCAGCAGCCGCTCGTCGCGCCGCCCGCCCGCGCGCAGCACGTCGAGCAGGGCCGCGCTCGTCGGTCGCAGGGGGGTGGGGGCGGGGGCGTGCGGCACGCCTCCGAGTCTCCCACCTCCGGCCCACCCTTCGGCCGAGGGGCGGCCGCGCTCGGGACCTCCGGCCCTCGCGCCGGGCACGGCGCGCGACCGAGGATCGGGTCATGGGAGCGGTGCGCGGGGTCCGGGTCGTGGCGACGACTGCGCTCGCCGTCGGGGCGCTCCTGCTCACCCGGCGCATGACCCAGACGTGGGGCACGTGGGAGGGCGAGCACGAGTGCGTGCTCCCGGGCGACGGCCTCGTGCCCGACGCGCGGGCCGTCGTCGCGACGCGGGCCGTGACGGTCGACGCGCCGCCGGCCGACGTCTGGCCGTGGCTCGTGCAGCTCGGCCAGGGGCGCGGCGGCTTCTACTCCTACGACGCGCTCGAGAACCTCCTCGGCCTGGGCATCCGCAGCGCCGACGCGATCGAGGAGCGCTGGCAGGGCCTGGCCGTGGGTGACGACGTCCACCTGGCCGACGAGGCCGTCCTCCGGGTCGCGGCGCTCGAGCCCGGCTCGCACCTCGTGCTGCTCGGTGCGCCCGGGCCCGGGCAACCGGACACGATGCCGTTCCGGTTCTCGTGGGCGTTCGTCGTGCGCCCGCTCCCGCCGGGCGCAGACGGCACTCCCCGGTCGCGCCTGCTGGTCCGCGAGCGCTACCTGCCGCTCGGTGCCGCAGGCCGCGCCGTCGTCGAGGCGGTCCAGCCGGTGAGCTTCCTCATGACGCAGAAGATGCTGCGCGGCGTCCGCGAGCGCGCCGGACGTGAGTGACGCGGCATCGGCCCGCCCGCCGACCCGGCCCCGCTACCGCCCGGACCGCCGACCAGGCGATCATGGCCGCCCGACCCGGTGGTCCTGGTCCGTCCGACGCGCGGGACGAGCCAGGACCGCGTGCTCGGCCGGTGAGGGGACCGTCAGCCGCGGAAGACCTCGAACACCGCGCGGGAGAGGTACCACGGGTCGACGACGGCGGTGAGCTCGCGCGCGGAGTGCATCGAGAGGATCGGGACGCCGACGTCGACCGTGCGGATGCCGAGGCGCGTCGCCGTGAGCGGGCCGATCGTCGAGCCGCACGGCACGGTGTTCTTCGACACGAACTCCTGGCTCGGCACCCCGGCCCGTGCGCAGGCCCGCGCCCAGGCCGCCGCGCCGTGCGCGTCGGTCGTGTAGCGCTGGTTCGCGTTGATCTTGAGGATCGGCCCGCCGCCCGCGAGGGGCCGGTTCGCGGGGTCGTGCCGCTCCGGGTAGTTGGGGTGCACGGAGTGCCCGACGTCGCTCGACACGCACAGCGACGCCGCGAGCTGGCGGTGCCGCCCCTCCGCCGTCGCGCCGAGGCCGGCCGCGACCCGGTCGAGCACGTCGGCGAGGAACGGGCCCGACGCCCCGGAGCGCGACTCCGAGCCGATCTCCTCGTGGTCGAACGCCGCGAGCACCGGGATCACGTCGCCCTCGACGGGACGGTCGGGCGAGCCGGCGACCTCGAGCAGGGCGACGAGCCCCGCATGCACGGAGATCAGGTTGTCGAGCCGCCCGGACGCGAGGAACGCCCCGTGCGCGCCGAACACGCGCGGCGACTGCGTGTCCGCGACGACGACGTCGTACCCCGCGACCTCGCTCGCGCGCACGCCCGCGTGGTGCGCGAGCTCCGCGAGCACGTCCCCGCCGCTCGTCCCGTGCGCCGCGCCCGCGGCGTCGGACCCGGCGGGCCCGGACGCCGACGCGAGCCCCCACACGGGCTGAGTGTGCTGCTGCTTGTCGAGCGTGAGCCCGTCGTTCGCCGCGCGGTCGAGGTGGATCGCGAGCTGCGGGATGCGCAGGAGCGGCCCGGTGCGCACGAGGTGCTCGACGCCGTCCGACGTCACCAGCCGCCCGGCGAGCTCGAGCTCGCGGTCGAGCCACGAGTTGAGCAGCGGACCGCCGTAGACCTCGACGCCGGCCTGCCACCAGCCCTCGCGCCCGGTGCTCGGCCGGGGCTTGAGCTTGAAGCCGGGGGAGTCGGTGTGCGCGCCGAGGACCGCGAACGGCGTCGTCGCGGTCGCGCCCGCGGGCACGACCCAGGCGATCACCGCGCCGTCGCGCACGACGACGTACCGCCCGTC
Source organism: Cellulosimicrobium cellulans (assembly GCF_042723955.1). Classification (GTDB taxonomy): domain Bacteria; phylum Actinomycetota; class Actinomycetes; order Actinomycetales; family Cellulomonadaceae; genus Cellulosimicrobium; species Cellulosimicrobium cellulans_H. The sequence goes on along the minus strand of NZ_JBHXIC010000001.1, from coordinate 46,944 downwards.
CGCGGGACCCTCGCCCGCGCTGCCGGTCGCCGACGGCCACGCCGTCGTCTCGTCGAGCCTCTCGAAGCCGACGGCCTCCAGGCGGCGCGCGACCTCGTGGGCCGCGTGGTAGGACGACGGGGACGCCTCGACGAACGTCGCGAGGTCCTGGGCGTGCGCGTGCGCGCGCTCGTGGAGGGTCGGGTCGGTCACGGGGGTGCTGGGCGTCGACACAGGCTCCACCCTACGCACGCCCAGGAGTGCTCCGTAGGGTGGTCGCGCACCGCGAGAGAAGGAGTCACCATGACCTGGGTCGTCCTGCCGGGCCTGGCGCTCACTCCCGAGGACTTCGCCCCGCTCGCGCTCTCCCTCGGCGCCGGGTCCGGCGTCGAGCCCTGCACCGAGTCCCGCACCGACGACGTCCGGGTCCTCGACGCGTGGCGCGTGCCCGTGACGGGACCGGTCGACGCGGTGCGCGCGAGCCTCGGTGTCGACGGGTCGGGGCCGGTCGACCTCGTCGGGCACTCCGTCGGTGGTCTCACGGCGATCGAGTGGGCGCTGCTGCACCCGGACGAGGTCCGTCGGCTCGTCCTCCTCGACCCGACCAGCCCCTGGGAGGTCCATCTCCCGGCGCTGCACACGGATACCGTCGCGGCCCGGGCGGGTACGGCCGTGGCGAGCGCCCTCGCCGTCGGCCTGGCGGTGACCGGACCCTCGTTGCGCCGCGCGGGTGTCCGGGTGGTCACGCGTCGACCGGACCGCCTCCAGCACGACGTCGCCCGCGCCCGCTACAGGTCGCGCGTCGCGTGGACCGCGCTCGCCCACCAGTGGTTCGCGAGCTGGGAGCAGGCCCCGCGGGTGCGCGCCCTGCTCGACGACGGCCGGACCCTGCCCGCGAACGCCGAGCCGCTGCTCGTCACCGGGCTGCGGGCGAGCGCCCGGTTCCTGCGCGCGCAGCGTGAGCTGTCGGACCGGCTCGCAGTCCCGCGCGTCGGGCTCGCGGGCGAGGGCCACCTGTTCCCGCTCGTCCGGCCCGACGTCGTCGCGCACCTCGCGCTGAGCGCGGGTCGTCGGCGGACGGGAGACGTGTGATCGCGCGGCCGCTGCCGGGAGCGCCACCGCGGCGCCCGCTCCCGACAGCCCGGTGACGAGGGGCGCCGGGGGCGGGCACCGGTGCTCAGCGGACGACGAACCACCCCGGCTCGGACACGAGCCAACCCTCGAAGACGGGAGCACCGTCAGCGGACTGCGTGGCGCCCCACGAGCCGTCCTTCTGCAGCAGGCTGTACGACGTGATCGTCCAGGGCAGGAGCCCGTAGTAGGTGTACGTGCCAGGAGGCAGGGTCCGACCCGTGGCGGCGCCGTCCTCGCAGCGGATCTCGGCGGAGTACTCGAACGGGACCGGCGCCTCGGTGCCGTCCACCATGGTCCGCAGGTCGGCCGACGTCTGGGAAGCCGCTCTCGTGGAGCTGACGATCGTGCCGTCGCGCACCACGACGTAGGCGTTGGCCGAGCCCGGGTAGGTAGCCTCGAACTGGGCCAGCGAGTCGCCATAGACCATCGATCCGCGCGTCGTGGGCGTGCTCGACCCCACCTCGACGACCCCCGGCCGAGCGAGGAACGCGAGGAGCGACGTCGACGACGTGGGCGCGGGCATGCCGCACTCGAGATCGGCGGACGTGGGACCGGACGGGAACGCCCAGGTCGGGCTCGCGGCCGCGTGCTCGAGGGAGTCCGGTGCCGCCGACCCCGCATCCTGCCCGGACGGGACCGCCGGTTCCACGACGAACGGCACGGTGCGCGAGACGAGCCAGCCGTCGAACAGAGGGCTTGCTCCGCCCGCACCACCCGTCGGAGGCTGCTCGACGCCGCCGGGATCCGCCGCGTGCGACACCACGGTCCAGGGCACGACGGCGGCGAGCTCGTACTCGCCGGGCAGCAGCGAGGGTGACTCCCCCACCCCGTAGAGGTCGCAGATCGCGAACGAGTCGACGGACAGAGGAACGGGGACGACGGACCCGCCGACGAGCCTGGTGGGCGCTTCGTCGTGCGCCGGGTGGGACGACCTGACGGTGGTCGACACGACCGTTCCGTCCTGGACCAGCACGTAGCCGGCGCGCTCGGTGGGGTCGAGCGCGACCACCTCGGCGCCGTCCTCGATCCGGAGCTGCGCCACGACGTCGGAGAGCTGGGTCGATCGCACCGACGGCCGAGACGTCTCGACGGCCACCGTCGCGAGAAGGTCGGCACCTGTGGCGGTCGGTGCCGGGCTTCCGCACCGGAGGTCGTCCGCGGTCACCGGCGCGGGGAAGTCGACCGCGGACGTGGGGCCGGTGTCCGTCGTCGTCGGCTCCGGGCTCGGTGCGGGCGCGGGCATGAGGGGGTCAGGCCCTCGGTCCCAGGCCGTCGTGAGCCCGGCACCGGCGAGCACGAGGCCGAGCGCGGCGGCGGTCCCGACCAGCCCTGCGCGGCGGCGGCGGACACGTCGCACGGCGCGGTGGAGCCGTTCCCGGGCGACCGCGTCGTCCGTCGTCGGGTGCACGGCGGCGGCGGCGGAGTGCAGGGCCCCTTCGAGGTCGAAGGGCTCGTGGGTGATGGGCCGGTTCATCGCACACCTCGCTGGGTCTTCACGGTCAGGTCGTCGTCGGCCGCTCGGACCGGGCCGAGTCGGGCGGCAAGCTTGGTGTTCGCGTCGCTGAGGTAGCGCTTGACGGTCCCTTCGCCGATCCCGAGCTGCGCGGCGACGTCGCGGACCGGGAGGTCGCTGAAGTACCGGAGGACGACGCACGCGCGCTCTCGGGGCGAGAGCGCCCCGAGCGCCTCCACGATGTCGAGGCGCACCTCGGGAGGGGTCGGCTCGTGCGCCTCGGGGCGCGGATCGAGCAGATGGCGCACCCCGTCCCAGCGCTTGCGACGGCGGGTGCCGTCGAGGTACGCCGTGAGGATCGAGCGGCGGACGTAGCTCTCGGCGAGCTGGAAGTCCGTCGCAGAACGTCCGCGGCGAAAGGTCCGGAACAGGGCGTCCTGGACGAGGTCCTCCGCCTCCGCGGCGTTCCCGGTGAGGAGATAGGCGTACCCGACGAGCGCCCTCCGCCGGGTGCGGACGATCTCGTCCAGCACCGTTTCCCAACGCGCCATCGCGCATGCCTCCTGCTCGTCGTGAACACCGTCGCCCCTCTCAACGTCCGTCGCGAGCGTTCGGTTGGGGTCGGGTGCAGCCTCTCCCGCGGCCCACTCGCCGAGGGCGGTGGGGATGCGTTTGTGACGTCCTGCACGAGTGGTCGTGACGCACGCCACACGTGCGTAGACTCACCCCCATCGCTCCGGCAGGGGACCGGCGCGACGGTCGCGCGGTTCGTCAAGGAGGACGGATGCTCACGCTCGGTTCGGAAAGTCTCACCATCGTCGCCGTCATCGCGGTGATCGCGCTCGTGGCGCTGGTCTTCGCGTTCGTCCTGCGCAGACAGGTCCTGGCCGCGGACGACGGCACGGCGAAGATGCAGGACATCGCGCAGGCCGTGCAGGAGGGCGCCGGGGCCTACCTGAGCCGCCAGTTCCGCACGCTCGCCCTGTTCGCGGTGATCGTGTTCGGCCTCCTGTTCCTCCTGCCGGGGGACGGCGGCATCCGGGTGGGGCGCTCGATCGCGTTCCTCGTCGGAGCCGGTTTCTCGGCGGCGATCGGCTACCTCGGCATGTGGCTCGCGGTGCGGGCCAACGTGCGCGTCGCCTCGGCCGCGACCAAGCCCGGCGGGCGCACCGAGGGCGCCCGGATCGCGTTCCGGACGGGCGGCGTCGTCGGCATGTCGGTCGTCGGCCTCGGCCTGCTCGGCGCCGCGGGGGTCGTGCTGATCTACAAGGGCGACGCTCCCGCCGTGCTCGAGGGCTTCGGCTTCGGCGCCGCGCTGCTCGCGATGTTCATGCGCGTCGGCGGCGGCATCTTCACCAAGGCGGCCGACGTCGGTGCAGACCTCGTCGGCAAGGTCGAGCAGGGCATCCCCGAGGACGACCCGCGCAACGCGGCGACGATCGCGGACAACGTGGGCGACAACGTGGGCGACTGCGCCGGCATGGCGGCCGACCTCTTCGAGTCGTACGCCGTGACGCTCGTCGCCGCTCTCATCCTCGGCAAGGCCGCGATGGGCGAGCAGGGCCTCGTGTTCCCGCTGATCGTCACCGCGCTCGGCGCCCTGGTCGCCGTCCTCGGCGTCTTCATCACGCGCGTGCGCGGCCAGGAGAACGGCCTCAGGGCCATCTACCGCGGCTTCTACCTCTCGGCGCTCATCGGCGCGGTGCTCGCGGCCGTCGCGGCGTTCGTCTACCTGCCGTCGTCGTTCTCGGCGCTCGACGGCACCGCGGACCTCGGCGACCTGTCCGGCCTCGCGGCCGACCCGCGCGTCGTCGCGAGCCTCGCGGTCGTCATCGGCATCGTCCTCGCGGGCATCATCCTGTGGATCACGGGCTACTTCACGGGCACGACGTCGAAGCCCACGCTGCACGTCGCCGCCACCTCCCGGACGGGCGCGGCGACGGTCGTCCTGTCCGGCATCGGCGTCGGGTTCGAGTCCGCGGTGTACACGGCGGGCGTGATCGCCGCCGCGATCTGCGGCTTGTTCCTCCTCGCGGGCGGCTCTGTGTGGCTCGCGCTGTTCCTCGTCGCGCTCGCCGGGTGCGGGCTACTCACGACGGTCGGCGTCATCGTCGCGATGGACACGTTCGGCCCGGTCTCCGACAACGCCCAGGGCATCTACGAGATGTCGGTCGGCGAGTCCGGCGACGGCGACGCGGAGGCCGCGCAGATCCTCACCGACCTCGACGCGGTGGGCAACACGACGAAGGCCATCACCAAGGGCATCGCGATCACGACGGCGGTCCTCGCGGCGACGGCCCTCTTCGGGTCGTACGCCGATGCGGTGAGCCACGCGCTCGCGGACGTCGAGGGCATCGGCACCGGACTCGTCTCCGCGATGCTGGACTACCAGATCATCTCGCCCATCACGCTCGTGGGTCTGATCCTGGGCGCCGCGACCGTCTTCCTGTTCTCCGGGCTCGCGATCGACGCCGTGACGCGCGCCGCGGGCGCGATCGTGTTCGAGGTGCGCCGCCAGTTCCGCGAGCACCCCGGGATCATGACGTTCCAGGAGCGCCCGGAGTACGGCAAGGTCGTGGACATCTGCACGCGCGACTCGCTGCGCGAGCTCGCGACGCCGGGTCTGCTCGCCGCGTTCGCGCCCATCGCGGTCGGGTTCGGCCTGGGCGTCGGACCGCTCGCCGGCTTCCTGGCAGGGGCGATCGGTGCGGGCGTGCTCATGGCGGTGTTCCTCGCCAACTCGGGCGGTGCATGGGACAACGCGAAGAAGATCGTCGAGGACGGCGCGTACGGGGGCAAGGGCTCCGAGGCGCACGCGGCGACCGTCATCGGCGACACCGTCGGCGACCCGTTCAAGGACACGGCCGGTCCGGCGATCAACCCGCTCATCAAGGTCATGAACCTCGTGTCCGTGCTCATCGCCCCCGCGGTGGTGCTCATGAGCGTGCCGGAGGACGCGAACCACGCGCTGCGCATCGGCATCGCGGTCGTCGCGGCGGCGATCGCGTTCGGCGCGGTGATCATGTCGCGGCTCCGCGCGGCCCGCGTCGACCGCGAGCAGTCCACGTTCGAGCCGGAGCGCGTCGCGACCGGCGCCTGACGGCCCGACCTGCACGTACGAGGACGCCCGGGCCGTGCGCGGCCCGGGCGTCCTCGTCCCGGTCCGGCGGACCGGGCCCGCTCTCAGCCCTTGACGGTGAAGGGCGCGCGCAGGAGCGCGTCCTCGCGGGACGACGGGCCGACGCGGAGCTCGAACTCGCCGGGCTCGACGACCCGGTGGCCGTGGGCGTCGACGAGCGTGCAGTCCGCGACGGGCACCTCGAGGTCGACGACGGCGGACTCGCCGGGGGTGAGCGCGACCTTGCGGTACGCCTTGAGCTCCTTCTCGGCCCACGTCACGGACGTGACCGTGTCGCTCACGTAGACCTGCACGGTCTCGCGGACGGGCCGCGTGCCGGTGTTGGTGAGCGTGACCTGGGCGCGCACGACGTCGTCGGGGCCGTGCACCGAGCCCAGGACGCGCAGGTCCGTGTAGTCGACGGTCGTGAAGCTCAGGCCCTCGCCGAACGCGAACGCGGGGCTCTGGGTGAGGTCGGCGTACCGGTCGCCGTGCTGCCCGCGGACCACGTTGTAGTAGGTGGGCTGCTGGCCGGCGTGCCGGGCGAACGAGATCGGGAGCCGGCCCTCGGGCTCGATCTGCCCGAGGACGAGCTCGGCGACGGCCTGGCCGCCGCGCATGCCCGGGTTCGCGGCCCAGACGATCGCGGCCGCCGCGTGGGCGGACGGCGGGAGCACGAGCGGCTTGGACGCGACGACGACGACCACGACGGGCGTGCCGGTCGCGACGAGCGCGTCGAGCAGGGCGACCTGGCCGCCGACGAGCTCGAGCGTCGCGGTCGACTTGCCCTCGCCGACGAGCTCGATCCGGTCGCCGACGACCGCGACGACGAGGTCCGCGACGCGCGCCGCGGCCACGGCCTCGGCGATCAGCGCGTCGTCGGGCTCGGCGGGCACGACGACCTGCGGCCGCGGCTGGCCGTCGGGGAACAGCTCGCCCTCGGGGTCGGGCTCGAGCGTGAGGATGTCGGCGCCGCGCGCGTGCGTGACAGTCCACCCCTCGGGGACGAGGGCGCGGAAGCCGTCGAGGACGGTGGCGGTCATCTCGCGCGGGTGGCCGTCGGGCAGCCAGTCGGCCTGGCCCGAGGCACCGGCCCAGTCGCCGAGCTGCGTGTGGTCGTCGTCTGCGTTCGGCCCGACGACGGCGACCGTGCGCCCGCCCGTGAAGGGGAGCGTGCCGTCGTTCGCGAGCAGGACGAGCGAACGCCGCGCGACCTCGAGGTTGACGGCGGTGTGCTCCGCCGAGGCGATGACGGCCTCCTGGCGCGCCACGTCGGGGCGCCGCGGGTCCTCGAACAGCCCGAGCCGGAACTTGAGCGTGAGGATGCGGCGCACGGCCGCGTCGATCGCGACCTCCTCCACGAGCCCGCGTGCGACCGCCTCGAGCGCGCCCTCGAAGAACTTCGGCGTCGTCATGATCATGTCGTTGCCCGCGCGCACGGCGACGGCGGAGGCGTGCACGTAGTCGGGCTGGATGTGCTGCTCCCAGACCATGCGTCCGACGTTGTCCCAGTCGGTGACGAGCGTGCCCGTGTAGCCCCACTCGCCGCGCAGGACGTCGTCGAGCAGCCAGCCGTTGACGGTGACGGGCACGCCGTCCATGGACTGGTAGCCGAGCATGAACGTCGCGCAGCCCTCGCGCGCGACGCGCTCGAACGGGGGCAGGAACCAGGACCGGAGCTTGCGCGGCGAGATGTCGGCCTCGCTCGCGTCGCGGCCGCCCTGCGTCTCGGAGTAGCCGGCGAAGTGCTTGGCGGTCGCGAGGACCCCGGTCGGGTCCGCGAGGCCGTCGCCCTGGTACCCGCGCACCATGGCCGACGCAAGCTCGCCGATCAGGTACGGGTCCTCCCCGAACGTCTCGTCGACGCGCCCCCAGCGCAGGTCGCGCGCGATGCACAGCACGGGGGAGAACGTCCAGTGGATGCCGGTCGCGGCGACCTCGACCGCGGTGGCCCGGGCGACCTGCTCGACGAGCTCGGGGTCCCACGTGGCGGCCATGCCGAGCTGTGTGGGGAAGATCGTCGCGCCGACCCAGAAGGAGTGGCCGTGGATGCAGTCCTCGGCGACCAGCAGGGGGATGCCGAGCCGGGTCTTCCCGGTGAGCGCGTGGGCCTCGACCACGTTCTGGGGGGACGTGTGCAGGAGCGAACCGGCGTGCTTGTCCAGGACCGCCGGCCCGACGCCGTCGCGCGCGTCGAGCTGGAGCATCTGCCCGACCTTCTCGGGGAGCGTCATCCGCGCGAGGAGGTCCTCGACGCGGTCGGCCACGGGCAGAGCGGGGTCGAGGTAGGGGAGGGTGCTCACGGACGGTCCTTCCACGGCGACGGCGACGGTTCCCCGGGGCGGTGCGCGTCGGGTGGGTCGCCACCGACGCGCTCGGGAGCCCGGGCGCCGCCACTCTACCGGTAAAACTGAATAACCGGTAAGTAAGTTTGCGCCGTCAGTGCCAATGGTCCAGGAAGCGCGCGACCGTATCCGTCGCGTGGTCCAGCACGCGCCCGTCCTCCGCCGCCGCGGCGGAGAGCAGCGCCGCGTCGACCACGTGCGCCACCAGGTCGACGTCCGTCACGTGCGCGTGCCCTGACGCGTCCAGCACGGTCCGCGCCGCCGCGAGCAGGCGCGGCCGCGACGCGCGCATGATCGGCCGCAGCGCGGGGTCGCGCATCGCCGTGAGCATCGGGTCCAGCCGCACGTCGACCACCGTGTCGTCCACGTGGGGTGCGTAGAGCGTCTCGATCAGCTCGCGCGCCGTCGCCCCGCTCGAGCGAGGCTCCCGCGACAGCGCGTCCGCCCGCACCTGCGCCGCCGTCGCACGCACGTCCTCCGCAGCCTCGACCGCCGTCGAGACCAGCGAGGCGCTCGTCGGGAAGTAGTACGACGCCGAGCCTTGCGGCACACCCGCCGCGCGCGCCACCTGGCGGTGGGTCACGGCGCCGAAGCCCTCCTCGATGAGCAGGTGCGCCGCCGCCTCGACCATCGCGCGCTGCCGCTGCGCGCTGCGCCCCTGCACCGTGGCGCGGGCCCCGTGCGTCGCGTCGCGGACCGTCCCGCGCGTCGCCCCGGCCCCCGCGCTCTCCCCGTCGCGCCGCGCTGCCCGGTCGATGGTGCCCGCTCCGTCGTCCACGGGGCCATCGTAGTGAGACCGCTGCCTCCTACCCGGGGCCGCCGAGCGAGAACCCCGGCTGGTCGAGAGAGAACCCTGGCCGCGCGAGGTAGAACCGTGGTGGCGCGAGATAGAACCGTGGGTGCGCGAGGTAGAACCGTGGTTCTTGTGCTCGACGGCGTGTGGTCGCCGTGGGTGGGCGGGGGGGGGGGGGGTGGGGGGTGGGCTGCACGCCCCACCCGAGCGCGCCGGCCGCCCCCCC
>NZ_JBHXIC010000001.1:0-37886 GCF_042723955.1 Cellulosimicrobium cellulans | reverse complement strand
GTGGTGGTGCCGTGTCTACCATCCGCCGCTCGTTCCTCGCGGCTCCCGCCAGGCCCGCCCACGACGCGGCACCACCACCCACCCCGCCCGGTGTCGTCTCGCCTTGGTCTTCGCCCGGCCGGGCGACTGCTCGCGGTGGCGGACCGTCTCTTGCGGTGCCGTGAGCGCGCGCGGGCTGGTGCGGGTCGACCGGCTGCCTCGGGCGATCCGGCTGCGGCGGGCGGCCTGCGGCCGTGGGCGTGACCAGGGTTCTACCTCAGCCCACCAGGGTTCTACCTCGCGGGCCGGCGGGTCTGCCTCGGTGCAGCAGGGATCTGCTCGGCAGTGCGAACGGCCCTGCGCGGTGCGGTCAGGAATAACCTATACGTGCGTATGGTTATTGCTCTCGGGTCGTGAGTGCGGCTCGTGGGAACGAACGAGGAGTGGACAGAGATGGTCGCCGCCGAGGGGCTCGTCATCGACTGGGCGCAGATGCCCACCTACAACACCGTGATGTCCGTCGCCGTCGGCGCCGGGCTGATCCTGCTCGTCATGCTCGGGCGTGAGCTGCTGCGGTCGCCGCGGAAGGTCGTCGTCGAGGGGTGGTCGCTCGCGTTCGGGGTGCTCGGCACGATCCTCACGGCGACGGGGCTGCACATGACGCTCACGTGGCCGCTCGCCGCGGGTGGCTTCCCGTTCGACAACATCATCTTCGGCGAGACGAGCCTCGCGTTCGGCGTGCTGCTGCTCGCGGCGGCGTTCTACCTGTGGACGCGGGGCCGGGCGGCGCTCGAGCGCGCGGACGCGACCGAGCACCTGCAGGCCGTGGCCCGCCCCGTCTCCGTGTTCGTGCTCGGTATGGGCCTCGGGCTCGTCGCCATCGCGATCGCGGGCGTGACGTACCAGCTCTTCGCCGCTCCGCCGGAGGAGCCCATCTCGGGCGCGTTCGCCGCCTACCCGCTCGTCGAGGCGATCTTCATGTCCGGTCTCATCGCGCTCGTCGGCGTCGGTGCGATCCTCTTCCCGTTCGCGGTGCGTTCGGGTCGCCGCGCCGTGCGAACCGTCATCGGCTGGGCCTGGGGCCTGTCCGGGGTCGCGTTCCTGCTGTTCGGCGCCATGAACTTCTTCACCCACATCGGGCTCATCGTCAACACGATGGGCTGACGACGGGCCGACGCCGAGCGGCAGGCCAGGACCCCGTGGGCCGGGACGGCTCGCGGGGTTCGCCTCGCGCGTGCGAGGCGTCATCATAGGGCCATGCAATCACCGGTGCGCGTCGTGGCACACGCCGCGGTCCTCGCCGTCGTCGCCGGGCTCTGCCTCGCCGTCGTCGCGAGCGGCGCGTTCGACGTCGTGTCGCTGCCCGACGCGGCACCCGCCGCCGCACCGTCCCCGCCCGCCGGGGCGGAGGGCGGGGCCGCCGCCCCGGTGGACGACGGCAGCGAGGCCGACACCCCGGGAGTCGTGCCCGACGACGGGGCGGCCGAGCCGGGGGACGGGGGCGAGGGCACGACGGCGGACCCCGCCGCCCCGACCGCCGTCGACCCGGTCTGCCGGGACGCGGAGGTCGCCTGGGGGGCCGCGGCCAAGGCGCAGGTCAACCTCACCGTCGAGCACCCCGAGGCGCTGGTCGACGGCTTCACGACGGCGCGGGACGCGCTCACCGGTGCCACGCCCCCGGGCGAGATCGCCCGCGACTGGGCCGTCGTGACGACGTATCTCACGATGATCGCCGACGAGGTCGAGGCGACCGGCGCGGGCGACACGGACGAGCTGTCCCGGGCGATCGACCGCGTCGGACGGCGCATCGACACGGCCGCGCTCACGACGTCGTCGCAGGCCGTCACGGACTACTTCCGGGCGGGCTGCGCGCGCTGACCGGGGTGCGGCGGGTTTTCACCCCGTGGCGCTCGACACATGGGGAGGGCTCCCCACCTCGGCGGTTTGGGGGCGCGCAGGGCACCGGCATGGGAAACCATGGGTCCCATGCGCAACCGACTGACGATCACGAAGAGCACGACCGCCCTCGCGACGAGCGCCCTGCTCGTGCTCGGCCTCGCCGCCTGCAGCGGCTCGGGCGACGACGCGAGCACCGACTCCGAGACCACCGCGTCGGAGGAGACGACCCCGGCCGAGGACGAGGCCAGCGACACCACCGAGTCGGAGGAGACCACGGAGGAGGAGACCGGCGACGCCGAGGCGTCGGGCGACTTCTGCACCGCCTACGAGACCCTCATCGACGCCCAGAGCTCGCTCGGCTCGATCGACACGAGCGACCCGGCCGGCGCCGTGACCGAGTTCGAGACGTTCACCGCGTCGCTCGAGGCCGCCGAGGCTCCCGCCGAGATCAGCGCCGACTGGGACAACGTGACCGGCGTCTTCCGCCAGCTCACCGACACCCTCAAGACCGCGGTCGACGACCCGGCCAGCGCCGACATGTCCGCCATCACGTCGGCCATGACCGACGAGACGTTCCAGACCTCCGCGCAGAACGTCGCGGTGTACGGCACGCAGAACTGCTGACGACTCCTGTCCCTACCGGACCCCGGCCCGCCTCGGCGCGCCGGGGTCCGGTGCGTCCGGGGTCGGACCGGCCGTCCCCGGACGGATCCGCCAGGATGGACCCATGCCTCCCGCCGACGCCGCCCCTGCCTCCTCCACGCCCGCCGTGCCGGACGTCGTCGTGAGCGCACCCCCGCCCGGTGCGGGCCTGGCGCCGGCGGAGCTCGCGGCGGCCGCGGCGACGCTGCGCGAGGACCTCGCGGCGGCGGGATTCACGGTCGACGGCGTCGAGCGGGTGCTCGGCCCGGTCGCGTCGGCCGCGCTGCACCGCGAGCAGGCCGTGCCGGCGCGGCGCGCGCTGCGGGGCCGCGAGTCCGACCCCTCGGCCGCTCTGGCCGCGCTGTTCCTCCTGGGCGACGACGTCCCGCGCGCCGCGCTCGACGCGGCCCTCGGGCGCACGGGGGTCGACGGCGCGCGGCGGCTCGGTCTGGTCGAGGCCGCGGGCGCGGCCGACGACGACGCCGTGCGCGCCGTCGTGGACCTGCGGCCCTACGCGGCGTCGGACGCGGCGGGCCCGGTGACGTGGTGGCTGTCGTCGGACCTGGGCGAGCTCGCGACGGGCCGGCGGCTCGCCCCGGACCACGTCCTGGGCGCGGGCGGGGCGTCCCTGACGCTCGCGCAGGTGACGGTCCGGACCCCGGTCGGGCGCGTGCTCGACCTCGGGACGGGCTGCGGGATCCAGGCCCTGCACGCCGCGCGGCACGCGCGGTCGGTCGTCGGCACCGACATCTCGCGCCGCGCCCTGGGCTTCACAGCGTTCAACACAGCCGTCAACACAGCGTTCGACGCGGCGATCAGCACGGTGCCCGACGCCGGGGTGGCGGGGCCCGGCGCGCCGATCGAGCTCCGCGCGGGGTCGATGCTCGAGCCCGTGGCGGGCGAGCGGTTCGAGCTGGTCGTGTCGAACCCGCCGTTCGTCATCACCCCGCGCGGCGGGGGCGACGGGGCGGACGCGCTGCCCGAGTACGAGTACCGCGACGGCGGGCGGGCGGGCGACGACGTCGTGCGCGACCTCGTGACGGGCGTCGGCGCGGTGCTCGCGCCAGGCGGCGTGGCGCAGCTCCTCGGCAACTGGGAGCACCGGCGCGGCGTCCCGTGGGACGAGCGCGTCGGGGCGTGGCTCGACGCGGCAGGTCTTGACGGCTGGGTGGTCCAGCGCGAGGTGCAGGACCCGGCCGAGTACGCCGAGACGTGGATCCGCGACGGCGGCACGACCCCGGAGCGCGAGCCCGCGGCGTGGGCGGCCGCCTACGCCGCGTGGCTCGACGACTTCGCGGCCCGCGACGTGGAGGCCGTCGGGTTCGGGATCGTGACGCTGCGGCGCCCGGTCGACGGCGCGCGTCCGACGCTGCGCCGGCTCGAGGAGCACACGGGTCCCGTCCGTCAGCCGCTCGGCGCTCACCTCGCGGCGTCGCTCGCGGCGCACGACTGGCTCACCGCGCGTGACGACGACGCCCTCGCCGGTGCGCGTCTCGCCGTCGCGGCCGACGTGACCGAGGAACGGTTCCACGCGCCGGGCGCTGCGGACCCGACGGTCGTGCTGCTGCGGCAGGGCGACGGGCTCGGCCGGGCCGTCCAGGCCTCGACCGGGCTCGCGGCGCTCGTCGGCGCGAGCGACGGCGAGCTGACGGTCGGCCAGCTCGTGGGAGCGATCGCCGCCCTCTTCGAGGTGCCCGCGGCCGACCTCGCCGGCGAGCTGCTGCCCGCTGTGCGAGGCCTGGTGCGCGACGGCTTCCTCGCCCCAGCCGCGTAGCGCGGGGGTCGCGGTCACCCCGCGTCGTCGGGCGCGCCGGGCCTCAGGCCTCGGCCGCCGGGCCGTCCAGGACCGCCCCGGACTGTGCGCCGAGCGCGGCGAGCAGCGCGTCGATCGTGCGTCGCGTCACGGCGACCATGTCGACGCGGTCGGGGTCCAGGAGCCACTGGACCTGGAGCCCGTCCATGACGGCGACGATCGCCGCCGCGGTCTGCTCGACGTCGGTGCCCACGGGCACCTCGCCCCGCTCCAGGGCCTCTTCCAGCGCGCGTTCGACCAGGGCGCGCAGGCCGACGTAGCGGTCGCGGAACCACTGCTGCGCGGGGTGCCCGTCGGTGACGGACTCGGCGGACAGGACCGCGTAGAGCTGGGTGATGCCCGGCCGCGCGACGTTGCGAGCGACCGTGTCGACGAGGTGGTCGAGGTAGGCGAGCCCGTGCGGGCGGGACGACGCGTGGGCGGGACCGCCGTCGCCGTCGTCCGCGTCCTCGGCGTCGCGCGCGTGGAGGAGCGCGGTGAGCAGCCCTTCCTTGGTCCGGAAGTGGTGGAGGATCGCGGGCGCGGAGATCCCCACCTCGTCGGCGATCTCGGCGAGCGAGGCCCCGTGGTAGCCGCGCGTCGCGAACGCTGCCGCCGCCACGTCGAGGATCTCCTGGCGGCGACGGCCGCCCCGACCGCGCGAGCCCGGGGTCGGGGGGACGCCTGCGTCGTCGTCGGCGCTCACGGGGGCAGCCTAGGTGCTCGCGCCGTCCCGGAGACCGGCGGGACCGCCGCGAGACAGGGCTGGGCCGCACCGATACGTTCAGGTCGCATGGACCTCGAGGTGCGTCACCTGCGCATGATCGTGGTGGTGGCCGAGTCGGGCAGCGTGACCAAGGCGGCGGCGTCGCTCGGTCTCGCCCAGCCCGCCCTCACCGCCCAGCTCAACCGGATCGACCGCGCGCTGGGCGGGTGCGTGTTCACGCGCGACCGCCAGGGGGCGCGCCCGACCGAGCTCGGCGAGCTGGTGCTGCGCCACGCGCGCGTCGTGCTGCCCGCGATGGCGGCGCTCGTCGACGACGCGCGGCGGCACGTGAGCGACCGGGCGACGGCGGGGTCCGTCCGCGTGGGGACGGTGAGCTCCGCGATCGGCGGGCTGTTCGCGAGCCGCCTGCACGCGGCGCTGCCCGCGGCCCTCGCGGTCGACGACCTCCTCGTCACCACGGCGACGTCGTGGTCCGTCGAGGAGACGGCGGAGCGGCTGGCGAGCGGGACCCTCGACGTCGCGCTGGTCGGCATGTGCGACGACGCGTCGCCGCCGACCGACGGAGGGCTCGTGTGGACGGCGGTGTCGACGGACCCCGTGTTCGTCCTCGTCGACGAGTACCACCCCGTCGCGGCGCGGGACGCCGTCGGGCTCGGCGAGCTCGCCGACGCGCTGTGGCTCACGGCCCCGGGCAGCGGGTGCTTCGAGCGGTGCTTCGTGAGCGCGTGCGTCCGGGCGGGGTTCACGCCGCGGGCGATGGGGGAGTCGGACCGGACGTCGTGCATCGACCAGGTGCGCGGCGGCCACGCGGTCGCGCTCGTCCAGCCCGTGCTGCTCGACGCGCCGGGCGTGCGGACGGTCGCCCTCGACGGGGCTCCGCTGCGCTGGACGCACCACGTGGGATGGCGCCGCGACGCGGCGGAGCGCCTGCCGGTGGACGTGATCGCGCGCGCCGCCGCGGGGGCCCACCGCGACGCGGTGCAGCGCTCGCCGCGCTACCGGCGCTGGCGCGCCGAGCACCCGGTGGAGATCGCGTAGGGGCGCTCCCGCACATAGCGCCCGCGTATGACCTGATCGTGATCTGGGCGCGTCCTGGGTGCCTCCCTAGCGTGGCCCTCGACCGGGCCACCCGGGCCCGGCGAAGGGAATGGACGACATGACACGACCACTCCGCAGGAGGATCGCCGCGGTCACCGCCGCCGCGACGCTCCTGACGGGCGCGGCCGCGACGCACGCCGTCGCGGGTACGCCCGCCCCCGAGGACCAGCGCGCGACGGTGCGCGCGGTCCCCAAGACGACCCCCGGCCTGGAACGCGCGCTCCAGCGCGACCTGGGCCTCAGCGCGCGGGACGCACGGACGCGCCTCGCCTTCCAGTCCGACGCGGCCGGCACCGAGGCGGCGCTCGAGCGTCGCCTGGGCGCCGACTACGCGGGCTCCTGGGTCGACGACTCCGCGAACGTCCTCTACGTCGGCGTCACCGACGCCGCCGACGCCCGCGCGGTGCGGGCCGAGGGCGCCACCGCGGTGAGCGTGGACCACACCCTCGCCGACCTCGAGACCTGGCGGGCGACGCTCGACGGTGCCCTCGCCGACGACCCGGCGGCGCTGCCGGGCTGGTACGTCGACGTGACGCGCAACCGCGTCGTCGTCTCCGTGCGCGACGGCGGCGAGGCCGACGTCGCCGCGCAGGTCGCCGCGGCGGGCGTCCCCGCGGAGGCGGTGGCGTACGAGGAGACGACCGAGACCCCGCGCCCGCTGATCGACGTCGTCGGCGGCAACGCCTACACGATCGGCGGTGGCAGCCGCTGCTCCGTCGGGTTCGCGGTCCAGGGCGGGTTCGTCACGGCCGGGCACTGCGGCTCGACCGGGGCGCGCACGTCCGGCCCGTCGGGCACGTTCCGCGGGTCGAGCTTCCCCGGCAACGACTACGCCTGGGTCCAGGTCGACGCGGGCAACACGCCGGTGGGCGCGGTGAACAACTACGCCGGCGGCCGCGTGGCCGTGGCCGGGGCGACGCAGGCGCCGGTCGGCGCGTCGGTGTGCCGGTCGGGCTCCACGACGGGCTGGCACTGCGGGACGGTCCTGGCGTACAACGCCTCGGTCACCTACGCGCAGGGCACCGTCACCGGGCTCATCCGCACCAACGTGTGCGCCGAGCCGGGCGACTCCGGCGGCTCGCTGCTCGCGGGCAACCAGGCGCAGGGCGTGACGTCGGGCGGCTCCGGCAACTGCTCCTCCGGCGGCACGACGTACTTCCAGCCCGTCGGCGAGATCCTCTCCGCGTACGGGCTCACGCTCGTCACGAGCGACGGCGGGGGCGGCAACCCCGAGCCGCCGACGGGCTGCACCGGCTACGCCCGGACGTACTCCGGGACGCTCTCGGCCGGGGCGACGGCCGTCCAGCCGAACGGGTCGTACTACACGGCCGCGACCGCGGGCTCCCACCGCGGCTGCGTGACCGGCCCGGCCGGCAGCGACTACGACCTGTACCTCCAGCGGTGGAACGGGTCGTCGTGGGTCTCGGTCGCGCAGTCCACGTCGCCGGGGGCGAACGAGTCGCTGTCGTACGACGGCGCGGCGGGCTACTACCGGTTCGTGGTGCACGCGTACGCGGGGTCGGGCGCCTACTCGCTGGGGGTCACGACCCCCTGACCCGCCCTGAGCGTCCGATCGCCGAGCACGAGGTTGCCGTCGTTCCCGCCCTCTTTCCGGGAGCAACCTCGTGCTCGGCGGCGTGCAGGGACGTGGCCGCGGCGCGCCGCGCGCGGGGTCCCTCAGGCCAGCAGCGCCGGGCCGTACTTGAGCACCACGAGGATCGCGAGCCCCACGAGCCACGCGGCCACCAGGTACCCGTAGGCCCCCGAGCGGACGAAGCCGAGCATCCGTGCCTGCGCGGCCCGCGGCAGGTACAGGTTGTCCTCCAGCACGTTCCAGTGCAGGAGCGACGCGAAGACGAGCGTCGTCGAGACCGTGATGAGCAGGCACCACGGGCACAGCGCGCCGATGACGAACATCGACTGGTAGAAGAGCCAGTAGGCGAACACGACGCCCAGGAAGTACACGCACTGCGCGGCGAAGAGGAACCAGCGGGGGAACCGCGTGCCGCCCAGCGCAGCGACCGCCGTCGTGATGACGATCGGCTCCGCGACCAGGCCGAGGAACGCGTTGGGGAATCCGAACACCTGCGCCTGCCACGACTGCGCGACCGTCCCGCACGACAGCACGGTGTTGACGTCGCACGACAGCGTGGCGGTGGGGTTCGCGGCGAGGAGCACGGCGTCGTACGACAGCACGAACGCCGCGGTGAGGCTGAGCAGGCCGAACAGCAGCATCTCGCCGAACAGCACGCCGCGGGAGTGGGTCCAGCCGGTCGGCCTCGCGAACGGGTCGAACGCCGCGTCCTGCGCACGCTCCGTGCCCGACGGCGTCCGGTCGCCCGGTCGCGCGTCGTCCGTCAGGGCGGTGGTCGTTCCGGTCACGGGCGGTCCTCGGGTCCGCGGGGCCCCGCCGGGTCGGGGGACGCCCCGGCGGGCGGGCAGAAGGTGGCGCCGGCCGGCAGGGTGGGCGCGCTGCCGGCTCGGCGCCGCACCCAGGCTACGGAGCGCGCACCCGCCGCCGACAGGGACCATGGTCCCGGATCCTGTCTGCCGAACCCGCCGAACCCGCCCCGCTTCCCGTCGAACACGACATGAGAGACGTCGAGGGGCCGAGAACGACCGCCATGTCGTGCTCGACGGGGCGTCGTGTCGTTCTCGGCCGAGGTGTGCGACGACGGTGGGTCGTCCCGGCGGTGCGGGCGTCCCCGCCTAAGATCTGGGGGCGCCCGCGCTCCCCGCGGTGCCGCCCGGCCCGAGCCCACCGCCCGAGAGGACCTGCGTGCAGCACGACGACGTCGACTCCCTGCGACGGTCGAGCGCGGCGTGGCGGCTCCTGCGCGCGGACACGGCGCCGCTCGTGCTGTCGTTCCTCGGCACGCTGTTCGTCGAGGACAACGTGCGCGCGATCCCCGAGAGCGAGCTCGTCGCGCGGCTCGACGACCACCTGTGGGCGGTCGACGGCCGGTCCGCCCGGGCGTCCGGCTCGGAACCCCGCTACCCGCGCGCCCCGCAGGCGTACGTCGACCACTGGGCCCACCCGGACCAGGGCTGGCTGCGCGCCTGGTACCCGCCGGGCTCCGGTGAGCCGCACTACGACGCGACGCCCGCCGTCGAGCAGGCCGTGCGCTGGGTCGCGTCGCTGCGCGGGCGCGGGTTCGTGGGCACGGAGTCGCGGCTCAACACGGTGTTCGAGCTCCTGCGCCAGCTCGCCGTCGGGACGCAGACCGACCCGGCGGAGCGCCTGCGCGAGCTCGAGGAGCGGCGCGCCGCCATCGACGAGGAGATCGCGCAGGTACGCGCCGGGCGCGTGGCCGTGCTCGACGCCGCGGCGCAGCGCGACCGCTACCAGCAGCTCACGCAGACCGCGGCCGACCTCCTCTCCGACTTCCGCGAGGTCGAGGCGAACTTCCGCTCGCTGGACCGCGACCTGCGCGAGCGCATCACCGGCTGGGACGGCGCCAAGGGCGAGCTGCTGGAGGAGGTCGTGCGGTCTCGCACGGCGATCGCGGAGTCCGACCAGGGCCGCTCGTTCCACGCGTTCTACGACTTCCTGCTCGACCGCCGCCGCCAGGAGGAGTTCGCCGCGCTCGTCGAGCGCGTGCAGTCCCTCGACGCGATCGCGCCCGACGTCGTCCGGCCGGCCCCGGGGGCGCCGGGGCCGGTCGTGGACGCCGCCACGACGGACGCGGCGGCGCGGGAGCAGGAGCACCGCCGCCTGCGGCGCGTCCACTACGACTGGCTCGACGCCGGCGAGCGCACGCAGGCGACCGTGCGGACGCTCTCCGAGCAGCTCCGCCGCTTCCTCGACGACCAGGTGTGGCTGGAGAACCGGCGGGTCATGGACATCCTGCGCGGCGTCGAGGCGAAGGCGCTCGCGGCGCGCGACGTCCGCCGCGGACCGGGCGGCCCGCCAGGCATGGTGGTCGACGCCGTCGCCCCGGACGTCGTGCTGCCGACGGAGCGGCCGCTGTTCACGCCGCGACCGACGGCCCGGCTCGACTCGGACCACGTCGAGGTCGGCGACGACGACTTCGAGGTCGACGCGCTCTACGACCAGGTGCACGTGGACCCCGAGCGGCTCGCACGCACGGTCCGGGCGACGCTCACCGCCCCGGGAGGGCCGGGGGAGGTCGCGCTCGCCGACGTGCTCGCCGCCGCGCCGCTCGAGCACGGCCTGGCCGAGCTCGTGACGTACCTGTCGCTGGAGGACCCGCGCTTCGTCGTCGTGCACGACGACGAGCGCACCGACGAGGTGCGCTGGGAGGGCGAGGCCCCGAGCGGGCCGGTCGCCGACGACGGCGCGCCGGACCCGGTGGTGCGCGTCGCGCGCCTGCCCCGCGTCACGTACGCGCGGCGCACGGGGCCGGCCGGCGGGGCACCGCGGGTGCCGCGCGTCCCCGTCCCGGGCGGCCCGTCCGCGACCCGACCCGACGAGAACCCCCACGACACCGCCGACCCCGCCCCGGAGGAGACCCCGTGAGCACGACCCGCCCCGCGCGCGACCCGGAGCTGTCCGTCGTCGTGACGTCGCTGCTCAAGGGAGTGGTCTACCGAGAGTCCGGCGAGGCGCTGTGGCGCGACCTGCTCGCGCGCGAGGCGCAGGTGCGCGACACCGTCGCGATGATGGGCCTCCAGGTCGTCGTCGACGAGGGCGACGGCTACGCCTACCTGCGCTCGCAGCCCGAGCACGAGCGCGACGAGCGCGTGCCCCGCCTGATCCCGCGCCGCGAGCTGCCGTTCGACGTGAGCCTGCTGCTCGCGCTGCTGCGCAAGCGGCTCGCGCAGGCGGACTCCGAGGGCGGCGAGACGCGCCTCGTGCTCGCGCGCACGGAGATCGTCGACCTGCTGCGGGTCTTCCTCGCGCAGGACGCGGGCGCCGCCGCCAACGAGGCGCGGCTCGTGGACCGGGTCGACGGTCTGGTGCGACGCGTCGTGGAGCTCGGTTTCCTGCGCCCGGCGGGCCGCCCCGACCCGGACGGCGCGCCTGACGGCGGGGCCGCCCCGTTCGAGGACGGCGACCCGGCCGCGGGCGACGCGCGGCGGTACGAGGTGCGCCGCATCCTCAAGGCGTTCGTCGACGCGCAGTGGCTCGCGGACTTCGACGCGCGCCTCGCGCAGTACCTGGAGCTCGCCGCGGACGGCGGGACGCGCGGGCCGTCGTCGGCACGGCGGGCACGGGGACGGGCGCAGTGACGAGCGCAGGCACGACGACGAGGACGGTGGCGTGATGGAGGGCCTGTTCAGCGCGGTCGAGCTGCACGACCCGGCGGCGGACCTCGACGCCCGGGCGGGCTTCCGCCTCGAGCGGCTCGAGGTGCTCAACTGGGGCACGTTCGACCAGCGCGTGTGGGCGTTCGACCTCGACGGCCGCAACGCGCTCCTCACGGGCGACATCGGGTCGGGCAAGTCGACCATCGTCGACGCCGTGACGACGCTGCTCGTGCCGTCGCACCGCATCTCCTACAACAAGGCGGCCGGCGCCGGGGCGCGCGAGCGGTCGCTGCGGTCGTACGTCGCGGGCCACTACAAGTCCGAGCGCGACGAGGCGACGGGCACGACGCGCCACGTCGGGCTCCGCGAGCGCGGTACCTACTCCGTGGTGCTGGGTCGGTTCTCCAACCGCGGGTTCGACCAGGAGGTCACGCTCGCCCAGGTGTTCTGGCTCGCGCAGGGCCAGTCGGGCCAGCCGGACCGGTTCTTCGTCACGGCCGACCGGCCGCTGACGATCACCGAGGATTTCGCGGGGTTCGGCGGCGACGTGGCGGCGCTGCGGCGGCGGCTGCGCGAGTCGGGCGCCCAGGTGCGCGACCACTTCCCCGAGTACGGCCGCGACTTCCGCCGCCTGCTCGGCATCCCGTCGGACCAGGCGATGGACCTGTTCCACCAGACCGTGTCGATGAAGTCTGTCGGCGACCTCGGCGAGTTCGTCCGCGAGCACATGCTCGAGCCGTTCGACGCGGACCGGTGGACGGACCGGCTCGTCGCGCACTTCGACGACCTCACGAGCGCGCACGACGCCGTCGTGCGGGCCACCGCGCAGATCGAGCGGCTCGCGCCGCTGCTCGCGGACTGCGACGCGCACGACGCGCTGGGGGAGCGGTCCGCGGCGCTCGTGGCCCGGCGCGACGCGCTCCGCGCGTTCACGGCGTCGCGCCGCGTGGCCGACCTCGACGGGCTGATCGGCGCGCTGGACGAGCGCGTGGCGGACGGCGAGGCGCGGCGGCAGCGCGTCGGCGACGAGCTGGGACTCCTCGCGGCCGAGCGCCAGCGGCTCGAGCTCGATCGCGCGGGGCACGGCGGTGACCGGCTCGCCGCGATCGAGGGCGAGGTCGCGCGTCGCGAGGTCGAGCGCGCAGCGCGCGAGCGCCGCGTCGCCCAGCTCGCGGGCTACGCCGCCGCCGCCGGCCTCACGCTCGGCGGCTCCGACGCTGCCGAACACGGGGCTGCGGCACCCCCGCGTGCCGAGCCCGGCGACATCCCCGGGTTCGGCGGCGGGGCGGCGGCCGTGGCCGCCGCCCTCGTCGACGCCGACGCGTTCGCCGCGCTGCGGCGCGAGGCCGACGACGCCGCGGTGCGGGTGCGCGAGGACCTCGCCCGGGCGGAGGAGCGGGTGAGCGAGGTCGCCGCCGAGGTCCGCGCGGTCGAGCAGGAGACCGCCGACGTCAAGGCCGAGCTCGCGAGCCTCGCCGACCGCCGCTCCAACCTGCCCCGCACCCACCTGGAGGTCCGCGACCGGCTGTGCGCCGGCGTCGGGCTCGCGCCGGGTGACGTGCCGTTCGTCGGCGAGCTGCTCGCGGTGCGCCCCGAGCACGCCGACTGGGAGGGCGCGGCCGAGCGCGTGCTGCGCGGCTTCGCGCTCTCGCTCCTCGTGCCGGCGGCGCACTACGAGGCCGTCGCCGCGTGGGTCGACCGCGAGCACCTGGGCCTGCGGCTCGTGTACCACCGGGTGCCCGACCGCGTGCCGGCCGCCCGGCCCGCGTCGCGCGACGACGTCCCGCTGCTCGCCGACCTGCTCGACGTGCGCCGCCTCGACGACGCGCCGTCGCTCACGGCGTGGGTCGAGGCCGAGCTGGAGCGCCGCGCGGACCACGCGTGCGCGCCCGACCTCGACGCCTTCCGCCGGCTGCCCCGCGCGATCACGCGCGCCGGCCAGGTGAAGCACTCGCCCGACCACCACGAGAAGAACGACACGCGTGCGGTCGACGACCGCCGCGGCTACGTGCTCGGATGGTCGACGCAGGCCAAGATCGACGCCCTGCTCGAGCAGGCGGCCGAGGTGACCGCGCGGCGCGACACCTTCGCGCGGCGCCGCGACGAGGCCGCCGCCGTGCGCGGCGAGCTCCAGGCGCGCTCGGTCGCGCTCGGGCGGCTCGACGTCTACCGCGACTGGGACGAGCTCGACCGCGGCGCGGAGACGGCGCGCATCGCCGAGCTCGCCGAGGAGAAGCGCCGCCTCGAGCAGGCGAGCGACGAGCTCGGCCGGATCGCCGGCCTGCTCGACGACAACGCGCGCCGCCACGGCGAGCTGGAGGCCGAGCGCGACCGCGTCGTCGCGACGCTCGGCGCCGACCGGCACGCGCTCGACGAGGCGCGCACCGCGCGCGAGCGGGCGCGGGCGGTGCTCGACGGCGCGGGCGAGACGCTCGACGAGGAGACGACGGCGGCGCTCGCTGCGGAGTTCGACCGCGAGCTCGCAGCGGTCGGGCCCGCCGACCCCGACCGGGAGGGGACGGCCGGCCCGACGCGCGCGGCCGACCTGGACGCCGTCGAGAACGCGGTGCGCTCGCGGCTCACGGCCGAGGCCGAGCAGGCGCAGCGCGAGCGCGCCGACCTCGGGACCCGCGTCGCGGGGCAGATGGCGTCGTTCCGCTCGGCGTACCCGGTGGAGACGGCGGAGCTCGACGCGGACGTGCGGTCGGCCGCCGGCTACCGCGAGATCCACGACCGGCTCGTCCGCGACGACCTCCCGCGCTTCGAGGCCGACTTCAAGGCGTACCTCAACACCAACGCGATCCGCGACATCGCGGGCTTCGCGGCAGAGCTCGCCAAGCAGGCCGACGTCATCCGCGACCGGATCGACACGATCAACGACTCGCTCCGCGCGATCGACTACAACCCCGGCCGGTACATCCGGCTCGAGATGTCGCGCACGCCGAACCTCGAGGTCCGCGAGTTCCAGCAGGACCTGCGCGCGTGCACCGACGGCGACGGGATCCTCGCCGAGGACGACCGCGCGCTGGCCGAGGGCGACGGGTCCCTCGCGGACGGCGACGGCGCGCTGTCGTACTCGGAGGACCGGTTCCTGCGCGTCAAGGCGCTGGTCGAGCGGTTCCGCGGGCGTGAGGGCATGACCGACCTCGACGAGGCCTGGCGCCGGCGCGTGACGGACGTGCGCAACTGGTTCGTGCTCTCCGCGTCCGAGCGGTCGCGCGCCGACGACTCCGAGCACGAGCACTACTCGGACTCCGGCGGCAAGTCGGGCGGGCAGAAGGAGAAGCTCGCGTACACCGTGCTCGCGGCGTCGCTCGCCTACCAGTTCAAGCTCGACTGGGGCGCGGTGCGCTCGACGGCGTTCCGGTTCGTCGTCATCGACGAGGCGTTCGGGCGGGGGTCGGACGAGTCGACCCGGTTCGCGCTCGAGCTGTTCCGCCGCCTGGGCCTGCAGCTCCTCATCGTCACGCCGCTGCAGAAGATCCACGTCATCGAGCCGTACATCTCGGCCGTCGGGTTCGTGGACAACCCGTCGGGCCGGTCGTCACGCCTGCGGACCCTGTCGATCGCGGCGTACCGCGACGGTCGCCCGGCCGGCGAGGCACCGCCGTCGGACGCCGGTCTCGAGACCGCGGCGGAGCCCGAGCCCGCAGCGAGGTAGAACCCCGGTCGCGCGAGGGAGCACGCCGGTCTCGGCAAGGTTCCGTGAGCGGACGCCGTGCCCGACGACGAGCGGTCAGTCGAGCGGGCGCGGTCGCCGTGCCCCGGCGAGGGTCGAGGCGAGGATCGACTCGATCGCGAACGCGGTCGACTCGGCGAGGTCCACGGCGTCGGGGTCGAGGAGCCACTGGATCTGGAGGCCGTCCATCGCGCCGATGATCGTGGACGCGGCGAGGTCGAGCGCGGCGTCGGTGAGCTCGTAGTCGGTCTCGGTGTCGCCCGCGGCACGGCGCTCCTCGACCACCTCGCGCAGCGCGCCCGCGATGTCGGCGCGCAGCCCGGTGAAGCGCTCGGTGACCCAGGCGCTGGCCGGGTGGCCGTCGGTGACGGCCTCGCCCGTGAGCACGGTGTAGGCCTGGACGATCCCGGGCCGCTCCGCGTTGATCGCGGCGGTCTTGACGAGGTGCCGGAAGAGGTCGAGCCCGCCCGGGATGTGCTGTCCCTCGAGGTGCTCGACGTCGACGCGGTCCCGGAACTCCAGCACCTCGGTGAGCAGGCGGTCCTTGGAGCCGAAGTGGTGTAGCACCCCGGCGTGGGTGATGCCCACCTGCTCGGCGACCTCGGCGAGCGAGCCCTGGTGGTAGCCCTTGGACCCGAACACGCGCATCGCCGCGCGCAGGATCTCCTCGCGACGCTCGAGCGTCGCCGGTCGCGTGCGGCGGGGGCGGGGCGTCCGTGCGGGAGCGGCGTCGGCGGCGCTCCGCGCGGGGGTGGCGTCGGTCATGACGGTAACCATACTGTGACCCGAATTTTCTTACTTACGAGTCAGTAATGTGTGGTTGAATCGCCCCCGGAATGGCGTCGAGGGCGACGGAGCGCCCGGCGTCGCCGCAGATCACGGACTCGCCGAGGAGCCCCGCGTGACCGCTCGCATCCCCGCCCGCCGTACCGTCCGCGCCGTGGTGCGACGCGCGGCCGTCGTCGCCTCCCTCACGGTCCCCGCCGTGCTCGCCGCCTCGGCCTGCAGCCTCGTGGGCCAGGCCGAAGAGCCGACGCCCGAGGCGGCCCCCACGGTGCTGACGATCGGGATGCCCAACTCGGTGGACGAGGAGGACAACAACCCCTTCGACAGCGGGTCCGCCGCGCAGAAGCTCGGGTATGCGAACGTCGTCTACGAGCCGCTCGCGCAGGTCAACCTCGTCGACCCCGCCCAGGACCCGACCCCGTGGCTGGCGAGCGACTGGTCCTGGGACGCGGGCTACACGGAGCTGCGGGTCACGGTGCGCGAGGGCGTGCTCTGGTCCGACGGCGAGCCCCTCACGCCCGACGACGTCGCCTTCACGTTCGTGCTCCGCCGGGACGACCCCGCGCTCAACCCCGACCTCCTCCCGTTCGAGGACGTCCGCGTCGAGGGGCGGGACGTCGTCGTGACGTTCGGGAGCGGCCAGTACGTCAACCGCACGAAGGCGATCAACACGTTCGTCGTGCCCGAGCACGTGTGGGCCGACCGTCCGGCCGGGACGCTCCTGGAGGACCCGAACGTCGACCCCGTCGGCACGGGCCCTTACGTCCTGGAGGAGTTCGCGACCGACGGCGTCACGCTCGTGGCCCGGGACGACTACTGGGGCGGACCTCTCGCCGTCCCCGAGCTGCGGTACGTCGCGTACCCGGACAACGACTCGCTCACGGAGGCGTACGTGAGCGGCGAGGTGCAGTGGGGCTGGGCGTACATCCCCGGCTACGAGAGGGTCTACCTCGCCGCCGACCCCGACCACCTCCACCAGTTCGCCCCGACCGGTCTGGCGATCGACGCGCTCTTCCTCAACACGCAGGTGCCGCCGTTCGACGACGTCGCCGTGCGGCGCGCGCTGAACGCCGTGCTCGACCGTGAGAGCATCTCGAACTCCGCCACCTCCGGCGTCTGGCCCCCGCTGCGCAGCGCGACCGGGCTGCCGCTGCCGGCCGGCGACCCGTTCGTCGCTCCCGAGCTCGCCGACCGGGCCCTCGCGGTCGACGTCCCCGGGGCCACCGCGATCCTCGAGGACGCGGGCTACGCGCTGGTGGACGGCGTCCTCCAGGACGAGGAGGGCACGCCCGTCACGTTCACGCTGACGAACCCCTCCGGGTGGACCGACTACATGTGGGAGCTCGAGGCGGTCAAGGAGGCGGTCGCGCGGCTCGGCATCGTCGCGACCGTCGAGGGGCAGGACGAGGCCGAGTGGTTCGACAAGATCGGCAAGGGCGACTTCCAGGCGTCGATGCACTGGACCGACGGCGGCGCGACGCCCTGGGACACGTACTCCAGCCAGATGAACGGCGCCCACCTGCGCCCGCTCGGTACCAGCGCCGACGCCAACTTCGGCCGGTTCCAGGACGCCGAGGCCGACGCCGCGTTCCAGACCTACGCGTCCTCGACCGACGAGGCGGAGCGCGCCGCGGCGCTGGCCACGATCCAGCACGTCTACGTGGACCAGGTCCCGGCGATCCCGCTCCTCGGCCGGCCGACGGCCGCCCAGTACTCGACCGTCGCGTACACCGGCTTCCCGTCGGACGCCGACCCGTACGCGTCGCCGCAGCCGACGAGCCCGGCCGCGTCGCTCATCCTCACGCGGCTCGTGCCCAGCGCGGGGGAGTAGCGCACGGAGGCTCTTCCCGTCGTCTTCCCCGAACGCACACACGCGTCCTCTACCGTGGAGGGATGCCTGCCGACCACGCCCCGACCCGGCCGCTGCCGACCAGCGGCGGGTCGGGGACGCGACCGCTCCCGGCGACGCCGCCGGTGCTGCCGCCCACGCCCTCCGGCGCCCCGTACCCGCCGATCGCTCCGCCCCCTCCGGCGCCGTACCCGCCAGGCGCGCCGTACCCGCCCGGGGCGTCCTACCCGCCGGCGCCGCAGCCGGCGCCCCGCCCCCTCCCGACCGTCGAGGCGGACGGCCCGAGCACCGCGTCGCGCGTCGTCGCCGCCGTCGTCGCGGTGCTCGCCGTCGCGTGCGCCTGGCTCGTGTGGCGGTTCTTCGTCGACACGTTCGCCGGGCAGATGCTCGAGCGAGCCGCGTTCGACGGCGCCGTCACCGGCCAGGGCGAGCTCTGGGCGGTGGCCAAGCCGGTCCTGGACACGGTCTCCGTCGCGTTCGTCGTCGGTGGCCTCGGCGCCGCCATGGGGATCGCGCTCCTGCGCCGCCGCTGGGGCCTCGCCGTGCAGGTGGCGTTCCTCGTCGTGGGGGCGAACGTCACGACGCAGCTCGTCAAGCACTCGCTCCTCGGCCGCGAGGAGCTCATCGGCGGCTGGCACTGGGAGAACTCGCTGCCCAGCGGTCACACCACCGTCGCCGGGTCGGTCGCCGCGGCCCTGCTGCTCGTCGTGCCGCGCGCGGCCCGTCCGCTCGTGGCGGTCCTCGGCGGCGCGTACACGGCCGCGACCGGGATCTCGACGCTCGTCGGGCAGTGGCACCGGCCGAGCGACGTCGTCGCCGCGGTGCTCGTCGTCCTGGCGTGGGCCGCGCTCGTGTGCGCCTTCACGCCGCGCTCCGCGCTCGACCCGGGTGCCGGCGCCTCGCCGGGCTCGACGGTCATGGCCGTGCTGCTCCTCCTCGGGGCGGGAGCGGCCGGTGTGGCGGCGGCGCTCGCGCTGCGGGCGACGCCCGCGACGTGGGACACGACGGCCGCGCAGGAGGTCACCGCGTACGCCGGCGGGGTGGCGGGCGTGCTCGCGGTGACCGCCGCGGCGTTCGCCGTCCTGCTCCTCGTCCGCCAGTCCACAGCCCGCCCGGACGCCCGTCCGGTTCGGCGGTAGGGTGCGGCTGGCGCGATTGGCGTAACGTCGTAGGCTGCCACGGCGGACGACCGGAGGGTCGTCCTCGCGGCACCACGACGCACCGGGCGCGCCCCGGGTGGTGCCCGGCCGCCGTCGGGCGGGGAGCGCCCGCCACGGACACGTACGCACGGACGAAAGCAGGATCGGATGCCACGCAAGCTCGTGATCGTCGAGTCGCCCGCCAAGGCTCGCAAGATCCAGGGCTACCTCGGCGACGACTACGAGGTCGAGGCGAGCGTCGGGCACATCCGCGACCTGCCGCAGCCGTCCGAGCTGCCCGCGGACATGAAGAAGGGCCCGTACGGCAAGTTCGCCGTCGACGTCGACCACGGGTTCGACCCCTACTACGAGGTCTACGCGGACAAGAAGAAGAAGGTCGCGGAGCTCAAGCGCGCGCTCAAGGACGCCGACGAGCTCTACCTCGCGACCGATGAGGACCGCGAGGGCGAGGCCATCGCCTGGCACCTCCTCGAGGCGCTCAAGCCCAAGGTCCCGGTCAAGCGCATGGTCTTCCACGAGATCACGCGCGAGGCCATCCAGCGCGCGCTCCAGAACACGCGCGACCTCGACGAGCACCTCGTCGACGCCCAGGAGACCCGCCGCATCCTCGACCGCCTCTACGGCTACGAGGTCTCGCCCGTGCTGTGGCGCAAGATCGCGCAGGGCCTCTCGGCGGGGCGCGTGCAGTCGGTCGCGACGCGCCTCGTGGTCGAGCGGGAGCGCGAGCGCATGGCGTTCGTCGCCGCGGAGTACTGGGACGTCACCGGCACGTTCGAGCACGCGGACGCGTCCGCCGCCGACGCCGGGAAGGCGTTCGGCGCCCGGCTCGTGCAGGTCGGCGACGCGCGCGTGGCGTCGGGCCGCGACTTCGACGACCGCGGCCAGCTCAAGGCGGCCGCGGCGCGCGACGGCGTCGCGCACCTCGACGAGGAGACGGCCCGCGCCGTCGTGGCCGGCCTCGCGGACGCCGCGTTCGCCGTGCGCTCGCTCGACACCAAGCCGTACACGCGCCGCCCGGCGGCGCCGTTCACGACGTCGACCCTCCAGCAGGAGGCGAGCCGCAAGCTCCGCATGTCGTCGCGCCAGGCGATGCGCACGGCGCAGTCGCTGTACGAGAACGGCTACATCACCTACATGCGTACGGACTCGCCGTCGCTGTCGGCGGAGGCCACCACCGCGGCCCGCCGCCAGGCCGCCGAGCTCTACGGCCCCGAGTTCGTCCCGGAGAAGCCGCGTGTCTACGCCGCGAAGAACCAGGGCGCCCAGGAGGCGCACGAGGCGATCCGCCCCGCGGGCGACTCGTTCCGCACGCCCGCGCAGGTCAAGCGCGAGCTGAGCGACGACCAGTTCAAGCTCTACGAGCTCGTGTGGAAGCGCACGGTCGCGTCGCAGATGGCGGACGCCAAGGGGTCGACGGCGTCGGTCCGCCTCGGCGCGACGCTCTCGGCGGCCGCGGGCGACGTCGCGGGCCGTGACGCGGTGTTCGCGGCGTCCGGCACCGTCATCACGTTCCGCGGCTTCCTCGCCGCGTACGAGGAGAGCTCGGACGTCGACCGGTACGCGGAGGACGCGCCCGTGGTCGGCGCCAAGGGCGACGACGACGCGCGCCTGCCGCAGATGAAGGAGGGCGACGCCCTGCGCGGCGACGACCTCACGGCGGACGGGCACTCGACGTCGGCCCCGCCCCGGTACACCGAGGCGAGCCTCGTCAAGGCGCTCGAGGAGCTCGGGATCGGCCGGCCGTCGACGTACGCGTCGACGATCTCGACGATCCAGGACCGCGGGTACGTGCTCTCGCGCGGGCAGGCGCTCGTCCCGAGCTGGCTGGCGTTCGCCGTCGTGCGGCTGCTCGAGGAGCACTTCGACCGCCTCGTCGACTACGACTTCACCGCGCGCATGGAGGCCGACCTCGACGAGATCGCCGCCGGGCGCCGTGACCGCGTCGCGTGGCTCACGGAGTTCTACTTCGGCGACGCCGCGAAGGGGGAGGACGCCGAGGGCCTGCGCGACCTCGTCGCGAACCTCGGGGACATCGACGCGCGGGGCATCAACTCCGTGCCGATCGGGGAGGGCATCCAGCTCCGGGTCGGGCGCTACGGGCCGTACGTGGAAGACCTCTCCGTCCCGGTCAAGGAGGGCGAGAACCCGCCGCGCGCGTCCGTGCCCGACGACGTCGCCCCCGACGAGCTGACCGTCGCCAAGGCGCGCGAGCTGCTCGCGGCCGGCGCCGACGACGGCAAGGTGCTCGGCACCGATCCCGTCTCGGGCAACGAGATCGTCGCCAAGGCGGGCCGCTACGGACCGTACGTGACGGAGGTGCTCGACCTCCCGCCGATCGACACGAGCCTGTCCGCCGCCGCGC
Organism: Cellulosimicrobium cellulans; assembly: GCF_042723955.1. Lineage (GTDB taxonomy): Bacteria > Actinomycetota > Actinomycetes > Actinomycetales > Cellulomonadaceae > Cellulosimicrobium > Cellulosimicrobium cellulans_H. Next base: position 16,702 of record NZ_JBHXIC010000001.1, on the reverse strand, counting down.
AGAAGAAGGCCAAGGCCGCGCAGCCCAAGCCGCGCACGGCGTCGCTGCTCAAGACGCAGACGCTCGACACCCTCACGATCGACGACGCGCTGCGCCTGCTCTCGCTGCCGCGCGTCGTGGGGACCGACCCCGAGTCGGGCGAGGAGATCACGGCGCAGAACGGCCGCTACGGCCCGTACCTCAAGAAGGGCACCGACTCGCGCTCGCTGCCCGACGAGGAGTCGATGTTCACCGTCACCCTCGACGAGGCGGTCGAGCTGTACAAGCAGCCCAAGCGCGGCCGCGGCCAGCGCGCCGCGACCCCGCCGCTGCGCGAGCTCGGCGACGACCCGACCACCGGCAAGCCGATCGTCGTCAAGGACGGTCGTTTCGGCGCGTACGTCACGGACGGCGAGACCAACCGCACCCTCCCGCGCGACGTCACGCCCGAGTCGATCACCCCGGAGCGCGCGATCGAGCTGCTCGCCGAGAAGCGCGCGCAGGGCCCGGCCAAGAAGCGCACGACGCGCAAGCCGGCGGCGCGAAAGCCCGCTGCCAAGAAGTAGCACTCTCCGCGCCGAGCAGGCGGCCGTGGTGCGTCCCGGGTCACCGGACGCGCCACGACCACCGGCTCGACCGGCCGGAACCGGTCAGTGCGCGGTGTGCTCGACCGGCTCGGGGAGGCCCGCCTCGGCGCGGACGCGGCGCGAGAAGCCCTCGATGGAGCGCAGGGCGTCGACGAGCTCGGGCACGCGCACGGGGAACGGCATGGCGTGGATCGTCTCGCCCTCGACCGTGGCCGCCTCCGCGACGCGCGTGAGGTCGTGGACGTCGTCCGTGGTGAGGCCGATCTCGGTGAGGGTGTTCGGCAGGCCGACGCGCGTCGTGAAGCGCACGAACTCCTCGATCTCCTCGGTCGGGGCGCCCTCCAGCACGAGCTGCGTGACGGAGCCGATGTTCACCTTCTGGCCGTGCGTGAGCCCGTGCGTCTGGGGCGCCGCGGTGAGGCCGTTGTGGATGGCGTGCGCCGCCGCGAGGCCGCCGGACTCGAAGCCCAGCCCGGACAGGAGCGTGTTCGCCTCGACGACCTTCTCGACGGCCGGCGTCACGAGGTGGTCCTTGACGGCGTCGATCGCGGGCAGCGCGTTCTCCCGCAGGATGTCCCACGAGAGCCGGGCGAGTGCGGTGCCGGTGACGAGCGGGAGCCCGCCGGCCATGGTGGACGCGTTCGCCTCGGCGACGGCGCGCGCCTCGATCCACGTCGCGAGCGCGTCCCCGACCCCGGCGACGAGGAACTTCACGGGCGCGTTCGCGACGAGGCCCGTGTCGACGAGCACGAGGTCCGGGTTGTGCGGGAAGAACCGGTACTCCTCGAACGCCCCGTCCTCGGTGTAGATGACGGAGAGCGCGGAGCACGGGGCGTCGGTGGACGCGACGGTCGGCACGGAGACCCAGCGGATGCCGCGCAGGTGACCGGCGGCCTTCACCGCGTCGATGACGGAGCCGCCGCCGATCCCCACGACCACGTCGGCACCGAGCTCGTCGATCTCGCGCGCGAGCCGGTCGACCTCGGCCGCGGTGGCGTACGTGCCGAAGCCCGTGCGGTGCCGGGGGAGGTCCTGCTCCTGGAAGGACCCCGCGACGGTGTCCTCGACGATGCCCCACACGACGTCGTCGGCGACGAGCAGCGGCTTCGTCCCGACGGGGCGGACGAACTCGCCGAGGCGCGTGAGGGCCCCGCGGGCCTGGACGTAGCGCAGAGGGCTGATGAGGGTGCGGACCGGGATCTGGGACATGCAGGATCTCTCCTCGGAGGAAGGTGGTCACCGTCGGCGACGCCGCGCGTGCGGGCGTCCTGCCGGTCCACCCAACGTGTCACGCCCGACGGGGGCCTACCACCCGGGGCGCGTCCCGGTGACCTTGGTCCCCCGGAGACGGGGCCCGCCGGCGTCCCTGCCGTCGGTCAGCCGCGCGGCAGCAGCAGCGTGACGACCACCAGGACGACCGTCGCCACCGGTACCGCGAGCACCCCGGTGAGCGCGGCGAGGCGGCCGCGGGGGTCGTGCGGGGCCGCCCCGCTCTCGCCGGGCCCGACGACGGGGTCGGCACCGTCGCGCAGCTCGGCCGCCTCCCACACCGTGGCGGCCGCGAGGAGCAGTGCCCCGGCGACCAGGACGACCACCGCCGGGGCCGAGACGAGGGGAGCCCGGACCGCGGCACCGAGCGCGACGACGGCTCCCGCCCCGCCGGCGCACGCGAGCCCCACGAGCACGGGACGAGCGAGCGCCGCGCGCACCACCCGGTCGGCGAAGGCCCCGAGCGCGACGACGCCGGCGGTCACGAGGACGAGCACGAGCAGCAGGCCTGCGGTCGCCTCGAGCGGCTCGCCGTCGAGGACTGCCGGGAAGGACCACAGCACCGCGAGCATCCCGACGAGCTGCAGGCCCGAGGCAGCGACGACACGCGCCGTCGCGGACCGCGACTGCGCCGGGGACACGGGAAGTCCGAGCGAGCGCGCGTAGCGGACCGGGTCGCCGAACGCGTCCTGGGCGCTCTCCCCGCTGTCGACCACGTGCGCGTCCACCTCGGCGAGCACGGGACCGATCCGGTCCCCGGCGACTCCCTGGAGACGCAGCTCGAGGAGCAGGCCCTCGGCCCAGCGCGGGTCGACGTGGGGCGCGTACCGGCGCTCGGTCGCGTAGCGCGTGGTGTCGGTCATGATGCGGTCCTTCCGTGGGGTGACGTCGGGAGAGAGACCGTCGCGTCCCCCGCGTGGTCGGGGAGGAGGTCGTCGGAGAGGCTGTCGAGCGGACCGCGGCCGGTGAGACCTGCGGCGACGATGCCGGTCGCGGCCGACGTCAGCTCGTCCCAGCGAGAGGCGGCCGAGGCGAGTGCCTCGCGTCCCGTGTCCGTGACGGCGTAGTACCTGCGGCTCGGGCCACGGTCGCCCTGCTGCCAGGTGGTCGTGACGAGCCCGTCGTCCTCGAGCCGCTGCAGCAGGGGGTAGAGCGTGCCGCCCTTCACGGCGCCCAGGCCGCCGTCCGCGAGCTCGCGCGTGATCGCGTAGCCGTAGGTGGGGCCGTGCGCGGCGACGACGGCGAGCACGCACAGCGGGAGGACGCCGCGCAGGAGCTCGCGGTCGAGCCGCTCGTCGAACCTCATGACTAGACAGTACGGCTATCTAGTTAGTGAGGCAACCTACTGGTCCTGCGGGTCGTCTCCGGCCGACTCATACGGCATCGTGCTGGCGCATGTCGTATGAGCGCTGTTATAACAGTGCTATGACTTCCCTGGACCCGACGAGGGTGCCCGGCCGGTGGGACGCCCTGCACGCCGTCCTCCGGCGCCTCGACGACGAGATCGAGACCGTCTACGCGGACCGCGGCATCGTGGGCGTGCGCCCGCGGTTCGTCTACCCGTTGATCCGGCTCGCGCACACCGGACCGCTCACCATCCGGGAGCTCGCGGAGTCCCTCGGCCGCACCCACTCGGCGATGAGCCAGACCGTCACCGCCATGCGGCACGAGGGGCTCGTCGAGACCGAGGCCGGCGAGGACGCCCGCACCCGTCGCGTCGCGCTCACGGGCAAGGCCCGGGCCCTCGTGCCCCTCCTGGAGGCGGAGTGGCGCGCGACCGAGGAGTCGGTCGCCGAGATCGACGACGAGCTGCCGCACGCCCTGAGCACGGTGGTCGCCGAGCTCGAGCGGGTCCTGGCGCGCCGCTCCCTGCGCGACCGACTCGTCGAGCGGCTCGACGCGGCGGGCTACGCGCTGCCCGGGTCCGCGGCCCAGAGCATTCCCGAGGACCGCTGAGGTGCGCGACCACGTCCTCGACGTCCGCCCTCTGCGCTCCAGCCGCGCGTACCGCGACCTCTGGGCGGGCTCGGCCGTCGGCGGGCTGGGTTTCCAGATCGCGAACGTCGCGGTGCTGCTCCAGGTCTGGGAGCTCACGCACAGCCCGCTGTGGACGGGGACGATCGGCCTGGCGACCGCCGTCCCGCTCCTGACCCTCGGACTGGTCGGCGGGCACCTCGCCGACGTCCACGACCGGCGCACGATCATGCGGCTCGCCGCGGCCGGGCAGGTGCTGGCCGCCGTCGGGCTGGCCGCGCAGGCGCTCGCGGGCAACCGGTCGGTGTGGGTGCTCCTCGGCCTCGTGAGCCTCGGCGCCGCGTGCAACGCGCTGGGCTCCCCGGCGCGGCGGACGGTGCCGCCGCGCCTGCTCCCGCCCGACCAGGTCGCCGCGGGCCTCGCGCTGCAGAACCTCGCGTTCCAGGTCGCGATGCTCGTGGGCCCGGCGCTCGCCGGTCTGGTGCTCGCGCGCTGGGACCTCCCGGCGGCGTACGGGCTGCAGGCCGCGGCGGCGGTCGTCGCGCTGCTCGGGCTCGTGCGCCTCCCGCCGCTCCCGCCGGGCAGCGCTCCGGCGACGACCCCCGGGCCGTCCGACGCCGTGGCCGCCGTCGTGCCCGTCGGCGCACCCGGCGACGACCGTGCGGTGGGGGCGGAGGCACCGGGCGCGGCCCCGGCAACGGGCGTTCCGACTGCTGCACGGGCGCCCCGCCGTCGGGCCGCCGCCGGCGGGTGGTGGATCGTGTGGCGCAAGCCGACGCTGCGCGGTTCCTTCGCGACCGACGTCGCCGCGACCGTGCTCGCGATGCCGATCTCGCTCTTCCCGCTCGTCAACGAGCTCCGGTTCGACGGCGACCCCCGCACGCTCGGTCTGTTCCTCTCCGCCGTCGCGGTGGGCGGCATCGGTGCCGGGCTGTTCTCGGGAGCGGTGACCCGCGCGCCGCGGGCGGGCGCGCTCCAGCTCGCCGCGGCCGCGACGTGGGGCGTCGCGCTCGCCGGGTTCGGCCTCGCGGGGCCGCTGTGGCTCGCGCTCGCGTGCCTCGCGGTGGCGGGCGCCGCCGACACGGTGAGCGTGGTGACCCGCGGCGCGCTCGTCCAGCTCGAGACGCCGGACGAGTTCCGGGGGCGAGTGTCGTCGGTCGAGCACGTCGTGGGCGTCGCGGGGCCGGAGGTCGGCAACTTCCGTGGGGGAGTGCTCGCGTCGCTCACGTCCGCCCCGGTCGCGCTGGCCGCGGGCGGGCTGGTGGCGAGCGCCGTCGTCGGCCTGGTCGCTTGGCGCAACGCCCCGCTCCGCCGCTACCGCACCCCGTCCGCCCGCTGAGTGCATGAAATAGTCGCGTTCGGGTCCCCGGAGCGCGACTATTTCATGCACTCATGGGGGTGTTGGGTCAGTCCACCGTGACGGCGTCGAGGACGGGGAGGCGGGCGGCGCGGATCGCGGGCCACACGCTCGCGACGAGGCCGATCACCACGGCGACGCCGAGGATCGCGAGCACCTGTCCCCAGGGGATCGCGAGCGTGCTCAGGCCCTCGTCGGCCAGGACACCGGGCAGCGCGGCGCCGATCCCGATGCCCGTCGCGACGCCCAGCACGGTCCCGTACACGGCCGTGAGCACCGACTCGATCGCGATGACGCCCGCGAGCTGGAGCCGCCCGAGGCCCACCGCGCGCAGCAGCCCGATCTCGCGCGTGCGCTCGATGATCGAGAGGGCGAGCGTGTTGACGATGCCGAGCAGCGCGATGACGATCGACAGCGCGAGCAGCGCGTAGAGGATGACGAGCACCTGGTTCACCTGGTCGGCGAACGCGGACGCGGTGTCCTCCCGGTCGAGCACGGTGACCACGAGGAACGGCTCGACGGCGGTCGTCAGCGCGGCGCGCAGCTCCTCGACCTCCGCCGGCGTCGCACCCTCCGCCGCCGACACGTAGACGATCCGGACGCTCGCCTGCGCGGCGGGCACGACGGCGTCGAACACGTCGTCACGCACGAGGATCCCGGTCCCGACGAGCTGGCTGTCGATCACCGCGCCCACGCGCGCCTCGACCGCGGCGGCACCCTCGCCGAGGCGCAGCGTGTCGCCCACCTCCCAGCCGCGCTCGCGCGCGGTGCGCCGGTGCACCACGGCGTCCCCCGCTTCGAGCGTCGCCGTCGGGTCTCCCGCGAGCGCCACGGGGTCGAGGGCGGTGTCGAAGAAGCCCGCGGGCACGCCGGCCACGTCCGTCCCGCGCGCCGCCCCGTCGTCCGCCGCACCGTCGTCCGCCGCGTCGTCCTCCGAGCCGGCGCCCCCGGCGCGCTCGACCGTCGCGACCGACGCGAGGCCCAGCCGCACGGTGTCCACCACCGCGGCGCCCGGGGTGGTGGACACCGCGTCGACCGCGCCCTCGGGGACGACGAGCGTCGCGGAGTCCACCACGAGGTCGGCGCGCACCTCGTTCTCGACGATGCTGCGCACGGACGCCTGGGTCGAGGCGGCGATGACGCCCGTGACGGACACGAGCGCCATGCCGATGAGCAGGGCCCCCGCGGTGCTCGCCGTCCGGCGCGGGTTGCGCGTCACGTTTCCGCGGGCGAGGCGCCCGAGCGGCCGCAGCGCCACGACGAGCGGCCAAGCGAGCACGGTGAGCACGCCGCGCGCGACGGCAGGGGAGCCGACGAGCACGCCCACGAGCACGAGCCCCGCGCCGACGCCGAGCAGCACGCGCGGGCTCAGGTCGTCGACCCACGCCCACCCGGTCGGGGCGCCGGCGACCGACGACCCGAGGTACGCCGCGAGCCACAGGACCCCGGCTCCGACCGCGACGAGCACGATCCCGCCGACCGCCCGGACGCCGGTCCCGCGGTCGGGGGCGACGTCGTCGCGCATCGCCTGGACCGGCGGGATCGCCGCGGCGCGGCGCGCGGGCAGCACCGCCGCGAGCACGCTGACGACCGCTCCGAGCACGACCGCCGCGACGACCTGCGGCGTACCGAGCGGCACGCGGCCGGAGAACTCCATACCGGCGAGCGCGAGCCCCCACCGGATGACGCGCACGAGGCCCGCGCCGGCCAGGACGCCGAGGCCGCCGCCCACGAGCCCGACGACGAGCGCCTGCACCAGCACCGAGGTGAACACCTGACCGGGCGACGCGCCGAGCGCGCGCAGGAGCGCGAGCTCGCGCAGCCGCTCGCGCACCGACATGGCGAACGTGTTGGCGATGATGAACGCTCCGACGAACAGCGCGATCGCGGCGAACACGAGCAGGAACGTCTCGACGAACCCGAGCACCTCCTCGACGGCCTCGCTCGCCTCGGCGCGCGCCTGCTCGCCCGTGACGGCCTCCGCGCCGTCGGGCAGCACGTCCCCGACGCGCTCCGCGAGCGCGTCCTCGTCGACCTCCCCGGACGTCTGCGACGACCAGACCGAGAGCTGCGGCACCATGCCGTCGGGCGCGTACACCTCGCGGGCGGTCTCGCCGTCGATCCCGACGAGCACCGCGCCCGCTGCGGCGGCCTCGATCCCGAAGACCCCGGACACGGCCACCGGCGTCGGCTCGCCGCCCAGCACGACCGTCGTCTCGTCGCCCGTCGTCAGCCCGGCCGTCTCCGCCGCGCTCTGCTCGAGCACGATCTCGCCCGTGGCGGGCCAGGCGCCGTCGAGCAGCGTGAGGCTCGGGTCCTCGGGGTCGACCGAGAACGCCGTGCTGGGAGGACCGGTCGTCACGACGGCGGTCCCGTCGACCGCGACGAGCACGACGGGCCCGGACACGTCCGGCACGGCACGCGCGACGCCGTCGACAGCCTCGACGTCCGCCGCGAGGTCGGCCGGGACGAGCGTGCGGTCCCCCGTGAAGCCCGTCCCGCCGCCGCCCCCTCCGCCCGGACCGACCGCGTCGCCCGTGACCTCCTGCGACCCGCGCACGTAGACGTCGGCGGTGAGCGTCGTCGCGATGATGTCGTCGAACGTGGAGGACAGCATGCCGCGGAACGCGAACGTGCCCACCACGAACGCGACGCCGAGCGTCACGGCGAGGACCGAGAGCACGAACCGCACGACGTGCGCGCGCACGCCCCGCAGCGCGACGCGGATCATGCGGGGTCGACCGGGGCGGCGTGCCGCCCGACGGGCGCCGCAGGACTCGCCGGTGCGGCGGGTCCGGCGGCCGGGCCGGACGGAGGGCCGTCCTCGCCCGCCGCGAGCGCGAGCGCGTCGAGGATGTCCTGCTGCGACGGGTCGTGCAGCTCACCCGCGGGGCGGCCGTCGGCGAGGAACACGACGCGGTGCGCGTACGACGCCGCGCGCGGGTCGTGCGTGACCATGACGACGGTCTGGTCGAGCTCGTCGACGGACCGGCGCAGGAACGCCAGCACCTCGCCGGCCGAGCGCGAGTCGAGGTTGCCGGTCGGCTCGTCGGCGAACACGATCGACGGCCGCGAGACGAGCGCTCGCGCGCACGCGACGCGCTGCTGCTGCCCGCCGGACAGCTCGGACGGTCGGTGGTGCAGGCGGTCGCGCAGCCCGACGGAGTCGACGACCTCGTCGAACCACGCCCGGTCCACGCGCGTGCGTGCGATGTCGAGCGGCAGCGTGATGTTCTCCGCCGCAGTGAGCGTCGGCACGAGGTTGTACGCCTGGAACACGAACCCGACGCGCGTGCGGCGCAGGGCCGTCAGACGGCGCTGCGACATCCGGCTGATCTCCTGGCCGTCGATCACGACGCTGCCGGACGTCGGCGAGTCGAGCCCGGCCAGGCAGTGCATGAGCGTCGACTTCCCGGAGCCGGACGGGCCCATGATCGCGGTGAGGCGCCCGCGCGCGAAGTCGACGTCGACGCCGTCGAGCGCGCGCACCGCCGTCGTGCCGGACCCGTAGACCTTGACGAGGTCGCGGGCGCTCGCGCGCGCCTCGGGCACGTCCGGGGTGTCGGTCGGCGCGTCGGTCCGGGGCGCGGGGGACGTCATGGTCCCCATCGTGGCGCGCCGCGCCGCACGCCGCACCACCCGCGCGGGGGAGACGCGGTGCCGTAGGGTGCCTCGCGGTGCGACGATCCGTGGACGCGGGCCCGTGGGAGCGATCCCACCGGGATAGCGTGGTCTCATGAGCACCGTCGCCCCGACGCCCGCCGAGCAGTCCGCCCGGTCCGCCGTCCACCCCGTCCCCGACCTGTCCGCCGACGTCACCGGTACGGTCCCCGACCCGCGCAGCGCACCCCCGATCCGCTGGGGGATCCTCGGCGCGGGCGGCATCGCGTCGTCCTTCGCGGAGGCCGTGCGCGTGCACACGCAGGGCCGCGTCGCGTCGGTCGGGTCGCGCGACCGCGTGCGCGCCGAGCGCTTCGCGACCGCGCACGGCGTCCCGACGACGCACCACGGCTACGAGGAGCTCGTCGAGGACCCGCAGGTCGACGTCGTCTACGTCGCGACGCCGCACTCGCACCACCACGAGCACGCGCTGCTCGCGATCCGCGCGGGCAAGCACGTGCTCGTCGAGAAGGCTTTCACGCGCAACGAGTCGGAGGCCGTCGAGGTGCTCGACGCCGCGCGCGAGGCCGGCGTGTTCGTCATGGAGGCCATGTGGACGCGGTTCCTGCCGCACGTGGCCGCGCTGCGCGGGGTGATCGCGCGGGGGGAGATCGGCGACGTCGTCAACCTCAGCGCCGACCACGGGCAGTGGTTCGCGTTCGACCCGGAGCACCGGCTCTACGCGCCGGAGCTCGCGGGCGGCGCGCTGCTCGACCTGGGCGTGTACCCGGTGTCGTTCGCGCACGACCTGCTGGGCGCGCCGTCGTCGGTCACCGCGGTGGGCTCGCTCACCGAGACGGGCGTGGACGGGCAGGTGAGCGTCGTGCTCGGCTACGGCGACACGCAGGCGACGCTGTCCACGACGCTCTGGTCGCGCACCGCGACGACCGCCGTGATCTCGGGGACCGCAGGGCGCATCGAGGTCGAGGGGAACTTCTACGCGCCGACGTCGTTCCGCGTGATCCGGCACGACGGCGCGTCCTGGTACTACGACGGCTTCACGGGCGAGGGCAAGCAGTACCAGGCGGCCGAGGTCGCGCGCCGTGTCGCCGCGGGCGAGACGCAGAGCCCGCGCATGTCGTGGGACTCGACGCTCGAGGTCATGCGGACGCTCGACGAGGTGCGCCGCCAGATCGGGGTCGTGTACCCGGGGGAGTGACCCCGTCCGCCGCGAGATCGACCCGAACGGTCGAGATCGACCCTCAGAGGGCCGATCTGGGACCGCTCGGGTCGATCTCGCGGCAGGGTCAGTCGGTGTGCTCGACGACGTAGCTGCGGCCGTCGGGGCCCGTCACGCGCTCGAAGCGGGTCTTGAGCTCCTGGTCGCGCTCGCGTTCCGCGTCGGAGACGCCGCGGCCGTCGGCGTCCTGCCGGCCGACCTGCGCGGGGCCGAAGATCGGGAGGAAGCCCTCGGTGATGCGCATGCCGAGCGTGCGCCTGTCCTTCTTCCGCGCCACGGTGTCCTCCGCTGCAGGGTCTCGTCAGATGATTGGTGCACCAATCATTGGTGTACCAAGAATAGCGCGATCCTCGGTACCATGGCGCCATGGCGGGTGACGAGGTCGACGGGACGGTCGAGCGGGGCGCGGGCACGCTGTTCGCCGACCCCCTCGCGCTCGAGGCGCAGGTCTGCTTCGCGCTCTCCGCGGGCGCGCGCGGCATGGTCGCGCTGTACCGCCCGCTGCTCGAGCCGCTCGGGATCACGCACCCGCAGTACCTCGTGCTCCTCGCGCTCTGGCAGGACGACGCCGCGGGCACCACGTCGACCGTGGGAGACCTCGCGGGTCGCCTCCATCTCGACGCCGGGACGCTCTCGCCCCTGCTCAAGCGGCTCGAGGCGCTCGGCTACGTGCGCAGGTCGCGCTCGCCCGACGACGGTCGCCAGGTCCGCGTGACCCTCACCGCCGAGGGTCGCGCGCGCCGCGGCGACGCCGAGCGCATCCCACCGTCGATCGTCGCGGCCACGGGACTCAGCCTCGACGAGCTCACCGAGGTCCACGCCGCGGCGTCGAAGGTCGTCGCCGCCGCGCTGCGCGCGGGCGTCTACTGACGAACGTGCGACTGCTGCCCGCCGAGCACGCGGTCCTGGCCTGTCAGGGGACCAGGGCGGGAGGCGACCCCATGGTCGGCGGGTTGGTCAGGCGTCGGTGACGCCGACGCCGTCGGGACCGACGACGAAGCGGACCGCCGCGAGCCCGCTCGCCAGGGCGTCCGGCGCGGGGGTGGCGGCCGCGAGGTCGTCCGCCGAGTGGGTGCCCGTCACGGCGAGCGTCGTGCAGCCTGCGGCGTGCGCCGCGGCGATCCCCGCCGGGGCGTCCTCGACGACGAGGCAGCGTGTCGGGTCCACGCCGAGGCGCTCCGCGCCGAGCAGGAACGGGTCCGGGTCGGGCTTGCCCCGCGCGACGTCGTCAGCCGTCACGACGACGGACGGCGCGGCCAGCCCTGCCGCCGCGACGCGGACCGCCGCCAGCGGGCCCGTGCACGACGTGACGATCGCCTGCCGCTCCGGCGGCAGCGTGGCGAGCGCGTCGCGCGCCCCGGGCAGGATCGTCACGCCGTCGGTGTCCTCGAGCTCGAGCTCGTGGATGCGCTCGAACGCGGCCTCCACGCGGTCGGCGGGCAGCAGGGTCGCGATGACGGTGCGGGCAGGGGTCCCGTGGGGGATCTGGAAGTCGTCGGGGTCGGGGAGCCCGTGCTCGGACGCCATCCGGCGCCAGCTCCGGTTCACGGCCGGGACGGAGTCGATGAGCGTGCCGTCCATGTCGAACAGCACGGCGTCGAACGTGCGTCCGGCGAACGCGACGCCGGGGGAGGGCAGGGGGCGGTCGGCTGCGGGGTCGGGCATCCCCCGAGGCTAGCCCGCGGCCACGCCCGTGTCCGACGCCGCGGATAGGGTGGACGCCGTGAGCGCACCCGGGTACTTCATCTCCTTCGAGGGCGGCGACGGCGTCGGCAAGTCCACCCAGTCGCGCCTGCTCGGGCAGTGGCTCGGCGAGCTCACGGGGCGCGAGGTCGTGCTGACGCGCGAGCCCGGCGGTACCGAGCTCGGCAAGGAGCTGCGCGCCGCGGTGCTCCACGGGCAGGACATGGACCCGCGCACCGAGGCGCTCATCTACGCCGCGGACCGCGCGCACCACGTCGCGAGCCTCGTGCGCCCGGCCCTCGAGCGCGGCGCGATCGTCGTCACGGACCGCTACCTGGACTCGTCGGTCGCGTACCAGGCGGGCGGGCGCGAGCTCGGCGCGGACGAGGTCGAGCTCATCTCGCGCTGGGCCGTGCAGGACCTCATGCCGGACGTCACGATCCTGCTCGACCTCGACCCGGCAGCGGCCACCGCGCGGATCCGCCGGCAGCACGACCGCCTGGAGCGCGCCGGGGCGGAGTTCCACCGCCGCACGCGCGAGGCGTTCCTCGCACGCGCGGCGGCGGACCCGGAGCGCTGGGTCGTGCTCGACGCGACGGCCTCGATCGACGACCTCCAGGCGCAGATCCGGGTCGACGTCGCCGCCCGGCTCGAGCTCACGCCGGTCGTGGAGGAGGCGGAGGACACGGTCGCCGCCGAGCCCGACGACGGCTTCGACGACACCGACAGCGCGATCGGGTACACCCCGGGTCTCGGCCTCGGGCCGGGCGCCGCTGCCGGGCCGGCGACGGGGAGCGGGGCCGCGTGACCGTCTGGGACGACGTCGTCGGCCAGGAGCAGGCCGTCGAGGTGCTCCGCGCCGCCGCGACCGACCCCGCCGCGATGACGCACGCCTGGCTGCTCACCGGCCCGCCGGGCTCCGGGCGGTCGAACGCCGCGCGCGCGTTCGCCGCCGCGCTCCAGTGCGAGCAGGGCGGGTGCGGGCACTGCCAGGCGTGCCGCACGACGCTCGCCGGGACCCACCCCGACGTGACGCTCGTCGCGACCGAGCTCGTGACGATCAAGATCGACGAGGTGCGCGACCTCGTGACGGTCGCGAGCCGCAGCCCGTCGCAGGGCCGGCGTCGCGTGATCGTCGTCGAGGACGCCGACCGCATGGCGGAGCGCACCACGAACGTGCTGCTCAAGGCGATCGAGGAGCCGGCTCCCCACACGGTGTGGATCCTCTGCGCGCCGAGCCCCCAGGACGTGCTCGTGACGATCCGCTCCCGGTGCCGCGGCGTCGTGCTCCGCGTGCCCCCCGTCGAGGCCGTGGCCGGGCTGCTGGTCCAGCGGGACGGCGTCGACGAGCGCGTCGCGCTCGTGGCGGCCCGCGCGGCGCAGAGCCACATCGGGCTCGCGCGCCGGCTGGCCCGCGACGCGGGGGCCCGGGAGCGGCGGACGTCCGTGCTCTCGCTCGCGCGCCGCGTCCGCGGCGTGGGCGACGCCGTGCTCGCCGCGGGCGAGCTCGTGGACCTCGCGCAGGCCGAGGCGAAGGCCGCGACCGAGGAGCGCGACGCGGCCGAGAAGGCCGAGCTGTTGCGCGCGCTCGGCGTGGCCGACGGCGAGACCCTGCCGCCCCGCCTGCGCTCGCAGCTCCGCGACCTCGAGGCCGACCAGAAGCGGCGCGCGACCCGGCACCAGCGCGACGTGCTCGACCGGGCGATGGTCGACCTGCTGTCCCTCTACCGCGACGTGCTCGTCGTGCAGCTCGGGGCGGAGGTCGAGCTCGTGAACGTCGAGCTCGCGGAGGCCGTGCGCTCGCTCGCCGAGGACTCCACTCCGGAGCAGACCGTCCGCCGCATGGACGCGATCGGCGTCGCGCGCGAGCGGCTGGAGGGCAACGTCGCGCCGCTGCTCGCGGTCGAGGCGATGGTCATCGCGCTGCGTCCTCAGGGCTGACGCGCTCACGTCCGACCTGCCCGCAGGGCCGACCCGTCCTCAGCGACGGCGCCCCCGGGAGAACGTCCCGCTCCCGAGCGGCGCGCGACCGCCGCCGCCCTGGCCGCGGCGCCGGCGACGGTCGACGAGCGCCTGGACGGCGACACCCCCGAACGCGACCAGGGCGATGACCGCGGTGATCCGCGCGGCCGGCGGCGTGCTCGGGGCGCGGCCGCTGCCCGACCCCGTGGCGACGAGCTCCGGGGCGAGCAGGCCGCCGATCACGAGCCAGCCGAAGAAGACCGTGACCGTGCCCGTGACGAGGACCTTCGCGACCGCGTAGAGGCGGTCGCCGAGGCGTCGGGGCGCGGTCAACGACACGGCACCGACCGCGAACGCGAGCAGGAACGCGAGCACGAGCACGGCGGGCACGATCTCCTCGCCCTCGGCGAGGTCGTCCCACGACGCACGGAGCAGGAGCGCGCCGATCCCCAGCGGGACCGCCGCGAGCAGGAGTCCCGACCACCAGCGCAGGGGAGGGTCGCGCGGTGGCCGTCGACGCGAGGTGCGCCGACGCGCGTTCACGCGCCGGCCCGGTCGGCTGCGGCGGCCCTCGACGCGGCGATGCGCTCGCCGTTCTCCTCCGACCAGGCGCGGATCGCGTCGATGGGGCCGAGGAGGGAGCGGCCGAGGTCGGTGAGCGCGTACTCGACGCGCGGCGGCACCTCGGCGTAGACGGTGCGCCGGACCAGGCCGTCGCGCTCCAGCGAGCGCAGCGTCTGGGTCAGGACCTTGGGCGTGACGACGCCGACGAGGTCGCGCAGCTCGCCGAAGCGCAGGACGCGCCGCCGCAGGGCCATGAAGACGAGGAGCGTCCACTTGTCGCCGATGCGCTCGACGACGAGCCGGCTCGGGCAGTCGGCGGCGAACACGTCGGGTGCGCCGTCGGCCCTGCTGTCGCGTCCGTCCTGCGACACATCCGCCCGGGCGTCGCCGCCCGCTCGGCTCGCCATGGTTTCCACGCGGGAAGTATGGCACGGTGAAGTCACCAGTACCTGGGAGATACCGTGCCGTCCGGACCGGTCGCCGACCGGCCACGACACGGGAGGTACGACATGCAGGTGCTGCTCACCGGGGGGACCGGGTTCGTCGGGTCGGCCGTGCTGCGCGAGCTGCGCGGCCGCGGGCACGAGGTGACCGCGCTCGTGCGGTCCCAGGCGTCCGCCGCGGCCGTCGCCGCGGGCGGGGCGACGCCCGTCGAGGTGGACGCGTACGACGCCGACGCGCTCGTCGCCGTCCTCGACCGGGCGGAGGGCGCGATCCACGCCGCCGCACCCGGCGACGGGACGAGCGAGGCCCTCGACCGGGCGGTCGTCGAGGCGGTCACGCGCGCGTTCGGAGGGACGGCCAAGCCGTTCGTGCACACGAGCGGGGTGTGGAAGTGGGGCCGCGGGTCGGCGACCGAGACCTCGCCGACGGACCCGCCCGCGATCGTCGCGTGGCGCGTCGCCGTGGAGGAGCTGCTGCTCACGCAGGACCTCGTGGCGTCGGTCGTCGCGCCCGGCGTCGTGTACGGGGAGGGCCGCGGCATCCCGGCGCTCGTCTCGGGGGCGCCGCGCCTGGACGGGCCGGACGGACCGGGCCTCGCGCTCGTGGGCGACGGCGCGCAGCACTGGTCGGTCGTGGACGTCGACGACCTCGCGGTGCTCTACGCGCTCGCGCTGGAGCAGGGAGCCCGCGGCCACCTGCTCGGCACGACGGCGGAGCACCCTACGGTCCGGGCGCTCACCGAGGCGGCGAGCCGGGCCGCGGGGCTGGGCGGCGCGGTCGTGCCGCAGTCGGTGGAGGCGACGCGCGAGCGGTTCGGTGCGCCGTTCGCGGACGCGCTGCTGCTGGACCAGGCGACGCGCGCGGTCCGGTCGGCCGAGCTCGGCTGGAGCCCGGTCAGGGGGTCGCTGGTCGAGGAGCTGGAGCGCGGCTCCTACGCGCCCCGGGCCACGGCGCGCGCCTGACCCACGCTCACGCCGTCGGGGCCGCCGCGCGCAGCTTCTCCAGCAGCGGCCCCGCGGCGTCCGCGAGGAACTCGCGCTGCCCGACCTCGCCGACCTGGACGAGCGCGAGGTCGGTGAACCCCGCCTCCCACCAGGCGGACGCCGCCTCGACGATCGCGTCGAGGTCCGGGCCGCACGGTATCGACTGCGCGACGTCCTCGGGCCGGACGAACTGGCTCGCGGCCTCGAACGCCTCGGTCGTGGGCAGGTCGGCGTTCACGCGCCAGCCGCCCCCGAACCAGCGGAACTGCTCGTACGCGCGCGCCACCGCGACGTCCTCGTCGGGGTCCCAGCAGATCGGCATCTGCCCGACGACGCGCGACGGCGCGAGGTCCGCGCGGTCCCGAACCCCTGACCACCGCTCGACGACATCGGCGTCGGGCTCGGTGGTCACGAGGTGGTCGGCCAGCGGAGCGAACCGCTCGATCGACTGCGGGCCGGAGACGGCGACGCCGATCTCCACGGTCTCGTCGGGGAGGTCCCAGAGCCGGGCGGAGTCGACGCGGTAGTGCACGCCGTCGAACGTCAGGCGCTCGCCGTCGAGCAGGGACCGGATGATCTCCACGGCCTCCTCGAGCATGTCGTGCCGCTCGCCGACCGCGGGCCACCGCTCGCCCGCGACGTGCTCGTTGAGGTTCTCCCCGGCGCCGAGGCCGAGCGTGAAGCGGTCGTCGGAGAGGAGGGCGATCGTCGCGGCCTTCTGCGCGACCACGGCCGGGTGGTAGCGCACCAGGGGGCAGGTCACGTACGTCATGAGCCCGACGCGCTCCGTCGCCTGGGCGACCGCACCGAGCACGGACCAGGCGTAGGGGGAGTGGCCCTGGGCGTCGAGCCACGGGAAGTAGTGGTCGCTCATCACCTCGAACTCGAAGCCGACGTTCTCCGCGTCGACCGCGTGCTCCACGAGCGCGCGCGGGCCGGACTGCTCGGTCATGAGGGTGTAGCCGAAGCGGGTCATCCCTCGATCGTGGGACGGGGGGGGGGGGGGGGCGCCGCCGCGGGGGGCGGGGGCGCCCCCGGCGCGCCGGGGGGGCGGGGGGAG